>NZ_JBNAFV010000009.1:0-156184 GCF_049800875.1 Amaricoccus tamworthensis | reverse complement strand
TGGCGTGTCGTGCCGACACGCCGGGAAACGACAAAACCACCTCTCCAAAACCAGAAAATCTCGATTCTCCATTGATAATGAATATTCATTATCATAGATGGACGCTGTCAGAGACGGAAAGAGCCATGCCACGGACCAGCAAGGACAAAACGAGAAAGAAGCTGCAGGACGCTCTGGTCGCGGAGGCGGTGGAGAACGGCATGGCGGCGGTGAATGTTGCGGGGATTGTGAAGCGGGCAAAGGTCTCGGCGGGGACGGTCTATGTGCATTTTGAGAACAAGGACGACATGCTGCGGCAGGTCTACCTTCAGCTCAAAACCGAGTTTCACGAGACCGTCACGCGCCACCGGGACGAGGCCGATACGGCCAGAATGGTGCGGCACATGTGGTTCGACATGTTTGACTTCGTGCGCGAACGGCCGCGGGATTTCCTGTTTCTCGACTATGGCAGCGCCGCGAAGATCCTGCTGCCGGAACAGCAGGCCATTGCGGACGGGTTTGCCGCGGATATTGCGGCCCTTCTGCGGCGCGGGGTGGATGACGGAACGCTGGCACCGCTCGATACGGGTATGCTTTCCCTGCTTCTGGTGGCACCGGCGATGCAGCTTGCGCGCGGTGCCGTGATCTCGGGGCGTCCCATCACTGATGACGTTGTTGCGGCGACCTTTGACCGGGTCTGGCTGTCGATCAAAAATCACTAAAAGGTATATGGAATGAACAAGGTAATTCTCGTCACCGGGACCTCCACGGGGCTCGGCATCGCGATCGCGGTCCAGGCGGCACGGGCCGGGCACAGGGTTTACGCCACCATGCGCAACCTGGCCAAACGCGGGCAGCTCGATGAGGCCGCGGAGGCCGCGGGCGTGTCAATGGAGGTGGTGCAGCTTGACGTGCAGGACACGGCCTCGGTCACCCAGGCGGTGGACGCGGTGGTGGATCGCGAGGGGCGGATTGACGTTCTGATCAACAATGCCGGGATGGGCTACGCCCGCAGCCTGGAGCAGGCTGACGAGGCGGATGTTCAGCGCATTCTCGACATCAACTACATGGGTGTTGTGCGCTGCACGAAAGCGGTCATGCCGCATATGCGCAAGGCGCGTTCGGGTCATGTCATCAATATCAGCTCGGTTGGCGGGCTGGTCGGGCAGCCGTTCAACGAGGTCTATTGCGGGGCCAAGTTCGCGGTCGAAGGACTGACGGAATCGATGGCGAGCTACATCACGCCGGCCTTTGGCATTGAGTTTACGGCCGTGGAGCCCGGCGGGATCGCGTCGGAATTTGCCAACACCGTCCTGAGCCAGATCGAGGAAACCGGCGGGATGCTGGAGGATGAGTATCTGCCGATCCTGCAGAAATATGTGGCCGGGTCGCGGAACCGTCAGGGTGGCGACGCCTACCAGACCGCGGATCAGGTGGCGGAGGTCGTGATGCGGGTGATGGAGGCGGAGGAGCCGCCGCTGCGCATCCGGACATCGGCCTGGTCCGAGGGTTTCACGAAGCTGAAAACCGGGCTGGACCCGGATGGCCGCAAACTGCAGCGCCTGGTGTCGGAACAGATCCTGGGCTGAGGCGCGGCCTAGATCCGCACCACACGCTGGATGGCACTGTCGAGATGGGCGTTCAGGGCGGCCTCGGCTTTATCGGGGTCGCGGGTTTCCAGCGCATCGATAAGGGCGAGATGTTCGTCCATCACCGAGACCACCAGTTCGGGCAGCATCCGTGTGTCCTCATTGCGGATCAGGCGGATCTTGATGGAATTGGTACGATAGATTGACGAGATCAGGTCGTTGCCGAGCGCGTCGATCATGCGGTCATGCATGTTCCAGTCCATCTGCTGGGCGCGGGCGAGCAGTTCAGGGGTCACGCCCCCGGCGGCCTCGGCCCGGATGGCCAGGTGGCGCTCGCGCAGCTCGGCCAGTTCCGCGTCGGAAGCCACGGTGACGAAGGTGCGCACGGCCTCCCGCTCCAGCACCGAGCGGAGCTGGAACGCGTTGCGGATAATGCCCAGGTCGGCCTGCATGATCTGAAGGCCGCGGTTGGGGACCGGGCGGATCAGGCCGTCGGCCTCAAGGCGGGGGATCATCTCACGGATGGCTCCGAGCGGCATTCCGGTCAGCTTGACCAGTTCCCTTTGCGACACGAACTGGCCCAGCGATATCTCGCGGTTGAGCAGCTGTTCGGTGAAGGTGTCGTAGGCCTGGTCGCGCAGCGTCATGTTGTCTCCCCCTGCCCTGTCTCAGGCTTTCAACAGATTTACCCGACCCTGCAGCGCCTCGACAATAGCCGCGTTGGCCGGAGTGAGCGGCGGGCGCGTGGCGTGCCAGCCGTCGTCATTGCGCGTGGCCCCCACCAGCGCCTTGATGAGTGGTGTCACCGGCACGGTGATAATGTCGGTGACGAGATCATCCAGTGCGGGGTCCTGTTGGCCCTGATGGACGAGAGCCGAGATGCGGGCGGGCAGCAGGTTGGCCATGCCGCTGATCGCCCCGGCGCCACCGAGCGGCGCAGCACGGGCGAGCAGACGCTCATCTCCGATCAGGACGGCAAGACCGTCAATGGCGAGCATTTCCTGGGCGTGGTCCCAGCTGCCCTCGCTGTCCTTCACACCGAAGATTTCCTCCGGGAAAGCCTGTTTCAACAGGCGGATTATGGCGGCGTCGAAGCGGATGCCGGTGACCTGGGGGATGTGGTAGATGATAATCTGCGGCGCGGCGTCGGCGGTCAGGCGGATGAAGTCCGAGACCCAGGCGAAAAGCGCGTCGTCATCGACACCCTTGAAATAGTATGGCGGCGCCAGCAGCAGGCGGCGCACGCCAAACCCGAATGCTTCCCGGGCCTGGGCGACTGCGGTTTCCATGTCGGAGGCCGCGATGCAGACCGTGACCTGGGAGGGCTCAACCGCGCGTCCGACAACAGCCTCCAGCATGGCGCGGCGCTCGGAGGGTCCGATGGAGGCCCCCTCGCCCGTGGTGCCGAACAGGGTCACGCCCTGTGCGCCACCGGCCACGATGTCGCGAGCCAGGGCAACGAGGCGTTCCAGATCCACGGAGCCATCCGCAGCGAACGGCGTCACCATCGCGGCGGACACGCCAAAAAGATGCGCATTCGGACAGTGAACGGCTGCGGAAGTATCGGCGGGACTGGTCAGCATTGGGGACTCCGGTAAAATTTTTTCACTGACATGTTGGCTGGTTGACAGTGAATTTGCAAGGGTTGACGCCACCCCCACAACCTGCTCCAAATTCAGCAGCGGCCCGGTCAGGGAGGACCGGGCTTTTGGATTCAGGGATCTGACGGAACCAGCATGTTTGCAAACATGGACGATGTCCGCGCACGGGCGGCGCGCCGCCTGCCGCGGGTTTTTTTTGAGTATATCGACGGCGCGGCCTTCAGCGAGGAAACGGCGCGGCGCAACATCTCCGATTTTCAGCGGATTGAGTTGCGGCAGAGGGTGCTGCGCGATGTGTCGGAGCGGAGCCTGGCGGGGCCCTTGCTGGGGAAGGAGCGGTCCATGCCGCTGGCCCTGGGACCGGTGGGGTTCAGCGGGCTGTTCGAGGCGGATGGCGAGATTGCGGCGGCCCGGGCCGCGCATGCCAATGGCCTGCCCTACTGTCTGTCGACCTTTGGGATAACCTCGCTCAAACGGTTGCGGGAGAAGACCGACGGGGCGCTGTGGTTTCAGCTTTATGTCCTGACGGACCGGGAACTGGCCACGGAGATGATCCAGGCCGCGATTGACGCGGATGTTGAGGCCCTGGTTTTGACCGTGGACACGCCGGTGCATGGGATCCGCGAAAAGGACATTCGGAACGGGTTCCGGTCGCTGACGGGTGTTACGCCGAAGCTGGCTTTTGCTCTGGCACAGCGGCCGGGGTGGTGCGCGCGCATTCTGCGCAAAGGTGCGGTGCCGCGCATTGGCAATCTGGACAGCCGGCCGGAAATGGGCCGGAACGCTCTGGAACAGGCCGTGAGCATTGCCTCAAAGGTTGATGCCTCAATGACCTGGGAGGATGTGGACTGGATCCGGGAACGCTGGCCGCGCAAGCTGATCATCAAGGGTCTGACCGAAGCGGAGGACGCCAAGTCCTGCGTGGCCCATGGGGCCGATGGCGTGGTGATTTCCAACCATGGCGGGCGGCAGCTGGACCAGAGCCGGTCCACCATTGATGCCCTGCCCGATATTGTTGAGGCCGTGGGTGGCAGTACCGAGATCCTGATCGATGGCGGGTTCCGCCGGGGCAGTGATGTTTACAAGGCGCTGGCGCTGGGGGCGAATGGTGTTCTGCTCGGCCGGGCCTATGCCTATGGCCTGGCTGCGGCGGGTGAGAAGGGCGTGGATGCGGTCATCGCGATGATCCGCACGGAGCTCGACACGCAGATGGCGCAGACCGGTCTGACGCAGCTGCGCGAGGTGGCGCGGCATCGAGATGCGGTTTTACGGATTCGGGCTGGTCGCGGACTCTGCTCTGGTCTTGTTGACACAACCGGGTAATCCCGACACGCTCCGGGAAACGGACGGGAGTGGACGGGGATGGTGGTTGTTGTGAGCTGCGGTTTGGCTGCGCGAAATGCTGCGCAGCATAATTGTTTATGCTGCGCGGTAAGTCATTGTCATGCCGGTATTTTGTCATGACCGGGCGCGCGGGCAAGGGTCTGGACGGGCGGCTGACCGAATATGGCGACCGGGGGTTTGCGCGGTTTCTACGCGACGCGTTTCTGAAGGCGAAAGGCTACGGGCCGGAGGCGCTGGAGAAGCCGGTTGTGGCGATCTGTGACACCGGGTCGGATTTCAATCCGTGCCATGCCACGGCCCCGCAACTGATCGAGGCGATTTCGCGCGGTGTGACCATGGCGGGCGGGCTGCCGATGGTGTTTCCCACGATCTCGCTCCATGAGAGTTTTTCGCATCCCACCTCGATGTTTCTACGCAACCTGATGTCGATGGACACGGAGGAGATGCTCAAGGCGCTGCCGATGGATGCGGCGGTGCTGATCGGGGGGTGCGACAAGACCATACCGGCGCAGCTGATGGGGGCGATCAGTGCGAACGTGCCGACCCTGTCCGTGGCCGTGGGTCCGATGCTGACCGGGTCGCGGGAGGGCGAAAGGCTTGGCGCCTGTACGGATTGCCGCAGGCTCTGGGGCGAGCACCGGGCGGGTGCAATGGATGCGGAGGACCTGGAGGTGGCGCAGTCGCAGCTGATGGCCTCGCACGGGACCTGCATGGTGATGGGGACAGCGAGTTCCATGGCCTGTGTGGCGGAGGTGCTGGGCTTCATGCTGCCCGGCGGGTCGAGCATTCCGGCGGTGCATTCGGAGCGCTGGCGACATGCGGAGGCCTCAGGACGGCGGGCGGTTGAGATGGCGCTGGCCGGGGGTCCCTGCCCTGCCGATCTGGTGACGGAGGCCACGGTGCGAAATGCCTGTGTGACGCTGCAGGCTTTGGCGGGGTCGACGAATGTGCCGATCCATCTGGCCGCGATTGCCGGGCGGGCCGGAATACGCCTGTCGCTCGATGAGCTGGACCGGCTGGGCGAACAGGTGCCGATCCTGGCGGATCTGAAACCGGTTGGGCGGGTTTATATGCAGGATTTCCATGCGGCCGGTGGTTTGCCCGCTCTGTTGCGCGAACTGGCGCGGGAGGGGCTGTTTGATGTGGACACCGCCACGGCGGACGGTCGGAGCTGGGGTGAGGTTCTGGACGCCTGGCCGAAGTGGCGCGACGGGGAGGTTATTCGGGACATTGCCAATCCGGTGACGGAGGGCAGCGCGATTGCCGTGGTTCGGGGCAGCCTGGTGCCGGATGGTGCGGTGATCAAACAGGCGGCAATGACCCCGGCGCTGCGCTCACATGAGGGGCCGGCACTGGTGTTTGACAGTCTGGAGGACCTGCATGCGCGCATCGACGATCCGGACCTCGCGGTGACGGAGGCGCATGTTCTGGTGCTGCGCAATGCCGGGCCGGTGGGCGCACCGGGGATGCCGGAAGCGGGGTTGATCCCGATCCCGAAGAAGCTGGCCGCGACGGGTGTTCGGGACATGGTGCGGATTTCGGACGCGCGAATGTCGGGAACGGCCTATGGCGCGGTTGTTCTGCACGCGGCGCCGGAGGCGGCCGTGGGTGGACCGCTGGCGCTGGTGCGCGATGGCGACCGGATCAGACTGGAGCTGGATGAGCGCAGGCTGGATCTGCTCGTAGATGCGGAGGAGTTGGAGCGGCGGCGGGCGGAGTGGGTTGCGCCCGCGACGCCCGTGCGGGGGTACGCGCGGCTGTTTGCCACGACGGTTGAGCAGGCGGACCGGGGGTGTGACCTGGATTTTTTGACGGGGTTGGAGGATTAGAGGGCACAACGCGAGGCGGGACGCGCCATGACCGACTTTGGGTGGGCTTCGGGCCGGTTGGCTGAGGCGTACTTTCAAAAGCCTGGATGCCATCGTTCAGTTCATGTCGTCGGGTATGCCCTCCCGTGGGGAAAGTCGGGCATGGCGTGTCGTGCCGACACGCCGGGAAGGCCGATGGGGCGGTGCGAAAAGCCTTACGATCAGACCGCGGTGAAACCACCGTCGATGGGGAGGGTGACGCCGGAGATCATGGAGGCGCCGTCGGAGAGCAGGAACACGATGGGGGCAGCGATTTCGTCCTCGGTGGCCCAGCGACCTAATGGCATGGTCTCGAGGAACGGGCCCTGGATCTCCGGGCGGCCCCAGTACCAGGCGGACATTGGTGTCATAACGACCGTCGGATTGACGCTGTTGACCCTGATGTTATGGGGGCCGAGTTCGAGCGCGGAAACGCGGGTGATGTTGTCGAGTGCGGCCTTGCTTGAGCCATAGGAGATATGCCCCTTCAGACCCACGAGCGAGGCCTGGCTGGAGACGTTGACGATGGCCCCTCCCCTCCCCAGACGGATCATGGACTGCGAGGCGTATTTGGTGACGAGAAGCGCGCCGCGGGCGTTGATGGAGATGACCCTGTCAAAGACGGAAATGTCGGTCTCCATTGGGGTCGCGATCTCACCGCCGAAGCCGCCGCAGTTCACGACACCGTAGAGGTCGAGACCTTCGAGAGCGTCGCGGATGCTGTCCTCGGATTCGAGGTCGAAAGGCAGCGTGCGGCAGCCGGTGTCCTTCGCCAGTTCGGCCAGGGCCTCCTCATTGCGGCCATTGGCGATGACATCCGCGCCCGCCGCGCGAAGCTGTCGCACGGTAGCCCCGCCAATGCCGCCGCTGGCGCCCGTGACGAGAATTGCGCCTCTGTCCAGTCCGTTCATGTGTTCCCCCGGAATGTTCTGTTTATTTGACGGCCCCGGCGGTCATGCCGGCCAGGAAGTATTTTTGTGCGAAGAGATAGACCAGCATCAGCGGCACGGAGCCCAACACGCTCATGGCCATCATCTCGTTCCATTCAAACGCGTGCTGGCCCATCAGCATCTGGATCCCGATTGGCACGGTGCGCATGTCGGATGATTTGGTCAGGGTCAGGGCGAAGAGGAACTCGTTCCAGCAGAGCAGGAAGGTATAGACTGAGGTGGCCACGATGCCCGGCAGCGAGACCGGCACGATAACACGCCAGAGGGCCGTCCAGCTTGAGCCGCCGTCCACCGCCACGGCCTCGTCGAGGTCGCGGGGCAGCGTGTTGAGGTAGCCGGTCATCAGCAGGATCGCATAGGGCAGCGTGAAGACCATATAGGTCAGGATCAATGCCCAGTAGGTGTCGAAGAGGCCGTAACTCACGACCATCCCGAAGAACGGGATCAAAAGCGTGATGGGCGGAATGGTCTGGGTGCTGATGATGATGGTGTTAAGGCTGTTCTTGCCGATGAAACGGAACCGGCTGAAGGCATAGGCGGAGAGCAGTGCGATGAAGACGGTCAGGCCGGTTACGGCGAAAGCGACCAGGTAGCTGTTGAAGAAGTAGCGCAGCTTTTGGCCGTCGGTGAAAATCGCAATGTAGGCCTCGACCGTGAACATCTTCGGCAGCACGGTCGGCGGCAGAGCGAAGATCTCGGTGTTGGATTTGAACGAACTGCTCAGCATCCAGAAGATCGGGAAGGTGGCAAACAGGAGACCGCCCAGAAGACCGGCATAAAGGCCCAGCGTCAGCAGTCTCTCTTTTCTGCGTTTGGATCGTCGCATGGGGGTTACCGTGCTTTCTGGTGTCGGATGTAGAAGAAGGTGAAGCAGAGCGAGATGATCAGGATGAGCACCGAGCTTGCCGCCGCCTGGGACATGTCGAACTGTGCGAAGGCAAGTTTATACGTATAGGTGCTGAGAACCTCGGTGGCATAGATCGGACCGCCACCGGTGGTCATCCAGATCAGCGGGAAGACATGCATGGTCCAGATGAAATCGAGCAGGGAAATGCTGATGATGATCGGCATGAGCTGCGGGATGGTGATGAAGGCGAGTTTCTGGATGCCGTTGGCGCCGTCAATGTCGGCGGCCTCATAGAGATCGCGGGGGATGCCCTGGAGGCCGGCAAGCAGGCTGACCATGAAGAGCGGATAGCCCGCCCAGATATTGGCCGCGGTGACCGCGTGCAGTGCCGTGGCCGGATTCGAGAACCATTCGATTTTGGTGTCGATGATGTTGAGCGTCATCAGCAGACTGTTCACCACGCCGTTGGGTTCAAGGATCAGTCGCCAGATCACGGCGATGATTACGGCGGTGAAGAGCCAGGGCAGGATATAGAGCACGCGCAGGACGCTGCGCAGTTTTGGATTGATGCGGTCGCTGTTGAGCATGAGCGCAAACGCGAGGCCGATGCTCATGTGGAAGACGACGCTCATGGCGGTGAAGTAGGCGGTGTGCCAGAGGGAGGCCCAGAAGATGGGATCACCCAGAACCGCGGCATAGTGTTTGAGGCCCGCGAAGGTGGTGTCGGGGCGCAGGATCGCGCTTTCCTGAAAGGAGTAGAGGATCACCGAGATCATCGGGACCATCATCAGCAGGGCCAGGAAAATCAGCGCCGGAGACAGATAGACATAGGGTATCAGTGACCGCGTCATTTTGCGGGAAACGCGTCTGGGGGCTGTTTGGGTCAGTGACAAGGCCTGGCCGCTCCGTGGTTGGTCAATGCGGCGATCCGCGCGGGATGCCGGTCTTTCCTGGGCTTGGATGAGGGGGTTGGAGGGCGACGCCGGATTTTCCGGTGCCGCCCTCCGGGTCCGCTGGGAGGACGGATCTTACTGTTCGAATTCCTGCATCCAGCTTGCCTGGGCAGCAGCGGCGGCCTCGGCCGGGGACTGCTGACCATCGAGCATCTTCTGGATCTCGACGCTGAACTGGCGCATCAGGTCTACAGCGACCGGAAGGCCGGTGAACTCATTGGCGAGGTAGCCTTCCTGGAAGATCTCAAACGCCTTGCCGAAGGCCGGGTCGGAGGTCACGAAGTCAGGCTTCGCGTTGACGTTGCCGGGGAAGGCGTTGGCGATGGAGACGAGGCGGGCGTTGACCTCCTCGGACATCATGTACTCGACGAACTTCCAGGCCTCTTCCTTATGCTCGGTGCTCTCGGAGATGCCGATGCCCCAGGAGGCGTAGGGCAGACCGCGGGCGCCGTCGTAACCCTCTACGACCGGGATGGCCGTGATCTCGAAGTTCAGGTCGGGGTTTCGGTCGCGGATGAGGTTCACGTGGGCGAGGGTGTCGACCATCATGCCGACGCGGCCGTTGACGAACTCCTCGACTTTTTCCTGCTCGGTCTTGGAGGAGATGCCCGGTGCGATGACGCCGGCCTCGTCCATGGACTTGATGTAGTCGAGTGCGGCGATGACCGCCTCGCCCTCAAGGTTGGGCGTGCCGCCGTCCATCATGCTTTCGCCGGAGGCCCAGACCCAGGAGAGGACGTCGTTCTGTACGCCGCTGGGGGACTGGAGCGAGAGCGGCAAGGTCCAGCCGTAGCGGTTTTCGTCCGCGTTGGTCATCTTCTGCGCGGCTTCCAGGAATTCTGCGCGGGTGGACGGCATTTCCGTGATGCCAACCTCGGCCGCCATATCCGTGTTGATGAAGATCGGATAGACGAAGGAAGCCAGGGGGAACATGACGCTCCTGCCGTCGACCTCGATGATGTCAGCCACCTGGTCACGGTCGAATTCTGCGGCGTCCATCAGCGGGCCCATGTCCGCGATGGCGTTCTGTTTGCTGAGGTCATTTACCCATGCGCCGTCGAGACCGACGATGTCGCTCAGTGTGCCGGTGGCGGCACCAATGGCGATCTGATCCCGGGTCGTGGCGTAGGGGCCGCTGTTGAGGGTGACGGTGATGCCGGGGTTGGCGGCCTGGAAATCATCGACGATGGAGCGGAGCGCGTTTTCGGGCAGCTCGGGCTCCCACCATTGCGTGAACTCCAGGCTCACGTCGGCCATGGCACCGGTTGCGCTCAAGAGAGTGATTGCGGTAGCGGATTTCAGGGCCACCATTGTTTTTTGAAGTTTCATTTCGGTTCCTCCCGTCAAGGTGTCGCGCCGGTTTTTCGGCTGCGTTGGTCAAGTAGGTTCTCTTTGCCGCTTTCTGTCAATAATAAGTTGTCACAAACAGCAATTTATTTTTACATTCTGTAAAAGTTTGACAGTCAAGTGTCTGAATTTCATACGTATTCCGATAGCCTCCACGTTGTTTTGGCACGGTGTTTCCGGCGGCTGGCGCTATCGTCCGATGCGGCCATCCGAAACCAGTCGAAACCCGGTGATTTACGCTGCAAACGACGATTCGCTGCGTCGAAAACCAGCCGGGAAATGTCGTCCCGCCCGCCGTTACACAGCCTCGTGGGTGCGGGGGTCAAAGAAGTGCAGGCGGCTGACGTCGATGCCCATGTCGATGGACATGCCGTGGGTGACGCTGCTGCGCGGTTCAAACCGGGCGACACCGTTTGAGGAGCCGCTGAGGTCCTCCACCGCATCGGGATCGCCGGAATCGACCGGGATCGCGTCGATGCTGAAGTGGAGCATGATTTCGGAGCCCAGTTCCTCGATGTTGAAAACCTGGGCCGGGATGGTCGGGAGTTTTCGGCCTGATTCAAGCGTGCTGTCGTAGAGATCCTCAGGGCGGATGCCGAAGACGATTTTGTCGCCCTCATACGCCTGAAGCCGTGCCATGCGGTCGGGGGCGACCTCGCCCAGGGGGATCTGGAAGCCGGAGAGGTGCAGAGCGCCGCCGCGCAGTTCGGCCTCGTAGAGGTTCATGGAGGGCGAGCCGATGAAGCCGGCGACGAAGGCGTTTGCGGGGTGTTCGTAGAGGCGTTTGGGGGCGTCGACCTGTTGCAGGACACCGCCCTTCATCACCGCGACGCGGTCGCCCATGGTCATGGCTTCGGTCTGGTCATGGGTGACGTAGATGGTGGTCACGCCAAGCTGCCGCTGGAGGCTGGCGATTTCGGCGCGCATCTGAACGCGGAGTTTGGCGTCCAGGTTCGACAGCGGCTCATCCATCAGGAAGGCGGACGGCTCGCGCACCATGGCGCGACCCATTGCGACCCTCTGTCGCTGGCCGCCGGAGAGATTGGCGGGGCGGCTGTCAAGATGGGGGGTCAGTTGCAGGATTTTGGCGATCTCGGCCACGCGGGCGTCGCGGTCGGGTTTTTTCCAGCCGGACAGGCGCATGGAGAAGCCGATGTTTTCGGCCACGGTCATGTGGGGGTAGAGCGCGTAACTCTGGAACACCATGGCGATGTCGCGTTCCTTGGGTGTCATGTCGATGACATCCACGCCGCCAATGGTCATGCTGCCACTGGAGACATCCTCCAGGCCCGCGATCATGCGCAGGGCGGTTGACTTGCCGCATCCGGAGGGGCCGACTAGGATCAGAAACTCTCCATCCTCAATGTCGAGATTCAGGTTGTTGATCGCCTGAAAGCTCCCGAAGGTTTTGCAGATATCCCTGAGAACGACGTTGGCCATCTTCCCCTCCCCTCTTTCGGTTCGCCTGGGCCGGACCTTCTGCCATCACGAGTCGGATGTGATGGGGGTCGACTTCCTGGCAGTCTTTTCCGTTGCAGTCATACTAGAGTCATTTTTACAGTGGGAAAAGTTTTATTTTACGTATTGTAATTTTTATCTGGACGAAACGTTCGGTTTTTCCGCCATCAGGCGCTCGACGGCGTCGCGTGTCGGCAGAGCCTCGCGCCCGCCGCGGCCCGTGACGGAGAGCGCGGCGGAGGCGGAGGCGAATCTGACGCAGTCCAGAATGTCGCGGCCCTCTGACAGGGCAACGGCATAGGCACCGTGGAAACAGTCTCCCGCCCCAGTGGTGTCGATGACCGGCGTTTTGAAAGCCGGGATGTGCTCACAGTCGGTGTGCCCGCGCCGAAGAACGAAAGATCCGGCCTCCCCATCCGTCAGGACGACCGCGGTACGGTCGGAGGTCCAAAACGCGCTGGCGATTTCGGCAGGCGTATCGCAGCCGGTGTGCTGGCGGGCATAGCCCATGGGCAGGACAAGGTGATCGGCCAGATCGAGCAGGCGGTCGGTGCCGGAAGGCGCGGTCCATTCGATATCCGCGACAATGGGCAGGCCAAGGTGGCTCGCGCGAGCCACGACATCGAGGGAGGACACCGCATAGCCGTCGATGAGCAGCACACTCGCGGCCCGCAACAGATCATCAGACAGGTCCGGAGTGGTGCCGGTCATGACGTCGTCGTCATAGGCGATGAAGCGTTCGCCATCCGGTGCGACCGTAATGGTCGACTGGACGGCGGTGGCGTCGGGGTGTTTGGGGGCGTGAGAGATGTCCACGCCATTCGCAAGCAGGTCGCGGGAGGATGGATCCTGTTTGGTGTCGGAATTGAGCCAGCCGACGAACCCGGCCGACGCGCCAAGGCGGGCGGCGGTGACAAGCGCGGTCGCCACGTTGCCGCCATGGGCCGTGATCCGGCGGGTCACCCGCCCCTTGCCCGAGGACAGGGGCTGATCGACATAGATCACGTGATCCATTGAGATGGCGCCGAAACCCAGGATGTCCATCGTCCCGCTCACCGGTCAGGCGCCCGCGCGGGCCAGGGCATCCTCGCCGCTCAGGCCATCGTGGATGACGCCCTTGAAAGCCAGGGCCGCTTTGGTCGGATCGCCGTGCCCCCAAAGGTTGCGGCCGACCACGGCTCCACGTGCACCGGCGCGCATCGCGTCGGAGGTCTGCTGTAATGCGCCCAGCAGCGTGTCGGTTTTCGGGCCACCGGCGATGACGAGCGGGATGGGACAGGTGGCGACGGTTTCCTGGAAGCTGTCGAAGTCACCGGTGTAACCTACCTTGACCACGTCCACACCGCTCTCGTAGCCGATACGAACGGCGTAGGCGATCTCCTCGGGCGTGAAGACGATCTCGGGGCCGTTGGTGAAGATGCGGGGATAAACATGGGCGATCACCGGCATGCCGTAGCGGGCGGCGGCATTCACGGAATCGGTCAGCCAACGGATGTATTGGCCTTCCGTGTTGCCGCGGACCGGGATGGCGACGGCCAGGGCATCGGCCCCGGCACGGACGGCATCCTCGGGGGTGGCAATCAGTTGGCTGATGCGGTCGTCCGGTGTGAAGCAGCCGGCCTGAATGACCAGGGAGGCCTTGCCGACATACTTCGGCCAGAGGTGACGCGCTGCGCCGGGCTGAATGCTCACATAGTCGGGCTCGCCGGCCATGACACGGTCAAGCGCGCCCGGCAGGTCGGCGAGACCACCCTTCCGCACGTCGCCATATCCCACGAAGTGGTCAACGGCACCGCCGAACAGGTTTCCGGACGGGTGCGAGAACAGGCGGGACAGTCGGACCTGGGTTCCTAGGGTCATTATTCTGGCTTTCTCCAAAAGCTGTGTTGGTCAGATGAAAACTGGCTAAACGAAAGCCAAACGAAAAGATATCTTTTGTTTTCTTTCGAAACTGATTAGTTTGGGCGCTGGCTTGGGAACAATCACAAAAATTCCAAATCGGGAGGCGACGGAGGCGATCATGTTTGCAGAGGAAAGACGTCAGCAGATTGTCGATCTGCTGCGCAGTGCGGGACAGGTCCGGACGCGGGAGCTTTCGGAACGGTTCGGGGTATCGGAAGTAACGATTCGCACAGACCTGGACAATCTGGACGACCGCGAGCTGCTGAAGAAAACCCATGGCGGTGCAATTGCCCTGCCCCAGAGCGCGCCCGATGCGGCGTTTGACAGGCGCATGCAGTCCAATGCCGATGCGAAACACCGGATCGGGCGGATGGCGGCGCAGCAGCTGGTGAACAGCCAGTCGGTGATTTTCGACAGCGGCTCGACCACGATGCACATCGCCATGCACATGCCGCAACTGCGCCACGTGATGGTGGCAACCCCGGCCATGAACATCGCGCAGATGCTGATGGACCGACCAGGGCTCGATGTTCACATGCTGGGGGGGCGGGTGGATGCGAGCACGGTCAGCACCCTGGTCGGGCCGCAGCAGATGGACGGGCTTTTGGCGCATCAGGTGTTCATGGCGGCCCATGCAATCGATTCCTCCTTTGACATTGTGGACCAGAGCGAGGATGTGGCCCGGAGCAAACGCAACCTGATGCAGATGGCGCGGCGGGTGGTTCTGGTGGTGGATTCCACAAAGTGGGACGTGGGCGGACCGTCGAAGGCTTTTCCGCTGTCACGGGTGGATCTGGTGATTACCGACAGCGGGCTTCCGGCACCGATTCGCAAGCGGCTTCGGGACCGGAATATCGACGTGCTGTTCGCCTAGGCGTCAGGCTTCCACGGAACGCAGGGCCATCATGCGCCCAAAGTTGGTTTTCACGGCGGCGGAGGGGTCTTTGCCCGCCTCCTCCGATTCCTCCTCGACCACGATCCATCCGTTGAAGTTGGGGGCGGTCAGGGCGGAGTTAATGACCGCGTTTACGTCGCAGACACCGTCGCAGAGCATGGCCCAGTCGCCGGACGCGTCCACGTCCTTCAGGTGAACATAGCGAATGCGGTCGGCGTAGGTGGCCATCACGTCCATGATGTCCTGGTTGCCGCGCAGGATGTGGCCGGTATCAGGCACCCACCCTACCCCGCCGTCGAGACGTGCGAAGATCTGGTCGTAGTCATTTCGGTCGAAGAGAAGCGTATTGTGATGGGATGAGGGGTGCAGAGCGACGGTGACGCCAAGGCTTTTGCCCAGTTCGGTTGAGCGGTTGTAGATGTCTGCCGCAACGTTAAATTTCGCGGAGCGGTCGCCGGGGGACATGACGGTGGCGGAGCCCATGGAGATCAGGGCGCCGGGGAAATGCGCGGCAAATCCGGCCCAGCGGCGGCAGGCCTCCAGGTCGGCTTCGGCCTGGTCGGGCTCGGTGAATCCACCGTCGGAGCCGTAGGCGAAGGAGACGAGCGACAGACCCGCATCGTCCAGGCGTTTGGCAAAGTCTGCCGGGCGTGAGGCGTAGTCACCGATCATGGTATCGGTGATCTCAATACCCTGATAGCCCGCATCGGCGATAGCCTGCACAAGATCGTCGGCGGTGCCGGTCCAGGCGTCGCCGAGCATTTCCCAGGTAAAGGTCTGACATCCGTATTTCAGGCTGCGTTCGTTCATGACTGATCCTCCCGTGCGGCGGCCCTCCATTGTTCGGGGCCGGCATAAACACTTTGCAATTTTACATAATGTAAGATTATTTATTCCATACAGTCAATTTTTAAGAACCGGAATTGAAAGTTCCGGTTCACAATAACAACGGGGGGACGGTCCAGAACCATGACCGGGACATCAGGTGACAGGCTTCGCATCGGCGTGGTCGGGTGCGGCAGCATCTCCGAGGCCTATATGCGTAATGCGGCACTCTTCATCGGGGTGGAGGTGGTCGCGTGTGCAGATCTCAACCCCACCACCGCCTCAAAACGGGCCGCGGAATTTGGGGTTACGGCGATGGAGGTCGATGACCTGCTCGCCGCGCCGGGGGTCGACCTGGTTTTGAACCTGACCGTGCCGGCCGCGCATTTCGACGTGACCATGCGGGCGCTCGCGGAGAACAAGCATGTCTTCACGGAGAAGCCGCTGAGTGACACCGCCGCCGGCGGACGGGCCATCTTGGCGGAGGCCAACAAACGCGGTCTGACGGTGGGCTCCGCGCCGGATACGTTCATGGGGGCCGCGGGTCGGACCGCGCGGCGACTGATTGAGGAAGGCGCGATCGGCAGGCCGGTGATCGGCACGGCGTTCATGATGGGCCGTGGCATGGAGCACTGGCATCCCGACCCGTCGTTCTATTACCAACCGGGTGGTGGCCCGGTTCTGGATATGGGGCCGTATTACCTGACGATGATGGTCAACCTGATGGGGCCGGTCTCGCGGGTGCATGCGGTGTCGACCAGTGGTCAGACCGAGCGGCTGATCACGGCGCAGGGGCCGAAACAGGGAACAACATTTCCGGTGGAAACGCCGACCAGCGTACTGTCCCTGCTGGAATTTGCCTGTGGGGCGAAGGTGACTTTTGGGGCGTCCTGGGACGTGTTCCGGCATACGCCGCCACCGATTGAACTGCACGGCACGGAGGGCTCCCTGCGTCTGCCCGATCCGGACAATTTCAGCGGTGTGATTGGCCTGTCGCGGGCTGGTGCGCCGTGGGAGGACACCGACACCGCGCGGTTCACGTTTGGCGGGTTTAACTGGCCTACGGTCAACCCGGACCGGGCGAATTACCGGATGGTGGGGCTCGCCGACATGGCGCGGGCTTTGCGCGAGGGGACACGGCCAAGGGCCTCGGCCGGGCTGGCGCTGCATGTTCTGGAGGTGCTGGAAGCGGTTCTGACAGCCGGTGGCACCGGACGGGCGGTGGATGTGGCACCGGTGGACTGTCAGCCTGAGGCGCTGACGGAAGAAGACGCGAAAGCACTGCTGCAATGAGCGGGCTGGACGCATCCGCCGCTGCCCATCTGGCGCGGATGGCGGAGGTCGGGCTGCCGCCGCTGACCGACCTGTCGGCGGTGGAGGCGCGCCGACGGTTCGCGGAGGGCTACGCGGCGGATCAAAGCCCGCATGTGGCCGTTGCGGCGCGGTTCGAGATCACGGTGGGTGAGGTCCAGGTAATGGGATGGCGCGGCATTGGTGCGCCTTCCAGCGGTGCGCCCGCGCTGATGTACCTGCATGGCGGCGGGTGGCTGTTCGGGTCGCCGGAGTCCCATGAGGGGATCTGTCGGCAGATTGCCAATCTGGCCAAGGCGGTGGTCATTGCGCCCGATTACGGGCTGTCGCCGGAAGCCCCCTTCCCTGCCGGGCTGAATGACTGTGCGGCGGTCCTGCGCCATATCGCGGGGGCCGCGCGGGAATTTGGTGTTGACCAGCAGCGTATTGCAGTTGGCGGCGACAGTGCGGGCGGGAACCTGGCGGCGGTGCTGGCTCTGATGGCGCGGGACGGGGACGTGCCTCCGCTTGCGGCGCAGCTGCTGATTTATCCGAATACGGATCAGGGCCAGACAGCAGACAGTTTCCGGAGGTATGGTCATGGGTTTGGGCTCTCGGCTGCGGAGATGGCATGGTTTCGGGATCATTACCTGCACGGGCCGGAGCAGTTTGACGACTGGAGGGCGTCACCGCTGCGCGCGAAGTCGCTGGACGAGGTGGCACCGGCTGCGGTGGTTTTGGCGGGGCATGACATCCTGCATGACGAGGGAGCGGCCTATGCGGCGCGACTGGAGCGCGAGAGTCGCGCCGTAACACGCACATGGCCCGGACAGATCCACGGGTTCGTCTCCATGGACAGGCGCATTCCTGAGGCTTCTGAGGCGCTCAAATGGCTGTGCAGTGCCTGGGCGTGGCTGGAGGCCGCGGATCAGGCGGACTGACGCATCATCAGTTTGGAATCGATGATGATCCGCTGGGGCGGTGTTTCGCGGCCAAGCGCGGCGTCATCCATGCGCTTCATAAGGAGTTGCACGGTGCGGTCGGCGATCTCGTCCGTGTCCTGCGCCATGGTGGTGAGCGGTGGCCAGATGTAGCGGCTCATGGGATGGTCATCGTGCCCGGCGACACGGATGTCGGCCCCGGGATCGCGGCCCACCTTGAGCCCGGCCTCACCGGCGGCGGCCATGACACCGAAGGCAAACCGGTCATTGGCACAGAGCAGCGTGCGACCTGGAAGGCCGCCCTTTTCCGCCAGAAGCAGTTTCATGCGGTCATAGCCCAGCCGCTCAAAATCCCAGGACCGTGGCAGGTTGCAGTCGATGACCATCGGCTCCACACCCTCGCTGCACATGGCGGCGCGGTAACCGTTCTGGCGGATCTGGGCGTTGTCGGTGAGGTGTGTGCTTTCGAGCAGGATGGGCGGCTCGCCGGAGCGGCAGAGATACTGCACCATCGCCGTAACACTCTGGGTGTGGTCATTGCCCACGAAAGGCACGTCGTCCCCCAGCGACACGTCGAAGCTGACCATGGGAACGGAGTCGCGCAGGCGATCGAACACGCCGGGCTTGGAGGTGGCCCCGAGCGGTGAGACGATGACGCCCTGGACCTTGAATTCCAGCATGCTGCGCACCGCTTCCTCCTCCAGTTCGGGGAGGGTGTGGCAGGAGATCTGGATCGGCCAGAAGCCCTGGTCGCGCAGGTTGAGTTCAATGCGGGCGAGGAACTTGCTGAAGAACGGGTCGTACATGGTCGGGATGATGATCCCGATATTGCGGACCCGTTTGCTGTTGAGGTGGCGGGCGAAGGAGTTGGGCTCAAAATCGGATTTTTTGAGAACCGCCTCAATCCGGTTACGGGTGGATTCCTTCACGTTCAGAGGGTCGGCGAAGTACTTGGCAAGTGTGGGCCGGGACACGCCACAGGCGGCGGCAAACTCCTCCATCGTACGATAGGATTTCTTCGCAGCCATCAGGTGTCTTCGCCTTCGCAGGGCGGTTTCCGGGCCGGGGAAAAAAGGGAATTTCGTGAAATCATGAGACGCTTTACAAATTTTTCAAATTTTCCATTTGGAAACATTAGATGCCTGTTGCGATAAATTCCAGCATTTAAATCTCCCCGGGCTTTTGGCCGGGGCTCCCCTGCCCTAGATGTCGCGCCGGACTTTTTTGAAGCCCATGAGAAGGTGATGGCGCAGGGAGGTCCAACGGTCGCGGCAGAGGTTTGCGACGCGGGCATCGGGGTCGGTGTAGATCGGCAGGAGTTTTTTCTTTTGGCGGTTGGCGCGGAACCAGTCGAGGTAGTCGGCATGGCTCGCTCCGGCATAGGGGGCGTGGGCGGTCATGTCGGCGGTTGGAGAGAGGGTCTCGGAGCCCGTGGCACGGATGGTGTGTTGCTCACGCTCATACGCGAAGCGGTGGAGGCGCGCGGGGGCGTCGAGGTGCCATTCGAGGGCGACCTGGTTCAGGGTGTCGTCGGGGTAACTGAGGCGACCGTCGAAGAACACGCCCTGGGGCAGCCACCAGTTGCCGAGGCTCCAGGCGATCAGGCGGCCGAGGTGATACTCGAAACCGCCGACGCAATGGGGATGGTGGCCAATGATGAGGTCCGCACCGGCCTCGATCATTGCGAAGGCGAGACGACGATGCGCGGGCTGGGGATGGGGTTCCAGTTCGTAGTTCCAGTGCAGCATGGGGACAATCACGGCGCGAGGGTTTTGGGCCCGCAACCCGGTGATGCGGGCGACCAGTGCGCGTGGATCGAGCGGGCAGGTGCCGGGTGTGTTGCGGCCGGCAGGAGTGCACCGGATTGTGCACCAGCCGGCGTTGAGGAAGATCCAGTCATGGCCCTGGTGGCAAACGTGGAGCGGTGCGGAGGCGTCGGTGAGGTTTGCCCCTGCCCCGACGGTTGGGATGCCCTCGCGGGCAAGGATATCCTGGGTGTTTGCGACGCCGTTTGGCAGGTCGTGGATGTGGTTGTTGGCGAGTGCCGCGACTTTGGTATTGATGGATTTCAGGGTCGGCAGAACGGATGTGTGGTTGAAGAGAACGCGGCTGTTCAGATGGTCCGTGGTATCCGTCAGAGGCCCCTCAAGGTTGAGAACGGTGCCGTCCGACGCCGCGAGAGACTGGAGCGCGGCCCAGTCAGGCGGTGTTTTAAATGGGTGGGCGACGTCTCCGAGGAACAGCATGGTTTTGACACACCCCGTATTTCACTTAAATATTTGCTTTTAAACAGTAAATCGTGTTTCTTGCCAATTGGCAATCTATTTGAACCGGTCATTAAGAAAAGCCTGGAACGCGGATTCAAGATCCTCGCGGCTGGCGCTGCCGGGAAACTCAAGGACGACCGCCCTGCCCCGGGTTTTGGCGGTGATAACCGCGTCCCCGGATTTGGCCGCGAACTTCTTCGCAGCGGGCCTCGCGGCAG
Organism: Amaricoccus tamworthensis; assembly: GCF_049800875.1. Lineage (NCBI taxonomy): Bacteria > Pseudomonadati > Pseudomonadota > Alphaproteobacteria > Rhodobacterales > Paracoccaceae > Amaricoccus > Amaricoccus tamworthensis. The sequence goes on along the minus strand of NZ_JBNAFV010000009.1, from coordinate 135,931 downwards.
GTTTTGCGGTCACCGCGGCTTTGAGGATTGAGACCACCCTGACCGGGTCGACCGGCGCCTCGCGCCCTGCCCTCGCGCCCTCCTGAAGCTCGCGCAGACGTGCGGCCTCGGCGAAGACCTTTTTGCGGTCGGCGGGCTTCAGGATGATCTGGTTCAGGGTGCGTGCGTGCAACTCGCGGATGTCGGTTTTCAGGTGAAACGCATCGACGATCTCAGCGGGCAGCTTCGCCAGGCCGAGGTAGCGCGAGAGCCAGGTTTCACTGACCTCGAGCCGCTGCGCCATGGTCTTCTGTTTGCCGTCGTAATAGAGCTTTATGGCCTTGGCGTAATCGATGGCGCGCTCGTAATCGGAGATGTCCTCCCGGTCGCGGTTCTCGATATCCGCGAGGCGAAACGCCTCCTCGTCGGACATGTCGCGCACGTCGACCAGGTAGCGGAACTGCGGGTAGTTGTTGCGACGGAGCCAGGAGACGGCGAAGTGCCGCCGGGCGCCGCAGATGACCTCGTAGGCATGCGGGCCGTCATCGTTGAGACGGCGCACGATGGCGGGAAATTCCTGCCGCCCCTGCGACCGGATCCCGTCGATCAGCTCACGGCAGTTGTCCTCGGTCAGAAGGTCGTAGTCGCGGTTGTGGCGGTCCCACATACGGCATTCGGCCGGGTCGACCCAGTGCAGGGTTTTCTCCTCCAGCTCGCCGGACATGCGTTCGCTGATGGCGGTCCCGCGTTTGAGAAACCGGGTGCCGGAGCCGTCTTTGGCGGAGCGTTTTTCGCGGGTGTCGCCAAGGCCGCTCAACACGGCATCGAATACGGCGTCGTGACGTTTGCTCACAGGATACCTTCCTTTCTCAGATCGGTATGGTGACTGGGCCAGGTCTTGCGCACAAGGATTTCGACCTCGCGGCCGACCGCGTCGAGATAAGCCCGGCAGCGTTTGTGGGTATCGCTGCGCGTGGATGGGCCGGTGATCTCGTAGACGGTTTGCAGATTGGCGGTGGCGTTGTCGATTTCGGCGCTGTCCTTTAGGACGGATTGCATCATGTCTTCCGGGAATACGGCGTCCATCATGCGCTTGATGGCTACATGAGCGGACTTGTTGTCGTTCATTTTGGTGGCCAGGATTTTGACGAAGGCATAGGAACGCTCGCCACCGGCCTCGGCCAGCTCACCGAGTGTGGCCGACATCATTTTGAGGAAGTGCGCGGTTGAGCCGAAGTCGATATTGTTCGGTGGCGCCGGGATCAGCAGAGCGTTAGCGGCGCGCAGAACCGACAGGGAAATCATTCCAAGCGCGGGCGGTGGATCGAGCAGGATGATGTCGAAACGGTCCTTGATGCTCTCGATGCCCATGCGCAGGCGGTCGAGGACGAAACTGTCCTCGCGGACCATGCGGGCGGCGAATTCGTACTCGGCGTCATAGAGGCCGAGGTTGGCGGGGATCAGCGCGATCCCGGGCCAGTAGGTGGCGCGCAAAGCGTAGTTGAGGCTGGTCGGGCCGCCGTGGCGGAAGAACGGGTAGAGCGTGTCCTCGTCCTCATCCACGTCCACATCCGGGTTGAGGCCGAAGATGGAGGTGGTTGATGCCTGGCTGTCGCAGTCGACGATGCAGACCCGGTAGCCGCGCAGTGCGAAATACTGGGCGAGGTGACAGACGACCGTGGATTTGCCGACGCCGCCCTTGAAGTTCTGGACGGCGAGAACCATGGCCTCGTCGCTGTCGTCCCGGAACGGAAGGGTGCCGAATACGTGCCGCATGTTGTTGATCTGGGTAAGGTTGTAGCCGTTGCGACGGCCGGTGACCGGGTCCTTTTCCGGTTCCGGGAGGCGTCCGTCGGCTTCGGCGTCGCGGATCAGCTTCTCGGAGCGGCCGATCATGTTGGCGGCGGTTTTGACGTTGAAGGTCAGTTCGAGACGTTTCTGAACTCCGGGGGAATAAACCCGGTCGCGCAGGCGTTCCATGACGGTGCTGGCACGGTCCGCGAGGATGTCCAGTTTGTCCAGATTTACTTCCGGAAACGGGGCAGGGGTCATATGGTCCTCATGAATACCTTACGCGAATCATAGTGCCCGCGCGGGTTGTCGCAAGTTCGAGGTTTTCGGTTCCACGCGAAAAAAAGCGGAATTTCAGGGTGGATGCGCGAGTACGGGAATTTAGGTGTGTTTCTCCCGTTTATCGGAACATGTGTTGGTGTGAACAGGGCCGAAACGACGAAATCAGCGAAATCGGGAGGTTTTGAGTCGGACCGGCGGTCGGAGCAAATATTTTTTACCGCAAAAAACACTGTGTTCAGATTCTTAAGTTCCAGTGTTCATGTTAATTAACTTACTGATACTAATGAACTATTTTCGTGAAACCTTACGTGCTGGGGCGGTTTGCCATACATTTCGGGGCGGTAAAACCTACATTTCGGGTGCCCAAACGTTACTTTTCGGGATTATCCATGCGCTACTTTTTGGGATGCCTGAGCCCTGAATTTAAGCGCTTGATTTGCTTGCGGTTTTTCCCGGGCGGGTGATTCCCTTTACCGAATGTGATGCGAATCACCTCTTACTTTTTGGGTATCTGAAATTTTCTTGCCCTGGTCCCGGAACACCCATAAACTTACACGTAAAGCATAAAAAAAGTAAGTTTTGGCAGGCATCATGGCAGCGAGCGACAGGAAACCCTACCGCACAATCAGTGCGCAACCAAATGCGGAAAGTCTGGTCAAACCAGGCGAACTAGTGGACCTCGTGGAGGTCACGCCACTAACGCTAAATGACCGGCGCATTTACAACCAGCTTCTGGAACATGCATGGGACGCCATCGACAAGCCGGTGGAGCATGTGATCTCGAAATCGGTGCTGCGCGGATCGCATAACTCCAATGACAGGGTCGGGGAGAGCATCGAGCGTCTCATGGCTGCGGTGGTACGGGTGCAGATTGTACATGAGGGCGAACCGGCGATTGAGCGGGTGCAGCTTCTGGGCGGGAACATCGAGGGGTTTCGGCGCGACGGGCTGCTGACCTATGAGATCCCTAGCCGGTTGAGGCGGATCATTCGTAACTCCACCATTTTCGCCCGTCTTCAGCGGGAGATCATGTTTGCACTCTCGTCCAAATATGCGCTGACGCTTTATGAGATGGTGCAGAAGCGCGGAAACCTGAAGTACCGGTCGTCGGAGGTTTTCTCGCTGGAACAGTTGCGCGGCGTGCTGGGGGTTCCGAAGGGCAAGCTGGCCAACTGGTCGAACCTCAACCTGCGGGCGATACAGCCGGCGGTGGAGGAGGTCAGCACGCTCTCGGATTTCATCGTGGAGATCACGCCGCGAAAGACCGGGCGGAGCGTGACGCATGTGGAACTGCGCTGGTGGCGAAAGGACGCGGACGGGGTCAAGGCCAGCGAGCGCGAGATCACCTATTCGAAGGTGGGTCGGAAAGCCCGGGCCTCCGGTGCGGCCGAAACGGTGACCGCCGACGCGGGTGTGTTGCAGAAACCCAGGCCGGAATGGCTGGAGCGGCAGGGACCGTCGCTGCGACCGGAGACCTATGAGACGGCGCGGTTGCGCTACCCAGGGTATGACATATATTTTGTTGAGGGAGAGTGGCGATCCTGGGCAAAGGGCCGGGACGCGCCGCAGGATCCGGACCGGGCGTTTCTGGCTTTTTTGGCAAAATACACTGAGGCTAACCCTTTGTGAGAGGGAAACGGCTCCAGATTATTGGACCTGAATCACGGGCAAATTTGGCGGCGCTTTCCCTTTCTTTTTTCCGAAAATAACGCCGTTGGATTTCGACCTCCGTCGGCGTTTAGCGGTAGTCATCGAGTGACACGGCGTTTTCCAATCCGGGCGACTCACCGTTGAACTGGCGGTTGCGGCGCGGTCTGTCGCCGGTAGGGAAGGGGACGGGAGCGGTGCCTGGGCGGTCGCCCCTGTAGCAGGCGAGGATGTGTTCCAGAGTGACGGGTTTGTTCGCACTTTCAACGCCATAGCTGCGGCAGAAGTTGCCCAGATCCTCGGTGATGTAACCCGATACGAGCAGGATACGGACCCCGGCGTGGTCCGCGATGACACGTTTTATGGTCTCGCTGCTGTTGCCGTCGGGCAGGGACCAGTCGGAGATCATGAACTCCGGCGCGAAACCCGCATCGAGTTTTTCGGCGGCTTCGAGGTTGCTGGCGCAATGAACGACATCGAAGCCATGTTTGGAGAGCAGGGCACCGAAGACACGCGCGCAGTCGGCGTCATCCTCCAGCAGCAGGCAGCGGACCGGACGATGCAGCTGTTTTGAACCCGGCAGTAGAAGTGTGCCGGTGTCATCCTCAGGCTGTACCGGTGCCCTGGCGACGTCTTTCGCGGGCAGGAAGACCGAGAATTCCGCACCGCGCATCCAGTTGCGGACGGTGATGCGGCCGCCGGACTGTTCCACGAATCCCATGGCCATGCTGAGCCCCAGACCCGTGCCATGACCGTTTGATTTGGTGCTGTAGAACGGTGTGAAAATATGGGGCAGGATGTTTTCGTGAATGCCGCCTCCGGTATCGCGGATGCGGATGCGCACCATCGGCGAGTCGGACGGGGTATCGACCGCGTCCGTGACAACGATCTCGATGCGGCCATCTCTGCTGTCGATGGCTTCCACGCTGTTGCGGGCCAGTTGCTGCAGGGCGGACATAAGGTAGCGCATGTCCGCGTGGATGGCCATTTCGGACCGGATGTCGAGGGCGAGGTTGATGTTGTCCGGCACCTCGATCCGCGCGGAGATGGCGGAATGGAGACGGGACGCGGAAATCGTTTCCGGCGTCAGAACCTGCCTGCGGGAATAGGAGAGCAGACTGGAGGTCAGCGCGGCGGCGCGTCCGATCACCTGGCGGGAGGAATGGATATGCGGTTCCACTTCCCGCAGCGCGTCGGGCCCCACAGAGGTCTCGATGGCGTCAATATTACCGCCGAGGGCGAAAAGGACGTTGTTGAAGTCATGGGCCACGCCGCTGGCAATCTGGCCGATCTCCGAAAGTTTCCGGTTTTGCAGGGCATCCTGCTCGAGCGAGATGATGCGGGTGATGTCCGTGAGAAACAGCATCAGGTCGCCGGTATCGGTCCGGACAACGCGGGCGATGACCGAGAGATTGGTTTTCAGCTCAAGACGCAGTTCGGGCTCATTGATCTGCATGGTCAGAAAATCACGCAGACGCTGATGCGTGAGGTTTGGCGTCCGTTCAAAGTCCGTGGCGGCGGCGAGGGCCACATCGACCGGTTTGTTGGCCGAGGCGGATTTGCCCGCACCCACCAGCCGGTAAAAGGCGGCGTTGGCGTTTCGGATATTGAGGTTTCGGGTCACAACACAGACCGCATCGCGTGTGCCGAAGAACGCGGCCTGGATCAGCGCCGTGGCCTGGTTCTTCTGGTTGTTGAGTTCCCAGCGTTCGGTGGTGTCGGTCAGGACCACCAGCCAGCCCTCGGTGTCGGTGCGGCGGGCAATGACGCGGAAAAGCCGGTTGTCCGGTGTTCTGATCTCTTGGCCGTCAAGCTGCGCGAGGCCAAAGGCGCTGTAGACCAGCCCGTCGTGGTTCATGCACCAGGGTCTAAGGTGGCGGACAAACTGGCCCGCGTCCTGCACCGTGTCCGGCAGAATGTCGAACGGGGCACTCTGGAAAATCTTCGTACCGTTCTTGTCGAAGCTGATGATGATATGCCCGGCCTCAAACAGGCCCCTACGGCAGAGCGCGTTTGACTCAAGGATTTCCGTTTCCGTGTGGGAGAGCGCAATGATGTTGGCGAGGCTGGCGATCAGGGGAGCGTGCGTTGGCGCCGAGGTCGGGACGCGGGGGCCCCAGACGCGGATTTCACCGATTTCGCCGTTGCCGGATACAATCTCATGAATTTCCGGATCGTCCGGGAGGTCGGTGGACGACCTCGTATGGGTGAAATCGATCTTCTCCTTGCCGAACCCGATGGAGTGGATGACGATCTGGACCCGGTCGGCGCGGAGCCTGGTGGCCAGAACTTCGGTGCAGCGTTCGCAGATTTCGCCGATCGAGAGCTTTCGCCCGGTGAAGTCGGCGGTGATCGCGGCAAGCGCTTCCTGGTGGCCCTCGTGCTGGAGGCGGTCCCGCTCCTCGATGGCCGCCGCGCGTCTCAGCTTTCTGAGACCCGGCAGGAGCAGGAGCAGCCAGGTGGCGGCGATCAGACCGACGGCAAGCACGCTGAAGGAAACCGTCAGGGTGCCAATGGTGCGCAACCCCCGTTCCTTGAGGTTGGTGAGCGCCTGTTGTGCCGCGGACGCATTGCGCAGGAAACTGGAGCGGCGGAGGTCCGTCTGGGAGACGAACTGTCGAAGCCGCATGTCCGTGAGCAGAACCGCCGTGCTGCGATCCGCGAGACGGTTCTTGATCCACCGGATGGCACTCTCGGGCGGTCCGGTGGTGACAAGCGCGTCGCGCTCGTAAGTGGAGGGTTCGATGACGTCGATCATGGGCCCGGAGCGGTCGATGAGATCCGCGAGTTCGGCACCCCGTTTTTCGGCCTGCTCGACATCATAGCGGATGTCTTCCAGAACACGCACGAAGGCCCCGGGCGAGTCCGGGCGGTCGGTGACACGCTGGCCCACGAAGCGGTAACGTTCGTCTATTTCGACCCACCGTTTCCTCTGCTCGGAGGCGAGGTCGACGATGTTGGTGAGGCGCTGCTGGGAGGCGTTGCCGAGCACGATCACCCCGAGCTGCGCCGCAATGAGACCGGCCGTGAGACACGTGGCCAGAGTGACGCGGAAGCGGTGCGACCGGATGAGGGCCTTCGAGCGGTCAGTCTTGCCGAGTGCGGGGCCTGAGGGTGGGAGCGTGTTTTCTGGCATCTCGTCCTTCAGCCGCCCGATATGCAGCAGCTCCCCGGTGGTTCCGGTCATTCCGTCCCGCTGATCTGAAAGCGTGCGAACATGTATGGCCGGACTTGTGTTGCGGGAGGCGGCATGTCGTGTGCTTTTTCGGTCCTGTCCCATCAGGAGGGCGGTCTGGGTTAACCTTCTACTTGATGTGCAATTATGTTAAAATGCAACCTTAAATTGCAATAATTTTGCGATATACGCGAATATTACATGGATTGTTGTTCATCAGTTGGTTGCTGGACAGATGAACCTGTGGCGCCGCGAGGCCCGCAGTTTGGCATTTAACCTTTCGGACCGGTTTTATAGAGTGCGCGGAGGCAACAACGGCTCCTGATTTATGAAAACACTCGTGCATATCGGAATGTCGAAATCCGGATCGACGGCGCTGCAAAATACGCTGGCAAAATCCAGAAGGTATTTGCGCTCGAAGGGCGTACTGTACCCCGATAATCCACGGTCGTGCCCGTTCAATAACCATCGGCTGCTGGTCGCATCCTACCGGAAATATGACGATCTGCCGCGCCACATCCGGAACCGGGATATCTATACGTCCGGGAATATCGCGCAAAAGACGCGGGAGTTTCATGACTGCATCCAGCGGCAGATCCGGCGCAGAAAGCCCGACTGTGTCGTGCTGTCGTCAGAAACACTGTTCCACCGGATTCTGGAGGACAACCGTGATGCGGTCCGGCAGACCTATGCGGAGTTTGGGGACAATATCGGGTTTATGGCGTATCTGCGGCGACCTGCGGATCATTTTCTGTCCTCCCTGCAGCAGGGTCTGCGGGCGACGCATCGGATAAAAACGCCGCGGGCGCCTGCGTTTCGAATAGTTCTCGAGACCTATGAGGAATGCTTTGGATCGCGGATCACGGTGCGGCAGTTTCACAGGGAAACCCTTGAGAACGGGAATGTCATTGATGATTTCTCTCGGCACTTTCTGGGCGAATACGGTGTGGGGCCTGGACGGCTGACCGCGGCAAAGTTTTCGAACGAGTCGGTCAGCGCGGAATCGATGGACATTCTGGCGCGATATCGGGCGCGGTTTCATGGTGACCGGCACAATGTGCTTAGTTCGGATACGAGGAGCCTGGTTGTTGAGCTTGCGGCTGCGGACCGGCAGGTTGGCGCGTCGCGCCCGAAGCTCCGCGACGGGGTGGCGAACATGATCGACCACAGCCGCGACGACCCGCTTTGGCTGCGCGATGAGATGGGTATCGAGTTTCTGGGCTTTGATTATGCCACTCTGGAGAAAAACGGATCGCAGCGCATGCGGAAAAAGGACTTTCTACTGGACGAACTGGTGGAGATAGACCGGGAAAAGCAGGTCGCGGTGCTGGAAGTGCTGCTTGAATCGGAATGGGCCGCGTCGTCACCTAAATTCGGTGACTGGGTTCACGAAGTCCTTAAGGCCGTTGGGGGCAGGGAGCATTCAGGGGCTTCGGTGGGGTTGGAGTTGTGAAAACCATCGTTCACATCGGCATGCCCAAAACCGGCTCCACGGCGCTTCAGGCCTGTTTCGCGAAGTCTCGGCAGGAACTGGCGTCGCACGGTGTGCTGTATCCTGAGAACGTGGAGGGGTGTCCGTTCAAAAACCATCGGTTGCTGGTTGGGTCTTTCCTGAAATTCGGATCGATGCCGCGTCACATTCAGTCGCGTGAGGAATACACAAAGGAAAACATTGACGAAAAATACCGGGAGTTCGTCGATCATGTGCATGTACAAATCGACCGGAGTTCGCCCGAAGCCATGGTTCTGTCGTCGGAGTCGCTGTTCCGCCGAATTCCACCGCATAAATACCGGCCGGTGCGTCGCATGTTTGACCGGTTTGGTCATGAAACGCGGCTTGTCGCCTATCTGCGGCGGCCATCAGAATATTTCGTGTCCATGCTACAGCAAAATTTTCGGGCGTCGCATGAGGTCAAACAGCCGGTTGGGCCGCAGTTTCGTGCGGTGTTGCGCAGCTACCTCGAGTGTTTTGGTGTGCCTGTGGTTTCTGCGGAACTTTTTCATCGGGACAGTCTGACGGACCGCGACATCGTGAGTGATTTCTGCGCGCGTTATCTGCGGGAATACGGTGTGCGGGCAAGAAAGCTGAGGGTTCCGGAACACGCGAATGAATCCGTCGGCAGCGAGTCCATGGACATTCTGGCGCGTTACCGTCAGTCGTTCCATGCGGAGCGGAATAACGTGGCGACACGTGACACAATGGAACTGTTCCGCGAATTGACGCGGGCGGATCGAAAGCTGGGGGCAGGGCAACCGAGGCTGCGGCCGGGGATTGCGGATCTGGTGGACCTGTCGAGGGATGATCCCCTGTGGGTGCGGGACCGGTTTGGGGTTCAGTTTCCTGATTTTGACTATGCCCGTCTCGAAAAATCCGGCGCGAAACGCGCGGATCAGGGGCAGTGGCGGCTTGAGGATCTCGTTGAGATTGACCGGGAGTTGCAGCGCGGAATTTTTGCCGAGTTGGAGCGGTCGGAATGGGCGGCAAGCGATACCCCGCGCCGTGAATGGGTGAACTCCGCATTGAAGGGCTCACTTGCTGATGCACTTTGAGGTGAGCGGAATTCTTCGTATGGTGCGTAAAACACATCTGTTGTGGCGGGTAATCGCCTTGCGAAACGGCGTATGGCGCACTATCCGGGCGCCTATGGCTGAACCGACAGGACCGATGCGCTTCGCGCGTGCAGTATTTTCAGGCGCCGGGATCAGCGCGGCACTTAAGATTTCCATCCATCCGGAACCAGTAAAATGACAGATGAGAGCCAGGTGCAGGACAGTGGCGAAGCCGGTGAGGCGGACGAAAAGCCGACCAGAGCCGAAGTCAGTTCACGGCAGATGGACCCGTTCCTCGAAAAGATAGAGCCGTTTTTCTGGTACAAGCCGATCAACTACGTGGATGTTGGTGCGCACCAGGGCAATACCTTTGCGCGGCTGGTTGAGGCTGGCTTCCGCATCCGTGAGGCGCATCTGGCGGAGCCGAACCCGGAGAACTACGCGATCCTGTCGGAGACGGTCGCTGGGCTTGGGATGGCGGACCGCGTGACCTGTCATCAGCGCGCGGTGGGCGCCGAGCCTGGAGTTCTGCGGATGAGCGGTGCGGATGTGATGGCCCGTGTGGTTCAGAACGACGCGGGTGCGCGGGATACGATTGAGGTTGAATCCGTTACTCTCGACCAGATCGTGGACAGTCTGAACGTCCCGGCGATTGATCTGCTGAAAATCGATGTTGAGGGCTATGAACTCGAGGTCCTGAAAGGGGCGGCCGACCTGCTTAAAAACGAGGTCGCCAACATGGTGTATATCGAGGTCGGCATGAACCCGGCCGGACACCGCCAGACCTGGTACCGCGACGTTGAGGATGTTTTGTCGGGATACGGCTACAGGCTGTTCCAGGTGTTTGAGCAAAAACACGAGTGGCCGGAAGACAGCCCGCTCCTGCGCCGGGCCAACATGGCCTTCATGAGCCGGAAATTTGCGGCCAGCCATTCCTGGTCGCTCTGCACCCGGATGTTTAAGCTCCATAAGGAAAACGCCGGTCTGAAGGATGATCTGGCGAAGGAGCATAAGGCCTATATCAAGGACAAGAAGAAGTTCCGCGCCGAGATTGAGGAACTTCAGGAAGACATCCAAGCCGTCAAAAAGCGTAAGGCCGGAGCGGATGAACAGATTGAGCAGCTTGGCGGCGATCTCGGTAAAGCACGCAACCGGATCGAAACCCTGAAGTCGGAAACGCATTCGCTGAAGGAGAGCCTTGAGGCGGCTGCAGAGGTTGAGGAGCGTCTGAAGCGGATGGAGGATCAGCACAAAAAGCTGATCCGTCATACCGAGGCCCTGGAACGGCAGTATGTGGGGCTGCTGAACAGCACGTCGTGGCGCGCGATGGCACCCGTTCGGGGGGTGATCCGTAGGGTAAAAGGAAGAAGCGCGCCCAAAGTGATTGCGCCGAAACTGATTGGCAAATCCAGCGGAAAGAGCGGCCCGAAGCCCATATCCAGGGGCAGCACGATCCGGCGCATTGCGGAAAAGGCGAGCAAGAGAATGCCGCACCGCATGGTCAATGCCGGCAAGGATCTGATCCGGCGAAAAAGTGACATCTATGCCCGCCGGGCGGTGTCGCACACGCGGCTTAAACTTTTGAACCACGGTTTTCAGGACAAGGGCCTGGAGGATCTTCGGTCACAGTTTGAAAATGGGGCCAACCGGCACATAAGGCGTTTTGCCGGTTTTGAACTGGCGGCCTGGCATGCCAACCGTTATGCGCCGGAAAACGCGCGGGAATGCCTGGACATACTCGGCAAAATCGAGGGCAGCTTCAAAAAGAACAGCCCGGAAACCCGTTGGATCGCGGTTCTGCGGGCTGAGAGCTGGGAAATTCTCGGCAAGCCTGATCGCGCGCGTCAGGTTCTGGAAGCGGAACTGCGCCGGCGCAAGCATGCGGATCTTTATCTGGGTCTGTGCCATCTTCAGGATACGCCTGAAAAAGGTCTGGCAATGTTGAACGCGGCGATGAAGCTGCATGGGCTGGCGGAAATTTCGCTTGATGAGGCTGGCAAAGGCACCCGGTATGACGGTCTTCATGCGGTGGATGACCGCAGGGCGACCAAGGGTAAGTCCACGGATGCGCCGAAGGTTACCGTGATTGTACCGGCCTATAACGCTGCTGACATGATCGGGACGACATTGGATTCGCTCACGGCGCAAACCTGGGCAAACCTTGAAATACTCGTGTCCGACGACTGCAGTACGGATGGCATGGCCGATGTTGTTCTGGAATACGCGAAAAGGGATCCACGGATCCGGCTGATTTCGGGGGAAAGAAATTCAGGTCCGTATGTGGCGCGGAACACGGCCCTGAAACAGGCAACGGGCGATTTTATCACCTGTAACGACTCCGACGACTGGTCGCATCCGGACAAGATCGCGATCCAGGTGGAGCATTTGATTAGCGAGCCAAAAATCATCGCCAATACGTCACAGCAGGCGCGGGCGAGTGAGGATCTGCGGTTCTTCCGGCGGGGCAATCCGGGCTTTTACATGCAGCCGAACATGTCCTCGCTGATGTTCCGGCGGAAACCGGTGATGGACAAGCTGGGCTACTGGGACAATGTCCGCTTTGCCGCGGATTCCGAGTTCACCCGGCGACTGAAGAAAATCTTTGGCAAACCGGCGCTTGTTGATCTGGAAACCGGTCCGCTGTCCTTTCAGCGGCAGACCGATGGATCGCTGACGGGGCTGAGCGATTTTGGATATCAGGGTTACAAGATGGGCGCGCGCAAGGCCTATGAGGATGCGCTGATCCCTTGGCACAACCGGGCCAAAAATCTGCGTATCGGGTTTCCACAGAAGCGGCGCCCTTTCCCGATCCCCGAGCCGATGCGGCCGGTACGTGAGGTTGCGAAGGGTCAGCCCCGCCACTTTGATGTGGTGATGGTTTCCGACTTCCGGATGCCTGGTGGCACCAGCATGTCGAACCTGGAGGAGATTAAGGCTCATAAACGCATGGGCCTGCGCACCGGTCTGGTTCAGCTTGGTCACTATGAAATGAACCCCACGCGCCTTATGCATCCGGCGATCGCCAAAATGGTGGACGGGGATGAGGTGGATTTCCTGGTCAAGGGTGAGGTCATCGACTGTGACCTGCTGATTGTTCGGTTCCCCTGGATCCTCAGCGAGTTCCAGATCCATGTTCCTACGGTCCGGGCCAAGGATGTCCGCGTGATCGTGAACCAGCCGCCCAAGCGGGATTATGGCGAGGACACGCCCAACGGATATGAGTTTCAGACCTGTCGCAGGAATATGGAACGGTATTTCGGCTCGTCCGGTACGTGGCATCCCATCGGGCCACTGGTGCGGGAGGCCATGGTGAAGCACCACGGCGGAGAGATGGAAGGCATCGTTCTGAGCGAAAGTGACTGGACCAACATCATTGACGTTGACGAATGGAAGCGTTCAGCGGAGCCAAAAAATCCGAAGGGCCGTATCCGGATCTGCCGCCATTCCCGTGACCAGTATGTCAAATGGCCGTCCGACCGCGAGACTCTGCTGAAAATCTATCCCGATGATCCGGAATTTGAGATTCATGTCCTCGGTGGTGCGAAGACCCCGAGAGAGGTGCTCGGCGGACGTTTGCCTTCGAATTGGAAGGTGACGGAGTTCGGGAAAAAGGATCCTGCCGAATTCCTGCGCAATTTCGACGTGTTCGTCTATTACACGCATCCCGACTGGATCGAGTCTTTTGGCCGTGTTATTTTCGAGGCGATGGCGGTTGGATTGCCGGTGGTTTTGCCGCCGGTGTACAAACCGCTTTTCCAGGATGCGGCCGTCTATGCTGAACCCCATGAGGTTATTGGCAAGGTGCGCGAATTGATGGGCAATGACGTTCTCAGGGCGCGGCAGGTGGCCCGGGCGCTGGAGTTGGTTGAGCACCGTTTCGGATACCAAAGCCACGCCAACCGGGTGGGCGCGATCATTGGCCGTGAGCTGACAACCTCGCCGGGCGATATCGAAGGCGCGGACGAGGTTGAAATGGACGGCCTCGAAACCGTGGAGAAAAAGCCTGTGCCTGAAATGGTAACGGCAGGAGCGGCCGAGTGACGATTGTACTTCATATCGGGATGCAGAAAACCGCGAGCACCTCGATCCAGAGAACCATGACCCGGACGCCGCGATGGGGAAACAGCCGATATATCAAGCTGGATCTTTCCAACTCGAACAGCCTTCACACCAACTACAAGGACGGCAAAAGGAAGACGTTCGAGAAGGGTGTTGCGGAACTGGTCCGCGCGGTGGGGCAGGATGCCGATCCGGCCATGAACCACGTGATCTCTTCGGAGAACCTGCCGATGTTGCCGGCGGATGGGGTTGAGTATCTGCTGACTGAACTGGCCCGCACCGGCCAGCGTATCAGGGTCGTGACCTATGTGCGCAAACCGGTCAGCTTTATGGAGAGCATGTTCCAGCAGCGGTTGAAGCGCAGACTTTTGGCCGATGATGACGTCCGGCAGGTCTATCCGCAGTACCGGCGAAAATTCGGGACCTACGAGAAGATGGCGGAGACGCTGGACCTTTCCGTGGAATACTGGCCGTTCCTGCCGAAGGAGATGGAGCATGGCTGCGTCGTGCGGGATTTCGGGCGACGGATCGGATCGCCCATCCGTGCTGAGGATGTGGTGCAGGACAATTTTGGGCTGTCCCAGCCGGCCCTGTCGCTGCTCTACAACTACCGCTCAGAAGTGGAAAAGCAGGAGAGCAAGTCGGAAAAGGGGCGCATGGTGAAACGGCTTGCGAAGCTGACAGGGCCGAAGCTGCGGTTTCATTCAGATCTGGTTGCGCCGATCCTCGACAAATACCGCAGTGACATTGAGTGGATGGAAACGCGGCTGGGGGTGAGCCTTGAGGAGCGTCCGGCTGCTGATGACGATCCGGCGGCGATCCGTGCGGTTTCCGATCTTGGCAAGGTTCATCCCGACACCGTCTCCTGGCTGATGAGGGAGGTCGGTGTCACATGGAAAAAGAATGGTGAGCCTACGGGTAAGCAGCTGGCACGGTGGACCGGTCAGTTGATGCGCAAATCCGAAACGGTTTCGGCCTAGGGCGGTCCGGATTGGACACTCCGTCCGGGAACCATGGCGGCGGAGACGGTCCGCTGGTTTCGGTGATCGTGCCGGTTTATCGACAGTGGCATCTTGTGCCGCTGCTGCTGGACGGGCTGCGACGCCAGACGTTTGACGCGGTCCGGTTTGAGATCCTTCTCATTGACAATGAGCCTGGAGCGCGGCGCCCGCAGGTGGATTTGCCTCACAATGCCCGGATTTTGGAATGTGCCGCACCGGGGGCTTATGCCTCACGCAATGTCGGAATTGGCGCGGCGCGCGGGCAATTGCTGGCCTTCACAGACGCCGACTGTCGTCCGAAGCCGCAATGGCTGGCCGCTCTGGTGGGGGCATGGGAACAGGCGGGCGATGGCATGTTTGCCGGCCCTGTGGATCTCGTTTGTGACTCCGAAAGGCCAAACCGGTATGAGGTTTATGATCTGTTCAGGGGCATTCCGCAGGCACGTTACGTGCGCAACGGTTACGCGGCCACGGCGAACCTGATGATGCCCAAGGCTCTCGTGGAGCGGTTGGGCGGGTTTGACGTCACCCGCATGTCCGGCGGTGACAGTGATCTTACCCTGAGGGCGACGCGCTCGGGGATTTCCCTGTCTCTGGTTGAGGATGCGGTGGTTGAGCATCCGACCCGTGACGACTGGGAAGCTGCCGCCACCAAGGCGCGACGGGTCAAGGGCGGGCAGCTGACCGCGGGTCCGTATTCGCGTCGGTTGAAGTGGTTCCTGCGGACGCTGACACCGCCGGTCCGGGCAATGGTGCGGTATCTGCGCATGGACCGGCCGTGGCGGCAGAAGGGACAGGCGATCCTGGTTCTGTATCAGTTGTGGTTTGTGGAGCTTTGGGAGATGGGACGGCTGTTGCTCGGCGGGTCGCCGGAGCGGAAGTAGGGGTGGCTCAGGCGACCTCGATGCCGCCGGGGAGTTCGTTTGAGGTTTCCTGGACCTGTTTGTTGAGCAGTTCCAGAATGCGGCGTTGGGACATGGGGCGGTGGAAGGCGTAGCCCTGGGCCATTTCGAAATTGGCGTTTTGCAGGGCGCTGATCTCCTCCTTGGTTTCGACACCCTCGGCCACGACCCTGAATCCGTTGACGCTGGCGAGTGCGCGGGTGGCGTTGATGATGATCTTGTTGCTGTCGATCGTGTCGCAGTTGCCCACGAGGGCGCGGTCGATTTTGACGATGTCGGAGGGGTACATGCCCAGGTGGCTGAGGGAGGAGTAGCCGGTGCCGAAATCGTCAATGGCGATCTGAACGCCGGCCTCGCGCAATGTGGTGAGGTTGGCCTGCACGGTTTCGCTGTTGCGCAGGATCTCGGAGTCGGTGACTTCCAGCCACAGGCGGTTGGCTGAAAGACCAGCGCGGTCGAGGATCTTTCTGACGCAGTCGGCCATGTTGCTGCGCTGCAGGTCGGCGGAGTTGATGTTGACCGAGACGAAGCCGCTGTTGGGCCAGCGCTGCGCGTGTTCGGCGGCATAGCCCAGAACGTATTTCAGGAGGGCCGGACCCTTGCCCTCCGCCTGCGCGATTTCGACAATTTTCTCCGGGGAGATGGCCTTGAAGAGCGGGTGCTGCCAGCGGACGAGGGCCTCAGCCCCGATGATGGCGCGGGTATCCAGTTCCACAATGGGCTGGAACTCCACGGACAGGTGACCCTCCCGGATGGCCGTGCCTATGTCGTTGGCGAGTACTCGGCCCTTGCGGACTTCCGCACCGATGGTTTCGTCGTAAATGCGGACTTTTTGTTTACCGTGGGATTTCGCTAGGTAGAGGGCGCGGTCGGCCTTGAGCTCCAGTTCGCGCAGGCCGCTTTCGCGGCCGTCGGCCACGCTGATGCCGATGCAGCAGGATATGGGAATCTCGGCGTCGCCGCAGCGGAAGCTGTAGTTGAGGCCGTCCATCAGCCGGTCGGCCCAGTCCAGTTCGCGGGTCTGCTGGTCGACATGCAGAAGGGCTACAAACTCGTCACCGCCCTTGCGGGCAAGGACGGCATTTGGGGGCAGCTGATGTTCGAGACGGCTGGCCATGGTTTCGATGAGCAGATCACCGACCGCGTGGCCGAAATTGTCGTTCACGGTTTTCAGGTTGTCCGCGTCGACAAACAGAAACAGGGTTTTGACCGGCTTGCGGATGGAGGTTTCCAGCATCTCATTCGCCTGGCGGCAGAACTCGTTGTAGTTCAACAGCCCGGTCATCGTGTCGCGGGTGGCGAGCATGTGGACCTTCTCGCGGGCCTGGACCTCGGTTGTGACGTCCTTGATGTAGCCGTAATATCCCAGGGGTAAACCGTTCTGGTCCGCCTGGGCGCGACCCACGAGTTTGAGCACGACGCCATGGCCGGTGCGGAAGAAGACACGGAAATTCGAACCGGACTCCGGTCTCAGGCTGCGCAGGCTCGACAGGGCGCAGGAACTGCGGTCGTCGGTTGGTGTGGCATCCGCGTGGTCGATCAGTTCGATCAGGTTGGTTTCAGCGCAGTCATCCGTCGGCAGGCCGAGCATTTTGCGCAGCGGACCGGGTTTGGTCTTCAGGTTCAGGGTGCTGTCGCAGCGCCAGAGATACTGGCCCTCCTGGTCCTGGTAGGTGTCGAGCAGGAGATTCACGATGTCGCGCTGGCGCTCGGCCTCCAGCTTTCCGACCAGTTCGGAGAGGAACATGCCCGTATGCCGGCGTGCCGAATGAAGGATCACGGCGGCAAAGGCGGTGATGACCATTCCAAACGGCAGGGGGGGCAGAACGCCGGGTATGACCAGGGCAAGGAACGAGGCAACACAAAGGATCGAGGTGTAGAACACGCTGGCCAGCGGCACCGGATAGAGGGCGATCGCACCGCCGGAGATCATCCCGGCGGTGACCGCGCTGATGAAGGCGACCTCCACGGGGTTGCCGTCGGGCAGAATGGCGGCGGCCGGATAGCACCAGATCACCGAGAGGATCATCGAGGACAGCATGATCTTGCCCGGAGCCCTGACGGTCGCGGTTTCACGGTCATCAAATTTCCGAAAACGGCGGGCATTCATCAGGCCGTTTACCGCAAAAACCATGACCACCAGCATCCAGGTGATGGATGCGGCCCGGAGTGCGCCCAGGTGAAGTTCTAGTACAATCAGAGCAAGCGCATTGAAGATGTTGGCCAGCATCATGGGCCGGGACGTGGCAATAATGGCGTTCAGCTGGGCTTTACGGATAAAGCCCAGGCGGTCATTAAGCTGTTCGGTCAGTTCTTCCGGTCCACTGTTCTCCAGCATGCGCAGGGTCACGCGGTCGGAAGCCCACCCCAGTAAATGCACAAGTCCCATAGGGACTCCTCCGGTAAATCAATTGTTAAGGTGATTAAGTCGGGTCGGTTAACAGGGTATTAACGTATCCAACACTTCGTTAACCCAGGCGAAAACCCGCCAGTTCGACAGTTGTTTGATAGTATTCAACAGTTCCCACTGTGCCGCCAGACGCCTTTTGAGCGCCTGACGGATACGTAGCGGTGAATGTGGAGCGGGTTCCGTGGCGGCCGGGGAGGGATTCGCCTAGCCGGCGGCGTTTCGTTCCTGCTGTCGCTGGAGCGCGATTGCGCGTTTGGAGGTCACGGAGGCAACCAGTACGCCCACTGTGACGAGGCCAATGATGATGGTCGAGAGTGCGTTGATCTCCGGACTGACGCCGAGACGCACGGAGGAGTAAATCTTGATCGGCAGCGTTGTGGAGGATGGGCCGGAGGTGAAGGACGCGATCACCAGGTCATCGAGCGACAGGGTGAAGGCGAGCAGCCAGCCGGATATGACTGCGGGGGCGATGATCGGCAGGGTCACGCTTTTGAAGGCGTCCCAGCCGGTGCAGCCGAGGTCATAGGCGGCTTCCTCAAGGGATTCGTCGAAACTGGCCATGCGCGAGGACACCACGACGGAAACGTAGCACATGGAGAAGGTCGCGTGGGCGAGCACGATGGTGAACACGCCGCGCTCAAGGCCAATGGCGATAAACAGGAGCAGAAGGGACAGGCCCGTGATGACCTCTGGCATGACGAGCGGGGCATAGATCATGCCGGAAAACAGCGTTCGCCCAAAGAAGCGGCCGGAGCGGACCAGAACGAAAGCCGCCATGGTGCCGAGGACGGTGGCGATGGTGGACGATATCACCGCCACTTTCAGCGTCACCCAGGCGGCATCGAGGAAGGCCTCGTTTCGCAGGAGTTCCCCGTACCACTGGGTTGAGAAGCCAGCCCAGACGGTCACAAGTTTGGAGGCGTTGAAGCTGTAGATCACCAGGATCAGGATCGGGATGTAGAGAAACGCGAACCCGAGTGTGAGGGAGATGGTGTTGAACCAGGTAAACCGTCTCATTTCGCGGCCTCCCTCTGTTTCTGTTCGTTGCGCTGGAACAGGATGATCGGAACCACCAGGATCAGCAGCAGGATGATCGCGACGGCGGAGGCAACGGTCCAGTCACGGTTGGAGAAGAATTCCTCCCACAGCACTTTGCCGATCATCAGCGTGTCCGAGCCGCCAAGCAGTGAGGGGATCACGAACTCACCGAGCGCCGGGATGAAGACGAGGAAACAGCCCGCGATGATGCCCGGTTTCGCGAGGGGCAGCGTCACCAGCCAAAAGGCGGAGATGCGCGTGCACCCGAGATCCTCGGCGGCTTCAAGCAGGGAGCCGTCTAGTTTCTCCAGCGTCGCGTAAATGGGCAGGATCATAAAGGGCAGGTAGGTGTAGACGATGCCGATATAGACCGCCGTCGTGGTGTTCAGGATAACCAGTGGGTCCGAAATCAGGCCGGTCCAGATCAAAAACTGGTTCAGCAGCCCCTCATTGGAGAGAATGCCCATCCAGGCGTAAACGCGGATCAGAAAGCTGGTCCAGAAAGGCAGGATCACCAGCATCATCAGGCTCGGGCGCCATTCCTCAGGCGCACTTGCCATGCCGTAGGCGATGGGAAAACCGACGAGCAGGGTCAGAACGGTGGAGATCGCCGCGATTTTCAGGCTGGAGAGATATGCCGTGTAGTAGAGTGGATCATCGGCCAGGAACGCGTAGTTTTCGAAATCGAGGCTGCCGAGGTAGTCCTTGATGCCCTCCCATCCGGCGGACAGATCGAACTTGGGCGAATAGGGCGGAATGGAAATGTCGTAATCCGACAGGGAAATCTTGAGAACGATCAGAAACGGGATCAGGAAAAGGACCAAAAGCCAGAGATACGGTATTCCAATCAGCAGGCGGCGTGAAAGGTTCATGTCCCTCACCTTCAGTTGGGCAGAATGAGACCGGCGGTGTCAGACCAGGACAGCCAGACCGTATCATACCAGGTGATGCCGCGCCGGGATATGCGACGGTTGTTGGCGGCCTGCGCCTTGACGAGCGTGCCGTCGGCCAGACGCACGTGATAGGTCGACATGTTGCCGAGATAGGCGATGTCCTCAACCGTGCCCTGGACGCGGTTGTGCATGTCGGTGGGCTCGGTGGTGGCGATGGCGACTTTTTCCGGACGGACCACAAATGCGGCTTTGTCGGAGGTGGAGATGCCCTGGCCGCTCATGGCGCGGATGGGGCGGGCGCCCTCGGTCCACTGAAGTTCGGCCTTTTCCCCGTCGACTAGGCTGACCGATCCTTCGATGATGTTCACGTCCCCGATGAAGTCGGCGACATAGACGGAATTCGGGCTTTCGTAGATGCGGTCGGGGGTGGCGACCTGTTTGATGCGGCCCTCGTCCATCACCGCGATGCGGCTTGCCACCGTCATGGCCTCCTCCTGGTCGTGGGTCACGATGACGAAGGTTGTGCCGGTTTTTTCCTGGATGTCCATCAGCTCGAACTGGGTCTGCTGGCGGAGTTTCTTGTCGAGCGCGCCGAGCGGCTCGTCGAGCAGCAGGAGTTTCGGGGCCTTTGCGAGTGCGCGGGCGAGGGCCACGCGCTGGCGCTGGCCGCCGGAGAGCTGATGGGGTTTGCGCGAGGCAAATTTGGTGAGCTGCACGAGGCGCAGCATCTCGTCGACCCGGCCCTTGATCTCGGATTTGGGCATGGGCGAGCGTTTCAGCCCGAAGGCCAGGTTGTCCGCGACGGTCAGGTGCGGGAACAGGGCATAGGACTGGAACATCATGTTGACGGCGCGTTTGTTGGCCGGCACGCCCGCCATGTTTTTACCGTCAATGGTGATGGTGCCGCGGGTGGGGTCCTCGAAACCGGCGAGCATGCGCATGATCGTGGTTTTGCCACATCCGGACGGCCCGAGCAGGGCGAAAAACTCCCGCGGAAATATCTCAAGCTCTATATTGTCGATGGCGGTGAAACTGCCGAACTCTTTCGTCACACCGTTGAGATGTATCAGTGGCACGGCGTCCGGTTCGGTCCAGGGCGCAAAAACCGCGGGTGCTGCTGTGGCGTTCATTCGATCCCCCATACTCCCCAAAATGAAAGCGCCCGGAAAACCGGTTCCGGGCGCTTTGTATGTCGCAGGTCAGGTGCCGGACTTTACCTTGGTCCACATCCGGGTGACCGTGCGCTGTACCTTTGGCCCATAGGGCGTCTGGGTGTAGAGGTTCTGGAGGGTTTCCTCATTTGGATAAATGGCCGGGTCACCGATCACGTCCTCGGCAAGGAATTCCTGGGAGGCCTTGTTGCCGTTGGCGTAGTAGACGTAGTTGGATGCGGCAGCCATGTTTTCGGCATCCATGATGAAGTTGAGGAAGGCGTGGGCACCTTCGGGGTTCGGGGCATCGACCGGGATGGCCATCTGGTCAAACCACATCAGCGCGCCCTCGACAGGAGCGTGATAGAGAATGTCCACACCGTTATCCGCTTCAATGGCGCGGTCGCGGGCCTGGAGGATGTCACCGGACCAGCCGAAGGCCACGCAGATCTCACCATTGGCCAAAGCGTTGATGTATTCCGAGCTGTGATACTTGCGCACGTAGGGTTTCACGGCGGACAGAACGGGCTCGGCCTTGGCGATGGTTTCGGCATCCTGGGAGTCCGGATCCTCGCCAAGATAGGCGAGAGCGGCCGGGATCATTTCGGTTGGGGCATCGAGGAAATAGACGCCGCAATCTGCGAGTTTTTCCATATTGGCGGGGTCAAAGACCAGTGCCAGCGAGTCGATCGGGGCGTCCTCGCCCAGTACCTCCGCGACCTTGCCCGCGTTAACGCCGATGCCGGTGGTGCCCCACATGTAGTTGATGGAATAGGCGTTGTCCGGGTCGTATTTTTCCGTGCGTTCCTGGATCACGTCCCAGAGGTTGTCCTTGTTAGGCAGCCGGGAATCGTCGAGCTTCTGGAAAGCACCGGCCTGGATCTGGCGCTGCAGGAAGGTGCCGGTAGGGACAACGATGTCGTAGCCGGAGCTGCCTGCGAGCATCTTGGTTTCCAGGAGTTCATTGCTGTCAAACACGTCGTAGATAAGCTTCAGACCGGTTTCGGCCTCGAACTTCTCCAGCAGTGACTCATCAATGTAGTCGGACCAATTGTAGACACGAACCTCCTGGGCCGTGGCGGAGGTGGCGGCGAGAAGGGCCGCCGTGAGGATAGTGGTGGTTTTCATCGTAGACTCCCTGTTTCCAGAATTTTTGATCAAAAGTTTGACAATTGCAAGAAATTAAATTTATGCTCGTTTGAACGGGTACGGATCGCGTGCCGGGGGAAACCATGAACATGATGACAGTGACGAGGAAGATCCCGGAACACCAGGCCGTTTACGAACGCGTCCGGGACATGATCCTGTTGGGCATGTTCTCTCCGGGTGATGCGCTGACCATTCAGGGACTGGCCTCGCGCCTGGAGGTTGGGGTGACGCCGGTGCGCGAGGCCATCCGCAGGCTAACCGCGGAGCAGGCCCTGGAAACCCTTGGAAACCGGCGTGTGGCCGTTCCGGAAATGACCGCGGGCAGGCTGGAGGAAATCTACTTCCTTCGCATGCATGTGGAGCCGGAACTGACCCAGAGGGCGGCAAAAAACATTTCTACTCAACAGGTTGCGGATCTTCGGGAGATTGACCGGCAAATCGACGAGGCAATCGCTCTGGGGGATCCGGAGGCGTATCTGGAGCGCAACAACCTGTTCCACTTCACGATCTACCGCCTGGCCGGTTCCGCGATCCTGTTCCGCACGGTTCAGTCTCTTTGGGTCCAGGCCGGACCGGCACTTCGGGTTGTCTGCGGGCGGTACGGCACCGCCAATCTGCCGGACAAACACAGCACGCTGATGGATGCGCTTGAGCGCGGCGACGGCCCGGCGGCGGCGCAGTCGCTGCGCGAGGATCTCGAGCAGGGGCTGGATCTGGTGCGGGAATCCATTCGGGTCGACTGACAAATATGATCAAAAATTCATCAAAATTTCAGACGGAATGAACAATGGCTAAGCGCAGAAAAGTCACGGAACCGAGTTCATGGCTGGGCGACCTGCCGGGACCATTTCTCGATTACCTGGCCGGGCGGCGCCTGGAGGAGGTCGAGTGCATCATTCCCGATCTGGCGGGCACCTCCCGTGGTAAGGCGATGCCCTCCTACAAGTTTCGGCCTGAGGAGACGTTTTTCCTGCCGATCTCGCTCTTCTACCAGACCATCTCCGGCGAATACGTGAACATGGAGATCGACAACCAGTGGCTGGAGACCGATGTCGTACTGATCCCTGACATGTCGACGGCCACGGCGGTGCCCTGGGCGGATGATCCGACGCTGCAGATCATCTGCGACATGAAAACCCGCGACGGCGTTGAACTGGCGATTGCGCCGCGCAACGTGCTGCGGCGCATCGTTGGGCTCTATCACAAGATGGGCCTCTCGCCGGTGGTGGCACCGGAGATGGAGTTCTATCTCACAAAACCGAATATCGATCCCAATGAGCCGATCGAGCCGCCCGTCGGTCGCACGGGCCGTAAGGGGGCCAGCCGACAGGTCTATTCGATGTCGGCGGTGGATGAATACGGCCCGGTGATCGACACCATCTATGATTTTGCGGACGACCAGGGCCTTGAGATCGATACGGTGATCCAGGAGGGCGGTGCCGGACAGATCGAGATCAACCTTCAGCACGGCGATCCGCTGACACTTGCCGACCAGGTTTTCTACTTCAAGCGGACGATCCGTGAGGCCGCGCTGAAGAACGGGGTGTTTGCGACCTTTATGGCGAAACCCATCCGTGACGAGCCGGGCAGCGCGATGCATCTGCACCAGTCCGTGGTCGACATGAAAACGGGAAAGAACATCTTCTCAAACGAGGATGGCAGCGCGTCGGAGTCGTTCTACCATTTCATTGGCGGGTCGCAGAAATACCTGATGCAGGGGGTTCCGCTTCTGGCGCCCTACGTCAATTCCTACCGCCGCATTACGCGGGACGGGCAAAGCGCACCGTCCAATCTTGAATGGGCGTCTGATAACCGCACTACCGGCCTGCGCGTGCCGCAGTCAGAGGCCGATGCGCGACGGGTCGAGAACCGGGTGATCGGGATGGACTGCAACCCGTACCTGGCCATCGCGACATCGCTGGCCTGCGGGTATCTGGGTCTCGTGAACAGGGTCGAGCCGCGCCCGGCCGCCTTGAACGAGGTTTGGGAAACCGATGATGACCTTCCAGAGACCCTGAATGCGGCGCTAGACCGGTTTGAGGATGCGTCAGAACTGCGGTCGGTGCTCGGGGAGGAGTTCAGTCAGCTTTATTACGACATCAAGCAGGCCGAAAACGAGGAGTACCGTCGCGAAATCTCCCCGTGGGAACGCCAGCATCTGCTGTTGAATGTCTGATGGATCTTCTGACAGCAAATGACCGGATCGGGGAATACCCTGGATCCTTCTACGCCGGTGTAACCGAACACCTGGCGCCGTTTCCGCCTGCGGAAGGCGGGATCATCTGCGACGTCTGTATTGTGGGCGGCGGGTTTACCGGCCTGTCCTCGGCCCTGCATCTGGCGCAGCGGGGGTATAACGTGCGCCTCGTGGAGGCGCAGCGCGTGGGTTTTGGCGCATCGGGTCGCAATGGCGGCCAGGTGGGGCAGGGGCAGCGTCTTGAGCAGGATGAGCTTGAGGAGATGGTTGGCCCCGATCACGCCCGCGAATTGTGGCGGATCGGGATGCAGTCGGTGGAGCTTGTCCGGGAACTGGCCGCATCTGAGGAGATCAACACGCCGTTCCACCCGGGCATTGCCCATGCCGATCACCGCGAGCGCTATGTGGAGCACAGCCGGAAATATGTCGACCACCTGCGCGAGCACTACGGATATGAGCATGTCCGGTTTCTCGACCGGGACGAAATGCGCGAACAGGTGCGGTCCGACGCGTATTTTGGCGGAACGCTCGACACGCGCTCAGGGCATATAAATCCGCTCGCCTTCGCGTTGGGACTGGCGCGGAAGGCGGTGTCGGCCGGTGCGGTCATCCACGAGCGCAGCCGTGTGACGTGGCTCGACCAGGGGTCGAAACCCGTGGTGACAACGGAGACGGCACGGATCACGGCCGATCATGTGATCCTGGCCTGTAACGGATATCTCGGCGACCTGCAGGGCGATGTGGCGAACCGGGTCATGCCAATCAATAACTATATTGTCGCGACCGAGTCGTTGGGGCCCGATGGTCAGGAGAAGCTGATCCGCGACAATATCGCCGTGGCCGACAGCCGGTTCGTGGTGAACTACTTCCGGTTTTCCGATGATCACCGGCTGCTGTTCGGTGGCACGGAGAGCTACGACTGGAAGTTTCCGGCGGATATCGGCGCGATGGTGCGCCGGCCCATGACGCAGATCTTTCCACAGCTGGCGAATGTGCGGATCGATCAGGCCTGGGGCGGGACGCTCGGCATTACCATGAACCGCATGCCCCATTACGCGAGCTATGGCGGCAACATCCTCAGCATGTCCGGTTTCTCCGGGCATGGCGTGGCGATGGGAACGCTGTCGGGCCAGATCGCGGCGGAGATGATTTCAGGTCAGGCCGAGCGGTTTGACATTATGGCACGGGTGCCAAGCCCCCGGTTTCCCGGCGGTGTGAGACTGCGCAGGCCGCTCCTGGTGCTTGCTATGCTTTGGTACTCGTTGAGGGACAGGATTTAGTCAGCATGGAAACCTATCATGTCGGGTGATGATATTGCGGCCTTCATGGCGGAGCATCCGCAACTGAGGTCGGTAACGGTGGCGGTCTGCGACGTAAACGGCGCGTTTCGCGGCAAGCGTCTGCCCCTGGCTCAGATCGAGAAGATCGCGGATGGCGGGTTTCGGATGCCGCTGTCGGCCGTGACGCTGGACATCTGGGGCAGGGACATTGAGGGCAGCGCGCTCGTCTTCGCGTCCGGAGACGCGGACGGGGTGTGCAGCATGACCGGTCGCGGCGTTCTTCTGAGCACTTGGCTGAGCGAGCCGACCGCGATGATTCCCGTTTGGATGAACAGGGAGGACGGCTCGCCGTTTCCCATTGATCCGCGCCGGGCGCTGGCGATGGTTCTGGACCGGTATGCGGCCAAGGGGCTGCGCCCGGTGGTGGCGACGGAGCTTGAGTTTTATCTCACGGAACCCGGTGGCGAGCGGCCGCGACGCCCGAAATCGCCAATGACGGGGGAGCGGCTTCATTCCGATGAAATCCTCTCGGTCAGTGAACTGGACGGTTTTTCCGCGTTTCTCGACGACGTTTATGCGGCCTGCGCCATCCAGGACATACCGGTGGACTCGGCCATTTCCGAAGGGGGGGCGGGGCAGTTTGAGATCAATCTACTCCATACTGATGACCCGCTGAAAGCCGCGGACGATTCCGTTCTGTTCAAGCGCCTGGTGCGGGGTGTCGCGCGCAAGCACGGGTTTGCGGCGACGTTCATGGCCAAACCGTTTGGCGACGGGGCCGGCAACGGTATGCATGTGCATTTTTCGGTGCTCGATCGGGACGGCAACAACATCTTCGACAATGGTGGACCGGAGGGGTCACAGGCGCTGCTCCATGCGGTGGGGGGGCTCCTTGCGACGATGCATGAAAACACGCTGGTGTTTGCCCCGCACCAGAACAGCTACCGCCGCATCAGTCCCGGTTCCCACGCGCCGACCGGCGCCTCCTGGGGGTATGAAAACCGCACGGCGGCCATTCGCATTCCAGGCGGTGACAACAAAGCGCGTCGGATAGAGCACAGGCTCGCCGGAGCGGACGTGAACCCGTACCTTTCCATGGCGGCCATTCTGGGAGGTGCGCTGCTCGGGATGGAGCAGGAGATCGAACCATTGGAGCCGCTGACCGGGAATGCGTATGAGGCGGAAATACCCTCCCTGCCGCTCGACTGGCCGTCGGCAATTGCGGCGTTTGAGGAGGGGGAATACGCGTCCCAAATTTTTGATCCAAAACTGCAGCAGCTTTTCGCGCAGACAAAGCAGCAGGAACTCAAACGGTTTTCCGAAACCGTGACCCGGTTTGAATACCAGACCTATCTGGAGGTGGTGTGATGGCATCCGTGACGCAATATGCCGGCGACGGTCGGCACACGACAAGTTACTACGCGGCCTCCGCCAACCGCACGGAACTGCGTGAACCGCTGAGGGGCAGTCAGGAGTTTGACGTGTGCGTCGTCGGGGCCGGGTTCTCCGGCATTTCGACGGCGCTGCATCTGGCCGAAAAAGGCCACAACGTGGCGGTGGTCGAGGGCGCGCGCATCGGCTGGGGCGCGTCGGGCCGGAACGGCGGACAGATCGTCAACGGCCTGAACGCGTCGCTTCAGACCATTCGGCGCAGATACGGACAGGACACGGCATCCTTCGTGGCCGGAATGGTCATGGAGGGCGGTGATATCATCCGGGAGCGGGTGGTGACCTATGAAATCAAATGCGACCTGAAACCGACCAATGTGTTCACGGCCGTCACTTCGGCGCACATGCGCGAGCTGGAGGAACGGCTGGCTCTCTGGCGCGGATACGGCATCGAGACGCAGGAGATGATCGGAAAGGACCGGATCCGGGATTATGTCGGAACCGATTTCTATGCCGGTGGCATGATCGACCACGCCGGCGGTCACATGCATCCGCTGAACCTCGTTCTTGGTGAGGCGGATGCGTTTGAATCGCAGGGGGGCACGATCTTTGAGATGTCGATGGTGGAGTCGGTCGAGCTCGACGGCGCGCGGCCAAGGATCACGACGAAGGAAGGCTCCATCACCTGCCGCACGCTGGTTCTGTGTGGCAACGCCTATTTGGGCCATGTTGTTCGTGAACTGGAACCACGGGTGATGCCGGTATCCACCCAGGTCATGGCGACGGAGCCCCTGGGCGAGGACGTGGCGGCAAGGCTGCTGCCCACGGATACCTGCATTGAGGATATCCGTTACATTCTCGACTACTACCGGCTTTCCGCGGACAAGCGGCTGCTTTTTGGCGGCGGCACGGTCTACGGGGGGGCGGACCCTGCGGATATCGAATCCAAGCTGCGCAAAAACATGGACAGGGTGTTCCCGGAACTGGCTTCCGTGAAAATCGAATATGCCTGGAGCGGGAACTTCGCGCTGTCCTTCAGCCGTGTGCCTCAGATGGGGCGTCTGAATGACAACGTCTATTTTGCCCATGGCTATTCCGGGCATGGCGTGACGGGGTCGCATACCTTCGGGCGTATTCTGGCGGAGGCCATCAATGGTGACCGCAGCCGGTTTGACGTGTTCGAGAAAGTGCCGTGGATACCGTTCCCGGGCGGACGCATGTTCCGGGTGCCCTATTCCGTAGTGGGGTCGTGGTATTACGGACTGCGCGACAGGCTGGGGATCTGAGATGAGCGGTTACGGGGATCAGGCTTTCCGCAAGACGGAGGCCAAGGGCCGCTGGCCGGAAATGACCTATGGCGGGGCGCTGAGCTTTTTGCGGCGGCCCTACTGCCGTGATCTGGATGGGATCGATGTGGCCGTCATGGGCATCCCGTTTGACAATGCGGTGACCTTCCGTCCGGGCTGCAGGCTGGGGCCGCAGGCCATTCGGGCGGCGTCGGTGCAGCTTGCTGAACTGAATGCGTTCCCGTGGGGGTTCGATCCGTTTGCGACCCTGAGCGTCGTGGATTTTGGAGACGTGTATCTCGACCCCCATCACCCGGAAAGCGTTGGCCCGGCGATTGAGGCTCAGGCGGCTGACATTATTGCGTGTGGCACGAAACTATTGAGCCTCGGCGGCGATCATTCGGTGGCCTATCCGCTTCTGAAGGCTCATGCCGAGCGGCACGGTCCGGTGGCTCTGATCCAGTTCGACGCGCATTGCGACACCTGGGAGGATGACGGCACATGCACCAATCACGGCACGATGTTTGCCCGTGCGGTGGCCGAGGGCATCGTCGATGTGAAGCGGTCCACGCAGGTGGGTCTGCGGACGTTCAACGCCACCGATGCGGGGTTTGAAATCCTTTCCAGCCCCTGGATTCACCGCAACGGTATTGATGCGGCCATTGATGTGGCCCGTGTCCGGGCGGGCGACGCGCCGGTGTATCTGAGCCTGGACGTGGACGGAATGGATCCCGCGTTTGCGCCTGGAACCGGCACCCCGGTGCCGGGCGGTCTGGCCTCGTGGCAGGCGCTGGAATTTGTACGGGGTTTAACACCGCTAAACCTGATCGGCTTGGACGTGGTGGAGGTCTCGCCGCCGTTCGACCATGCCGAGATCACGGCGCTTGCGGCGGCCCACCTGGCCCATGACTGGCTCTGCCTGCTGGCCGAGAAGGCCGGAGCGGAGCGGGTTTCCGTCGGTCGGCTCTGAGCGTTTAGCGGTCCTGGTATTTTTGCCAGGCAAGCGCGGCCAGGGCAAGGTCACCAATTGCGAGGCCACGAAACAGAAACGCCGTGCGCTGGTCGTCGCTCAGACGTCCGGCGAGTTTGCCGGACACGAGGCCGTGGAGGTCGCCGTTCACATCGCGAGGGTCGGCGAGAGGTTTGGGCAGGCTCGCCTCCTGTTCCAGATCGTCGACAGCCAGAAGATCAAGGCTCCCGAAACTCTTCCGGTGCCAGGGCGCGCCCAGGTCCGCCATGATGGCACAGGCGCCGGGGCGAAGGTGGTTCGCATCGAGAAACGGCTCGCTCACGGCGGTATGTGTTACGGAGGTCACCACAATGTCCGCGTTCCGGACCGCATCCTGTGGGGTGTCACAGATCTCCGACGTCAGTCCGCGCGCCTCTGCCGCTTCGCTAAGCAGGTCGATATTGGTCTGACCGCGCCCTGAAATGAGAATGTGCTTCAGCGGAAACAGGTCGCCCATTGCATCGAGATGACTGCGGGCCTGGACCCCGGTGCCGACGAAGCCAATGGTTTGGGTGTCCTTTCGCGCAAGATACCCGGCCGCTACGGCGCTCAGTCCGGCGGTGCGCACGGCGGTGATCCAGTTGCCATCGATGGTGGCGAGCGGCAGACCGGTTTCGCCGTGAATCAGGGAAACGAGACTGTTAATCGGGGGCAGACCGGCCTCGCGGTTGCGGTCGTTCAGCACCAGGGACTTGGTGGCAACGAGGGGAGGATCGCTCATGGCCGCAAGCGTGGACATGATGTAGCGCCCGTCCGGTGGCGTCAAAACAGCTTTCGGCGCGTGCCAGGCGGTGTTGTCCGCAGCGTCGAGGATCAACCGGCTCAGGAATTTCACGACCTCTTCGGTAGTGATGCCGAACCCATCCAGGTCGGCCGGGCTCAGGTGGGGAATTGCACTATTTGCGGTCAAGGTATCGCTCCTTTGGTTGCCGACAGCCTGACGCAAAACGCCACGGGCAACAACCCGCCGCCCGGCCGGGTCTTCGGCGCGGCTGACGGAAAAAGTAGACCTGTGGGATGCTTGTTCCTAATGTGAAGGAATTATTACCAATACAACCAGCGATGGAGGGTGGCTACATGTCTGTGGGAAACAGAATGAGTCTGACGGCCAAGGTCCTGACGGGTATGGGACTGGGTATTGTTTTGGGATTGGCGTTCAATCTTACCGGCATGAATGCGCCGGGAACTCTGGTAAACGAATACGTTGTTAACGGGCTGTTCCACGTGATCGGCACGATGTTCGTTAACCTGTTGAAAATGCTTGTAGTTCCGCTTGTGTTTTTCTCACTGATCTGCGGAGTTTGCGGGATCGGGGATATCAGGATGCTCGGCCGGGTGGGGTCGAAATCCTTTGGTCTTTACTTGCTGACGACGGCCATGGCGATTGCGACGGCAATTATCATCGCGAGTGTTTTCGGCATTGGTCAGGGCCTTGAGATGACCACCGAGACGACCTTTGCGGGGGCGGAGGCACCGCCACTCACGCAGGTTCTGATCGATATCATTCCGACTAATCCGATCAGCGCTATGGCCAATGGTGACATGCTGCCGATCATCTTCTTCTCGATCATCGCCGGTATCAGCGTTCTGATGGTTGGGAACAAGGCGAAGTCCTTCGTGGAAGGGGCCGAGATTGCCAACGAGGTTATGATGAAAATGGTGACCATCGTTATGGCTCTGGCCCCGTATGCCGTATTTGTTCTCATTGCACGCGCGGTTGCAAACCTTGGGCTTGATCTGCTGGTCTCGCTGGCGGGTTATGTTCTGGTCCTGGTCGGCGCGCTGATGTTCCACCTGTTTGTGACGCTGATGGTGGTGCTGAAGGTTTTCTCCGGACTGAACCCGGTGACCTTCATGAACAAAATCCGCAACGTTCAGGTTTTCGCCTTCTCGACTGCAAGTTCCAACGCCACGATCCCCGTGACCATGCGCACGGTGACGCAGCGGTTTGGGGTCAACAACTCCGTTGCCTCCTTCACCGTGCCGTTTGGGGCCACAATCAATATGGACGGCACCGCGATCATGCAGGGCGTGGCGACGGTCTTTATCGCGAATGTCTACGGCGTTGAACTTGGAATTGGCGGATATCTGACCGTCATTTTGATGTCGGTTCTGGCCTCCATCGGGACGGCGGGCGTGCCGGGGGTTGGGCTGATCATGCTGTCGATGGTGTTCGCGCAGGTCGGCCTGCCGATTGAGGGCATTGGCCTCGTGCTCGGTGTTGACCGTCTGATGGACATGATCCGGACAGCAGTGAACGTCTCCGGCGATGCTGCGGTTTCAACCATTGTTGCCAAGAGCGAGGGCAAGCTGGACGTCTCGGTCTATGACGATCCCAATGCCGGGGTTCTGGACGGCGATGAGGGCATTCACATTGATGCGCAGGCGGAGCATGACATCGCCGATTTGGTTGAGGCGACGCACAGCCGCTGACCGGATTTCCCCAAACTAAAACGGCCTGTCGGATCGCGACAGGCCGATTTCCGTTCGCGGGTAACTGTCACAAAACTGTCCCATCTTCGTAACGTTGACGTTGCAAACCCTGTCCATCGGTTTCCCCAAATAAACAGGGGACAATCATGAAATTCACTATTCTCTCCACGGCGTCCGTTCTGGCGATGTCCGCGGCCGTGACGCATGCGGAAAATTTCAACCGCATCGCGTCGTTTCCGGTCGTCAGCAACATGGCGGAGGGAGAGGACACCTCCCGCGAGACTTCCTCGGAAATCATTGCCGCCACTGCCGACGGCAATACGCTCGTCTACACCGACAGCCCGCTTGGCGTGATTGGGATGATCGACCTGACCGATGCCGCCGCGCCGAAGCCGCTGGGCAATGTGGATGTGGACGGGGAACCGACTTCCGTGGGTATCATCGGGACAACCGCGTTCGTCGGGGTGAACACGTCAGAGAGCTACACCGAACCGTCCGGTCTGCTGAAAACCTTCGATGTGGCTTCCGGTGAGGAGATTGCCGCCTGTGATCTGGGCGGCCAGCCGGATTCCGTTGCGGTCGCAAAGGACGGCTCACTGGTGGCCGTTGCGATCGAGAACGAGCGTGATGAGGATCTGAACGACGGCGTCATCCCGCAGATGCCCGCCGGTCACCTGGTTCTCCTGGACGTTGTGGACGGTGCCGTTGACTGCGGGGGGATGCGAAACGTTGACCTGACCGGGCTGGCCGAAGTGGCACCTACCGATCCGGAGCCGGAATTTGTCAGCATCAATGACCTCGGTGAAACGGTCGTGACGCTTCAGGAAAACAACCATCTTGCGGTTGTTTCCCGCGACGGGGAGGTCGTCAGTCATTTCAGCGCGGGTGCGGTGGATCTCGACGGGATCGACGCAACGGATGACCGCGGCTCCCTGATTTTTGACGAGTCCCAGGCCGGTCGCAAGCGCGAGCCGGATGCTGTCAAATGGATCGATGACAGCCATTTCGCCACAGCCAACGAGGGCGACTACGAGGGTGGTTCCCGCGGATGGACGATTTTCAACAAGGACGGCACCGTCGTTTATGACAGCGGCACCTCCTTTGAGCACGCCGTTGTTCAGGTTGGCCATTACCCGGACAAGCGGTCCGACGCCAAGGGCGTGGAGCCCGAGTCGGTCGATTTCGCGGTGTTTGGCGACACGCCCTATGTTTTCGTCGGTGCCGAGCGGGCTTCGGTCGTTGGCGGCTATGACGTAACCGATCCGGCCAATCCGGTGCTGGAACAGATCCTGCCGTCAGGCATTGGCCCGGAGGGTTTCGTGGCCCTGCCGGATCGCAACCTGCTCATCTCCGCCAACGAGGTCGACCTGATCGAGGATGGCGGCGCGCGGTCCCATGTCATGGTCTATGAGTACCAGGATGCGCCCGCGACCTATCCGCATCTGACATCGGCCGGCATGGACGAGCTGACCGGCTGGGGTGCCATTTCCGGTATGGCGGCTGGTGAGGATGGCATGATCTACGCGGTCAATGACAGCTTCTATGGCTATCAGCCCACGATCTTCACCATCGACACGACGCAGACGCCTGCGGCCATCACTGGCGCAATGACCGTCACGCGGGGTGGTCGTGTGGCCCAGAAACTCGACATCGAGGGCATCGCGCTCGACGGAGAGGGCGGCTACTGGCTGGCCTCCGAGGGCCGCACGGACCGGGTCATCCCGCATGCGCTTTACCATGTGGACGCGGGTGGCGCGATTGACGCCGAGATCGGACTTCCGGCTGAGCTGATGGCCGTGGAGAAGCGGTTCGGGTTTGAGGGCGTTGCCCTGATCGGTGACACGCTTTGGATGGCCGTTCAGCGCGAATGGGGCGACGACCCCGCAAACCACGTCAAGCTGGTGGCCTACAACACCGAAAGCGGTGAGTGGGGTGCGGTACGCTACGAGAAGGCTGAGCCGGAAACCGGCTGGGTCGGGCTCTCCGAAATCACGGTATTTGGCGATCACGCCTATATCGTAGAGCGTGACAACCAGATTGGGGCCGCGGCGGTTACGAAGAAAATCTACCGCGTTCCACTGGCTGAACTGTCGCCCGCGCCGCTGGGTGGCGACCTGCCGGTCGTGAGCAAGGAACTGGTTCGGGATCTTCTGCCCGACCTTGTTTCCACCGGCGGCTATGTACTCGACAAGGTTGAGGGTCTGGCAATCATGTCCGACGGCACCGCCTGGGTGTCCACGGACAATGACGGTGTCGATGACCACTCCGGCGAGACCATGCTGTTCCAGTTCAGCGCCAGCGAATAACCACGAAGGCTGCCCGCATCATCTGGTGCGGGCAGCATACCTCTGTTGCGGTTAAGGTCAGGCGGTAAACAGGTCGCCGAACTGGTCCCGCAGCGCGTTTTTCTGAACCTTGCCCATCGTGTTGCGCGGCAGTTCCGGCAAGATCACCATCTCACGCGGCTGTTTGAAGCGCGCCAGTGAGCCGGAAATGCTGGATTTGATCCCTTCGAGATCGGGATGGCCGCCCTTTTCGGGAACGAGCACCGCCACGACGGTTTCACCGAAATCCGGATGCGGCACACCGATCACTGCGCTTTCCAGAACGCCAGGCTGTTCGTCGAGCAGAAGCTCGATCTCCTTCGGATAGATGTTGTACCCACCGGAAATAATGAGATCCTTGTTCCGGCCGACGATGTGAACGTACCCGTCCGCATCGATCTGACCCAGGTCGCCGGTAATGAAAAACCCATCCGGGCGCAGTTCCTCAGCGGTCTTTTCCGGCATCTGCCAGTAACCCTTGAAGACGTTCGGACCGCGGACCTCGATCACGCCAATCTCGCCATCCGCGACCGTGTCACCGGTTTTGGGATCGGTCACCTTCAGTTCCACGCCCGGTAGCGGAAAGCCGACCGTTCCGGCCCGCCGCTCGCCGTCATAGGGGTTGGAGGTGTTCATGTTGGTTTCGGTCATGCCGTAGCGTTCAAGGATGCGGTGACCCGTGCGGTCCTCAAACGTGACATGGGTCTCAGCCAGCAGGGGCGCGCTTCCCGACACGAAAAGACGCATGTGACGGGTCAAATCCCTCGTGAAGCCGGGATGGTCGAGCAGCCGTGTGTAGAAGGTCGGAACCCCCATCATGGCGGTGGCCTGCGGCATCCGCTCCATCATGGCGTCGGCGTCGAATTTCGGCAGGAAGATCATGCTGCCACCCGCCAGCAGCGTGACATTGGTCGCCACGAACAGACCGTGTGTGTGGAAAATCGGCAGGGCGTGGAGCAGCACGTCATCCGCCGTAAACCGCCATTCCTGAACCAATACCTCAGAGTTCGACAGGAGATTGGTCTGGGTCAGCATCGCGCCCTTCGACCGCCCCGTGGTACCGGAGGTGTAAAGGAACGCGGCAAGGTCGTCGCCATCGCGGTCCACCGTGGTGAATTCGGTGGACTGGTTTGCTGCGGCCTCCGGGAAGGATCCGCTGCCATCGCCGTTCAGTGTTTCAATCGCCGCGTCTGCGGCCTGAGTCACTGGCGTGAGCGTATCCACGTTGGCCTCGTCACAGATCAGCAGCTTCGCACCGCTGTTTTCCACAAAATAGGACACTTCCGGCGCGGAATAAGCCGTGTTGAGCGGCAGGAAAATCACACCGGCCTGAACGCAGGCCGCGTAGACAGCGAGAGCCTCCGGGGATTTGGCGATCTGAACCGCGACCCGGTCACCGGTCCGGACGCCCATGTCCCATAGGGTATTGGCAAACCGTGCGGCGGTTTCGAGGAATTTCGCATGGGTTACGGTGCCGCCATCCGGCAGGTGCAGAAAAACCGTGGATTTACCGGAATGGCGGCCAAAGAGGCCGTCGAAAAGAGGATTTGCCAAAGTGTCAGGCTCCCAGGCTGCTTGTTTTTATTGACGCGCTCAGCTGCTGGACCTCAGGCGAGGACACGACGGTCCTGCTTCCGGCGAACTTCTCATGGTTTCGCGATATCTGATCGAGATCGTAGAGATAGTTCACCATGGTTCCGTTGGACTGTTTCATCCCGTTGAGCGACGTGTCCGCATTGTTGTGGACCGCGTGAACCCGGGCGCCGTTGCCGAGATGGAAACGCGCGACCGGGTCATATGGCATACCGTCGGAGCGTTTGGCTTCCAACAGGTAATGTGCTGCCAGAACCCGGTTGTCCCACCGCTCCGCAAAGCCCGGTTCCATGTTCGACAGCCACCGGTTCAGTCCCGGAATGGGCGAAAGGGTCACAAACGTCGACAGGTTGCCGTGATCCCGTGACAGATCTGCCACAACCTGTTTGATCAGCGAATTGCCGAAGGAAATCCCGGCCAGCCCCGCCTGGCAGTTCGAAATCGAATAGAAAACCGCCGTGTCGGCCTCTTCCGCCTCAATGGTCTTGCGCCCATCAGCCAGCAGCGCCTGGATGGAGCCTGGCACTCCCCGGGTCAGGGCCACCTCCACGAAAATCAGGGGCTCACCCGGCATGGATGGGTGGAAAAATCCGTAGCAGCGCCGGTCTGCCGGCGCGAGCCTCCGGCGCAGATCGTCCCAGCTGTCGATGGCGTGGACGGCCTCATAGGCGATGATTTTTTCCAGAATGCTTGCGGGCGTGTCCCAGTCAATCGGGCGCAGCACCAGAAAACCCCGGTTGAACCAGGACGCGAAGAGATGCCGGAAATCCTCGTCCAGCGGCTCGAGATCCGGGTTGTCCCGCATCAGTCTCAAAAGGTCACGCCGCATGGAAACAAGTTGCCCGGTGGCACCCGGCACCTGGTTGAGACGCCGCGCCAGTTCCTGCCGCGCGGGCTCACTGGCTGCGGCGAAGGCCTTCCAGGTCTTTTTCGACGGGCTGTTCTGATAGTCCTGAAGGGTGGAGCGCACCCGGTCCGGGTTGATGTCCAGATCGTGAGTCATGAAGCTGAAGAACGCGCGTTTGCCTTCCTCATCCAGGACAGCAAAGCGGTCCAGAATGGTGTGGGCAAGTGAGGTGCCGGACACCTCCCCGTGGCTTCCGAGCAGCGCGGAGGCGAGTTCGGTCAGGCTTCGGCTGTCCCTGTCGGGGCCTTTTGCCCTGCGGTAGCTTCTCTCAAAAACGGTTGAGATCAGATCCGTGAAAATACTCATGACGTCTGGTGTCCTGTCCCCATTCCCTGCGGGTATCCGCAGGTTGAAGTTACATTGCCGGTCCCCAAAAGAAAAATCCACCGGTCGCCCGGTGGATTTCAGAATTTTCACCTCTGTCAGGAACCGGGCCCTGTGCGTCAGGTAAGATTGGCCTCGAAAAATTCCAGCGTCCGTTCCCAGGCAAGCGTTGCGGCTTCCTCGTCATAGCGGGGTGTCGTGTCGTTGTGGAAACCGTGGTTCACGTCCGGGTAGAAATACACCGTGTACTCCTTGCCGGCCTCCTCCAGCGCGGCCTTGTAGGCATCCCAGCCCGCATTGATCCGCTCGTCGAGCCCCGCATAATGGATGAGAAGCGGCGCCTCGATGGCCGGTACGTCGGCGGCATCGGGCTGACGGCCGTAAAACGGAACTGAAGCCGCAAGGTCCGGATAGGCCACGGCAAGCGCGTTGCAGACACCGCCACCGTAGCAGAAGCCGACCGCACCAACCTTGCCGGTCGAGTCCTCATGGTCGCGCAGGAACTCGAACGCGGCAAAGAAGTCTTCCATGAGTTTCGCGGCGTCCAGTTCCCGCTGCATTTCCCTTCCTTCGTCATCATTGCCCGGGTAGCCCCCCAGCGGCGTCAGGCCGTCCGGCGCGAGTGTCAGGTAACCGGCCTTGGCCGCACGTCGGGCAACATCCTCGATATAGGGGTTGAGGCCGCGGTTCTCATGCACCACCAAAACGGCGGGCAGGGGGCCGGAGGCGTCGGCGGGCCTGGCCAAAAGCCCCTTGATGGTGCCGTGCCCTTCGGGGCTTTCGTACTCGATGACCTCGGTGGTGATGTCCGGGTCGTTCGGGTCGACCTGCTGCGCAAGGGCATAGTTCGGTTGAAGCTGCTCCAGGATCATCGCGCCGGTTACTCCGGCAGCCGCGTATTTTCCCGCGCGGGAAATGAAGTCGCGTTTCGACATCTTCCCGTGGACGTATCCGTCAAATATCTCAAGAATGCGCTGATCGAAATCCTGGGCCTTTTTACGTGCCGGCTGTGTCATGGTTTCCCCTGCCTGTTGCTCCCAAAAAGCCGTCGGCCCGCCTTAATCCTCCATACGGGCCGACGGCCCCTGGAACTTTAGATACGGCGCGCCCGGTTTTGGGATAAATCGCGCCGTGTTGACCATATTGTGATGGGGGGTCAAAGACCCCACTCGCCGCGCACGCCCTCGAAGAAACCCTGGGCCTGTTTGAGCTTGATCCAGTTGTTGACGTAGTTGATCCAGACCTGGTCATCCTGGGGCAGCAGCATCGCAATGGGGGTCGGTTCGCGCGGTTCGGTGTTGGGAACGCGGGCGATGTCGAATTTCTCGGTCAGGGTGGCCCCCTCAATGTTCGAGGTCACAAACACGTCCGCACGCCCGGCAATGACCTCCTGAAAGCCTCTGGCCGGAGCCTCCACGACCTTAAGCTCGGCATCCGGGAACCAGGCGCGCGTCATGGCCTCAAACGACGTGCCGAGGGTGGTGGCGACGGTGACATCCTCCTGATTGATCGAGTCCCAGCCGTCGAAATTCCCGACATTGCCGTTCATGGCGAAGGGAAAAAACTCAACGGAAAGATAGCTTTCCGAGAAACCGGCGGCTTTCATGCGGGCCGGAGAAACGGACGCCGACCCGGTGATGTGGTAGTTCCCGGCAACGATGCCGTTCACCAGGGTTTTCCAGTCGGTCGCCACGAATTCGATCTCGACACCAAGATCGTTGGCAAGCTCGGTCATGACGTCGATGTCAAAGCCCTTGTAGCTGTTGCTCGCCGGGTCGCGCAGGGTCATCGGGTTCCAGTCACCGGTTGTGCCGACCTTCAGCACCCCGCCGTCCAGAATGTCGTTGAGCGCGGACTGCGCGAGGGCGGAAGTGGCTAGTCCCAACGCAAGAAGTGTTGCGGCGGTATTGGCGATCAGTCGGTTCATGTCGGTCTGTTTCCCGTCAGTTGTCACGGTCGAGGAGCGGAGGCGATGGCCGCCAGGCCCGCCCAATGAGGCTTGAATGAGAGGTCAAAGAGACGGTAATCTCAAGTAGCAATTTTGTGTTGAATGGTTCGCCTCGGCGCACTGGTTTTTTGGCGGGAACGGGCGAACATATGGGCGGCAGCGCGGCACGTATTTCAGGGCATTGGTTCAGTGAACCGCGTCGGCGGTTGACCCGCATGGCGGGTCCGGTCGCGGCCCTCTTCTGCGTCCTGCTGCTCTCTGGCTGTTCGTCCTCCGGTGGCTGGGGCTGGTACGTGATCGACCCGACCACGGAGGCGGGACGCACCAACATCCGCTTTCTGGTCGGCGGCTTTGGCGCGACCATCCTGATGTCAGCGGTCGCCGCAATGATTTCGATTGTGGTGGGCCTCATTGTGGCTCTGCCGGCTTTGTCCAGCCGGCGTTGGGTGCGGATCATCAACCGGATCTACGTGGAATTCATCCGTGCGATCCCGCTTCTGCCCATGCTGTTCTGGGTGTTCTATGGCCTGCCAATTGTGTTCCGCTCCATTGGCCTAGATCTTAATATCGATCCGTTCTGGGGGGCGGTCATTACCCTTGCAGTCTCCGACAGCGCATTTACCGCGGAGATCTATCGCTCCGGCATTCAGTCAGTGGGACGGGGCCAGGCGGAAGCGGCGCAGTCCATTGGCCTGAACTACTACCAGACCATGCGCCTCGTCATTCTGCCCCAGGCCATCCGGCGTATCCTTCCGCCGCTGGCGAACCAGTTTATCTACATCGTTAAAATGTCGGCCTTCGCCTCGGTCATCGGGATGCAGGAGCTCACCCGTCGGGCGAATGAACTGGTGGTCACCGAGTATCGTCCTTTGGAAATCTACTCGCTCCTGATCCTCGAATATCTGGTCCTTGTCCTGATTATCAGCGCCTTCGTGCGCAAGCTGGAGCGCAAAATGGCCCCGGAAGAGCGGGCGTGACGGCAGCGGTTGCCGCGGGATCAGACCGCCGCCGCCTCGTTCATGGCGGTCAGGAAGCGGCTTACCTCGCCGGGCGAGTTGTAATGGCTGAATGACACGCGGATGCAGGTGTCAATGCCGAGCGGGCCGAGCACGTTGCCGCAATAGGTGTCGTTTTTGCGGATATGGACGCGGATTTCCCGGTCCTCCAAAAACTGAACGAGGCTGGCCGCGTCCATGGTGTCGAGGGTCAGGGAGACAACACCCTCCCGGCCTGGATTGTCGAGGCCTCCCAACACGGTCACGCCGGGGATGTCGGCAAGGCCGCGCTGGTTGTGGGTGCCCTCAATCATCGCCTGGGCTAGAATCTGTTCCTGCGCGTGGATTGCGGTTGCGGCCGCCTCGATCCGGGTCCGGGGATCCGTGCTTTCGGTGAACAGCCCGCCAAGCCAGAGAAAGTAATCGACCACGTCCGAGAAGGTGGCATAGCTGCCCGCGTCGCGCGTTCCCTGTTCCCAGCCGGTGGGGGAGGAGCCCACAAGCGTTTCCTTGGTGCAGGCGGTCAGCCGGTCCGAGGCCCAGCCGATGCCGTATCCATGGCGCGAAAACACCTTGTAGGGTGACACGGCATAGCCGTCGGCATTGAGCGCGTCGAGGTCGATGCCGCCATGGCTGGCGTGCTGAATTCCATCGACAATAATGAAACAGTCTGGGGCCTTATCGCGGATGGCTGCGACGATCCTGTTCACATCGACGCTGATCCCGGTCACGGGTGACGTATGGACGATGGAGGCAACACGCAGATCGGGCGTGATGTGCGGCAGCCATGCCTCCACATCGACGGTTCCCGTGGCGTCGTCATGGGCCACCAGCGTCAGTGGCCGACCCGTCACATCGGCCCACCGGGACATGGCGCTGCGCGAAGCCGGATGTTCCAGCGTTGTGCCCAGCATTGTCCCGCCGGGTTCAGCGCCAAGTGCTGCCGTGCGGACGAGACGGAACAGAACCTCGGTGCCGCTCTCCCCCACGAACACCTGACCGTCCGGAGCGTTCATCCACAGCCGCATGTCCGCGCGCCCCTTGTCGATGGCGGACTGCAGCGCGGTGGAGGCCGCGTTGATGCGTCCCTGGTTGTCGGGATAGGAGGCGTAGAGGCCGGAGGTCTCGACCACGGATTTCAGTGTCAGCGCCCCGCCGGCGTTCTCAAAGAATATGCGCGGGCCGGAATACGGGCAGGTGTCGATATGGGCGAACCTGTCGCGGACCTGCTCCAACAGTCCTGGAACTTCAGAAATCATGTGCGCCCTCCAGCCGTACCACTCCGGTATTTGTTTGTTCCCGAATGTCTAAAGCCGGGCGCGTCGGCTTGTAACCCCCAAAAAAAAAGTCCGGGTACAACCCGGCCAGTACAGGGAAAATCGTGACTTCAGTCCTGCCAAAAATATTTCGCCGCCTCATCCCGCGCTTCCGCTGGATCGAGCCCGATATCGCGCAGCAGGTTTGCGTCGAGTTTTTCAAGCGCGCGTCGTGTCCGGCGCCGGTGCGCCCAGAATGTCACCAGAGCCAGGATGTTGGAGGTAAAACGACCGGCGTACGCGGTACGCACGGTGAGGAGTGCGTGTGACATGGGATTGTTCCGTATTTGTATTGACACAATGCAACGTAGTGTTACAATTATTGAG
This sequence comes from Amaricoccus tamworthensis, assembly GCF_049800875.1. Classification (NCBI taxonomy): domain Bacteria; kingdom Pseudomonadati; phylum Pseudomonadota; class Alphaproteobacteria; order Rhodobacterales; family Paracoccaceae; genus Amaricoccus; species Amaricoccus tamworthensis. The sequence goes on along the minus strand of NZ_JBNAFV010000009.1, from coordinate 94,576 downwards.
TACAATAACATTTCAAACCGGTCCACAAAATGATTGTAGCGGATACAATTTGGCAAACTAATCTCCGGGCCTCGGGCCGGTCAAAATACAGGGCCATCGCCCAGACCATTCGCAACGGCATTGTATCGGGTGACCTGCGTGAGGGGGAAAAGCTGCCCCCGGTGCGGGACCTGGCCTACCGGATTGGCGTGACGCCTGGTACCGTCGCACGGGCCTATGCCCTGCTCACCGATGAGGGGCGGCTGGTCGCGGGTGTGGGCCGTGGCACCTATGTTGCGGGTCGCGCCGGGGCGCCGGTGGAAACCCTGCCGCCGCTAATTCACGACCCGAAAACCGTCACCCGGGATCAGCTTCATCTCATGAGCCCGAAAATGCCCGAGGTGGGGCAGGGCAGGCTGATGCGCGACGCCATGTCCCATCTGTCGCAGACCATGCCGTGGGACCATCTGTTGCAGTATCCCAACCGGGACTCCGACGCGGCGGCGCGGGAGTTGTTCCGAAGTTCGGTGGTCGATACCGCTGTCGGCGCGGTCGAGCCGGAGGACGTCGTCGTCACCAATGGCGGACAGAACGCGGTGGTCATGATCCTGCAGACCGTTCTGCACGGCTCGGCACCCGTAATCGCGGTGGACGAGTTGAGCTATGGCGGTTTCCGTTCCGCGGCCAGATTGTGCCGTGCTGCGGTGGCGGGTGTTCCCTGGGATGCGGATGGCCCGCGGCCGGACGTGTTTGAGGAACTCGTGCGGACCCAGGGCGTGCAGATTTACTGCACCTCCTCGGAGGTCTGCAATCCGATTGTACGTGGCGTAACGCCCGCCCGTCGCCGGGAAATTGCGCGGATCGCCGACCGGTTCGGCGTTCATATCATGGATGACGAATGTTACCGGCTGATGCGCACCGACCGGCAGGGTCCGGGATACCGGTCATACCTGCCGGAGCTGACCTGGCATGTCACCTCGCCGTCCAAATCCCTGAGTGCCGCATTGCGGATCGGGTTCGTCATAGCGCCGGTGGGGTGGGGCGGGGCGCTGGCCCGGACCTCGTCCTTCAATTTCTTCGGTGTGTCGCGCCTGATCACCGATCTCTACGCGCATGTCATGGCGCGCACGGAACTGCCCGGCATTCTTGACCGTGTGCGGGACCGGATCGGAAACGACATCCGGGCCGCGGTGAACGCGCTCGGGCGAAGCAAAATCAACTGGTCGGAGGACGTGCCGTTCCTGTGGCTGGAGCTGCCGGCCGGTTGGCGCGCTGGCGAGTTCTGCAAGGCCCTGGAGGCGGAAAACATCCTCGTAAAATCAGCCGAGGATTTCTCGCTCCGGGATGGCCGCGCCGTCCATGCCGTTCGCATTGCCGTCAACGGACAGGTTCCGCACGAGGCGTTCGTGGCTGGAATGAAGACGGTCCGGCGGCTTCTGGATACGCCGCCCGACCGGGTTTTTGCGTGAACGGCCTTTACTCGGCCGCCTCGCTATAGGCTTCCATCGGCGGGCAGGTGCAGACGAGGTTGCGGTCGCCATAGGCGTTGTCGACGCGGTTGACCGCCGGCCAGTACTTGTCCACCCTCAGCGCGCCAGCCGGATAGCAGGCCGCCTCGCGCGAATAGGGCCGGTCCCATTCGCCCACCAGATCCGCGACCGTGTGCGGTGCGTTTTTCAGCGGGTTGTTTTTGGGATCAATTCTGCCGTCCTCGATGTCCTGCGCTTCCGCCCGGATGGAGAGCATCGCGTCGCAGAACCGGTCGAGTTCAGCCTTGGGCTCCGACTCCGTCGGCTCCACCATCAGCGTCCCGGCCACGGGCCATGACATCGTCGGCGCATGGAAGCCGCTGTCGATCAGGCGTTTGGCGATGTCATCCACCGTCACGCCCGCGCTGTCCGAGAGCGGCCGCGTGTCGAGAATGCACTCATGGGCGACGCATCCGTTATTCCCGGTGTAGAGAATTTTGTACGCGCCTTCGAGACGCTTCGCGATGTAGTTGGCGTTCAGGATGGCAATCTTTGTCGCCTGGGTCAGCCCCGATCCGCCGCAGAGCAGGATATAGGCCCAGCTCACCGGCAGGATGCTCGGAGAGCCAAACGGCGCCGCCGATACCGGACCCACCGCCTGGCCATGCTCAGGATGCCCAGGCAGAAATTCGGCCAGGTGGGCCTTTACGCCAATCGGCCCCATGCCCGGTCCGCCGCCGCCATGCGGGATGCAGAAGGTCTTGTGCAGGTTCAGGTGGCTCACGTCGCCGCCGATGTCCGCGGGCCGGGACAGGCCGACCATGGCATTCATGTTCGCGCCGTCGATATAGACCTGGCCGCCATATTTGTGGGTGATCTCGCAGACCTCCATCACCGTGTCCTCAAACACGCCATGGGTTGAGGGATAGGTGATCATGCAGGCCGCGAGGTTGTCGCCATGCTGCTCCGCCTTGGCCCGGAAATCCTCAAGGTCGATATTGCCATGGGCGTCGGAGCCCACCGGCACGACCTTCCACCCCACCATGCTGGCTGAGGCCGGGTTCGTGCCATGTGCGGAGGTCGGGATCAGACAGACATTGCGATGCCCGTCCCCGTTCGCGACATGCCAGTTCCGGATGGTCAGCAGCCCGGCATACTCGCCCTGCGCGCCGGAATTGGGCTGCTGCGAGATCGCGTCATATCCGGTGATCTGACAAAGCTTGTGGTTCAGGTCGCTGATCAGTTCCGAATAGCCCTCGGCCTGATCCGCCGGAACAAACGGGTGCAGGTCGCCGAATTCCGACCAGGTCACCGGGATCATTTCCGCCGTCGCGTTGAGCTTCATGGTGCAGGAGCCAAGTGGGATCATCGCCCGGTCCAGCGCCAGATCCCGGTCGGCAAGGCGGCGCATGTAGCGGGTCATCTCCGCTTCCGCCCGGTTCATGTGGAAAATCGGATGGGTCAGATAGGCGCTCTCGCGCAGCATCGCCTCGGGCAGGCGGTACTCGCGTTTCTTAACGCTGTCGTAATCCAGTTCCACGCCGAACGCGGCCCAGACCGCCCGGATCGTGTCGGGCCGGGTGCGTTCGTCCAGCGAGATGCCGATCCGGGTGTTACCGATTTTGCGCAGGTTTATGCCGTTGCGCACCGCCGCCTTCATGATGACGTTCTGAAGCGCGCCAACCTCGACGGTAATCGTGTCGAAGAACTCGTTTGGCTCCACGGTGAAGCCCACGCTCTCAAGACCTTTGGCCAGCCGCACGGCCTTGCGGTGGACTGACTGCGCGATGGCCTTAATACCGTCGGGTCCGTGATAAACCGCGTACATGGACGCAATAACGGCCAGCAGCGCCTGCGCCGTACAGACGTTGGAATTGGCCTTGTCGCGGCGAATGTGCTGCTCGCGGGTCTGAAGCGAAAGCCGGTAGGCCTTGTTGCCCCGGCTGTCGAGCGAGACGCCAATGATGCGCCCCGGCATGGACCGTTTCAGCGCGTCACGGCAGGACATGTAGGCCGCGTGCGGCCCGCCATATCCCATGGGAACGCCAAACCGCTGGGTCGAGCCTATGGCAATATCCGCCCCCATTTCGCCTGGGCTTTTCAGCAGGGCAAGCGCCAGGGGGTCGGCGGCCACAATACCTATCGCCTTGTTCTCGTGCAGCGCCTCCATGGCTCCGGAGAAATCCCGGACATGCCCGTAGGTGCCAGGATACTGGAAAATCGCTCCAAACACCTCGGTCGCGTCCAGCTCATCGGGATCCGCAACCCTCACCTCGATGCCCAAAGGTTCGGCGCGGGTTTTGATGACAGCGATGTTCTGCGGGTGGCAGTTCTCGTCGACGAAGAACACGTTCGCCTTCGACTTCGCCGTGCGCTTCGCCATGGTCATCGCCTCGGCCGCGGCGGTGCTTTCGTCGAGGAGAGAGGCGTTGGCAATATCGAGACCCGTGAGGTCGGACACCATCGTCTGGAAGTTCAGCAGCGCCTCAAGCCGCCCCTGCGAAATTTCGGGCTGATAGGGCGTGTAGGCCGTGTACCAGGCCGGATTTTCCAGGATGTTCCGCAGGATCGGGGCGGGCGTCGTGGTGCCGTAATAGCCCTGACCGATAAGCGATGTCAGAACCTGGTTTTTTTCCGCCACCTCCCGCATGTGGAACAGCGCGTCCCGCTCGCTCATCGGCTCGCCAAAATCCAGCGGCTCTTTCTGGCGAATGGCATCGGGAACCGTGGCCGAGATCAGGTCATCAAGCGTGTCGTATCCGATGGTCTCCAGCATCTGCGCGATCTCGGAGGGCGAGGGACCGATGTGACGACGGTTGGCAAAGTCATAGGCTTCATAGGTGGTCAGTTCGAAAACCATGTCGGTATACCTCGGTCAGCGCTTGTAGTTCTGTTTGACGAACGGAAGTTCAACGATTTCGGCAGGCTGTGGCTTGCCCCGTATAATCAGGTTCACCTGCGTGCCGGGTTCGGCCAGATCGCTGGTGACATAGCCCATCGCAACCGGGGCCTCCACCGTGGGTCCGAAGCCGCCGGATGTGACCGCGCCAGCCGGCGTGCCGTCCGTTGACTGCACCTCAACACCGGCCCGCGCCGGGGCCCGGCCAACCGGTTTGATGCCCACGAGTTTGCGCGACGTGCCCTCGGCCAGTTCCTTTTGGATGCGGTCCGCCCCGGGGAAGCCGCCTTCCTCGCGGCGTCGTTTCTGAATGGCCCAGGTCAGTGACGCCTCAACCGGGCTGGTGTCGTTGTCGATGTCATTGCCGTAAAGGCACAGCCCCGCCTCCAGCCGAAGACTGTCCCGCGCGCCGAGCCCGGCGGGTTCGCAGTCCTCATGGTCCAGCAGCTTTTTGGTGATCCGGACCGCGTCCGCCCCGGGGATCGAAATCTCAAAGCCGTCCTCGCCGGTATAGCCCAGACGCGAAATGCGGCATTCCACGCCGTCGATGTCCGCCGTGGTGGTTTCCATGAATTTCAGATCGCGCGCCGCGGGGCAGAGCCCGCCCACGACATCTTCCGCTGACGGCCCCTGAACAGCCACCAGCGCCCGGTCGAAAATCTCTGTGACCTCAACCCCTTCAAGGTTGTTCGCCATATGCGGGATGTCCTGATGTCGCATGGACGCGTTAACCACGACGAAAAGATGATCCCCTGCGTTTGACACGATCAGGTCGTCCATGATGCCGCCCTGATCATTGGTGAAAAACGTGTAGCGCGCCTTGCCCTCTTTCAGCGTCGTCAGCGCCGACGGCACCAGGGTCTCAAGCTTTTCCGACACATTGTCACCGCGCAGGATCACCTGACCCATATGGCTCACGTCAAACAGACCGGCCTTGGCACGGGTATGTTTGTGCTCGGTCATGATGCCCTTCGGGTACTGAACCGGCATCTCCCAACCGGCGAAGTCCACCATCTTCCCCCCAAGCTCCAGGTGCAGATCATGGAGTGGCGTACGTTTGGCTGCGTCTGACATGACGGATCCTCCCCCGAAAATTCTCCGGGAGAGTCATGCCACAGTCAAAGGGCGACAGAAAGGTGGGAAACGCGCCTCAGCCCGTCAGCAACGGACGCCGGACCAAAACGTGATCGAAACCTGATGCGATGCTCAGGCCTGATGGGGGGTGGACAGGTCCGCGCCCAGCATGTCGCTCAGGCAGTCCCACAGGACCCCTGCGGCCAGTTCCGCTCCTTCGGAACTCGCGTGGTAGTCATCCGTGTCATAGACCGGGTGTCCGCTCTCAACCGCCGCCAGCCAGCGCGCCGGGACCGGAGCCACGGTGAAGCCATATTCCTGCGACACCTTCTCGTAGAACTCCATTGTCCGGTTCGCAAACTCGCGCGGGTTTTGTGGGGTCAGGTCAAAACCGTAATGGATGCGGGAATAGAACGGGTGCCCGGCGGCGCGGGGCCAGGGCGGGTAGAGCAGCACGCGCTCCGGCTCTGCCATGGAGGCAAGCCGGGTCATGGTTTCCCTCGACAGCCTGCGGTCATCCGTCCGGAACGGGGTGGTGGTGTGATCCTGCAGAACCAGCACGTCCCAATGCGCCCGGTCCAGCATCATGGTCAGGTGCTCGGACATGATGGTCTCGCGAAGCCGTGCGCCGTCCCGCGCGGCCATGCCGATCCGGACCCTGGCACCTGCTTTTTCCGCCAGTGCCGCCACGCGCGAGGGCACGTCATGCCGGCGCGTGATCGAGTTGCCAACAAACAGAATGCGCGGTTCCTTCAGCCCGGCGTCCGGGGTCTCCGCGGGAAGGGTGTCACTCGGGGCGTGCGCGAGGGCGGGGCCACTGATTGCGGTTGCCACACCGCCAGCGAAAAGAGCCAGCAGGTCGCGTCGGGTGGTTTGGAATTTCGTCCGGGCCATACCTGTCCATCCACGATGCGTTGACGTTTTCCCTGAAACGTTTTTCCGCCAAAGGGGTTTCTGGATGGTTAACGATGCGTGCCAAACTGTCTGTGAACGGCTTCATACTGCCTGCAAAACAGGCACGTTCAGGGCTGCTCCGGGTTAACGAAACCGGGTCAGTTGCGGCTGACCCGCGAGGGAATGCGCTGCTCAAATTTACGGAAGGCAAAGGCGATGACCCCCGCAATCATCATGTAGACAAGCGCGAGCAGGAGCAGCGGCTCATATACGATAAACGTGTCCTGCCGCACCCGCGATGACACCGCGAAAATCTCAACCACGGTAATGGTGGCGACAAGCGGCGTCGCCTTGAGCTGGAGAATGGTCTCTCCGCCCAGTGTGGGAAGAACGTTGCGGATCGCCTGCGGCAGCCAGATGCGCCGGAACATGGTGAAGGGCGGCATTCCAAACGACCGCGCCGCCTCAAGCTGGCCACGCGCGACCCCGGAAAAAGCACCCCGCATGATCTCACCCTCATACCCTGCGAAGGACAGGGTCAGGGCCAGAACGGCATAGGGCCAGGCCTGGCGCAGGTAGGGCCACATCCAGGTTTCGCGAATTCCATCAATGGTTGGGAAAAGCGATCCAAGCCCATAATAAAGCAGCCAAATCTGCAACAGAAGCGGCGTGCCACGAATGATGGTGCAAAACACCTTGGCGGGCCAGGCCAGATACCACGGCCCAATGGCCTGCGCGATCCCCAGCGGTATGGCCAGCAGGAACCCCAACACAACGCTGGCCGCCAAAAGCCAGATCGTCCGCCACAGGGCCTCAAGCGCCAGCGGCGCATATTCCGGCAGCCAGTCCCAGCGCAGCGATACCGCCGCCCAGATCACAATGCCCACAAAAATCAGAAACAGAATAATCCGGTGCGGCACAAGGAACGGGCGAATGGCCTCCATCATCCTGCCCCCCGCAGCTTCGGCTGACCCTTCCGGGCCCAGTTCTCCACGTATTTAAACACCACACCGGACAGCAGCGTGACCATCAGATAGAGGAAACCCGCTGCCAAGAAGAACGTAAAATACGCCCGCGTGGAAGAGGCTGCCTGGCGTGTCTCAAGCGTCAGTTCGCTAAAACCCACCACGGCGAGCAGCGCCGTGTCCTTGGTGGCAATCAGCCACAGGTTCGCGAGACCCGGCACGGCAAAGGACATCATCGCCGGTATGGTCACCCGCCGCATGATCAGTGTGGGGGACATGCCAAAGGACCGTGCGGCCTCGATCTGCCCTGGTGGCACGGCCTGAATCGCGCCACGCAGGATTTCCGTGGAATACGCTCCCTGAACAATGCCCAGAACCCAGATCCCGGCGGCAACGCCACTGATCTCGACGGGACCGCCCCCAAGGGCCTCGGAGGCCTTGTTGATGAGGTCGGTTCCGACAAAATACAGGATCAGGATGAGCACAAGCTCCGGCACGGCCCGAACCACGGTGGTGTAGATGGCCAGCAGGTCACGTGTGACCGGCCCGCCATAGAGCTTGCCACAGGCCCCGAAGAGACCAATGACCAGCCCGAACCCGAAGGCACCCAGCGCGATCTGAAGCGAGTTGGCCAGCCCCCTGAGAAGGTTGGCCCCCCAGCCAGGCTCAGACAGTGACAGAAGCTGCGCGCTTTCCGTCAGCCCGAACAGTTGCAGGAGCGTTTCCAATGGCCTGGCGTTATCCGCTGATGTCTACCGAGAAGTATTTCGCGGTGATCTCATCATAGGTGCCGTCTTCCTTGATGGCGGCAATCCCCTTGTTGATTGCATCACGGATCTCATCATCGCCCTTGCGGATGCCCGCACCAACGCCGGAGCCGAGAATGGCCTCGTCATGGGCGACGCTGCCCTTGATCTCGCAGCAGGCGGCGCCGGTCTCGGACTCAACAAAATCGGCCATTGCGATGCTGTCGGCCTGGGTTGCGTCAATACGTCCGGAGAACACGTCCTGGTTCGCCTCGTCCTGCGTCTGGTAGACCCGGATCTCGGAGTCCGGGAAGTATTTCTGCGCATAGGTCTGGTGAATGGTCGAGGCTTGAACGCCCACGATCTTGCCAGCCAGCGATTCCGGTGTGGGTTCAACATCAAGCGATTTGTCCGCCACGATCACCGCCGGGGTGTTGTAGTAGGGATCGCTGAAGTCGATGGTCTTCTGACGCTCCTCGGTGATCGACATGGAGGACATGATCACGTCGATCTGCTTGCCGGTCAGCGACGGAATGATGCCGTCCCAGGCAACCGGCGTCAGCACGCAGTCCAGTTCGGCCGCCGCACAAACCGCGTCCATAATCTCAATTTCCCAACCTTCCCACTCACCGGAGGAGTTGGGGGAGGAGAACGGCGGATAGGGCTCGGCGGCGACGCCGATCTTGAGTTCCATCGCGCCGGCGGTGCCTGCAATCAGGGCTGCGGCCGCCAGACCGGAGGCCAGTACATTTTTCAGTTTCATCAGTATGTTTTCCCGTGTTGTTGGTTTGTCAGTTTATGGTTTTCAGGAACTGCCGAAGCCGTTCCGACTTTGGATTTCCAAAAACCTCCGACGGAGGTCCCTGTTCCTCGATCCGCCCCTCATAGAGATAGACAACATGGGTTGCCACCTCCCGGGCGAAATTCATCTCGTGGGTTACCACAAGCATTGTGCGACCCTCCGCCGCGAGATCCCGCATCACGTTCAGAACCTCGCCCACCAGTTCGGGGTCGAGCGCGGAGGTCGGTTCGTCAAACAGCATGACGCTGGGATCCACGGCCAGCGCACGCGCAATCGCCGCGCGCTGCTGCTGTCCACCGGACATGAAGGCGGGGTAGGTGTCCTCCCGGTTGGCGAGCCCCACGCGTTCAAGCAGCTGTCGCGCGCGTTCGATGGCCTTATCCTTCGGCACCTTCAGGACATGCACCGGCACCTCAATGACATTCTCCAGCAGCGTCCGGTGGGTCCAGAGATTGAACGACTGGAACACCATCGCCAGTTTCGTGCGGATGCGCTCCAGCTGACGGCGGTTCGCGGGCGACCCGTCCGCCTTCATCTCAACCTCCTCACCACCGATGATGATGCGCCCCGAAGAAGGCGTCTCGAGGAAGTTGATACAGCGCAGCAGGGTGGACTTGCCCGAGCCGCTGCCGCCGATGATTGCAATCACGTCACCACGGTTGGCCGAAAGGCTGACGCCTTTGAGAACCTCCAGCTCCCCGAAAGACTTGTGAAGGTCCTCAACACGCAGCGATCCGGCCGGAGTGCTGTCGTCCGCGGGAGCGGAACCTTTGGCGTGTGGTGCTGTCAAACGGTGACTCCGGTTTTTTGGACTTGAGAATGCGTCCCGAAATGATAGTTATACACCTGTATAACAAAATGCCAACCACGGCATGCGGCTAAAACAACCGGCACCTTCCGATGCCGGGCGGAAGCGGCGTGGCGGGTTGTCCGGGGATCAACTTTCAGAAGGGGGCGTAAGGATGAGTTTGGATGTCCCGGAATGCCGGAATGCACTGCAACAGATAACTTCACTCCATCCAACCCTGTCTGCCGATACTGCCGCGCAGGATGGCGCGAACCCGGGCGGTTGACAATACTGCACGGCAAAATTGCCAGATGGACCCCGCATGACAGCCGGACAGGGTATCCACCCACACCGGCTGTCCCTGACGTAAAGGAACGGAACTGAATGAAATTCGCCTCTATTACCGACCGTGTTGCGGATCTCGGCGGTGCCAAATGGGATGTGTACCTCAGGGCCAGGGATCTTATCGCCCAGGGTCAGGATGTCATCAGCCTTACCATCGGCGAGCCCGACGTGCCGACCCCCGCCGATCTGATCGACGTGGCGGCCCAGGCCATGCGGGACGGTCGCACGACCTATTCCAACGGCAGGGGGGAGGACGGCCTGCGGGCGGCTCTCGCCACCTATTACTCTGAATTGTCCGGCCAGGACATCGAGCCGGACCACGTGCTCTGCTTCCCCGGAACCCAGACCGCGCTCTATGCCGTAATGACCTGCCTCGCCGAATCGGGGGATGAGGTGCTGGTGGGCGATCCCATGTATGCCACCTATGAAGGTGTGATCCGTTCAACCGGCGCGGACATGGTGCCCGTTCCCCTGCGCTGGGAAAACGGCTTCCGCATCAGCGTCGACGACATCCGTGAACGCATCACACCGCGCAGCCGGGTCCTGCTCCTGACCACGCCGCACAACCCCACGGGTGCCGTGCTGACCCGTGACGATCTTGCGGCCATCGGTCGCCTCGCGAAGGAACACGACCTCTGGATCGTGTCCGACGAGGTCTATGGCGAACTGGTATTCGACGGCACTGAATTCACCTCCGCCCTGTCCCTGCAGGAATTTGCGGAACGCACGGTCGTGGTCTCGTCGATCTCCAAATCCCACGCCGCGCCAGGCTTCCGCAGTGGCTGGTGCATCGGGCCTGAGCCGTTCGTGGAGGCGCTTCTGCCGATCTCGGAAAACATGCTGTTCGGCAACCAGCCCTTCATCGCCGATATGACCGAAGCCGCAATCCGCAACGGTTCCGGCGTCGCGGCCGGAATGCGCCAGAGGTTCGCCTCCCGCGCCGAACTGCTCCAGTCGAATTTGGAGCCACATACCGGTCTGCGCGTCCACCGGCCGGATGCGGGCATGTTCGCAATGGTCAATGTCGCGGAAACCGGCATGAACGGCTACAACTACGCGCTGCATCTCCTTGAAAACGCTGGCGTTGCCGTGATGCCAGGGACGAGCTTCGGTGAGACCATTAATGACTGGGTCCGCGTTGCCCTGACGGTCGAGGACGGGCCTTTCCTGGCCGCCTGCGACCGCATCGCCGCCCATGCCACCGGCTTTCAGAGGGTTTCCGCATGACCACGATCGGTGAAGCCCTCATCCAGGAACTTGAAAGACGCGCGGTCGACTGCGTCTTCGGCATCCCTGGCGTACACACCATTGAAATGTATCGTGGCCTGGCGTCCTCCGGTATTCGGCACGTCACACCCCGGCACGAGCAGGGCGCGGCCTTCATGGCGGACGGCTATGCGCGCGCCTCCGGCAAACCCGGCGTGGCCTTCGTCATCACCGGCCCTGGCTTCACGAACACCCTGACCGCAATGGCCCAGGCCCGGGCGGACAGTGTGCCCATGCTCGTGGTCTCCGGCGTCAACGCACTGGACACTCTGGGGCGCGGCCTCGGCCACCTGCACGAACTCCCCGATCAGCTTGGCCTGTCGCGCAGCGTGGCCCTGGCCGCCGAGCGCATTTCCTGCGCCGCCGATCTGATCCCCGCTCTCGAACGCGTCTTCGCGGCCATTACCTCCGCCCGGCCTGGTCCGGTTCATATCGAACTGCCACTTGATGTTGCCGGACTGCCCTTTGAAGCAACGGCACGCGAACCGGCCCCGGTCCAGCGCCGGTCGGTTGACACGGGAGCTGTCGCCCGGGCCGCTGAACTGCTGAACAGCGCGAAACAACCCGTTGTGCTCGCCGGTGGTGGAAGCATTGCAGCCGCCGACAAAATCCGCGCCCTGGCTGAACGTCTCGATGCGCCGGTGGTGCAGACCGTCAACGCCCGTGGCGCCATGTTCGGCCATCCGCTGGGCGTCCCGGCCAGCCCCAGCCTCCGCTCGATCCGCGACTTGATTGCGGCTGCAGACGTGGTTCTGGCGCTCGGTACGGAACTCGGTCCGACCGATTACGACATGTATGACGATGGCAATGCAGCCCGGATGCAAAACCTCATCCGGGTGGATATCTGCGGGGACCAGCTTGCCCGCCATCCGGCGGAACTGCCAATCCAGGCCGATGCAACCGCGTTTCTCGGCGGTGTCATGGACGCGGTTACGCCCCGCTCCGGCGACGGCGCGGCGCGTGCGGAAACCGCCAGAACAGCCGCCCGCGCCGAAATCGGCATGGACATGGGCGCGGCGGTGGACATGCTCGACGCGCTCCGCACCGCTTTGCCCAACGCGCTTTCCATAGGCGATTCCACGCAGCCGATCTACGCGGGCAATCTCTACTACGACCATGACCGCCCCGGTGGCTGGTTCAATTCCGCGACCGGCTACGGCGCGCTCGGCTATGGCATCCCCGCCGCCATCGGCGCGGCCATTGCACAACCCGACGTGCCCGTCACCTGCCTCGTGGGCGATGGCGGCGCGCAGTTCAGCCTGCCGGAAGTTATGACCGCGGTGGACGAAAGCCTGCCCGTCGTTTTCATCATCTGGAACAGCCGCGGCTATCTCGAAATCGACCGCTCGATGCAGGCCGCAAACGTTACGGTCGTGGGCTGCGACCCGACGCCACCCGACTTTGAGTTGACCGCGAAATCATTCGGTGTTCCCTATGTCAGCTGTGCCCTCGAACCGGGTGATCTGACCGCCGCCCTGCACAGGTGCAGGGAACAAAACGGCCCGTCAGTGATCGAGGTCCGGGCCTACGAATCCTATAATTCCGAGCAGGAAAGCACCGTAAATGCCTGATCCCACTTTTGAATTTTCCCGCGCCATCACGCGCCAGCCCTCCAGCGCCATTGTCGACGGTCTGCGCGCAGTCGATACCGGCACGCCGGACCTGGATCAGATGCTGAAGGACCACGCGAGCTATGTCGAGGCGCTCAAAAGCACCGGGGCCGAGGTCGCTGTACTGCCGGCCCTGGAGGATTTCCCGGACGCCGTTTTCGTCGAGGACACCGCACTTTGCCTGCCCCAGGGGGCGGTGCTCATGCGACCCGGTGCCGCCACCCGAATGGGCGAGGTAACTCACATGGCGCCGGCCCTGTCAAAGTTCTACGACACCATTCGCGAGATCTCCGGCCCCGGCCATATCGAGGGCGGCGACATCCTCGTAACATCACGCGAAATCCTCGTGGGCCGCTCCGACCGCACCGATGCCGAAGGCGTTGAGGAACTGAGGCGGCTCGTGGCCGACTGGGGTCATTCCGTGCGCGAGGTCTTCACGCCCGAGGGCGTTCTGCACTTCAAAACCGACTGCTCGCTCCTCGACGGGGAAACGATCCTCTCAACCAAACGCCTTGAGGCGTCCGGCTGTTTTGAGGGCTACCGCGTCCTCAACACTGCCGAGGGGGAGGAGGCCGCGGCCAACACGATCCGGTTCAACAACCTCGTGCTCATGCCGGCGGGCTTCCCGAAAACGGCGGAGGTTCTGGACCGGGCGGGCTACGAGGTCGTCCAGATCAACAACACCGAATGCGCCAAAATCGACGGCGGCATGTCCTGCCTGTCCCTCCGCTTCTGACGCATTGCAGCGTTACGTGAAAAGCCCGGGTCAGCAGGTGTAGTTCATCCCCAGGCGTCCACCATCGACATAGATGGTCTCGCCGGTGATGTAACTCGCCTTGCTGCTCGCGAGAAACGCCACCACGTCGCCAATCTCACGCGGGCTTCCGATCCGCTGCAGCGGCGTGCGCGACATGATCCGGGCCATGGCCTCCGGATTGGCATTCACCCCGGCGAGCATTTCCGTGTCGATGGAACCCGGCCCTACCGCATTAACCCGGATGTTGTGGGGGGCAAGCGCGAGGGACGCGGATTTCGTCAGCTGCATCACACCACCCTTGGACGCGCAGTAGGCCGGGATGCTGGGGATCGAAACGACGGCATTGATCGACGACATGTTGACGATCGCGCCCTCGATTTTGTTCGCAACCATGGCTTTCGCCGCCCGCTGGATCGCAAGGAATGTGCCGGTCAGGTTGATATCAATAACCTTTTTGAAGTCCTCAACCGGGGCTTCAAGAATGTCACCGGGTATCGCCACTCCGGCATTGTTCACCAATATCGACAGAGGCCCGTGATCGGCCTCAATCCGGTCGAACATGGCGTTGATCTGATCCAGGTCGCCCATGTCACAGGTCATGGCTGACGCGCCCTGGCCCAGCTTTTCAGCCGCAGCCTCCACCGCCGGACCGTCAATATCCGCGAGGATCAGGGCGGCCCCGTCCTCCGCCAGAGCCTCGGCACAGGCATAGCCAATTCCGCGGGCGGCTCCGGTCACCAGAGCGAGTGGTTTGTCTGCCATAACTGTTCCCCCAAATGTTGCGCGCAGAAGGTGAAGCAATGGCCACGAAGCGTCAACAAACAATCCGGCGGTTTTGCCCCGCCATGGGCCACGGCAACACGCCTCCAAGTCTGACCCGCAGACCGTCGCTTTTCGACTGGCCGACCGCATTCCGCCTGATAGGGTCTCCACGGAGCCAAACAGACAACAGGGGGGCGGCATGTCAAAACCAAACATACTGATTTTCATGGTGGATCAGCTGACCGGCACGCTGTTCGAGGACGGCCCGGCCGACTGGCTCCATGCCCCCAACCTTAAAAAACTCGCGGCAAAATCCACCCGGTTTTCCAACGCCTATACCGCCTCGCCACTCTGTGCGCCGGCCCGTGCCAGTTTCATGACCGGGCTTCTCCCGTCGCGCACCGGCGTCTACGACAACGCGGCTGAACTGTCCGCAGCCCTGCCCACCTATGCCCACCACCTGCGCCGCGCCGGGTACCAGACCTGCCTGTCCGGAAAGATGCATTTCGTGGGCCCCGACCAGCTTCACGGCTTCGAGGAGCGGCTGACCACCGACATCTACCCCGCCGATTTCGGCTGGACCCCGGATTACCGCAAGCCAGGCGAGCGCATCGACTGGTGGTATCACAACATGGGCTCCGTGACCGGTGCCGGTGTGGCCGAGATCACGAACCAGATGGAATATGACGATGAGGTCGCCTGGAATTCCGTGCGCAAGGTCTATGATCTCGCCCGCGGCCACGACCCGCGCCCCTGGTGCCTCACGGTCAGCTTCACACACCCGCACGACCCTTACGTTGCGCGCAAAAAATACTGGGATCTCTATGAGGACTGCGACCACCTGATGCCGGAGGTGGGTGAAATGGAGTACGCCAGCCATGACAGCCACTCGCGCCGCATCCTCGATGCCAACGAACGCTCCGCTTTCGACATCTCAGACACGGACATTCAACGCTCCCGCCGGGCCTATTTCGCAAATGTCAGCTACCTCGACGACAAAATCGGTGACATTCTGGAGGCGTTGGAGACCACCCGCCAGGACGCCACAATACTGGTGCTCTCCGACCACGGTGACATGCTTGGCGAACGCGGCCTGTGGTTCAAAATGAGCTTCTTTGAAAATTCCTCCCGCGTGCCACTCATGATCTCAAGCCCCGACATGACACCGGGCCGCGTGGACGATCCGGTCAGCCTGATCGACGTCTGCCCCACGCTGGTGGAACTCGCGGGCAGGGACGTCTCCGAAATATCCCCCTGGTGCCAGGGCGAAAGCCTGGTGCATCTCGGCAATGGCGGACGGCGCGAGACACCGGTGATGATGGAATATGCGGCCGAGGCCTCACAGGCCCCTCTGGTCGGCCTTCGCCACGGACCCTGGAAATACATCCGCTGTGACCTCGACCCGGAACTTCTCTTCAATCTTGACGATGATCCGCACGAGCTGAACAATCTCGCGGAAAACCCGGACTTTGCCGATACCCTCGACGACATGCGCGCCATGGCTGACAGCCGGTGGGATCTGTCAAAATTCGACGCGGAGATTCGCGCCAGCCAGTCCCAGCGCTGGATCGTTTACGAGGCCCTGCGCCAGGGTAAGTACCGGCCATGGGATCATCAACCGTATCAGGATGCATCCGAACGCTTCATGCGCAATCACATGGACCTGAACGTGGTGGAGGAAAACGCCCGCTTCCCGCGCGGCGAATAACCCGGAACGGTCAGCGTTTCGGGTTCAGCTGGTGCCAGGCCACGCTGTCTTCCCGAAACCGCGCTCCCTCGGCGACCATGCGATGCACGCGGCAGCCGCCATCGACAAAATCGAGGATGGCAAAGTCGTTCTCCTGCCCCCGCCGCCGCGTGGACAGGCCGGTACCGACATGGACCTGCAAAATCCGGCCCACACCTTTTCGTTGCACAAACGGCTCGGCCCACCAGCGATGCAGGTGACCCGACAGGATCAGGTCGGTGCCACAGTCCGCCAGACGGCTGAGCGTTTCCTCCGCCTTCGGCATCAGTTGCTTGTGGCTCTCGCGTGACTGCGAAAACGGGTGGTGACACATCAAAACCCTGACACCGTCGAAACCCGAAAATCCGGAACAGGCGCTGGTGATCTGTCGGTCGCGCAGTCTGCCCTTCTGCCAGGAATACGGGTCTGAGGTGTTCAGCGTGTGAACCCTGACGTCATTGACGGTGATCGTCGGCGCCAGGTTGGCATCCACAAAACGCCGGTAGTTCAGATACGGAATCGTCCATCTCATCAGCGGATTGTGAAGCGGAATGTCATGGTTGCCTGGTACGCAGATCCACGGGGAGGGCAGGCGGTCGAGAAACGCCCGCGCCGCACGAAACTGCGAGCTTCGCGCCCGTTGGGTCAGATCACCCGACACGGCGATCAGGTTGGGCTCCGCTCCGGTCACCGCATCGAAGAGCGGCTCGATCAGTTCCGCGTCATCCGCACCGAAATGCAGATCAGAGATATGTACAATACGCGTCATACGGGCTTTTCGGGAGCGATCAGGCGCAGTTTCCTCTCATGGTGACTGATGCGGAGCGGCGTCCGCATCACGAATTTTTCGCCGTCACAGGCAACGAGCACACGTCTACGCTTAAGGCTGATGTCAATATTCTGCCCTGTCATCATTTTGTAATCCGGCCCCCGCCTTGCCTGGCCGCTCCAGACCCGCAGAGCCGATCCAAGCAGCGTCATGCGGTCCTCATCCGGCACCACAATTACGGCAAATTCGCCGTCACCAAGCTCGTCCTGGCCAGCCATGTTGAACTCTTTCAGCTGGAACGCGCTCTTAGCTACAAACACCAGCGGAGTCCGGCTGTTCCAGACCTGGCCATCCAGCGAAATCGTCGCCTTCAGCACCCTCGGCCGGTTCACGAGCGTGGTGAAAACCGACCAGTAGGCCGCCGGCCGCGACCGTCCATACTTTTTGTAGACATCCTCACGGTTCTTCAGAATGCGCGGATACACTCCGATACTGACATTGTTGAGGAATATCCGGTCGTTGACCGTGCCGAGGCGCGTCTCACGCAAAGTGCCCTCCGCGATCAGCTGAACGGCCGCCTCCGCGTCCTCCGGAATCTCATGGGCCCGGGCAAAATAGTTGAAAGTGCCCTGCGGGATCACCCCCATCCGTACACCGGCCGCATGGCACGCCCCGGCCACCGCGCCGATGGTCCCGTCGCCTCCCGCAGCGACCACCGTGTCCGCGCCAACGTCAATCACGCTTTTCGCAAGGTCTCTGATGGTCCCGTCCGGCTGCAGCGAGTGAAATCGTGCCTCAACCCCAAACTTTTTGAAAATGGTCCCAAGATGCGAGGTCCGCGATTCCGCCGAAGAGGCGTCGCCAGCATTCTCGTTGACTATAACGTCGATCATACACGGAGTCCTACAGATCATCGGCGCGGCGCGATACTGCGCTCCGCCAGTCCGTAAACCCGCAGACCGTTTTTAAGTTCCGCAGCGCGGCTACGCCCAAATCAAAGTTTTGGCATACCCTTCGCGCGCATCATGCGTTTCTGCGCCGCAATCCGGAACGCCGCATTCGGCGCACCAAACCCGGTATAGTTCCCCTGCCGTTCGACAATCTCGAAGAACATGCCCCCCGCAAACGCCTGTGAATAGAACTGGAAAAACGCCCCCTCCGGCTCCTCGTCATAAAGAATGTTTCCGGCCCTGAGCCGTTCCAGCATCTCCGGTTCAAGGTCAAACCGCGCCGCCAGGTCCGCATAGTAGTTTTCCGATATCGCCAGCGGCTCGAAGCCCCGCTCCCTGAGCGCCGCCGAGGTGGCAAAAATATCATCGGTCGCCAGCGCGATATGCTGCAGCGATGCCCCAAAACTGTCGGCCAGGAAATTCCCCGCCATGGTCCGGTGGGTCTCCGCACCATTGAGCGTGATGCGAAACGTCCCGTCCAGCGTCTGCAATGCCTGGCTGCGCACCAACCCGTCCGGGTCAATCACATCCACAATCGGCGATTTCCGCATCCGGAAGAGCGTGGTGTAAAACAGCGACCAGCTGAGCATCTCGTCGTAACTCATGGTCTGCGCCAGGTGATCCACCTTCGTCAGCCCGGCGCCCCGGCCCGGATTATCGCTGTCCGGAAACTCCACCGACCACACGTCGCTCAGACCGCTGGGCCGATCGATGAAATGAAACACGCTCCCGCCAAGGCCCCGAATGGCCGGGATCTGCAACTCACCGGCACCCACCGGCTGCTCAAAAGGCTCCGCGCCCAGGTGTTTCGCGCGAGCGAGCGTATCGTCCGCTGATTTGACCTGAAGCCCGACATCGCAGGCCGTGGTCCCGTGCACCGTGTAGGCGCTCCCGGCATAGCCCGCCGTTTCCCGGTTCACCACCAGCCGGATATCCCCCTGGGTCCAGAGCGCGACCTCCTTGGCGATATGCTGCCCCGACAGCTCAAACCCGAGCGTACGCAGGATGTTCTCCAGCTCATCAGCCTCGCCATCACGGGTCGCAAACTCCACGAAGGCGACATCCTCAACCCCGGCTCTGGGCGGGATCGGATCAAGCCCGGGGCAGGCCTCCGGCTCGGCCCAGCAGACATCATCCATCAGCGCGATCAAAGACCGGTACCCGTCCCGGGCAATGGATTTCGGCCGGCCGCCGCGAAACTGATCGTTGAAAATCTCCAGCGAGACGTGACTGGAATAGCCGGTCGCCATCACCGCCCGCATAAACTCCGTCACCGGAAGGTCACCCTCGCCGGGCATGTTGCGGTAGTGCCGGGACCAGTAGAGCAGATCCATCTCGATCCACGGCGCATCGGCCAGTTGCACGAAAAAAATCTTATCGCCCGGAATCCGGCGTATCGTCTCAGGATCAATGCCTCGCGACAGCGTGTGAAAACTGTCGAGGATCAGACCCACATTCGGATGATCGGCCCGCCGCACTACCTCCCAGGCATCGCGGTGGTCGTTGATGTGCCGACCCCAGGCCAGCGCCTCGAACCCGACGCGCAGCCCGCGTTTCTCCGCCCGCTCGCCCAGTTCGCGGAAATCACCGGCCGTGCGGTCAATGCCTCCCAGTGCTTCGGGATGGGTGGTGGAACAGACCAGAACCAGATCCGTGCCCAGGTCCTGCATCAGATCAAACTTCCGCTCCGCCCGGTCAAAGGCCTTTTCGCGCAGCGGCGAGGGCAGGGACTCAAAATCGCGAAACGGCTGAAACAGCGTAATCTCCAGGCCCATCGACCGGATCATGTCCCCGACCTCGCGCGGGCTGCCGTCATGGGCGATAAAATCCTGTTCGAAAATCTCGATACCGTCAAAACCGGCCGCGGCTATGGCTTCGAGCTTCTCCGGAAAGTTCCCTGAAATCGAAACGGTCGCGATCGATGTCTTCATTACCCTGTACTCCGTATGGCTGCGCGCAGCTCCACCTGATCCACGCCCGCACCCGTAAAGATGTCCCAGGCATCGACCCCCTGTCCAAAGAAAAGCTCATAACCGGTTATCACAATTAGCCCAAAATCCCTGGCATTGCGTAGAAATTCGGTCTCAACAGGGGTGTAAACCGCATCAAATGCCCAATGCGAATTCGCCAGTGCTTCTTTTTTGACGGGCGTGCCACCGATTCCCGTCATGCCCAACGGCGTGCAGTTCACGATTCCATTTGCATGCACGGCCGCTGATTCCGCGTCCCTCGCCGTCACAATCCGCGTTTCCCCGGCGACCGGCGTCAGGGAATCGGCCAGCTCTTTCGCCCGGTCGGGCTCGAGGTCAACGCACCTGATTTCCTCAGCGCCAAGAGCCACGAGCGCAAACGCGACCGCCTTGCCAACGCCCCCCGACCCGATGAGACAGACCGTGCCCGGTTTCGCGTCCTCCTGAATGCCGCGCCAGGCGCGGATGAACCCGGAATAATCGGTGTTGAAGCCTTTGGACCCATCCGCCTCAAAAACCACCGTATTGACCGCACCAATCGCGCGCACCAGCGGGTCATCCACCGTTACTTTCGCCGTCACCGTTTCCTTGTAGGGATAGGTCACATTGATGCCGCGAAACCCGTCCTTTCGCGCCATCTCAAACACGCCGTCGAAATCGAGCCCCAGTTCTTTGGGCACCAGCCGGTCATAGGTCACGTTCAGACCCGCCAGCTGCCCGGCGGAACAGTGCAGGTCCGGCGCCCGCGACTTCGCGATGTTGTCGCCGATCAGGCCAAGCCTGATAACCTCCGGATCACCTTTCGACATGAAATTGCCGCCTCCCGCTGGACACCCTTCAGGCGTCGCGCGGCGGGCATTGCCACAGGAATCCTGCGCGACCGGGTCAGCCTAACCGACCAGCCACGGGTTCCCAAGGTCCAGCATTCGGCGGCCCATGCGGCAGCCTACATCCCCGGTCCCATGACCAGATTGGGCAGCCAGAGCGCAATGCCTGGAAAAATGCTCAGCAGAACAATTGCCACCACCATGCACAGCACAAACGGAAGCGACCCCATCAGGATCGTGCGCAGCGAAATATCCGGCGCGATCCCGTTGATCACATAGAGGTTCAGCCCCACCGGCGGCGAAATCAGCCCAATCTCCATATTGATCGTCAGGATCACCGCAAACCAGATCGGATCGAACCCGGCCGTCGTGATGATCGGCAGCAGAATGGGCGCGGCCATCAGGATCACCGCCACCGGTGGCAGGAAAAACCCGGCGATCAGAAGGAACACGTTGATCGCCCCCATAAGCACCCAGCGGTTGACCTCAAGCTCCCCGATCCAGCCCGCAATCGACTGCGTGATATAAAGCGAGGACAGCATGTAGGAGAACACACCCGCCGCCGCGATAATGAACAGGATCATCACCGATTCCCGCGTGCTGTCGCGCAGCACCACCCACAGATCACGCGGGTTCCACAGCCGGTAAATCACCATCGCAATCAAAAGGCAGAGCAGCGCACCCACCGCAGCCGTCTCCGACGGCGTCGCGATACCGCCATACATCGCATAGAGCACACCGACGATGATCACCAGGAACGGCACCACCCGTGGCAGGATCTCAAACCGTTCGCCCCAGGTGTAGCTCCCCGCGCTCAGCACGGACGCATCCCCCGACCGCCAGGTGGAATAGAGCGACCACAGCATAAACAGCCCCACGAGCAGCAGCCCCGGAAACACGCCGGCCAGGAACAGCCGCCCGATCGAGGTCTCCGTCGCAATCCCGTAGACGATCATCGTCACCGATGGCGGGATCAGAATCCCAAGCGTGCCACCGGCGGCAATGGACCCTGCGGCCACGCCGTCGGGATACCCGCGCTTGCGCATCTCGGGAATGCCCATCTTGCCAATCGCCGCACAGGTCGCGGGGCTGGACCCCGACATCGCCGCAAACAGCGCACAGGCCCCAAGATTTGACACCACCAGCCCACCCGGCACCCGCGTCAGCCAGCGTTCCAGGGCCTCATAAAGATCCGCGCCCGCCCGCGTAGAGGCAATGGACGCCCCCATGATGATGAACATCGGAATGGACAAAAGCGCAAAATTGTCGAGCTTCCCGAACAGGATCTCCGGCATCAGCTCCAGCGAGCGCATCCCATCGAAAACCATCAAGAACCCGGCCGACACGATCAGCAGACCGAGCGCAACCGAAACACCGGAAAACAGAACCAGGATCGTTGCAACCGCAACAACCGCACCAAGGACCAGCGGATCCACTATTTTTCCTCCAGACCAAAGGGCCGGTCATCGCCGGTCAGAACACCATAAAAATCCGCCGCCAGCTGCAAAAGCAGCAGAACAAATCCCACCGGCAGGGCCAGATACGGAATCCACAGCCGCACGCCCCAGACCGTGTCCGACCGCCAGCCCCGGTCCCAGGCGAAATGCCAGTACTCAAACCCGTACCAGAGCATGATCCCGACAATCAGGATCGACACCCCCAGAGTCAGCAAAGCCAGCGCCCGCCGCGCGCCCATGGGCAGCATCAGCGGCACGAGGTCCACATTCACATGCCCCCGCAACAGCTGCACGTATGGCAGACCCACCAGGGTCGCGGCAATCATCAGGTAAATCACGGCCTCGGTCTGCCAGACCGTCGAGCCGTTCAGAACAAACCGGATGAAGATCATCTGACAGGTGATCGCAACCGCCGCCACGATCATCGCGGCGGCACACCATCCGGCAAGCGTCGAGATGCCATGAACAACACGGGCAAACCCGCTGCGCGCGACGCGCTTCGATCCCGCCGGAGTGTGACCAGCCATACGGTGCTCTCCCTGTGAAAAACCCGGAATGCGGGGGAGGGCGGCCCGCCACCCTCCCGGATCGGCCTATTCGACCGACAGAGCCAGATCGAGGAACTTCTGCCCGTCCGGAGTTTCCTCCACGAACGCCTGATAGGAGGTGTTCTGCGCAATCTCGCGCCAGGCATCAAACTCCTCGGCGGTCATGTCGGCAATCTCAACACCGGCCTCCTCAAACACCTTGCGGCTCTCGGCGTCCTCTTTCTTGGCTTCCTCAAGATAGTAGGCCTCGGCCTTCGCGGACGCATCGAGCAAAGCCTGCTGCTGCTCGTCGCTCAGATCCTCAAACGTCCGCTTGTTCATCAAAAGCGGCTGATACATGAACCACAGCGCATATTCGCCGGCGGGCGTATAGCACCCCACCTGTTCGTAAATGCGGTAGCTCACAAAAGACGAGGATGAGGTGTTGGCCGCATCCAGAACCCCGGTCTGCATCGCGTTGTAAATTTCGGAGGATGCCATCGAGGCAATCGACGCCCCCGCACCGGCCAGCATCTGCTCAAACGCCTTGCCCGCCGCACGGGTCTGAAGCCCCTGCATGTCATCGGGCGAGGTGATGCATGTGTCCTTGCCCGCAAAACCACCAGCCAGGTAGCCGTGCACCAGCACCATCACGTCATCCTCGGCCATGATTTCCTCAACGGCCTCCATGAACGGGCTCTCATTGAGCCGCGCGGCATGATCATGGTTTTTCACCAGCCCCGGCATCAGCGTCAGGTTATAAACCGGCTGCTGCCCACCGGCGTAGGACAGGGGCAGAACCGTCATGTCCAGCTGACCCCGGCTCAGCGGCGAATACTGTTCACGCGCCTTGAACAGCGACTGGGTCGGGAAGATTTTAATCTCCAGATCAACATCGGCAGCCGCCACCTCATCGGCCACGATCTTCGCGACCTGATGGCGCACGTCGCCTTCCGACCACTGATGGGACAACCGAAGTTCCGTGGCGTTCACCGCCGTCGCCGCCGCAAACAGCGCACCGGCGGACACAAATGTCCTGATCGTATGTTTCATGATTTCCTCCCGTTTATGTTCGAATCCGGATCCGATTTTCCAACAGGCTGACATTCCTGGGAATCCAGGTCAACATTCCTGCATACAAAAAGCACCAGATTGCATCCAATCCGCCCCGCGTGATATTGCGGGCGGATGACACGCAAACGCGCCGACGTCATTTCCGATGAGCTTGAAAGCCTCGTTCTCGACGGCACCTTCAGCAATGGCGAACGGCTCGACGAGGTTCAGCTGGCCGCACGTTTCGACGTCTCCCGCACCCCAGTCCGCGAGGCGCTGCAAAAACTCGCCGTCTCCGGTCTGGTGGAACAGGTCCCCCGGCGCGGTGTTTTTGTCCGCCATCCAGGCCCGGTCGAACTGATCGAGATGTTCGAGGTCATGGCCGAGCTTGAGGCCGTCTGCGCCCGACTCGCCGCGACCCGCATCACGGATGAGGCCCTGACAGACCTGCACGACATCAACACCCGCTGCACCGGCGCGGTCAGCAATGGCGACACTGATGGCTACTACCGGGAAAACGAGCGTTTTCATGCGGTTCTCTACCGACAGTCAGGTAATGGTTTCCTTGAGCGCGAATGTCTGCGTCTTCAGCGCCGGCTCCAGCCCTTCCGCCGCCTGCAACTCCGCGTCCGCGGCCGGCTCAGCCAGTCCATGGCCGAACACGAGGCCATCGTCAAAGCCCTCGAAGCCGCCGACGGCGCCGCCGCCGCTGAACTGATCCGCAACCACGTTGCCGTCCAGGGCGAGAAATTCCACGTACTCATGTCGGGCATCTAACGCACCTGCCCACGGAACAACGCCTGATAACCCAAAGCCCTGAAACAAAAAACCGCGCCGGAGAACTCCGGCGCGGTCCCTTCAATCCATCTGAACCCAATCAGCCGAGGGTCGGCATCACGAACTCGGACTGGGTCCGCATGCCCGACGGCCAGCGGGTCGTGGTCGTCTTGATCCGGGTGTAGAACCGGACGCCTTCCATGCCGTGCATGTGGTGATCCCCGAAGATCGATGCTTTCCAGCCACCGAAGCTGTGGAAAGCCATCGGAACCGGGATCGGAACGTTCACGCCAACCATGCCAACCTCAATCTCGTTGCTGAAGTTGCGGGCCACGTCGCCGTCACGGGTGAATACCGCCACACCGTTCGCGTATTCATGCGAGTGGATCAGATCCACGGCTTCCTTGTAGTTGTTGCGGCGAACCACCGACAGAACCGGGCCAAAGATCTCTTCCTTCCAGATGCTCATGTCCGGGGTCACGTCGTCGATCAGCGTACCACCAACGAAATAGCCGTTCTCATAGCCCTGCATGTCCTGTTTGAACGTGCGGCCATCCACCACGATTTTGGCACCTTCCGCCTCACCGGCGTCGATATAGCCACGCACCTTGTTCATGTGCTGCTCGGTCACGAGTGGACCCATGTCGGAGGCACGGTCGGAGGCCGGACCGATTTTCAGCGCCTCAATCTGCGGCACCAGTTTCTCGATCAGCGCATCGGCAACCGCATCCGTCACCGGAACCGCAACCGAAATCGCCATGCAGCGCTCACCGGCAGAGCCAAACGCCGCACCCATCAGGGCACCAGCCGCCATGTCGAGGTCGGCGTCGGGCATGATGACCATGTGGTTCTTCGCGCCACCCAGCGCCTGGACCCGCTTGCCATTGGCCGTGCCGGTCTGGTGGATGTACTGCGCGATCGGCGTGGAGCCCACGAAGGAAATCGCCTTGATGTCCGGATGATGCAGAAGCGCATCGACGGCTTCCTTGTCGCCCTGAACCACCGAGAACACACCCTCGGGCAGACCGGCCTCGGTCAGCCATTCAGCCATCAGAAGCGACGCGGACGGATCCCGCTCGGACGGCTTGAGGATGAAACAGTTGCCACAGGCAAGCGCCACCGGGAACATCCACATCGGAACCATGGCCGGGAAGTTGAACGGCGTGATGCCGGCAACAACACCCAGCGACTGACGGATCATGTGGCTGTCAACGCCGGTGCCCACATTCTCGGAGAACTCGCCTTTCATGAAGGACGGGGCGGAGGTTGCGTACTCAACAACTTCCAAACCACGGGTCACCTCACCCAGGGCATCGTCATGGGTTTTGCCATGCTCAGCCGAAATGGCCTCGGCCAATTGATCGGCACGCTCCCACAGGATGGTCTTGAACCGGTCCAGAACACGTGCACGGCGCAGGGCAGGGGTCTTCGACCATGCAGGCCAGGCTTCCAGCGCGGCGGCAACAACCGTGTCGACTTCCTGCGTGGAGGCCAGAGCGACGGTCTTCTCGGACGAGCCGGTAGCCGGGTTGAAAACGGGCTGGCTGCGACCGGAGGTTCCGGCCTGGCGGCTGCCTGCGTAGTAGTGTGCGATCTCGGACATTTGCTTCTCCCTAAATATTTGATGAGCCGGATGTATAACATTCATGTTTGCATATAAACCCCTACATTCGACTATCCGTTATGCACAAACGATGATAAGGTTACGGCATGGACTGGGACGACACAAAGTATTTTCTGGCAATTGCCCGCGACGGTCAGATGCTGTCCGCCGCCAAACGCATGCAGATCAGCCAGGCCCGTTTGAGCCGCCGTCTGCAATCCCTCGAGACCTCTCTCGGCACCCGCCTGTTCGACCGTTCCACCAAAGGCTGCGAACTCACCGACGAGGGACGCCTGTTTCTTGAAACGGCCGAACGCATCGAGGCCGAAATGCTCTCGGGCCTTGCACGCCTCGGTGACAGCGTCGCGGAAATCGCCGGCACCGTCCGCATCGGCGCGCCCGACGGCTTGGGCAGCGCCTATATTTCCCCGCGCCTCGGCCGGATCACGGAGGTATCCCCAAAGCTGCGCATCCAGCTCGTACCGCTGCCGCGCAATTTCTCGCTCTCCGAACGCGAGGCTGACATAGCCATCATGATCGGCCGCCCCACACGCGGACGCCTGCGCTGTCAGCGCCTCGCCGACTACACCCTCGGCCTCTACGCCCACCGGTCCTATATAGACGCCCACGGCACACCGGACACGCTCGACGATCTCCACGACCATCCCCTGATCGGTTACGTGGATGATCTCGTCTATACGGAGGAGCTGAACTACGCTGCCGAATTCCTCAGCGACTGGACCTCGACCTTCGAGGTCTCCACCGCCATCGGCCAGTTCGAGGCCGTCCGCTCCGGAGCGGGCATCGGCATCCTCCACGATTTCATGACCGCCGGTCACCCGGACCTCATTCGGCTGTTCCCCGAAAAAAGCGCCCTGCGCAGCTACTGGGCTGTCTGGCACGAAAACCTGCGCGGCTCCAACCGCGTCTCCGCCGTGGTCGATTTCCTCCGGAAATCCATGCAACGCGACGCGGCCCTGTTTCGGCCGGACCTGCAAAAATAACATAATGCCTGATATGTGAAAAGCCTGACCGGAACCAAACCCGGCCTCACGAAGTTATCCCGCATCGCGCACAGCCTTACGCAACCAGGGCAGCGCACAACCGAAAATGGGCTCCAAATCACGTTCGGCCCAGTGAGAAACGGGAAAACACGATGACGGAACGCCGCGGTTTGGAGCCCACACTGAAAGAACATTCCGAAAACCCGGAGCCGCAAACGGACGTCCTGAGCGCCAGAGCCGAAGAACGTCAGACGCGGCAGGATACCCCGTCAGCCGCCGAAGAACCGCTCACCCGCGAGGAGCGCGACCACGTCTCGAAAAACCGGCGGCTGTCCTCCCTGACCGTCTATTCCGTTGTTTTGAAAGACGGTGAGGAGGAACTCGACCGCCCCAAAACATCCCTGTGGTGGTCCGGCGTGGCCGCCGGCATCGCCATTTCCTCGTCCGTTCTGGCGGAAGGCGTTATTCGGTCCGGGCTGGGTGCCGACCACCCCTATCTGCACATGATCGAAAGCTTCGGGTACAGCTTCGGCTTCGTGCTGGTGATCATGTCCCGGCTCCAGCTTTTCACCGAAAACACCATCACCGTGGTTCTGCCCGTACTGGCCGCGCCCAGCCGAAACAATCTTTACTGTTCCCTGCGGCTTTGGGCGATCGTGTTTTTGGCGAACATGGTGGGAACATCACTGACCGCAGCGATTGCGGTGCACGGCGGCGTTCTGCCCCTGGAGGTGCTGGAGGCCATCGTCGGCATCTCCCGCGAGGTGGCCGAACTCGACCCTGGGCAAACCCTTCTGCGCGGAATTCCCGCGGGCTTCCTGATCGCCGCGCTGGTCTGGATGCTGCCCTCCGCAAGGGGAACCGAGCTCTTCATCATCGTCATGGTCACCTGGCTGATCGCGGCCGGCGGTTTCACCCATGTCGTTGTCGGATCGAACGAGATATTCACCCTCGTGTTCAGCGGAGAACTGACGGTCTTCTCCGCCTTCATCCACCACATCCTTCCGACCCTGATCGGGAATGTCTTTGGCGGCACCGGCCTGTTCGCCATGCTGGCCTACGGTCAGATCAGTCAGGAAATGTGAGGCGGCGGTCCGGTCGCCATTACAGTCGATTTTAATCAACTGACACCACATTAATAACACCGCTTAAGTATCGATCTTTAAACGCAATCGACTAAACGTCGACAGGGTTTTCTAACCTTGCGGTAAGCAACATCTGCCATAGGGGTTCTTTGGGCGGGCCACGCTTGAGTCCGCCGATTACTTCCCCTCCCCAGGGACCGCAATTCAGGGTGCGGCCCGTGTGGAAAACTTGAGGACTGCCATGAACTGGTTCGCAGAGGTGCTTGACGACCTTATCAACCAAAACGAGAAGATCGAACTCGACACGATTGCGGAGCTGCGCCGTGTCCGGGACCGGATCTCACAGGACGGAGGCCTCCCGTCGCGCAACCCGGAAACCGAAAACCTGGCCTCGCGCATCGGTGATGCCGAGACGCTCGACCAGGTCGCGGAGGCGTTTGGCGAGATTCCGTGCGAGTTCGGCTTCGACCATATCACCCTCATCATTCTCAGTGAGGGCGGCCGCTATCTTTCGCGCCGCGTGCTCTCCAGTCTGCCGGATGAATGGTGGGAAAAATACCACTCACTGCGTCTGTATGACCGCGACCCGCTGATTGAGGGCATTGTCGCGCGGGACCACGAACTGTTCCTCGACGAACTCGTCCCCACCGACGCAAACGCCCCCATGCCCTACACGAATGCGGCCCATTCGCTGAACATCGGGACCAACGGCGTGATCTTCAAAATCGCCTACCCCACCGGCGTTGTTGCCGCCGTGATCCTTAACACGTTCAAATCGCCGCAGTTCGCGCGCAGCCAGTTCCGCAAATACCGCGAGGACCTGCTCTCGCTGGCCTTTGCCACCTGCGACGGGCTGATCCATTTCTCCCGCATCGGCGCCTCGACAATGGCCGACCTGACCTGCGAGGAAATTCACTTCCTGCGTCTTGTGGCCCTTAGCGAGGACCCCGCCCGTGCGCTGAAAATGGACGTGCGCTACGGTTCCGCCGCAAACATCCAGATGCAGATCATCCGCAAGCTTGGCGTGAAGTCCATCTTCCAGGCGGTCCTGATCGCCGCGCGTCGCGGCCTTATCGACGCCGCCATATTCCACCCGGATGAGATCATCGGAACCCGGCCACAGATCGCCGGCTGGGACGTGCTGCAGGAGTTCGACCCCAACAACATGGCCACGCACGCCCCGGGTTTCGCCGAGGATTCGGACTACTAAACCCAAAACCGGCACCCGGTCCCGACGCGCATTGCGCAGCACAGGGACCCGGTGTCGAAAAACAGATCCCTAAAGCTCCGCCGATCCCGCCGGAAACGCATGAGTGCGGCCCGCATCCGGCGCAAACCACACCGTGTCACCCGGTTTGGCCGACAGCCGCTCATGCGACAGTATGGTGATGTTCTGACCCGCCTTGCGCACCACAAGCTCGGTCGAGGCCCCGGTCGGTTCCACCACGACCACCTCCGCCCGCAGATGCCCGTCCCGCGCTTCCGATCCCAGCGAGAAACTCTCGGGCCTGATCCCCACCGTTGCCAGTCCAGGCTGCGCCGGACCTGCCAGCCGCATCGTCTCGCCATCGGAAAACCGCGCCGTGGTCGGATTGTCCGCCGGCACCTCAAGGTCCAGCAGGTTCATCGTCGGCGACCCGAGAAACGCGCCCACAAAGGCGTTCTTTGGATTGTCATAAAGCTCCAGCGGCGTGCCGATCTGCTCGATCATCCCGTCGCGCAAAACCACGATCCGGTCCGCCAGCGTCATCGCCTCCACCTGATCATGCGTCACATAGATCGTGGTGGTCTTCAGCTTCATGTGCAGCTCCTTCAGCTCCGCCCGCATCTTCACGCGCAGCTTCGCATCCAGGTTCGACAGCGGCTCATCAAACAGAAAAACCTCCGGTTTGCGCACAATGGCCCGGCCCATCGCAACCCTCTGGCGCTGCCCACCCGACAGCTGCCGCGGCAGCCGGTCGAGATACGGCCCCAGCCCCAGAATATCCGCCGCCCGCTCCACCTTTCCGCGCCGTTTCTCCTCCTGCTCACCCGCAAGGCGCAGGGAAAACGACATGTTGTCGGCGCTGTTCATGTGCGGATAGAGCGCATAACTCTGAAACACCATCGAGATGCCCCGGTCGCGCGGTGGCACGTCGTTCATGGGAATGCCCCCGATATCAAGCTGCCCCGAACTGATGCTCTCCAGCCCCGCGATCATCCGCAACAGCGTGGACTTGCCACAGCCCGAAGGCCCGATCAGAACAACAAACTCCCCATCCTCGATGTCGAGCGAAACATCCCTGATGACATCGACCTTGCCGTAACTTTTGGACAGGCCGTTCAGCCGAACATGCGCCATGTCATTCCTCCTGATTTTGGGACGTAAACGTGTAGCTGAGCCGCGTCCTCCAGCTCTCGCCCGGCTCCAGCCATGTGCCCGGCCCGCTGGTGCCATCCGCCGCGCGGTCGCAGTTCGAGGGTTCCAGGGCCAAAATGTTTCGACGGGGCCGCGCATCGCGCCAGACCTGAAAATACGGCAGATCACTCTCCATCCTCATCCGCGCCGACGGCCAGCGGGTACAGCCCGGTCGCGTCAGGTCGACGCTCGAGCCAATCGGCGTCGGGTGACAGACCGGCGCACCATGCTCCGCCGCAATCTCCTGCCCCCCAAGTGTCAGCTCCATGCCGTAATCCACCATCGGAAAGCCGAAATTCGTGTGGTAGAGTACCCGCATCTCCGCCCGCTCCGGGCCGATATTTTCCACCCGGTCGATCACGGTCAGCCGCGCCGCCCCAACCGGCGCCTCAATGCGTCGGAAAAGCCGAAAGCACGCCCCGCCCATATGCGCCGTGGTCACCTCACCCTCGGCATGGAGCACCGGCTCCTCCCGGTCCCAGGCCTCGCCACACCCCGTCACCCGCGCGGGCGTCAGGGGCAGCGATCCGTGCAACGGCATCCCGTCGCGCGGCTGCCTCGCATTGTCGAGACCACAGGTCACCAGAAACCCCGACATGGCGCGCTGAATCCCCGTACCGCCATCCGCCTGCGCATCGTGCAGACCCGGCGCGACAAACCCCGCCGGGTGTTGCCAGCCCACCGGCATCCCGCGAAAGCTCAGCGGCCCGATATCCAGACTGCGGTCGGCCAGCACCCAGAACGCCAGCCCGCCACCGGTGTCAAAGGCCAGCGCCCGCACCCCCCGCTCCGGCCCGTCATCGAGGACGATCCGCCGCACCGAGGCCACCTGGCGCAGGTCCGCGACCCTGTCCCGCCAGTCGGGTGTCATGTGACCGCCGCTTCCGGCACCAGGTCGAGCCGCGCGAACGCCTCCTCCGGCGCGTTCAGCCCGCGCATCAGCTCCGCCATTCGGCCCGCCAGCCGCGCCTCCAGTTCCGCATCCCGGACCGGCGTCTCCTGCCCCGGATCGGCCTCAAGATCATAGAGCCGCGTATCGCTCTCAATGATGCAGCCCGGACCATAGGTGTTGTACATCGCCGACTTCCCGCTCACCGGCACCTGCAACAGCGGCATCTCCCGGCTGAACGGCATCGGCGGCGCCAGCCGCGCCTGGGCCAGCTCCTCCTGGTGGAAGAAGTCAAAAATATGCGTGGGCATCAGCGTGTACTGATAAATCTCCTGCTCCCGCACGTCCGACGGATACCGGTGATACGTGTGCCGCCCGTCCGTCAGGTTCACCGCCCCGCCAAAATAGCCGAAGATAACCGCATCATGGGGCGAACCCTCCCCGGCCAGCATGGGCCGCAGCGAGGGCGAGGCCATCTGCGACGGGCGCGGCGCATCGAACAGGTCAAGGATCGTCGCCGCCAGATCCGGCGTCTGACTCAGCCCATGCATCCGCGTTCCATCCGCCGCCGGATTGGCCGGGTCGTGAATGAACAGCGGGATCTGCGCGATCTCCTGATAGAGGTTCATCCGGTTCTTCGCCCAAAGATCATGCTCCCCCAGAAGGAACCCGTGATCCGTCGTCACGATCAGCGCCGTATCCTCCCACAGGTTGTCCCGGTCAAACGCATCGAGCACCTGCCCCAGCAACTCGTCACACATGGCAAGCGAGGCATGATAACTGGCGCGAAGCTCATCCTTCTCCTCCAGCGGCCGTTCACTGTGCCCGTATTCCGGCCAGTCGAGCGCGGGACCATCATCGCGCGCGCCCGCAATGTCGCGAAAGCGTTTGGGCGCATAAAACGGCTCATGCGGCGCGAAGGTCTCAATCTGCAGGAACCAGTTATCCGCGGCCCTGTTGGCCTCCATGAACCCCAGACCTGCGGCAAAGGTCTGGAAACTCGGATGCGACGCCTCATCCTCGATGAAGTCACGGTTGACCACGTTATGCCGCGGGTAACTGCGCGGCTTTTGGGACACCTGCGCCGCATCAAAGCGTTTGCCAATATCCTCCCAGTCCGGCGCCACCACACCTTTCCAGCGGTCACCCTCCTGGCCCCGGAAAAACTCGTAGCTGTCATACCGGTTGTGATACGTGGCGCCCCCGTCCTCCCAGTAATGGAAATGGTCCGTGACGAAGTGGCTGTAGACCCCCTTCTCCCGGCTCAGAACCTCCGGAAAAGTCACGTCATACGGCTCCACCGGACCCCAGCTGCGGTGCAGAAACGACATCCGCCCGGTCAGAAGATCGCGCCGCGCCGGCATGCAGGGCATGGACCCCACGACATGGTTTTCAAACCGCGCACTGCGCTGCGCCAGCCGGTCAAAATTCGGGGTGGGCACCGTTTTGCCACCATAGGGCGACAGGGCGCGGCGATTGAGCGAGTCAAAAAGAACAAGAACCGTTTTCATAACAACCTCTTATTTCACCGCGCCGGAGGTCAGGCCGCGGACAATAAATCTCTGGGCAAACAGCAGGAGCAGCAGCGCGGGCAAAATCGACAGGGTCGAGGCCGCCGCCATCTCCGTGAATGCGATGGTGTTTTCCTGGGCGTATTTCCCGATCCCGAGCGGCACGGTGGCCGTCTGCCGCTGGCTCAGCACGAGAACCACGGGGAACTCGTTCCAACTGAAGATGAAGGTCAAAATCCCCGTCGCCGCCAGGCCCGGCCGTACAATCGGCAGAACCACATGCCGCAGGATCTCCGGCACCCGCGCCCCGTCAATCTGCGCCGCCTCAACCAGCTCCTTCGGCACGTCGCGAATGAACACACCCATCATCCACAGGGCCATCGGCAAATGCAGCGTGGTATGGGCCAGAATGATGCCGGTGTAGCTGTTGTCGAGCCCCACCGACCGGAACATGGTAAACCATGCCCCCGCCAGCGTAATCGGCGGCACCATATGAAAAATCACCGACCAGCCCAGCAGCGAATGCAGCACCCAGGCGGGCCACTGAAGCCGGTAGAGCGAAAACGCCGCCAGCGTCGCAATCACCAGCACAAGGAACGTGCTGACCAGACCAATCACCATCGAGTTGGCGAAATTGCGCGCGAAATCCGACGTCTTGTCGAAGATCACGTCCAGAAACCCCTCGATCCGCGGCGTGAACAAAACCTTGCCCATCAGCAGGTCGATCTGCGTTTTGAACGCGGCCGAGACGATCCAGAAAAACGGGAACAGCACGATCAGCGCAAACCCCAGCAGAACGACATGGCGCATCACCGCGACCTGGCGTTCCGAGACGGTAAACCGGCGGTCCGGCAGGGTCATGGTCCCTGGCGTGTCAGATACATGGCTCATGCTTTGGCCCCTTTTCCGGCTGTGGCACGGGTGGCCGTGATGATGCAGGCGGCAATCACCGCAATGACGGCAATCGACATGGCCGCGCCATAACCCGTCTGATCCTCGGTGAAGAACCGGCGATAGATTGTGAAGCTGATCACCTCGGTCGAGGTGCCCGGACCACCCCCGGTCAGCAGGTAAATCTCGTCAAACACCTTGAAGGCCAGGATCATGCGAAAGACGAAGGTCACCGCAATGGTCGGAAGCATCAACGGCAGCGTGATATGGCGCAGCTGCTGCCAGCGCGTCGCCCCGTCGATCTTCGCCGCCTCAAAAATATCATCCGGCAGGCTCTCAAGCCCCGCGAGCAGCAGCAGAAAACAAAACGGTGTCCAGTGCCAGACATCGACGATGATCACCGACAGAAGCGCCAGATCCGGGTTCCCCAGCCAGTCCTGCGGCGCAAGCCCCAGCCACATCAGCACCGAGTTCAGAACCCCGAAATCATAGGAATACATCAGCTTCCAGATCGCACCGATGATAATGCCCGGCACCAGAATCGGCAGAATGAATACGGTCCGGTAAAAAATCCGCCCGCGCACCACATGCGTCGTCAGCAGCGCCAGAATAAACCCGATCAGCATCTGCAGCGCCACGGCCACCACCGCGAAAATCAGCGTGTTGAGCGCACCGGCGCGCAGCAGGTTGTCCTGCGGCAGGGCGGCGTAATTGGCGAACCCGACCCAGTCCCAGATCGCTTCGCGGTCAACCCACTCAACATCGTGAAAACTCAGCGCAAGCAACTTGAGAAGCGGCAAAATGGTCAGCAGCGCAAACAGGACAAGCGCGGGCCACAGCGTCGCATGACGCCAAAAGGTATCGGATTTCATGACGGGCTCCGTTAAATTCGGTGGCCGCGAACCAGGCCGCGACCACCAGGGAGGTTACTGGAGCGGTTCAGGCGCGGGCATGTCGTAGCCGGCGTCCTGCATGACCCTGGTAATCTCGTCAGCCGCGGTGTTGAGCGCCTCCTTGAGGTCCATCTCGCCACCAATCGCCTGGTTAAACCGCAGTTCGGTGATCGCCAGAACCTGCGTGGCCTCCGGGAAGGTAAAGGTCAGCCGCGCATTGGGCAGCGCCTCCGCCATCGCCTTCATCCAGCGGTATTCCGGCTGATCCGCCATCTCCGAGGTCAGAACCGCACGGCTCACCGGCATCGATCCGGCCTCGGCATAGGCCCGCTGCGCCTCATCGGTCTGGAACCAGGTCAGGAAGGCCAAAGCCGCCTGCTTTTTGTCATCCGCAATGTTCTTTGGAACACCGGCCAGCCAGTGACCCAGCGGCGTGGCGGACGGGATCTCAGCCGTACCCGGCGGCGGTGCATAGCCCACCTGACCCACAACCATCGACTTGGTGTCATCGTCAAACAGCCCCGGCGCCGGCACCGAATTGATATGCGCCGCCCGACCCGTGGCCATGTTCTGGATCACGTTGGTCTGGGTCTGACCCGCGGTCGAGGGATGGCCCACGTCATTTGCCAGTTTCAGGTAGGTCTCCATCCCCGCCAGCGTACCGGGCGAATTGATCGTGACCTGATAGCTGCCATCCTCCTGCTGATCCACGATGCCGCCACCATGGGACCAGATGTAGGGAAACACGTCATAGGTCACGTCAAACGTACCGCGCTGACCCCGCTGCGAAATGCCGTAGACGCTGTTGGTCTGAAGCGCCTGCGCATTGGCATAAAGCTCGTCCCAGGTCGTCGGCACCGACAGACCCGCCTCATCATAAAGGTCCTGCCGGTAATGCAGGATCAGCACATTGGGATTGACCGGCACCGACAGAAGATCACCACCGTCACAGGTGATCGTTTTGTCCTCCGCATTCCAGCATGTGCTGTCGTCAAAGGTGTAAATGTCCTCCGACAGAGCGAAATCCGGATCGATGTCCGTCAGCGGCTGCATGAACCCGCCCGTGTAAAACTCCACGAAGAACCCGGCATTCATGATCAGCAGGTCAAACGGGCTCTCATCCGCACGCACCGCGGTCCGCTGCTTCTCGAGGCTGCCGGCAAACGGGTTCACGTCCAGCTCAACGGTGTTGCCGGTATCCTCCTCGTATTTCTCAACCACGGCCTGGAAGCCCGGGAACCAGGGTGACTGGTTGATGACGATGGTAATCGGCGCCTCCTGGGCCGCCGCAAGCGACG
Organism: Amaricoccus tamworthensis; assembly: GCF_049800875.1. Lineage (NCBI taxonomy): Bacteria > Pseudomonadati > Pseudomonadota > Alphaproteobacteria > Rhodobacterales > Paracoccaceae > Amaricoccus > Amaricoccus tamworthensis. The sequence goes on along the minus strand of NZ_JBNAFV010000009.1, from coordinate 58,593 downwards.
CCGTCATCGCAACCGAACTGGCCGCAAGCGTCGTGAACAGTTTTCTGTGGTAAGTCATAAGTCCTCCCAATTGACCGTAGTGCCCCGGTGTCTCCGCGCACCGCTGAGGCGACGTTACGCGGTTGAGAGATATTCCTGAAATGAAAAGAATTCCGGCCTCCATAGCCAACGGCTATGGCTCGTTTGCACCTCAGTTAAAAGGATCAGCCTGGCATTCCTCAATGAGGACTTCCGCCACCGCCCGCGCTGCAGGCGTCAAAAGCCCCGGCTTGCGGAAAATGATCCCCGCCTCCCGGTTCGTTACCAGCTTTGGCACGTCAATCTGCACCAGCCTGCTCCCCTCCGGCGACAGCAGCTGCGACCGGGTCGTGTAAATCAGACAGTCGGTCAGTGTCGCATGGGTCAGCAGAAACGTCGGCGAGGCCGAAACCACATTGGCAACCGGCGGCGTCAGGCCAAGACTGATCACCCGCCCGTCGAGCTTGCGCCGCGCCAGTGTCGTCTCCGGCGGCAGAGCCCAGACCAGCCCCAGCGCCTCCTCCGCCTCAACGTTCTCCCGCCCCGCCAGCGGATGCTCCGGCCGTGCGACGCAGACCAGATCATCGGTGGTCAAAAACCGGAACTCCAGGTTCGCGCTCTCCCCCTCCAGGGGACGTTCCGCCACGACGAAATCCAGCGCGCCGCTCGTAAGCGCATCGAGCAGCGAAATGTCAAATCCCGTCTGCACCTCTACACGCACATCGGGCCGCTGCACCGATATGCGACTGATCGCCTCCGGCAGTTTCCGCCGCACCCAGGACGGCCCGGCCCCGATGGTCACCTGACCACCCTGCCCCTCGCGCAGCTGCGCAATCTCATCCGCCGCGTCCCGCACCTGCGCCATTACCACGCCCGCATGTTCCGCCAGGCGCTGCCCAATCGGCGTCAGCGTAATCCCGTGCGCGTGCCGCTCCAGCAGCGGCGTACCAACCTGCGCCTCCAAAAGCTTCAGCGCCTTTGAGAGCGTCGGCTGCGCCACGTTCAGCTCACCCGCCGCGCGCGTGATGTTGCCGACCTGGGCCGTGCGAAAGAAATACCCCAGAAGCCGAAGATCAAAACTGCCACGGTCCAAGCCTTGCACTCCTTCGCTCAGGGACGGCCTCAAGTCATAGGCCACGACCCCGTCCCGCGACAAGGCTGACGGACCAACCCGCGATTATGCGATGGCGGACCGGGGGCGCGGACGCTAGGAATCGTCCCGGCCAATTTGAAACGTAAACCCTGAACGTCGGAACCGAACCACATGCCAGACATGGAAAACCTGATCACGGACCTCATCGCCGCACACCGCGCCGGCACCCGGTTTGAACCGGAGATCCGCCCTCTGGAGCGCAGCGAGATCCTCAAAATCCAGTCCGCGGTCTGCGACACCCTCGGCGCCGTGACCGGGTTCAAGGTCGGCGCTCAACCGGACGGACCACCGGTTCTGGCACCGATGATGAGCGCCTATTCCGTGAAGAACGGGGGCACCCGCAAGGTTGCGGACCGGCTCGGCATCGAACTTGAGGTGGGCTTTGAGCTACTACGCGAGCTGCCCGGCGATGCCCTGCCCGACAACCCGCAGGACTATTTCCACCCCTGCGTCATGCTCGAACTCGTCGACACCCGCCTCACCGGCCCCGCGGCGACCGACCCAGGCTACAAATTCGCCGATTTCCAGCTCAACGCGGGCTCCGTGAAGGGCGACAGCCTCACCACCTGGAACGGCTCCGATTTCGGCGCGCTGGAGGCCCGCCTGACCGCTGGCAACGAGACCATTCTCGACGGGCCCTGCACCGTCCCCGGCGGCTCGGCGCTGGCCAATCTCGACCTGCTGCTTCGGCATCTCGGCAGCCATTGCGGCGGGCTGCAACCCGGCCAAATCGCCATCACCGGCTCCCTCTGCGGCCTGCCGTATTTTGGCCCGGGCACGGAAATCCACGGCAGCATCAACGGCATCGGCGCCGTCGCCGTCACCCTGGCGTAACCGCCAGATCCGGCCAGCGGAACGGCGCGACGACGGGCTCAACAATGTCCATAAGCGCCCGTTCCGACCCCATTCGCCCCACGATCTGCATCCCGATCGGCAGGCCCGATCCGACCGTCGCGGGAAAGGCAAGCGCGGGCAGACCCGCCGCATTGACCCAGCCCGTGTAAACCGCATGTCCACGCGGCCCCACGGCCTGCCCGTCAATCGCCGGCGGATGGCTCTCGGCAGCAGGCCAGGGGTTCGCCGCCGACGCGGGCGTCAGAATCGCGTCATACCCCCAAAGATCCCGCGCGGCCTGCCGCAGGGCAAAAACCTCATCCAGAATGGCGTAAAAATCCATCGCCGACACCTGCGCCCCACGCTCCGCCATGTCGCGGTATTTCGGCGCCGCCACCCCGGCGACCGCCGGGTCGCGTTTGAAATAGGACGCCAGCCCAATCTCCCCAATCCGCGACCACACCGCGTTCAAGGCGGACAGGTCATGGGGAAACGCCCCCAGCTCAACCTGATGCCCCGCCGAGGACAGCGCGGCGACCGTGTCGGCAAATTCCGCGCGAATGACCGGATCACAGGGCGCACCCTCAAACATCTCGACACAGAGAATACGCGCGGGCCGCTTCTCCGCAACGCTCTCCGGCACCCCGGACATGACAGCATCGAGCAGACGCAAATCGCGCAGCGACCGCGCCATCGGCCCAACAACCTCAAAATCCAGCAGAACCTGCGCAAGCCCTCCGCCCCGCGGCACATGTCCGATCCCGGGCTTCAGCCCATAGAGCCCCGTATACCCCGCAGGTCTCCGGATCGATCCGCCCCCGTCTGTCCCGGCTCCCGCCGCGGCCAGACCGGCCGCAATCGCGGACACCACACCCCCGGACGACCCGCCAGGGGTCAGCTCCGGATCAAACGGATTACGCGTGGTGCCAAAAGTCAGATTGTCGGTGAACCCCTCCACCGCAAATTCCGGCGTATTGCCCTTGCCGACCACCAGCGCACCGGCCCGTCGCAGCGCTGCCACCGGCCGCTCGTCATGGGTGGGCACCCGCCGCGCCAGTTCCGCATTGCCCCAGGCGGCGGGCAGTCCCGCCGACACCAGGTTGTCCTTGATAACCAGCGGCACGCCATCCAGCGGACCATTCGGCGCGCCCGCCGCCCATCGCCGCGTCGAAGCCTCCGCCTCCTCCAGCAACGTATCCGACAGCGCGGAGTACGCATTCAGCTTCGGCTCCAGCGCCTCAATCCGCGCGCTCAGCGTCTCCGCCACCGCAACCGGTGTCGTCCGGCCTTCCGCAAACCCCGCCAGCAGAGCGGTACAGTCATCCTGCCAAATCATCACATCACACTCCCGGGCAGCCATGTCGCAATGCCCGGCACGGCAATCAGCAACAGAGTAAACAGCAGCATCAGCAGGGCATAGGGCACCGCGCCCCAAACCACATCGGAAAACGGCCCGTTATCCGTCCGCACGCCCTGCACCACATAGAGGTTCATGCCCACCGGCGGCGTGATCATGCCCAGCTCGCTCATCAAAACCACAAAGATACCGAACCAGACCGGATCAATGCCCGCAGCCACAACAATCGGCACCACAATCGGAATGGTCAGAACCTGCATCGACAACACGTCCATGAACATGCCGAGGATCAGGTAAAACACCATCAGCGCCAGCAAAAGCCCGGTCGGCCCGAGGCCCAAACCGGCCACCCAGTCGGAAATCACCCCGGTAATCCCGCCAAGCGCCAGCGTCACATTGAGCGTAAACGCCGCCGCAATAATCAGAAGGATCATCCCCGTCGTCTTGGCCGTCTGCCGAAAACAGACATCGAGAAACGCAAAACTCAGCTTCCCCTCGCGCCAGACAAACCCCAGCGCGGCAAGCACCGCCAGCGCCGCGCTCTCCGTCGGCGTCGCGATGCCAAGATAAATCGACCCCATCACGATCGCAAAAACCACCGCCGCAGGCACCAGATGAACCAGCCCCCGCAACCGCTCGGCCAGCGGCAGCTTCTCCTCCACCCGCGAGGCGTCCGGCAAACCTTTTGAGCGCCGGTACAGGCTCTCCGCCACCACATAGGCCATGAACAAAAGCGTCAGCAGGATCCCGGGCAAAATCCCCGCCATGAACAGCTGCCCCACCGAAACCGAGGCAAGCGAGCCATAGATCAGCAGATTGACCGACGGCGGGATCAAAATCCCCAGCGTCCCGCCCGCCGCAAGTGACCCCAGAGACCGCGAGGGCGCATAGCCCCGCTCCCCCAGCGCCGGCAGGGCCACCGTGCCAACCGTCGCGGCCGTCGCCACCGACGAACCGGATGTGGCCGCAAAGAGCGAACACGACCCGATATTTGTGTGCAGCAATCCCCCCGGCAACCGCCCCAGCCACTGGGCCAGAGAACCATACATCCGGTCCGCCAGCCCCGACCGCAACAACAGCTCACCGAGCAGAATAAAAAGCGGGATCGCCGTCAGAACATTCTCGTTCGACACCCCCCACAAGACCGGCCCCATGGATTTCAGCAGCACCGGCCCATAGAGCATCATGCCCCCGACAACGCCCAGCACCACCATGACCACGGCCACGGGAAACCCGATCAGCAACAGGCCCATCATCGCGATGAAGCCCACCAGAATATCCGCAATACCCATGCCGTTACCGCCCGCTCAGCTGGTCAAGTTCCTCGGCAAGTTCCTCTTCCGCCGAGCGCGGATTGAACTCCCGCATCACATCCCCGATGCGCCCCTCCATCACGAGGTAAAACGCCCGAAACGACAGCCAGAACGAACACAGCGCAAAGAGCGCCAGACCCAGATACCAGGCCAACTGCGGATAGATCAGCGGCGTCGCCCAGGGCGTGGCCGCCGTCGATCCGTAGACCAGCGTGTCCTGAATGACGAACCAGCCGATATAGAGAAAAAACCCGCCCAGCAGCCCAAGCGAAAGCACCGCCGCAAAATCAATCCAGGCCTGAACCCGCTGCGGCAGCTTCTGGTGCAGCACGTCAATCCGCACATGCGCCCGGTCGATCAAGGCCACGACAAACGCGGCCGACGCCCCGAAGGCCAGCACATACCCCCCAAGCTCATCCGCCCCCTGAAGCGACATGTTCAGCAGTTTTCGCAGCACCGTCTCCAGCGCGACAAAACCCGACAGAAACAACAGCGCCGCTCCAAAACAGCGGGAAATCCATGTGGCGATTTGATCCATTCAGGCCTCCGGTCCAAAGGCCACGCCCCCAAATCCAGGGGCGCGGCAGGTCAGGTTACGATCAGAATTCGTAAGCCGTCCCAACGGTTTCCAGCCATTTGGCCGAACATCCCTCGTTGACCGCGTCGCAGGTCTCCTGCCAGGCTGGGAAGGATACATCCGTCACCGCCGTCCCGATCAGCTCCACATCCGCGTCCGACGGCTCAACCAGGGTCAGGTCGTATTTCGTGCCCGTCTCACAGCTCTCCCCACCGGTGTTGCAGGACACCGCATCCACGAACAGCTCCTCGGAATAGGACCAGATATCCGCAACCAGGCTGTCAAACCCGGCCTGAAGTTTCTCCTGCTCCTCCGCCGACATCGCGTTCCATGTATCGAGGTTGATGCCATAGCCATTCATGGCCAGCTGGAACGCAATCGGCAGCATGTAGGCCGTCACTTCCGGCCAGCCTGCGGAGTTCGCCGAGGACGGACCGGTGATCGCACAGTCAACCACGCCCCGCGCCAGCGACTGCTGCACTTCAGGGAAAGACAGCGGCACCGGCGTGCCCCCCACCAGCGAAATGAAATTCGCGAGGTTCTGGTCGTAAACCCGCACTTTCAGCCCCTTGAGGTCCGAGAGAGACGCAATCTCCGGCTCACAAAACAGAACCTGCGGACCAAACGGCCAGACGCCGAGCAGCTTGGTGTTGAACTTCTCCTGCAACGCCGCATCCACCGCCGGCGCAAACTTCTCGACCGTGTCCATGCCGGTCTCGTAATCCGGGTTCAGACCCACCAGATCGAGACCCAAAATCGTCGGCTCATCCCGCGATACCTGGCTCAGGCGCAGCGACACAATGTCAAACAGACCACCCTTCAGAATACGAAGCTGCTCGGTATCCTTAATGCCCGTCACGTCCACCGGCTGATAATCCGCCGACATTTCAAGCCCGGTCTCTTCCGCGAAATTCTCGAAAAACGGTTGCTCGATATTTGACTGGATCAGCCCGGTTGCCACCGGCTGTCCCATCACGCGCAGCGACTGCGCCGAAGCGGCACCCGCCAGAATTGTCGTTGCCGCCAGTGTCGCGGTCATTGTCCCTGTAAGTGTCATCTTGTCCTCTCTGGAGTTGCGGGCACGTTTCGGCCCTGTCGTCGGTTTCATGGAAGGTCTGAAAAGCGCTGGAACACCGAGCCCCAACCGGTCACGCGCGCGGGGTTAAGGCCCATCTCACGCATGCAGTGCGCCGCCGTCACGGCAATGGAATCGAGCACCGGAACGCCCGTCTCCCGCTCAATCCGCTCCGCCACCGGCGCCCCGCGGAAATTGGTGCAGACAACCGCGATGGCATCCGGTTTCGCCTCCGCCACCTGCTCGATCATCCCGCCCACCTGTTCGGGCGGATAAGTGGCAAAGGAATAGTTGCCTCTGTCCTCCAACCGCGCCTCGGCAGCAATCTCAATGCCCTGCGCCGCGTAGTTCTTGATGATCCGCGACTGGATCTCGCCAAGATAGGGCGTAACCAGCCCCAGCCGCTTCACCCCCATCGCCCGCAAAATCCGGTCATAGGCCAGCATGGTCGACGTCGCCCGAACACCCGTCACCCGCTCGATTTCCGCACAAAGCGCCCGGTCCTTATCGAGCCCCAGCCACGCGGCCGAGGTGCCGTTCCACGCAATCAGTCGCGGCTTCGCTTCCGCCAGACGCTCGGCAGCCTCCAGGATCGGCGCGTTCTGAAACTGCGTCTGCGAGGCCTCCGACATGGAAATCTCAACCACCCGGAACCGCCCGAAATGCGCCGAGGCCTCCTCGCCAAAGGGCGCAAACATCGCCGCAGTATAGGGTTCCAGCGCCGTGTTCGAGGACGGAGTCAGCATCCCCACCCGCGCCCCGTCGATCAGGTCCACGCTCACAGCAAAATCTCCGGCGCGCCACGTGCGACATGCCCACCCGCCGGCGCACCGGTCAGCGTGCCATCCGCCATCACCGTCCGCCCGCGCAGGATGGTCCGCACCGGCCAGCCCGTGACCTCAAAGCCCTCCCAGGGCGTGTAGTCAGACCCGTGATGCAGATCCGCCTGCTGAATGGGCCGCGTCACCTCCGGGTCCCAGAGCACAATATCCGCATCCATCCCCACCATGATCGCACCCTTGGATTTCAGCCCATAGAGCCGCGCATGATTGGTCGCCGTAATCGCCGCAAACCGCTCCAGCGAAATCCGCCCCTTCACCACCCCCTCAGAGAACAGAATCGGCAAACGCGTCTCGACCCCGGGAATACCGTTCGGAATATTACGGAAACTCTTTCGCGCCCCGGGCACGTCCTTGCCCGCGCTGTCGTCAAACCGGAACGGGCAGTGATCGGAAGAGAACAGCTCAAAATCCCCCCCAACGATCCCTGACCAGATATTCTCCCAGTCATCGGTGGTGCGCGGCGGCGGCGAGCAGACATATTTCGCCCCGTCAAACCCCGCCCGGTCCAGATCATCCGCGGTCAGCGTGACATATTGCGGGCAGGTCTCGGCAAACACCTTCGCCCCCCGCGCCCGGCCCCGCCTGATTTCCTCCAGCGCCTCACCGTTCGAGACATGCACAATCGTCAGCGGCACATCCGCAACCTCGGCCAGCGTAATCGCCCGGTGCGTCGCCTCGCGCTCCACCGGCACCGGCCGGGTGCGCGCATGATAGGCCGGATCCGTGTTGCCCTCGCGTTCCGCCTTGTCGCGCAGAAACTCGATGGCATCCTCGTTTTCCGCATGCACCATCACCAGCGCATTCTGCTCCCTCGCCACGGCCATCACCTCCAGGATCTCCCGATCGGACAGCGCCATGCCGCGATAGGTCATGAACACCTTGAAACTCGTATGCCCTGCATGAATGAGCGCGGGCAGATCCTGGCCCAGCGTCACCGGATCAACCGTCTTCACGATCAGATGGAACGACACGTCGCAGTGACAGTTCCCCTCCGCCTTGGCATGATACGCCGCCACCGCCTCGCGCAGGGTCTGGCCATCCTCCTGCAAACAAAACGGCAAAACCGTCGTGTTGCCCCCCGCCACCGCCGACCGGGTCGCGGAGGTGAAATCATCGGCCATCTCAACACCAGGCCCCGAGGGCTGCGCGATATGCACATGGCTGTCGATCCCGCCGGGCATGGCGATCAGACCGCCCGCGTCAATCACCTCCGCCGCCTCTCCGAGCGACGTGCCAAGCGCGGTAATCACGCCGTTCTCAATGCCGATGTCACAGACCGAAACACCGCCCGGCGCCACAACCCGCGCACCTTTGATAACCGTGTCAAAACTCATTGCAGCGCCTCCATGGCAATCACGCGGGACAATGCCGGCGACAGACCGGCTGACGGTTTGGGAATGGGCCGGCTCGCGCGGCCGTCAAATCGAGCATTGAGCGAGGCCAGCATCATCGCCTGCGCCACCGCCGCCTCGATCGGATCAACCACAATCGCGGGAACCTCACCGGAAATCTCAGGAGCCAGCCCGGCCAGCGGCGCACCGCCAAGAATGACAACATCCGCGCCATCGTCGGTCACCGCGCGGTTGGCGAGTGCGATCAGATCGCCGCGCATGTCCTGCGCCACGCTGTCGAGCCGCACGTCATGCTCCGCCGGTGCCCGCACGCCAGTGAACCTCGAGCCAAGCCCGGTATCCGCGACACAATCCGCATACCACCGCGTCATCACGGGCGAGAACGTCACAACCGAATACCGCTCGCCCATCATTGCGGCCGTGACCACCGCGGCCTCCGCCATGCCCACCACCGGCAGGTCAAACAGCTCCCGCGCCCCGGCAAGACCCGGATCTCCAAAGGCCGCAATCACCACCGCATCCACGCTGTCGACGTGATCCGCGATCATCTCAAGCGTGATGCCCCCGGCAATCTGGGCCTCCGCCCGCGACGCGATATACGGAAACCCGCGCGTCGCCGTCAGCGGCACAATCTCCGCGCGCGTGCCCGCGACACGGCGGGCAATCACCGCCATGGCGTCGGTCATGCCCTGGGTCATGTTCGGATTTACAAGGAGAATACGCATCAGGTGAGCCTTCCCGGTTCTTGTTGGGCCTGACCGGCCAATATGAATTTGACTGTTGCGGGCTGATTGACGGCCATCATGCCCCGCCCCCATGCACCTGCGCCCAGCGGGCCGCGATATCCCGGCGTGGCGCGATCCAAACCCCGGGACGCAGCGAGATATACGCCAGCACATCCTCCAGCGCCTTGATCCGCCCCGGCCGTCCAATCAGCCGCAGATGCAGCCCAATCGACAGCATCCGCGCCGCCGTCGCACCCTCGCGGTAAAGCCGCTCAAACGCGCCGATCACATAGTCGCTGAAATCCCGCGCCTGCACGAACCCGCCGCCAAGCGAGAACCGCATGTCATTGGTGTCAAAGGCATAGGGCAGGATGACGTGACCGCCCTGCATCCTCGGAATGTCATCGTCGTAAACGTCGCTGTCATAGAGGAAATCGCCACGTTCAATCAGCAGATCCCGCGTATTGACCGACGCGCTCGACCGCGTGTGCCAGCCTACAGGCGCCACACCCCCCGCCGCCGCAATCGCGGCATGGGTCCGCTCGATAACCGCCGCCTCTTCAACCCGCGTCATGTTCGCGTGCCGCTCCCAGAGCCAGCCGTGACAGGAGACCTCATGCCCCCGCGCCACAATGTCGCGCATCAACCAAGGGCTGCGCTCCGCAACCCGGCCACAGGTCGAAAACGTGGCCTTGACCCCATGCACGTCAAACGCATCCGCAATCCGCTGGTAACCCCGCCGCGTGCCATAGGCAAAATGCGTCTCCATGCAGAGATCCGGCACGCCCGTCACCTCCTCACGGATCTCGTAAACGCTCTCGTTGCGCGCATCCCCGTCCCCGATGGACAGCTCCGCGCCCTCCTCGACATTGACCACAAACGACACCGCCAACTGCGCGTCTTCGGGCCAGCAGGGTTCGGGCTCCGCCCCGAAATATCCCTTAAAATCACGCCGGTCGCTCATCGCCTCACCCCTGGATCATGCGGTTGAGGCCAACCGTCCGGGCCCCAAAGACCAAAACGACAATCGCCAGCAGAATGAGCCCCGAGGACATCGCCGCCAGCGACGGGTCCGGCTGTTCCTCCAGGTACTGGAGCATCTTGATCGGCAGCGTCTTGTTGCGCGCATCCGTGAGGAAAATCGAAATCGGATAGTTGTCCATCGACGCGAGAAACGCGAACAGTCCCGAGGTCAGATAGGCCGGCGCCAGGTTGGGCACGAGCACCTTCAATATCGCCTTCGGATAGCTCAGCCCCAGCGTCCGCGCCGCATCGATCATCGAGAAATCAAACGCGCTCATCGAGGCCAGCAGCGTGCGCATCACAAAGGGCAGCGTGATGACAATATGCCCCAGCAGCAGCGAGAAATACGCGTCCCTCAGCCCGATCTCACGAAAGAACTGAAGCAGCGCCACACCCACAACCAGCCCCGGCATCATCAGCGGCGACACCGCAAAGGTCGCAACCGCCTCCCGCCCCCGGAAATTCCCCCGCGTCACCGCAATGGACGCAAGCGTGCCAAGCACCAGCGAGATCAGCGTCGAGATCAACGCAAGGTTCAGCGACAGAAGCACCGCATCCCAAAGCCCCGACTGACGCTCAAGCGAGACATACCAGCGCAGCGACCATTCCGGCGGCGGCAGCGTGTAAACCGGCGAGGAGGTAAAGGACGCCGCCACCGTAATCACAATCGGCAGCATCAGAAAAACCACGCAGATCAGGCCGACAATCCAGCTCAGCGCGCGGAAAATGCGATCGGTTTGGGTCATTGACGCGCTCCCAGACGACGGGCCAGCCAGCTTGAGAACACGACCACGAAGATCGCGATGGCCAGCAGAACGGCGGAAATGGTCGACCCCAGCAGCTCATTGCGCAGATACAGGAAGCTGCGCGCGATCAGCATCGACATCGTCTGCTGACGTTCCCCCACAATCAGCGACGGGATCACATACATCGAAATCGCCATGGAAAAGGTGAACGCCGACCCCGCCACCACACCGGGCAGGGTCAGGGGCAGCGTCACGTTAAAAAACCGAAACATCGGCGAAGCCCCCAGCGAGGCCGCGGCCTCGGGCAACCGGCTGTCCAGCTGGCGCACCACCGCATAAATCGGCAGCACCATAAACGGCAGAAACACGTTCGCCGCACCCACCACCAGGGCCGTCTCGGTAAACAGCATCCGCACCGGCCCATCGGTCAGCCCAATCCACTGCAACGTGCTGTTGAGAAACCCGTTCGCCCGGAACAGGATCGACCACGCGAACGCCTTGACCACCACGCCCAGCGACATGGGCAACACCATCGCCACCAGGAAAACCGTCAACCACGGCCCCTTCGCCCGGCTCATCGCAAAGGCAGTCGGATAGGCAATCACCAGGGCCAGAACGGTCGTCAGCGCCGCCACCCGCAACGTCCGCCACAGCACCCGCATGTTGTACTCATCCGAGAAAAACGCGGCATATTCAGCAAAGGAAACCCCGTCCGCCGTGCGGATCGACTTCGCCAGCAGCATCAGGAGCGGCAACGCATAAATCACCGCCAGATACGCCAGCCCCGGCACCGCCAGCAGCGCAATCCGGTCAACCCGCGCGGTCATGGCGCAACCTCATAGGCCAGTGTGTCATCCACCGCCCAGCCAAGTGTCACCGCATCACCGCGTTTCAACCCGCCACGAATACCCGGCAGTTCACACAGGATACGGTCCCCGCCCCGCGCGGTCCCGTGCAGCACGGTCTTCGACCCCAGAACCATCACATCCGTCAGCGGCACACCGATCGTGTTCTCGCCCGCTTCCACCGCAATGAGTTCCGGCCGCACCCCGAGCAGCACATCCTTTCCAACTGCCACATCACCGCGCGCCGACAGCCGCCCATAGGCCGTTTCGACCGCAATCGTCCCGGCATCAGAGCCGAGCACCCGGCCTGAAATCCGCGTCGACAGCCCAACGAAATCCATCACGAACGGCGAGGCAGGACGGGCATAGAGCGTCGAGGGATCGGCAAACTGCTCAATCCGGCCCGCATTCATCACCGCGATCCGGTCCGACACGCCCATCGCTTCTTCCTGGTCGTGGGTCACGAACACCGCCGTAATCCCCCGGTCGAGCAGAAGCGATTTCAGTTCCACCTGCATCGTCTCGCGCAGCTTCCGGTCCAGCGCCGAAAACGGCTCATCGAGCAGCAGAAGATCCGGGCCGACCACCAGCGCCCGCGCCACCGCCACGCGCTGCTGCTGTCCACCGGACAGGGCCGAAATCGGCCGGTCCGCAAACTCCGTCATCCGCACCAGCGACAGGGCCTCACTGACCGGCGCACCCGTGGCCGACTTCGCCATCCCCCGCGCCCGCAGCCCAAAAGCCACGTTCTCGGCCACGGTCAGATGCGGAAACAGCGCGTAGTTCTGAAACACCACCGACACGTTCCGCTTATGCGCCGGAAAGCGGGTAATCTCCCGCCCGCCCAGCACCACGGCCCCCTCATCGGCCTCAAGAAGCCCCGCGATAATCCGCAACAGCGTCGATTTGCCACATCCGGACGGACCGAGGAGAGACACAAGCTCCCCCCGCTCCACCCGAAAGTTCATGTCGGACATGACCCGGGTGCCCTTAAAGGATTTCGCAATGCCCCAGGCCTCAAGATAGTGACGCGGGAAGTTGCCCTGTTCCAAAGTCATGTCCCTTCACCCGGCCCTTAAATCGCCATCAGCTTGTCGAAACGCTCGATCCATTCGCGACGGTTTTCGGCCACAAAGACCCAGTCCGGGCTGAAAATCGGCACGCCCTCAGGCACCACCGCACCCGCGGTCACCGTGGTGTTGGCCGGCACGGAGGAGGCGAAATCGGCAATCTCCGCCTGCATCTTCGGCCCGAGCATCTCGTTCACGTAAGCCTGCGCCAGCTCCGGGTTCGGCCCGCCCTTCACGAGACAGATACCCGAGGGCATCGCGAAAATGCCTTCCGACGGAGCGGCCAGATCAACCGGCACACCCTCGTTCTTGCGCGGCAGCGTGTAGGAAGAGAAGTTGCCCGAGAGCATCGAAATCTCGCCCTGCTCCAGCAGGTTAAACGCCTGGCTCATGGTCGTATAAACCGACAGCAGGTTGGGTTTCAGTTCCTCGAGCTTCGCGAAGGCCGCCTCAATCTCGTACTGCGCTTCGGAGAAAGGCTTGCCCGATCCCAGCATCGCCGCCACGAACAGCGTCCACATGCCTTCCGTGTTCTGCAGCGACGGGATGATCACCTGACCCGCATTCTGCGGATCCCACAGCGCCTCCCAGGAGGGCACGCCCTCGGAGAAATCGGTGTTGTAGGCCACGCCCGCCCAGGGCTGCACGTAGTTGCACCACATGCCGTCCATATGCACCGCGTCCCCGCGCAGATCGGTCATGTTGCCCACCGCGTCCGGCGTGATCGGCGTCAGAAGATCCGCCTCAACCGCCTGGATCATCACCGGGTCGTCCATCTGCACCACGGACAGGTACGGCGCGTCGGCGTTCGACGCCATTTTCTCGAGGTTCACCGACGACTTGGTGCCCTCAAACAGAATGTCGGCCCCAATCGCCTCCTTCATGTGCGGCGTCACGATCTGCTCCATCCAGGCCGTGTGGGACCCGGCACAGCCGATCACGATCTCGCTGGACTGGGCGCGCAAAATCGACGGAGCGGCGAGCGTTCCCGCCGCGGCAATGGTTGAGGTCTTGAGAAAATTTCGGCGGGAGGTGCCGTTGGAAAGCAAGCGTGTCATGACGTTCCTCTTGGTCCTGTCAGGGAGTGGTTAGCGGTTGTCCTTGGCCGATTCTAATGCCGACTTGAAAATGGAATGCCATTTGAGTTAGCTCATTTTGAGCCCCGATATGCGACCCCGGACGGGCAGAATCGTCAATAAAACCGGGTTGAATTCAAAAATGAGGCACCCGCCCAGGCCGGTTGCCTCATTTCAAAGCAGAAGGAAAACAAAAATGGCATTCCATTTGAGAAACGCCACGCTCGTCACATCCGACTCAGACGTCCAAACCTCAACGGACCTCCGGATTGATGACGCGGGAACCATCACCGAAATCGGACGCTCCCTCGCCCGCAACGACGGTGACGCGGAAATGGATGCCAGGGGGGCCCTCTGCCTGCCCGGTCTCGTGAACACCCACAACCACTCCCCCCTGATGATCGTGCGCGGCATGGTCGAGGACAAAGGCTTCGCCCCCGCCTACATCCCCGGCGTCCCACAGGGGCATTGGCTGTCTGAGGAGGACACGCTCGCCCTCGCCCGTCTCGGCGTCATGGAAATGCTCTGCGCCGGGGCCACGACCATCGTCGATTACTACCGCTGCCCCGAGGCGCTCGCCCAGGCCGCCGACGAGTTCGGTCTGCGCGCCATGATCGGCGGCCGCGTCATGGACATGGACACCGCCGCACTGGCCGAAGGCCGCTTTGAACGCGACACGACCCTCGGCGATGAAACCCTCCGCGCCGCACTGGACGTCATCGAAAAATGGGACGGCCACGACCGCATCTCCACCATCCTCGCCCCCCACGCACCCGACAGCTGCTCCCGCGACATCTTCACCGAAATGCGCGACATCGCGGCGAAAACCGGCAAACAGGTCCACACCCATCTCAGCCAGTCCCAATGGGAAGTCGACCAGCTCATCGCCCGTGAGGGCATGACCCCCACCGAATTCCTTGACGATCTCGGTCTGCTCTCCCCCGACCTCATCGCCGCCCACTGCATCTTCATGAGCGACAGCGACATATCCCGCTTCGGTCAGGCCAACGCCGTTGTCGCCCACGCCCCCATCGGCAACGCCTCTTTCTGCGCCGCCGCCCGCATCACGCTCTGCACCGACACAAAATCCGCCGACATGTTCGAGGCCATGCGCATGAGCCTCGCCACCGCCCGCTGGCGCGCCGGAATGTCCTTCGATTTCAACGCCAGGGAAGTCTTCGGCTGGGCCACCACCGCCGGGGCGCAGGCCCTCAAAGGTCACGACGCCACCGGAATGCTCCGCGTGGGCGACCCCGCCGACCTGATCCTGCTCGACCCGCTTGCCCCCAACCTGCACCCGGTCCTGGACGGCTTCGGTATCGTGGCCCATTCCGGCTCCGCCGCCAATGTCACCAACGTCATGGTCCAGGGAGAATGGCTCATCCGCGACCGCCGACCCACCCGCGTCAACATGGAGGACGTCATCACCGAGGCCCACGCCACCGCCCAAAAACTCTGGGCGCGGGCCGCGTCCTAGCCCGCCATCGCGGCATTCGCCTCAAGGAGGGAGGCCACCGTCTCCCCCGTATGCAAAAGATGCTGCCGCCAGATGCGTGCCGCGCGTTCGGGATCGCGCGCACGCAGCGCCGCCATCATCTCCTCATGCTCCGCCACCGCCTCGGTCAGACGCGCGGGCTGCATGATCGCCAAAAACCGCCCCCGCCGCGCCCGGCCCATCAGCCGCGTATGCGTCTCCAACAAAATCGGATTGCCGCAGCTCGCTATTATATGGTCGTGGATCTCGGAATTCGTGTCGAAATAATCCGTATGGTTGCCGACCTTGTGATAGGTCAGCATCCGGTCATGCAGCTCCTCCAGCTCATCGAGAACCGCATCGCTGATCGACCCGGCCAGCCGCTCCGCCGCCAGGCTCTCAATCGCCGCGATCACATCAAACAGCTCCCGCGCCTCCTGGGGCTCGTACTGTAAAACCTGCGCCCCGCGATTGCGCGAAATCACGATCAGCCCATCCGCCTCAATCAGCTTCAAAGCCTCCCGCACCGGCGTCCGCGACACGTCAAATTCCGCCGAAATCCGCCGCTCCACGATCCGCGACCCGGGCGACAGGACGCCCTTCACGATACGGTCGCGCAAAATTCCCGCGACCCATTGCGCAATGGCGGTCGGCTCCCCGCCCGCCCTCCCGTCCGGATTTTCAGCCACTCTACACCTTAAGAAAAGACACGCATGGAATATGGCATTCCATTTTCAAAGTCTTTCACAACAATGCAAGAGCCTCCCGGCACAAAGGCTTGAAAATCTTCACACCTGCCCGGAATTTACGCGCCTCAGCCGCCCCGCAGTTTCGAAATCGTCGTTCGTGTCGAGATCTGCTCCGGGTCGGTCATCAGCTCCAGAACCGTCGGTCCGTCATGCTTAAACGCCGCCAGCAGGGCCGGTTTGAATTCCTCCGTCCGCGTGATGCACTGATGCGCGGCACCCAGCCCCCTGGCGATTTGCCCGAAGTCGCTGGTGACAATATCCGTACCCGAAACCCGCTCCGGATGCTCCCTCTCCTGATGCATTCGGATCGTCCCGTAAATCCGGTTGTTAAATAGCAAAATGATCGGTCGACCCCCGTGCTGAACGGCGGTGGCAATCTCCATCCCGCTCATCATGAAACCGCCATCCCCGACAAACCCGATCGCCTGCCGCTTCGGATCCACGAGCGACGCCGCCACGGCCGCGGGTACCGCATAACCCATCGAGCCACAGGTCGATCCGATCTGCCGCCCCGGCCGTCCATAGCGCAAAAACCGCTGCGCCCAGCCCGTGTGGTTGCCCGCATCAAGCGTGATCACCGCATCCTCCGGGATCATGTCCCGCACATCCGCCATGGCCTGGCCCATATCGAGCGGATGATCATGGGGCGGCGGCTCACTGTCCGCCAGGTATTCCTCCCGCAGCGTATTGCACCACGCGCCGTCGCGCTCCACCGGCTCCGCGTTCCGCAGGGCCCGCACCGCCGCATCCGGCCCGGACACCGCCGCAAACGCGGGCGAATAGACCCGCCCGATCTCATTGGCATCCACATGGATATGCACCAGTGTCTGCGCAGGCGTCGGCACCGACAGGGTCGAATAGGTCTTCGTGGTAATCTCGCCCAGCCGTGCCCCAATCACCAGCAGCAGATCCGCCTCCGCCAGCCGCTTCACCAGGCTCGGCGCCACACCGGTCCCGAAATCACCCACGTAGTATTCCGACCGGTTCTCAATCAGATCCTGCCGCCTGAAACTCGTGGCAACCGGCAGGGCATTGGCCTCCGCAAAGGCCAGCAGATCCGCCGCGCCCCCATCGCTCCAGCCCGGCCCACCGACCAGCACCAGCGGTTTCTCCGCCTGAGCCAGGGCCTCCATCACCGAACCCGCATCCTCCGCTGTCAGGGCGGGCACATTCGGCACATAGGGCTTCGCGTCCTCAACCGACACAACATCCGTCAACATGTCCTCCGGCAGCGCCAGAACCACCGGCCCCGGCCGTCCGGAGGTCGCCACCCGAAACGCCCGCGCCATGTATTCCGGCACCCGCGCCGCGTCATCAATCTGCGCGGCCCATTTAGCCACCGTGCCAAACATCTGCCGGTAATCCACTTCCTGGAAGCTTTCGCGGTCCATCGTGTCCCGGCCCACCTGGCCGACCAGCAAAATCATCGGCGTCGAATCCTGCTGGGCGATATGCACGCCCACCGCCGCCTGACAGGCCCCCGGCCCCCGCGTCACCATGCAAATGCCCGGCTGGCCCGTCAGCTTGCCATAGGCCTCCGCCATATCCGCGGCCCCCGCCTCATGGCGCGCATTATAGAGTGTGAACCGGTCACGCACGTCATGCAGCGCGTCGAGCACCTCAAGATAGCTCTCCCCCGGCACGCAAAATGCCCGGTCCGCCCCATGGATCAGCAGCTGATCCACCAGAACCTGACCGCCCGTACGTTTCTGAACACCCACTCTGAATTCCTCCCTCATATGCCTCTGTCCGGTCCATCCGCGAGGCACGCCTTTTGTGCGGACACTGTCACACCATCCGGGCAAAATTGTCGAGCGCCTGTCCGGCCATCGGATCAATCCAACGACCGGACCGGTGCAGCCTAGTTACGGTCCGCGATCAGGTCCCGCATCATCTCCCGTTCCTCATCCGTAAGGTCGGTCAGCGGCGCGCGCACATGCCCCGTCTCAAACCCGCGCAGGGCCACGCCCGCCTTGATGGCCGAAACCGCATACCCCGGACACCGGTCGCGAATTTTCGCAAACGGGTAGTAGAACTCCTGAAGCATCCGCTCACATTTCGCGTCATCCCCGGCCAGGAACGCCCCATGAAACTCCAGCGCGGTCTCCGGCACGAAGTTGAACACCGCCGAGGAATAGGTCGGCATCCCCGCCCCGCGATAGGCCTGCGCGAAAAGCTCATGGGTCGGCATCCCGCCAATATAGGACAGCCGGTCGCCCAGTTTCACGGTCACCCGCCGCACCGTATCAATGTCACCGGTCCCGTCCTTGAACCCGATCAGGTTCGGACACTCATCGGCCAGCTGCTCCAGCGTCTCCGCCGACACCCGGGCCTGCCCACGGTTGTAGACAATCACCGCCATATTCGTCGCCTTACAGACGGCCCGGATACGGTTCGCCACACCTTCCTGCGGCCCTTCCGTCAGGTAGTGCGGCAGCAGCAGAATACCGTCACCACCCGCGGCCTCGATCTCCCGCGCCAGATCACAGGCCACGCGCACGCCATAGCCACAGCCCGCGATCACCGGCCCGTCCCCGGCCACTTCGCGCGCCACCTTAACAACGCTCACGATCTCACCGGGGGTCAGCGAAAACATCTCGCCAGTGCCGCCCGCCACGATCAGACCCGCAACCTTATGGGGTTTCAGCCACTCCAGATGCGCCTGAAACGGTTTCGGCGCAAAACGGTCCTCGGCATCAAACGGCGTCACCGGAAAGGACAGCAGCCCGTGCCGGATAATTTCGCGCAACTCGACGGGTGCGATCATGTGTTGTTCTCCTCACTCCTGAAATGTGCCCGCCAGTCGGCTGACATCACTTGATTATTTTCCGACCGGCACAACGCCCGTGCCCCGGCCCCGCCCAACTCCGTCCACGCGGATTCTCCATCAAAACCGCGCGGCAGACGTCACCTGTCCGGACCGGCATGGTGGTATACCGGGCGCCGCAAGACTTGTCATGCACTAATATTTTAGTTTATGAGTATGGTCAACCGGACCCAAAATGCGGTTTCCTGTCAGGAACCGACAGGACAGGTCAGGACGCAGGGATGGAAAAACCAATGAACGCCGCACTCGACATGATGCGAATAGACAACCCGATGGGCCGCACGATGGCCTCATCACGCATCTACGACGACCTGCGTCAGCGCATCCTTTCGCTCGAACTTCCCCCCGGCACCGCCCTGACCCGCGCCGAACTGGCCCGCGAATATGAGGTCAGCCAAACCCCCCTGCGCGACGCCATGCAGAAGCTCGACCAGGACGGTCTGATCCGCATCTATCCGCAGTCCCGCACCCTGGTCACCCGCATCAACATGGAGCGCATTGGCGAGGCCCTGTTCCTCCGCCAGGCTCTCGAGTCGGAGGTTGGCGCCAAACTCGCCGCCGCGCCCGACCCGGAAACCCTCGCAAAACTCCGCACCGTCATCGCTCTGCAAAAGGACGTCGCCCCCCACGCGGACCAGCTGCGCCGCTTCCAGGAACTTGACGAGTATTTCCATTTCCTCATGTTCGAGGCCGTGGGCCACACCAACCTGCACGCGCTCCTGCGCTCCCGCACCGGCGATCTCGACCGCGTCCGCAGGCTCCAGACCCATTCCGACGGACGCCTGAACGGCATCATCGACGGCCATGAACGCATCGTCGCGGCCATCGAGGAAGGCGACGCCGAACTGGCCGTGCACGAGATCCGCACCCACACCCACAAACCAACCGGCTGGGCGGACGAATTCCGCAACCGCCACAAGGACTATTTCGCCTGACGGGCCCCGCGCCCCCAACCAAAAACCTGACACAACAACACCGCGACCCACCAGGCCGCGAACGGAGGACCCATGCTCTCAGACACCAAAGGCCTGCACGTCGTCGCCCAAACCCCGTTCACCGATGACGGCGCCGTCGATTACGACAGCATCGACAGCCTCTCGGCCTTCTACTACCGCCACGGGGCGCAGGGCCTGACCGTCCTCGGCGTCTCCGGCGAGGCGCAAAAACTCACCGTCGATGAAACCGTCGCCGTCGCCTCCCGCTACGTAAAAGCCGCGGGCGGCCACCGCATCATCGCCGGCGTCTCCAGCCCCAACCTCGCCACCCTTGTCGAGGTCACGGCCCAGGTCATGGCCGAGGGCAGCGACGCCGTGATGATCTGCCCACCCGGCAGCGTCCGCACCGATGAGGACCTGCTGCGCTATTTCGACACCGTGTTTGAACGCACCGGCGACGTGCCCACCGTGCTCCAGGACTTCCCCGCCTCCTCCGGCGTCGTCATGTCCGTGCCCGCCATCGACCGGCTCCTGAACGCCTTCCCCCAGATCGCCGTCATCAAGGAGGAGGACTTCCCCTCCCCCACAAAAATCACCCGCCTGCGGGCCGAGCTGACAAGACCCGTGCGCATCCTGACCGGCAATAACGGCCAGTACCTGATCCAGGAAATGGAACGTGGCGCGGACGGTCCCATGGCCGGGTTTTCCTACCCCGAAATGCTCTCGGGCGTGTATGACCTGATGACCGCGGGCGACCGCGCCGGCGCCCACGACCTCTTCAACCGGTTCCTGCCGCTCCTGAAACACGAGGCCCAGGGCCAGTGGGGCATCGCCATCCGCAAGGAGATGATGCGCCGCCGCGGTGCGCTGGCCTCAAACGCCCTGCGCACCCCCGGCCCCCGGCTGACGGAAACCGACCTCGCCGAGCTCGATTTCCTCACCGGCCGCATGGACCTGCCCGCGGACTGAGGGCTCAGGAAGCGGGTTTGTAGAACGGCGTGGGCACCATGATCTGGTTGACCTGGGACACCAGGTAACCGGCCTCCGCGCTCCTGGCCAGATACGCCTTCCACTCCGGATCGGCATTGAGGGCCGCGCGTTTTTTCGCGCGGTCGGCGGCATCCTCATAGGCCCAGATATGCACATACGAGTTGACGTCGCCCGTTTCGACATGGCCGTAAACCACCGGCTCCCCAAGATGCCGACGCTGCACGTCATAGCCATGCTCACCGTAAAGTTTGAAGTGCTTCTGAATCGTTCCAGGACGGCAGGTGTAGGTCCGGTGATCGTAGATCAAGTCGTTTCTCCTCTGTTTTTCAACGCTTTATAAAGTTTAGGCCAACCGCCATGAAAGAGGCTTGCCAGCTTCATCGCAAGTCATATAGTAATGTATCAGTTGCTGGCGACGCAACAGCAACCGACATTCCGGGGCCGGTGAAAACCTCACAACCCCCCGATGACACGGGCCGGAGCGCCCGGCCACAACAGTTCAGGGCGGGACCAGCCGCCACCAGTCTTGGAGGAGACACATGATGAAACGCACCCTTATCGGCGCAGCCGCCGTGATGACCACGGCCCTCGTTCCCCTGGCCGCACTGGCCGACTACCCGGAGCGCGACGTGCGCATGGTCGTGCCCTGGGGCGCGGGCGGCGGCACCGACGGCATCGTCCGCAAGGTCACGTCCCTGGCCGAGGAAAACTTCGGCGGCACCATCTACGTCGAAAACATCGAGGGCGGCGTCTCCGCCACCGGCGTAGGCCAGGTGATGAGCGCCAAACCCGACGGCTACACCCTCGGCGCGCTGACCTATGACAGCGTCGTCACCGTCCCGTGGCAGGGCATGCTCCCGAGCTACAAAATGGAAAAACTCGACCTGATCGCCCGCATCACCAGCGAGGCCGACGCGATCATCGTTGACGCCAATTCCGACTACCAGACCCTCGACGATCTCGTTGAGGCGGCGAAGGCCGATCCCGGCCAGGTCCGCGTCGGCGTCCAGAACCTCGGCGGTCGCGTCCACCTGACACTTCTGCAGCTTCAGAACATCACCGGTGCCGAATTCAAAGTCGTCTCCTACCCCGGCGGCGCCGCACCGCAGAAAGAGGCCCTGCTCTCCGATGAGGTCGACGTGGTCCTGACCTCGCTCGGCGACTTCGCCAACCTGATTGAGGACGGAACCGCCCGCGGTATCGTTGAGTTCTCCGACGCCAAAAACCCGACCTACGACGTGCCCACCGCACCCGAGGCCGGTGTTGACCTGCTGAACGGATCCTTCATCGTCATCGCGGCCCCCGCCGGCACGCCGGAGGACGTGGTCGCCCATATCGAGACGGCCTACGAGACCGCCTACAACTCAGACGAGTTCCAGGACTGGCTCGCCACCATCGGCGTGACCCCCAACTGGCTCGCGGGTGAGGAGCTCGACACCTGGGCCGGGGAAACCGCACAGGGTCTCTTCACCGAGATGGACGCCCTGGTCGAAAGCGGCGTTCTCAGCCAGTAATCCCACCCAGGTCCAAAAAACGGCGCGGCACCGGAGGTCACTCTCCGGTGCCGTACCCGCAGGAGACACCCAATGGCCGAACGCGCACCGCTCATCAGGACCGGCGTCCTGCTCCCCCTGTTTCTGCTGATCGTCACATCCATCTATCTCGCGGCGGCCTTCGACATCCGCACCCAGTTCGCCCAGCCCGGCGAAATGAGCCCCCGCTCAATGCCCATCCTCGTGGCGCTGCTGATGTATGTGGCCCTCGCGGTCGTGCTGTTCTCCGAGCTTCGAAACCCCACGGCGGACGGCCCGGTCCGTGAACTCATCCGGCCCCTCTTCGTAATCATCGCCACGGCGGGCTACATTGCCCTCTTCCGCCCGCTCGGCTACACCCTCGCGACCCTGGCCTTCAGCTCCGCGCTGTTCCTGATCTTCCGCTTCCAGACCGGCAAACCCCTCCATTTCGCGGCCGCCGCCATCGGCGTCACCGCCGCCTTCTACGGCCTTTTCGCAGGCATATTCGGGGTGCGCCTGCCATCGCTGACCCAGGGCTTTCTCTGATGGATATCTTCGTTGACGTACTCGGCGGCATGTCCGCGCTGCTCGATCCAAAGGTCATCGCCTTCATGGTCGCGGGCTTCCTGATCGGCACTTTCTTTGGCGCCATGCCGGGCCTCACATCCGTGCTCGCCATCGCCCTGCTGCTGCCCATCACCTACACCATCGACGTGGTCCCGGCGCTCGTGATGTGCGCCTCGATCTTCATGGCCGGCATGTATTCCGGCTCCATCACCGCAACCACCATCAACATCCCCGGCGCACCCTCATCCATGATGACAGCCGTCGAGGGTAACAAGCTGGTGAACAAGGGGTTTGGCGCCAACGCGCTCGGCCACGCCGCCATCGGCTCCATCATCGGCGGCACCATCGGCGCCGTGCTTCTGATGGCTTTCATGCCGGTTGCCGCCGAGATCTCCCTGCTCATCCGCACACCGGGCAAGTTCTCCCTCGTCCTCTTCGCGCTGGTCGTCATCGTGATCGTCGATAAATCGAACATTGCCAAGGGCTTCGTCGCCACTCTTCTCGGCATCATGATCGCCACCGTCGGCATCGACGTCCTTCAGCCCATCCCCCGCTTCAACTTCGGCACCGAGACCCTGGTGGAAGGCATCGACATCATGCCCATCGTGATCGGCGCCTTCGCCATTTCCGAGGTTCTGATGCAGTCGGAATCGTGGAAGGACAATCTCGGCTCCACCCTTGAAAAAGCCAAAAAGGTTGTCATCCGCCGCCGCGACTTCATCCCGCCCCTGTCCGAGATCCGCGAGATCGGCCTGATCGCCTATATCCGTTCCGCCTTCATCGGCTACGGCATCGGCATTTTGCCCGGCGCGGGCGGTTCCATGGCCGCGTTCGTCTCCTACGCCATGGCCCGCTCCTCCTCCAAAAAACCGGAGGAATACGGCCACGGCAGCCGCGAGGGCATCGCCGCCGCCGAGGCCGCCAACAACTCCATGTGTGGCGGCGCCTTCGTCCCAATGCTGATGTTCGGTATCCCCGGCGACCCCACCACGGCCATCGTTCTGGGCGTCCTCGTCATCAACGGCCTTCAGCCCGGACCCCGCCTTCTGGAAAACCAGGCGGACCTGCTCGGCCCCATGCTCGGCTCGCTCTTCTTCTCGGCGCTGATCCTGATTCCGCTGACCCTCTGGCTCTTCGGCCCCTACTTCGTGAAGATCGTCTCCATCCCCAAGGGCCTGCTCTACACCGGCATCGCGGTCGTGGCCCTGGTGGGCAGCTACGTCGCCACCTACTCCATCTTCCAGATGTCGCTGGCGGTGGTCTTCGGCGTGCTCGCCTATTTCATGCGCAAGCAGAACTACTCGACGGTCTCCATGCTGCTCGGTTTCATCCTCGGCCCCGACCTCGAACAGTACCTGCGCCGCGCCCTGTCCCTGAACGACGGCAACCCGATGATCTTCCTGACCAGCCCCGACAGCCTGTTTTTCCTGGTCCTCACCGCCATCTTCATCTGGGCCATCCTCATCCGGAAACCCAAACACCGACCGGCCTAACCGCAGGCGCGAAATTCATTACGCAGGCGCAACATACCAACGCCTGCCCCAGGCCACCTGGTCCGGCCCCGGCACATGCCACACACACCCAACGACACGTTCAGCAGGAAACGGCAGGTGCACCGACGCGCCCGCGCAAGGAACGCGCTCCACGCCCCGTGTCACATTTCCGTCATAAACACCCGGCGCAAAACGCAAATCCGCCACGGCACCCGCGCGCAAACCAAAATCACAATGTCAGGAAAAAAATAAAGGCGGCACCCGGGAGGAGGTGGATGCCGCCTTTAGTATCGATTGGCTCTGGGAGGAGGTAGAACCAATCTCTGAGACTGAACATAGAGTTTATGCTGCGATCGCACAACACTTTAGCCATGCAAATATTGCATTGCGGCATTGACCCCCGGTGGCATCAAACCTGCGTGAGACACCCCCGCCCGGCGCGCTTCAGACCGCCTCCACGCCCTCACAAAGCGGCAGGGTCATGTCAATCGTCAGCCAGCCATCCGCGTAGTTCCGAGTCTTTTCCGCGCCCAGCTGCAACAGCGACGCCTGGATCAGCCGCGAGCCAAAACCCGGCTCAGGGTTCGGGTCATGCACCTCGACCTTCTCTCGCCAGATCACCCGCACAAAGCCGCCATCACTGCTCCAGCGCACCTCGATCACACCATCATCCCCGTGCAGCGCGCCATATTTGGCCGAATTGGTCACCCATTCATGCACAATCAGAACCAGCGGGATCAGAAGCCGCGTGGGGATCATCACGTCATCCCCCTCCAGCGAGATCTCCTGCCCGCCCCGTGCCGGCGCCAGGATACACTCCAGCACCTGCCGCAACCCAACCGGCTGCGTCACATCCGTGCGCAGCATCAGCGAATGCGCCCGGTCCAGCGCCGACACCCGCCCGCGCAGGTTCGACACCATGTCCTCGCGCGTTTCACTCTCGCGGTTGGCGTTGGAAATCATGGCCGACACGATCGCGAACATGTTCTTGATCCGGTGGTTCATCTCCGCCAGATGCAGTTCCCGCTCCCTCAGCAGTTCCTCCTCAACCGTCACGTCGAGGCTCACACCGATCAGTTTGGGCCGCCCGCCATTATTCACCAGCCGCCCCATGCCGCGCAGCCATTTGTAGCCCCCGGCCTTCCGCCGCACCCGAAACCTGTGATGAAACTCCTGACCCTCGGTCAGAATGGCCGCCACCCCGCGCTTCAGGTCCTCCTGATCATCGGGATGCACCAGAGCAAACGTGTTGTCGAACTCCTGGGCCTCAGCCTCGCTCACCTCGAACAGCATCCGGCAGCGCCGGTCGAGGACCTGCTTCTTCGTGGCCGGATCGTATTCCCACCGCCCCAGTCCCGCGAAATCCAGCGCGAGATCAAGGCTTTCCTCGTGAACGCTCATCAGGTTTCCATCCCCTGTCGATGACCCGACCGTCGCGGACCACGCATCATTTAAGGACGACCGCGGCTCCCCCGCGTCATCCATACTAATCACAAGTTAGTTTTATTTATGCGGAGTCAATAGCCTATGTCAGCTTCAGCGGACCCTGGCCGTACAGATACGCCGGATCGAACGCCCCGATCCGTGCCAGTTCCTCCCGGTCGATCACCGTCACCTGCCCGCGCGAGATGTCCACAACCCCCGCCTCGCGCAGCTTGCGCACGGTCCGGTTCATGTGAATTGAGGTCGTTCCGCAGGCATCCGCCAGCTCCTGCTGCGTCAGCGGCAGCGCAAACCCGCTCTCGCCGGCCAGGTCCACAAACGAGAGCCTCTGCCACAGTTCCGCGATCAGATGCGCCAGCCGCCCATCCGCGCTCAGATGCTCCAGTTTCATGATCCATTCCCGGTGCATCGCCGCATCCAGAAGCGTTGAATACCACAGCATCCGCGCCAAATTCGGCTCCGTCGCCAGAACATCATCAATCGCCGCATGGGGCGCGTATCCCACCTGAACCGTGCCGATGGAGACCACGTCATGGTCCAGCCGTTTCAGCGCATAGGCATGCAGGTCAACGAAGTCGCCGGGCACATGCAGCGCCACAATATGCCGCCGCCCGCCCTCATGGATCACCCTCGCCACGGTGCCCTCGATCAGGATCGTGCTCTGGTCCAGAACCGCCCCGCGCTCCAGGATCGTCACCGGCTCGGTAAAGCGCTCCACCCGTTGGATCAGACCCTCAAGCACGCCCCGCTCCCGCGCGTCGAGCGCGTCGCGCGAGCGGCCCTGAAGGAACCGCCGCGTCAGCGGGAATGCGTCATCCGTCATTGTCTGCGATGCTCCGGTCGGGTCCACCACCCTCGCCCGTTCCTAACATATGTTAGTCCGAACACCAGATGTGTAATGCCATCAGAAAGATAACTTCGGCCCATCACCCCCGGTTCCCTGGCTCAGGGCAGATCCAGCGCCACCTCCGGCACCGGCGCGTCGTCATACCCGCCCCAGACCGACTGGTCGAAATTCACCACCGACCCGGTCATCATGCCGCTGTCCTCCGAGCACATCCACAAAACCGCCTTCGCCACCTCGTCCGGATCGAGTATTCGCCCAAACGGCTTGCCTGCCGCCGCCCGGTCGATGAAGCCCGGATCACCCGTCTCGCTCTCCACAAGCTTTCGCTCATGGTCGGAATTCATCCAGCCAATCGAGAGCTGATTGACATGGATCCGGTTGCGCATCAGCGCGAACGCCGTATTCCGCGTCAGCGTCGCCAGCGCCCCCTTGGAGGTCGAATAGGGCGCCAGAAACGGCTGCCCCGCCAGTTCCGACATGGACCCGATGGACACGATCCGCCCCTCGATCCCTTCCCGGATCATCACTTTCGCCGCATCCTGGATCAGGAAAAACGGCGCCCGCGTATTGACCGCAATCATCCGGTCAAACAGCTCCTCCGACGTGTTCAGGATGTTCCCCCGGTCCGTCAGCCCCGCCGCATTGACCAGAATATCCACCCGTCCAAACGCCGCATCCGTCTCAGCCATGATCCGGCGAACATCCGCCATCTTACCCAGATCCGCGGCCACCATCCGCACGTCAGTGCCAAATTCGCCGTGGATCTCCTCCGCAACGGCCTGACCCTTCTCCAGACCCCGCCCCACAAGGACAATGCCCGCCGCCCCGGCGGCGGCAAACGCCCGTGCAATGGCCCGTCCCAGACCCTGCGTGCCGCCCGTCACTACGGCAATTTTTCCGTCAATCCGGTTCATGAAACTACCTCCCCCTTCCAATTGCCCGGGGCCGCAACCCCGGCCTTTTCAATGCCCTGACATCGTCTTACAACCGACCCCGCCCCGGCTCAAATGCCGATCACCAACCCACCGGCTGGAAAAGGAAAAATACCGATGCCCCATGTCCTGGTTGCCGGCAACATGCACCCGTCCGGCCAGACCCTTCTGAAGGACGCCGGGCATACGGTCCACCATATTCCCGACATCACCGAGGAAAGCTACGCGCCCTTCGTGGACGGGGCCGACGCACTCATCATCCGCACCCAGCCCCTGAGCGCCGAAACGCTGGCACGGGCGGGCAAGCTCGCCATCGTCTGCCGCCACGGCGTGGGCTATGACGCGGTTGATGTCCCGGCCCTGAACGCCCGTGGCATTCCGCTCATGGTCTGCGGTGACGTCAATTCCTACTCCGTGGCCGAGCACGCCTGCATGATGATCCTGGCCGCTTCCAAACGCGTCCTGCGCGCCGACGCCTCCGTACGCCACGGCCCCTGGAAATGGCGCAACAGCCTCGAATCTCAGGACTTGCGCGGACGCAATCTGCTCATTCTGGGCTTTGGCCGCATCGGTCGGCACACCGCAAACATGATGGCCGGTTTCGGCATGACCATCCGCGCCCATGACCCGTACATCACGGCCGAAAACTGGCCCGAAGGTCCGGTACAACCTGCCCCCGACCTGCACGAGGCCCTGGCCTGGGCGGATGTTGTTTCCGTCTCCGCGCCGAAATCCGACCGCCCCCTGATCGACCGGGCCGAGTTCGACGCCATGCGCGACGGCACCATCGTCGTGAACACCGCGCGCGGCGGCATCGTGAACGAACTGGCCCTGGCTGAGGCCCTCAAATCCGGTCGCGTCGGCGCCGCCGGGATCGACGTGTTCGACCCCGAACCCCCGGCAGAGGCCCACCCGCTGAAGGGCTTCGACCAGGTCATTCTCAGCCCCCATATCGCCGGTGTCACGGACGGCGCGTCGCAGCGGATGGCCACCGGATCGGCGCAGAACGTGATCGACTTTTTCAACGGCAAACCGGATCTCTCTCTCGTGGTTAACAGGGCCCATACAATTTTATGAAAATGCTTTATATCTTTGATTCAAAGGCCTTATGGACATGGATATAATCCCGGAAATGGCACCGAATTCGCGGATTTTCGTTGCGGATTCCACCCGGCATATGTAAATATATCCGCGGATATACTGTGGAGAACGATCATGCGGATTGCCAAATGGGGGAACAGTTTGGCCGTCAGGCTGCCCGCCGGGCTCGTTAAGGAAATGGGCCTGAAGGAGGGCGACCAGGTCTCCCTGATCGGTGACGGCAAAATACTGTCCCTGTCCCGCGACCAGAGAAGCGATGAAATCCTTGAGAACCTGCGCCGTTTTCGCGGCCGCCTGCCCGCGGACGAAAGAATAGAGCGCGAACTCGCTCATGAACGATAGGTTCCTCGACACGAACGTGGTCCTCTATCTACTTGACGACAGTGAAAAATCCGACATCGCCGAAAAGATTTTGTGCGATGGCGGCGTCATTAGTGTGCAGGTACTCAACGAGGCACTCGTTAACTGTATCAAAAAGGCCAAAATGTCCTTCACCGAGGCCGGAGAGTTCCTCACCGCCGTCCAGGATCTCTGCCACGTGGTCAGCCTGACCCCCGAGGTTCACGACATCGGACGGGCCCTGGCGGACCGCTACAAACTCTCGGTCTACGATTCCATGATCGTCTCCGCCGCGCTGCTCTCCGGATGCCGCGAATTACTGAGTGAGGACATGCAGGACGGGATGGAGATAGAGGGTTCACTTCGCATCGTAAACCCTTTCAAATAAACGGTAATTACTGTCAGCTACCGGCCAGAGTATCCGGCAGGCCGGTCATGTCCACCCGCCCGATCTGCGCCAGTGTCAGGCTGATCTCGTCGGTCAGAATACGGGTGAAATGGGTCAGACCCTGCTCCCCGCCAGCGGCGATGGCATAGAGCATGGCGCGGCCGAAAAACACGAAATCCGCCCCCATCGCATAGGCCCGCACCACGTCCTCCCCGGAGCGCATACCGGTGTCATAGAAGAGTGGAAAACCCTCTCCAAGTGCCTGTCTTATTTGGGAAAGTGCCAAAATCGGCGGCGGACAGGCATCAAGCTGCCGCCCCCCGTGGGACGAGACCTGAATGGCATCCACACCAACCTCTTTCAGCCGCACCGCATCCTCCACCGAGGTCACGCCCTTGACCACCAGGTTGCCCTTCCACCGCTCCCGAAGGCGTTCCAGGAAGCCCCAGTCCGCAGCAGCGCGGCTGGCGGTGCGGTCAAAACCGAAGCCAGGCTCGGTGAAATTCGCCATATCCGGGCGGCCCTTGACCAGTGTGGACAGGGACCAGACCGGATGCAGTGCGAAATCAATGAACTGTAAAGGCCCGATTTTAAACGGCATTTTGAAACCGCGCCGCAACTCCCGCGGGCGGCGCCCCACCTCCGGCACGTCGAGCGTCATGACCAGCGTGCGATAGCCCGCCGCCTCCGCCCGTTCGATCAGACGGCTGGTGCCGGAGCCGTCGCCGCTGAAATAGAGCTGAAACCAGGCATGCCCCTCCGCCGCCTCGATCATCGTCTCCAGCGAGGTCGACGCCACGGTCGACACACCCACAGGCGTCTGATGCTTCGCGGCCATCCGCGCCAGCATCAGATCGGCCCCAGGCGCGGACAGGTTGCACATGCCCATGGGCGATATGCCGAATGGGATTTTTGCTGCGTGGTCAAACACCTGCACGCCGAGGTTACGGTGTTCGACATTGACCAGAATGCGGGGCTGGAGCCGTATGTCGCGGATCGCGGCGAGGTTCAGCGCCTCGCCATGTCCGGTCCCTGCGGCCCCGTCGATATAGTCGAAAACCATCCATGGAAGACGCCTGCGCGCGGCGGCGCGGGCGTCCCCGAAGGACTGGATTCGACTGAGCCCCATCATGGCCGCGGCTTAGGACGCCACGGCTTTCATGAAGCGGTCGCGGATGACCACCGGGTCCTTGGTGATGACCGGAACCTTGACGTTGCCGCTCTCACATTTGGCCACAATTATGGTCATTTTCTTGCTGTCGATGGCATCCTGGAGCACCTTCGGCGTCTCTTCCGCCTGACATTCCACGACATTTTCGCATCCACAGGCCTTCGCCACGGCCGCCAGCGAGGTTTTGCGGCCCGCATAGGTCGGCTGGTCACCGGTGGAGCCGTAACTGCCATTGTCGATGATCAACAGGATGTAGTTGTCGGCCACGTTGTTCGCGATGGTCGGCAGGGTGCCGAAATTGGTCAGAACGGAGCCGTCGCCGTCGATGGAGATGACGGTTTTGTCCTGGGCAAGGGCCACGCCGAGACCGATGGAGGAGGACAGACCCATGGTGCCGAGCATGTAGAAATTGGTCGGCTGGTCGTCGATCATGTGCAGTTCCTGACTGGGCAGGCCGATATTGCAGATGACGAGCTGGTCACGAAGGATCGGGGCGATTTCGCGCAGAATTTCGGAACGGATCATTGGTCGCCATAGCCTCCCCAGAACGAGGCGTCGGTCAGAATCGCCACGGGTTTGTTGCACATGAAGGTGTATTTCAGGATCGCGTCGAGCTCGGCGGCATCGGATTCGCGATGGAAGTGATAGGTTGGGATGTTGAGCTGGTTCAGCAGCGCCTTGGTATGCACGGCCATTTCAACCTGACAAGCCACCGGCTCGCGCAGCTCGCCACGGTAGCTGATGAGCATGGGCAGAGGCATGCGGTAGAACTGGATCAGGGTGGCGAGCGTGTTGATGGTCACGCCGATCGCGGTGTTCTGCATGATGATGGCCGGGCGTTTGCCGCCCATCCAGGCACCGGCGCACAGCCCCATGCCCTCGTCCTCCTTGTTGGAGGGGATGTGGAAGATTTCCTCGCGGGCCTCGACCTCGTCGATCACACCGGCCAGCTGTTTGCAGGGCACGGTTGTGACGAAGCTGATGTCGTTCGCGACAAGGTCGTCGACGATCCGTTTGTTGATTGACACTTTTTTGCTCCTCGTAATCCCGGTTTGGTCTGCGGGGCGCGTCACGCCCCTGCCCCCTCGGGCAGCAGAACGGTTTTCGGTTCGGCGGGTATCCCCGCCCGGATGTCCTGGAAGGCCCGTGCGCCGTCGGTCAGCGGGCGGGTCAGGATCCAGTTCAGGTCCCCCAGACGGCCCTCGAACATCGCCTGCGCCGTGTCGCGGAAATCCGCGGCCGTGTAGGTGTAGATGCCGATGAAGGTTATTTCCTGCAGGGTCATGCGGCGAATGTCGAGGCCCCCGGTGGCTTCGCCCAGTCCGATATGCACGATGACGCCGCCGGGCCGTGCCCGGGCGGAGGCCAGTTCGCGGGTGGCGGCATAGCCGACGCCGTCTATTATAATGTCGAAACTGTCGCCCTCGGCCAGGTGGTCCGGGGCCAGTACGGTTTCGCCGCAGCGGTCGCGGAGATAGTCGGCGCGGACCTGGTTTGGCTCCAGAATGGTGATGTCCCGCGCGCCCATGGCCCGGAGGCTGAGGGCGGCGGCAAAGCCGATGGCTCCACCCCCGATGGCAAGACAGCGCAGGGCGACCGGGGGGCCGGCGACCTCAATGGCCCGTTTGGCCCCGTGCCAGCCGCAGGCGAGCGGCTCGGCCAGGGCCGCTTTTTCCAGCGGGAAGTCATCGGGCACCGTGACCAGATTGCGGGATGGCACCGCCACATATTCCGCGAAGGTGCCCTGGCGTGGCGGCATGGAGAGGATCTGGCGCTCGGCGCAGAGATTGGAGCGCCCCGTCAGGCAGGCAAGGCAGGAGCCGCAGGTCACCAGCGGGTTGATGGTGACGCGGCGGCCCGCGTCGGGACCGGAGACCACAATGCCCGCGGCCTCGTGGCCCAGAATGAGCGGTGTCGGGCGGCGCTCGTCATGGCCGAGATAGGCGTGCATGTCGGAGCCGCAGATGCCGGAGGCGGCGATTTTGACAAGCGCGTGGCCTTCCGGGACCTCCGGGTCGGGTGCGTCGCCGTAGTCGAAGGCTTCAACGCCGGTGCAGGTGAGCGCCCTCATTTTGCGGTGAACCCCCCGTCCACGAACAGCACCTGGCCGGTGACATAGTCGGAGGCCGCGGAGCAGAGGAACAGCATCGGCCCGTCGAGATCCTGCGGCACGCCATTGCGGCCGATGCAAGTCTGCGCGGCGAGACGGTCGGCCAGTTCGGCGTTCTCGAAGACGGGGCCGGTTAGTTCGGTGCGGAAGAAACCAGGGGCGACCGCGTTGGCGTTGATGCCGTGGGCGGACCAGGCCTCGGCCATGGCGCGGGTCATCTGTTCGACGCCGCCCTTGGACGCGCCGTAGCTGATGCCGTGTTGAAAGGCGCGGCGGGACTGGAGCGAGGCGAAATTGACGATGCGGCCCCAGCCTTTTTCGCGCATGGCCGGGACGAGAGCCTGGGCCATGAAAAACGGTGCGGAGAGATTGAGGTTGAGCGTCACGTCCCAGCCCTCGGCGGTAACGCCGTCTGCGGGTTCACGGGTGTTGAGACCGGCCGCGTTGATCAGAATGTCCGGCGCACCGAAGGGTTCCGCGACGCGGGCCGCCGTGTCCGCCAGGGTGTCCCGGTTGAGAAGGTCGGCGGCAACGGTGGCCATTTCGCCATTGGTCGCGGCGGCAATCTCATCCAGGGTGTCAGCACGGCGGGCCACACCGACCACACGCGCGCCGCGTTCCGCGAGCAGGACGGCGGCGGCGCGACCGAGGCCGGAACTGGCCCCGGTGACGCAGGCGATTTTGCCGGAGACGTCGAAGAGATCGGTCATCCGATCTTATTCCGCTGCCGAGAGGTCGAAATTCACGTCCGGGAAGTATTTGTGCAGACGGGCATCGGCGGCGCGGGCGTGACCTTCCATCCCCTCAAGACGGGAAATGCGCGCGGTGGCCTCGGCCACGGGGCGGGCGCCGTCGCGGGTGGCCTGCTGCCAGGTGACGATTTTCATGTATTTGTGGACGGAGAGACCGCCGGTGTATTTCGCGGAGCGCGAGGTCGGCAGAACGTGGTTCGGGCCGGAGGCCTTGTCGCCAAAGGATACGGTGGTTTCCTCGCCGAGGAAGAGCGAGCCGTAGCAGCGCAGGCGGTCGCGCCACCAGGTCAGGTCGCGGGCCTGAACGGTCAGGTGCTCGGGCGCGTATTCGTCGGAACAGACGGCCATTTCCTCGCGGTCGCCGCAGAGGATGACCTCGGCATAGTCGCGCCAGGCGGCTTCAGCGTTGTTGCGGTTCATTTCCGGCAGGTCAGCAATGAGGCCCGGCACGAGGTCCATGACCTTCTCAGCCAGGGCGCGGTCGTCGGTGACGAGCCAGACCGGAGAGTTGTAGCCATGTTCGGCCTGGCTCACGAGGTCGGTGGCGACGATGAAGGGATCGGCGCTGTCATCGGCGAGGATGAGGCTGTCGGTGGGACCGGCGATCATGTCGATGCCGACGCGGCCGAAAAGGATGCGCTTGGCCTCGGCCACGAACTGGTTGCCGGGACCCACGAGAATGTCGGCCTGGGGCAGACCGAACAGGCCGAAGGTCATGGCCGCGACGCCCTGGACACCGCCCATGGAGAGGATTTTATCGGCACCGCAGAGATGGGCGGTGTGGATGATGGCCGGTGCGATGCCCTCGCCCGGACGGGGCGGTGAGCAGGCCATGATGTGACCGCAGCCCGCGACCTTGGCGGTGGTGACGGTCATGATGGCGCTGGCGATGTGGCTGTAGCGGCCGCCGGGAATGTAGCAGCCCGCGGCCTCGCAGGGGATGGCTTTCTGACCGGCGATGAGGCCCGGCACGATTTCCATTTCCACGTCCTGCATGGTGGATTTCTGGATCTCGGCAAAGCGGCGCACGTTGTCATGGGCGAAGGCGATGTCGTCCTTCAGCTTCTGCGAGACCTTCGCGGAGGCGGCGGCAATGTCCTCTTCCGAGAGCAGGACCGGGCCGTCGTATTTGTCGAATTTGGCGGCGTAGTCGAGCGCGGCGGCGTCCCCGCCTTTCTCGATTGTGTCGAGGATTTCCTGAACCGTGGCGTTTACGTCGGAGGCGTCGGAACTGGCGGTCCTGGTGGCTTTCTTCAGGTATTCGCGGGGCATGGGATCCTCCTGACGACAATCGGCTGGATATGTCATTTTGCACGGTTTTGGGCTGGTTTTTCGGTTTGTAAGCGCTTACATTTCTATTTGCAAGAGATTTGCGGCGCGGAGCCGGTAAAATGTTAACGGGCCGGAAACCGGCCGGACGCCACGGAAAAAAAGTCGGGAAAATCAGGTGAGCAACAGATCGGTTCCAACCCTTGAGGACGTGGCGCGGGAGGCGAAAGTATCCACCGCGACGGTCTCGCGCTGTCTCAATCTGCCGAATCAGGTCACCGCGCGGACCCGCGAACGGGTGATGGAGGCGGTCGCGCGGCTGGGCTATTCGCCGAATTTCGGGGCGCGGGTGCTGGCGGCGAAACGTACGAACACCATTGGCGCGATCATCCCGACCATGGAAAACGCGATTTTCGCGCGCGGGCTTCAGGCCTTTCAGGAGGGTCTGCGGGAGCATGGCGCGACGCTGCTGGTGGCGAGTTTCTCATACCAGGCGGAACTGGAGGCGGAGCAGATCCGCACGCTGATGGCGCGCGGCGCGGATGGTCTGCTGCTGATCGGACATGCGCGGGATGCGCAGGTCGCGGAGTTTCTGCGGCTTCAGAAAGTACCGGTGCTGGTGGCCTGGGTTTATGATCCGGAGCGGGACACGCCGTCGATTGGTTTTGACAACCGGGAGGCGATGGCGGCGATGGCGCGGGAGGTGTTGCGGCTGGGGCATCGCCGGATCGGCGTGATTTCCGCCCCGCGCGCGGCCAATGACCGGGCACGTGCCAGGGTCGAGGGAATTGGCGATGCGGTGCGGGAGACCGGCGGCGCGGAGGTGACGCGGGTGATCGAGACGCCCTATGGCATTGAGGAGGGGGCGCGGGCCTTTGCGGAGATGATGACGGGCGGCACGCGCCCCACCGCGGTGATGTGCGGCAATGACGTTCTGGCCGTCGGGGCAATGAAAGCGGCGCGGGCCGCGGGGCTTCGGGTGCCGGAGGATGTGTCGATCACGGGGTTTGACGATATTGAGCTGGCGACGGTGACCGATCCGGGGATTGCCACGGTGCATGTTCCGCACCGGCGGATGGGCCGCGAGGCGGCGGACATGATCGTGCGCATGGTCGAGGGCGGTGCGGATCTTGGCAGTGTGGAGCTGGCGACGGAGTTGCGACTGCGGGGGTCGTTGGGAAAGGCTGGTGGTTAGCGGTTACTGGCGCTTCCCCAGGCACGACGCGCCATGCCCGACTTCGGGAGGGTTTCGACCCGGCTCACTGAAGCCCCACATTAAAGCACCGAAAACCCTCTTCTTTTCAGAACGTTGCAGATGCCCTCCCTGGGGGGAAGTCGGTCATGGCGTGTCGTGCCGACACGCCGGGAAACGACAAAACCACCTCTCCAAAACCAGAAAATCTCGATTCTCCATTGATAATGAATATTCATTATCATAGATGGACGCTGTCAGAGACGGAAAGAGCCATGCCACGGACCAGCAAGGACAAAACGAGAAAGAAGCTGCAGGACGCTCTGGTCGCGGAGGCGGTGGAGAACGGCATGGCGGCGGTGAATGTTGCGGGGATTGTGAAGCGGGCAAAGGTCTCGGCGGGGACGGTCTATGTGCATTTTGAGAACAAGGACGACATGCTGCGGCAGGTCTACCTTCAGCTCAAAACCGAGTTTCACGAGACCGTCACGCGCCACCGGGACGAGGCCGATACGGCCAGAATGGTGCGGCACATGTGGTTCGACATGTTTGACTTCGTGCGCGAACGGCCGCGGGATTTCCTGTTTCTCGACTATGGCAGCGCCGCGAAGATCCTGCTGCCGGAACAGCAGGCCATTGCGGACGGGTTTGCCGCGGATATTGCGGCCCTTCTGCGGCGCGGGGTGGATGACGGAACGCTGGCACCGCTCGATACGGGTATGCTTTCCCTGCTTCTGGTGGCACCGGCGATGCAGCTTGCGCGCGGTGCCGTGATCTCGGGGCGTCCCATCACTGATGACGTTGTTGCGGCGACCTTTGACCGGGTCTGGCTGTCGATCAAAAATCACTAAAAGGTATATGGAATGAACAAGGTAATTCTCGTCACCGGGACCTCCACGGGGCTCGGCATCGCGATCGCGGTCCAGGCGGCACGGGCCGGGCACAGGGTTTACGCCACCATGCGCAACCTGGCCAAACGCGGGCAGCTCGATGAGGCCGCGGAGGCCGCGGGCGTGTCAATGGAGGTGGTGCAGCTTGACGTGCAGGACACGGCCTCGGTCACCCAGGCGGTGGACGCGGTGGTGGATCGCGAGGGGCGGATTGACGTTCTGATCAACAATGCCGGGATGGGCTACGCCCGCAGCCTGGAGCAGGCTGACGAGGCGGATGTTCAGCGCATTCTCGACATCAACTACATGGGTGTTGTGCGCTGCACGAAAGCGGTCATGCCGCATATGCGCAAGGCGCGTTCGGGTCATGTCATCAATATCAGCTCGGTTGGCGGGCTGGTCGGGCAGCCGTTCAACGAGGTCTATTGCGGGGCCAAGTTCGCGGTCGAAGGACTGACGGAATCGATGGCGAGCTACATCACGCCGGCCTTTGGCATTGAGTTTACGGCCGTGGAGCCCGGCGGGATCGCGTCGGAATTTGCCAACACCGTCCTGAGCCAGATCGAGGAAACCGGCGGGATGCTGGAGGATGAGTATCTGCCGATCCTGCAGAAATATGTGGCCGGGTCGCGGAACCGTCAGGGTGGCGACGCCTACCAGACCGCGGATCAGGTGGCGGAGGTCGTGATGCGGGTGATGGAGGCGGAGGAGCCGCCGCTGCGCATCCGGACATCGGCCTGGTCCGAGGGTTTCACGAAGCTGAAAACCGGGCTGGACCCGGATGGCCGCAAACTGCAGCGCCTGGTGTCGGAACAGATCCTGGGCTGAGGCGCGGCCTAGATCCGCACCACACGCTGGATGGCACTGTCGAGATGGGCGTTCAGGGCGGCCTCGGCTTTATCGGGGTCGCGGGTTTCCAGCGCATCGATAAGGGCGAGATGTTCGTCCATCACCGAGACCACCAGTTCGGGCAGCATCCGTGTGTCCTCATTGCGGATCAGGCGGATCTTGATGGAATTGGTACGATAGATTGACGAGATCAGGTCGTTGCCGAGCGCGTCGATCATGCGGTCATGCATGTTCCAGTCCATCTGCTGGGCGCGGGCGAGCAGTTCAGGGGTCACGCCCCCGGCGGCCTCGGCCCGGATGGCCAGGTGGCGCTCGCGCAGCTCGGCCAGTTCCGCGTCGGAAGCCACGGTGACGAAGGTGCGCACGGCCTCCCGCTCCAGCACCGAGCGGAGCTGGAACGCGTTGCGGATAATGCCCAGGTCGGCCTGCATGATCTGAAGGCCGCGGTTGGGGACCGGGCGGATCAGGCCGTCGGCCTCAAGGCGGGGGATCATCTCACGGATGGCTCCGAGCGGCATTCCGGTCAGCTTGACCAGTTCCCTTTGCGACACGAACTGGCCCAGCGATATCTCGCGGTTGAGCAGCTGTTCGGTGAAGGTGTCGTAGGCCTGGTCGCGCAGCGTCATGTTGTCTCCCCCTGCCCTGTCTCAGGCTTTCAACAGATTTACCCGACCCTGCAGCGCCTCGACAATAGCCGCGTTGGCCGGAGTGAGCGGCGGGCGCGTGGCGTGCCAGCCGTCGTCATTGCGCGTGGCCCCCACCAGCGCCTTGATGAGTGGTGTCACCGGCACGGTGATAATGTCGGTGACGAGATCATCCAGTGCGGGGTCCTGTTGGCCCTGATGGACGAGAGCCGAGATGCGGGCGGGCAGCAGGTTGGCCATGCCGCTGATCGCCCCGGCGCCACCGAGCGGCGCAGCACGGGCGAGCAGACGCTCATCTCCGATCAGGACGGCAAGACCGTCAATGGCGAGCATTTCCTGGGCGTGGTCCCAGCTGCCCTCGCTGTCCTTCACACCGAAGATTTCCTCCGGGAAAGCCTGTTTCAACAGGCGGATTATGGCGGCGTCGAAGCGGATGCCGGTGACCTGGGGGATGTGGTAGATGATAATCTGCGGCGCGGCGTCGGCGGTCAGGCGGATGAAGTCCGAGACCCAGGCGAAAAGCGCGTCGTCATCGACACCCTTGAAATAGTATGGCGGCGCCAGCAGCAGGCGGCGCACGCCAAACCCGAATGCTTCCCGGGCCTGGGCGACTGCGGTTTCCATGTCGGAGGCCGCGATGCAGACCGTGACCTGGGAGGGCTCAACCGCGCGTCCGACAACAGCCTCCAGCATGGCGCGGCGCTCGGAGGGTCCGATGGAGGCCCCCTCGCCCGTGGTGCCGAACAGGGTCACGCCCTGTGCGCCACCGGCCACGATGTCGCGAGCCAGGGCAACGAGGCGTTCCAGATCCACGGAGCCATCCGCAGCGAACGGCGTCACCATCGCGGCGGACACGCCAAAAAGATGCGCATTCGGACAGTGAACGGCTGCGGAAGTATCGGCGGGACTGGTCAGCATTGGGGACTCCGGTAAAATTTTTTCACTGACATGTTGGCTGGTTGACAGTGAATTTGCAAGGGTTGACGCCACCCCCACAACCTGCTCCAAATTCAGCAGCGGCCCGGTCAGGGAGGACCGGGCTTTTGGATTCAGGGATCTGACGGAACCAGCATGTTTGCAAACATGGACGATGTCCGCGCACGGGCGGCGCGCCGCCTGCCGCGGGTTTTTTTTGAGTATATCGACGGCGCGGCCTTCAGCGAGGAAACGGCGCGGCGCAACATCTCCGATTTTCAGCGGATTGAGTTGCGGCAGAGGGTGCTGCGCGATGTGTCGGAGCGGAGCCTGGCGGGGCCCTTGCTGGGGAAGGAGCGGTCCATGCCGCTGGCCCTGGGACCGGTGGGGTTCAGCGGGCTGTTCGAGGCGGATGGCGAGATTGCGGCGGCCCGGGCCGCGCATGCCAATGGCCTGCCCTACTGTCTGTCGACCTTTGGGATAACCTCGCTCAAACGGTTGCGGGAGAAGACCGACGGGGCGCTGTGGTTTCAGCTTTATGTCCTGACGGACCGGGAACTGGCCACGGAGATGATCCAGGCCGCGATTGACGCGGATGTTGAGGCCCTGGTTTTGACCGTGGACACGCCGGTGCATGGGATCCGCGAAAAGGACATTCGGAACGGGTTCCGGTCGCTGACGGGTGTTACGCCGAAGCTGGCTTTTGCTCTGGCACAGCGGCCGGGGTGGTGCGCGCGCATTCTGCGCAAAGGTGCGGTGCCGCGCATTGGCAATCTGGACAGCCGGCCGGAAATGGGCCGGAACGCTCTGGAACAGGCCGTGAGCATTGCCTCAAAGGTTGATGCCTCAATGACCTGGGAGGATGTGGACTGGATCCGGGAACGCTGGCCGCGCAAGCTGATCATCAAGGGTCTGACCGAAGCGGAGGACGCCAAGTCCTGCGTGGCCCATGGGGCCGATGGCGTGGTGATTTCCAACCATGGCGGGCGGCAGCTGGACCAGAGCCGGTCCACCATTGATGCCCTGCCCGATATTGTTGAGGCCGTGGGTGGCAGTACCGAGATCCTGATCGATGGCGGGTTCCGCCGGGGCAGTGATGTTTACAAGGCGCTGGCGCTGGGGGCGAATGGTGTTCTGCTCGGCCGGGCCTATGCCTATGGCCTGGCTGCGGCGGGTGAGAAGGGCGTGGATGCGGTCATCGCGATGATCCGCACGGAGCTCGACACGCAGAT
The DNA here is from genome assembly GCF_049800875.1 of Amaricoccus tamworthensis. NCBI lineage: Bacteria > Pseudomonadati > Pseudomonadota > Alphaproteobacteria > Rhodobacterales > Paracoccaceae > Amaricoccus > Amaricoccus tamworthensis. The sequence goes on along the minus strand of NZ_JBNAFV010000009.1, from coordinate 17,964 downwards.
GGCGCAGACCGGTCTGACGCAGCTGCGCGAGGTGGCGCGGCATCGAGATGCGGTTTTACGGATTCGGGCTGGTCGCGGACTCTGCTCTGGTCTTGTTGACACAACCGGGTAATCCCGACACGCTCCGGGAAACGGACGGGAGTGGACGGGGATGGTGGTTGTTGTGAGCTGCGGTTTGGCTGCGCGAAATGCTGCGCAGCATAATTGTTTATGCTGCGCGGTAAGTCATTGTCATGCCGGTATTTTGTCATGACCGGGCGCGCGGGCAAGGGTCTGGACGGGCGGCTGACCGAATATGGCGACCGGGGGTTTGCGCGGTTTCTACGCGACGCGTTTCTGAAGGCGAAAGGCTACGGGCCGGAGGCGCTGGAGAAGCCGGTTGTGGCGATCTGTGACACCGGGTCGGATTTCAATCCGTGCCATGCCACGGCCCCGCAACTGATCGAGGCGATTTCGCGCGGTGTGACCATGGCGGGCGGGCTGCCGATGGTGTTTCCCACGATCTCGCTCCATGAGAGTTTTTCGCATCCCACCTCGATGTTTCTACGCAACCTGATGTCGATGGACACGGAGGAGATGCTCAAGGCGCTGCCGATGGATGCGGCGGTGCTGATCGGGGGGTGCGACAAGACCATACCGGCGCAGCTGATGGGGGCGATCAGTGCGAACGTGCCGACCCTGTCCGTGGCCGTGGGTCCGATGCTGACCGGGTCGCGGGAGGGCGAAAGGCTTGGCGCCTGTACGGATTGCCGCAGGCTCTGGGGCGAGCACCGGGCGGGTGCAATGGATGCGGAGGACCTGGAGGTGGCGCAGTCGCAGCTGATGGCCTCGCACGGGACCTGCATGGTGATGGGGACAGCGAGTTCCATGGCCTGTGTGGCGGAGGTGCTGGGCTTCATGCTGCCCGGCGGGTCGAGCATTCCGGCGGTGCATTCGGAGCGCTGGCGACATGCGGAGGCCTCAGGACGGCGGGCGGTTGAGATGGCGCTGGCCGGGGGTCCCTGCCCTGCCGATCTGGTGACGGAGGCCACGGTGCGAAATGCCTGTGTGACGCTGCAGGCTTTGGCGGGGTCGACGAATGTGCCGATCCATCTGGCCGCGATTGCCGGGCGGGCCGGAATACGCCTGTCGCTCGATGAGCTGGACCGGCTGGGCGAACAGGTGCCGATCCTGGCGGATCTGAAACCGGTTGGGCGGGTTTATATGCAGGATTTCCATGCGGCCGGTGGTTTGCCCGCTCTGTTGCGCGAACTGGCGCGGGAGGGGCTGTTTGATGTGGACACCGCCACGGCGGACGGTCGGAGCTGGGGTGAGGTTCTGGACGCCTGGCCGAAGTGGCGCGACGGGGAGGTTATTCGGGACATTGCCAATCCGGTGACGGAGGGCAGCGCGATTGCCGTGGTTCGGGGCAGCCTGGTGCCGGATGGTGCGGTGATCAAACAGGCGGCAATGACCCCGGCGCTGCGCTCACATGAGGGGCCGGCACTGGTGTTTGACAGTCTGGAGGACCTGCATGCGCGCATCGACGATCCGGACCTCGCGGTGACGGAGGCGCATGTTCTGGTGCTGCGCAATGCCGGGCCGGTGGGCGCACCGGGGATGCCGGAAGCGGGGTTGATCCCGATCCCGAAGAAGCTGGCCGCGACGGGTGTTCGGGACATGGTGCGGATTTCGGACGCGCGAATGTCGGGAACGGCCTATGGCGCGGTTGTTCTGCACGCGGCGCCGGAGGCGGCCGTGGGTGGACCGCTGGCGCTGGTGCGCGATGGCGACCGGATCAGACTGGAGCTGGATGAGCGCAGGCTGGATCTGCTCGTAGATGCGGAGGAGTTGGAGCGGCGGCGGGCGGAGTGGGTTGCGCCCGCGACGCCCGTGCGGGGGTACGCGCGGCTGTTTGCCACGACGGTTGAGCAGGCGGACCGGGGGTGTGACCTGGATTTTTTGACGGGGTTGGAGGATTAGAGGGCACAACGCGAGGCGGGACGCGCCATGACCGACTTTGGGTGGGCTTCGGGCCGGTTGGCTGAGGCGTACTTTCAAAAGCCTGGATGCCATCGTTCAGTTCATGTCGTCGGGTATGCCCTCCCGTGGGGAAAGTCGGGCATGGCGTGTCGTGCCGACACGCCGGGAAGGCCGATGGGGCGGTGCGAAAAGCCTTACGATCAGACCGCGGTGAAACCACCGTCGATGGGGAGGGTGACGCCGGAGATCATGGAGGCGCCGTCGGAGAGCAGGAACACGATGGGGGCAGCGATTTCGTCCTCGGTGGCCCAGCGACCTAATGGCATGGTCTCGAGGAACGGGCCCTGGATCTCCGGGCGGCCCCAGTACCAGGCGGACATTGGTGTCATAACGACCGTCGGATTGACGCTGTTGACCCTGATGTTATGGGGGCCGAGTTCGAGCGCGGAAACGCGGGTGATGTTGTCGAGTGCGGCCTTGCTTGAGCCATAGGAGATATGCCCCTTCAGACCCACGAGCGAGGCCTGGCTGGAGACGTTGACGATGGCCCCTCCCCTCCCCAGACGGATCATGGACTGCGAGGCGTATTTGGTGACGAGAAGCGCGCCGCGGGCGTTGATGGAGATGACCCTGTCAAAGACGGAAATGTCGGTCTCCATTGGGGTCGCGATCTCACCGCCGAAGCCGCCGCAGTTCACGACACCGTAGAGGTCGAGACCTTCGAGAGCGTCGCGGATGCTGTCCTCGGATTCGAGGTCGAAAGGCAGCGTGCGGCAGCCGGTGTCCTTCGCCAGTTCGGCCAGGGCCTCCTCATTGCGGCCATTGGCGATGACATCCGCGCCCGCCGCGCGAAGCTGTCGCACGGTAGCCCCGCCAATGCCGCCGCTGGCGCCCGTGACGAGAATTGCGCCTCTGTCCAGTCCGTTCATGTGTTCCCCCGGAATGTTCTGTTTATTTGACGGCCCCGGCGGTCATGCCGGCCAGGAAGTATTTTTGTGCGAAGAGATAGACCAGCATCAGCGGCACGGAGCCCAACACGCTCATGGCCATCATCTCGTTCCATTCAAACGCGTGCTGGCCCATCAGCATCTGGATCCCGATTGGCACGGTGCGCATGTCGGATGATTTGGTCAGGGTCAGGGCGAAGAGGAACTCGTTCCAGCAGAGCAGGAAGGTATAGACTGAGGTGGCCACGATGCCCGGCAGCGAGACCGGCACGATAACACGCCAGAGGGCCGTCCAGCTTGAGCCGCCGTCCACCGCCACGGCCTCGTCGAGGTCGCGGGGCAGCGTGTTGAGGTAGCCGGTCATCAGCAGGATCGCATAGGGCAGCGTGAAGACCATATAGGTCAGGATCAATGCCCAGTAGGTGTCGAAGAGGCCGTAACTCACGACCATCCCGAAGAACGGGATCAAAAGCGTGATGGGCGGAATGGTCTGGGTGCTGATGATGATGGTGTTAAGGCTGTTCTTGCCGATGAAACGGAACCGGCTGAAGGCATAGGCGGAGAGCAGTGCGATGAAGACGGTCAGGCCGGTTACGGCGAAAGCGACCAGGTAGCTGTTGAAGAAGTAGCGCAGCTTTTGGCCGTCGGTGAAAATCGCAATGTAGGCCTCGACCGTGAACATCTTCGGCAGCACGGTCGGCGGCAGAGCGAAGATCTCGGTGTTGGATTTGAACGAACTGCTCAGCATCCAGAAGATCGGGAAGGTGGCAAACAGGAGACCGCCCAGAAGACCGGCATAAAGGCCCAGCGTCAGCAGTCTCTCTTTTCTGCGTTTGGATCGTCGCATGGGGGTTACCGTGCTTTCTGGTGTCGGATGTAGAAGAAGGTGAAGCAGAGCGAGATGATCAGGATGAGCACCGAGCTTGCCGCCGCCTGGGACATGTCGAACTGTGCGAAGGCAAGTTTATACGTATAGGTGCTGAGAACCTCGGTGGCATAGATCGGACCGCCACCGGTGGTCATCCAGATCAGCGGGAAGACATGCATGGTCCAGATGAAATCGAGCAGGGAAATGCTGATGATGATCGGCATGAGCTGCGGGATGGTGATGAAGGCGAGTTTCTGGATGCCGTTGGCGCCGTCAATGTCGGCGGCCTCATAGAGATCGCGGGGGATGCCCTGGAGGCCGGCAAGCAGGCTGACCATGAAGAGCGGATAGCCCGCCCAGATATTGGCCGCGGTGACCGCGTGCAGTGCCGTGGCCGGATTCGAGAACCATTCGATTTTGGTGTCGATGATGTTGAGCGTCATCAGCAGACTGTTCACCACGCCGTTGGGTTCAAGGATCAGTCGCCAGATCACGGCGATGATTACGGCGGTGAAGAGCCAGGGCAGGATATAGAGCACGCGCAGGACGCTGCGCAGTTTTGGATTGATGCGGTCGCTGTTGAGCATGAGCGCAAACGCGAGGCCGATGCTCATGTGGAAGACGACGCTCATGGCGGTGAAGTAGGCGGTGTGCCAGAGGGAGGCCCAGAAGATGGGATCACCCAGAACCGCGGCATAGTGTTTGAGGCCCGCGAAGGTGGTGTCGGGGCGCAGGATCGCGCTTTCCTGAAAGGAGTAGAGGATCACCGAGATCATCGGGACCATCATCAGCAGGGCCAGGAAAATCAGCGCCGGAGACAGATAGACATAGGGTATCAGTGACCGCGTCATTTTGCGGGAAACGCGTCTGGGGGCTGTTTGGGTCAGTGACAAGGCCTGGCCGCTCCGTGGTTGGTCAATGCGGCGATCCGCGCGGGATGCCGGTCTTTCCTGGGCTTGGATGAGGGGGTTGGAGGGCGACGCCGGATTTTCCGGTGCCGCCCTCCGGGTCCGCTGGGAGGACGGATCTTACTGTTCGAATTCCTGCATCCAGCTTGCCTGGGCAGCAGCGGCGGCCTCGGCCGGGGACTGCTGACCATCGAGCATCTTCTGGATCTCGACGCTGAACTGGCGCATCAGGTCTACAGCGACCGGAAGGCCGGTGAACTCATTGGCGAGGTAGCCTTCCTGGAAGATCTCAAACGCCTTGCCGAAGGCCGGGTCGGAGGTCACGAAGTCAGGCTTCGCGTTGACGTTGCCGGGGAAGGCGTTGGCGATGGAGACGAGGCGGGCGTTGACCTCCTCGGACATCATGTACTCGACGAACTTCCAGGCCTCTTCCTTATGCTCGGTGCTCTCGGAGATGCCGATGCCCCAGGAGGCGTAGGGCAGACCGCGGGCGCCGTCGTAACCCTCTACGACCGGGATGGCCGTGATCTCGAAGTTCAGGTCGGGGTTTCGGTCGCGGATGAGGTTCACGTGGGCGAGGGTGTCGACCATCATGCCGACGCGGCCGTTGACGAACTCCTCGACTTTTTCCTGCTCGGTCTTGGAGGAGATGCCCGGTGCGATGACGCCGGCCTCGTCCATGGACTTGATGTAGTCGAGTGCGGCGATGACCGCCTCGCCCTCAAGGTTGGGCGTGCCGCCGTCCATCATGCTTTCGCCGGAGGCCCAGACCCAGGAGAGGACGTCGTTCTGTACGCCGCTGGGGGACTGGAGCGAGAGCGGCAAGGTCCAGCCGTAGCGGTTTTCGTCCGCGTTGGTCATCTTCTGCGCGGCTTCCAGGAATTCTGCGCGGGTGGACGGCATTTCCGTGATGCCAACCTCGGCCGCCATATCCGTGTTGATGAAGATCGGATAGACGAAGGAAGCCAGGGGGAACATGACGCTCCTGCCGTCGACCTCGATGATGTCAGCCACCTGGTCACGGTCGAATTCTGCGGCGTCCATCAGCGGGCCCATGTCCGCGATGGCGTTCTGTTTGCTGAGGTCATTTACCCATGCGCCGTCGAGACCGACGATGTCGCTCAGTGTGCCGGTGGCGGCACCAATGGCGATCTGATCCCGGGTCGTGGCGTAGGGGCCGCTGTTGAGGGTGACGGTGATGCCGGGGTTGGCGGCCTGGAAATCATCGACGATGGAGCGGAGCGCGTTTTCGGGCAGCTCGGGCTCCCACCATTGCGTGAACTCCAGGCTCACGTCGGCCATGGCACCGGTTGCGCTCAAGAGAGTGATTGCGGTAGCGGATTTCAGGGCCACCATTGTTTTTTGAAGTTTCATTTCGGTTCCTCCCGTCAAGGTGTCGCGCCGGTTTTTCGGCTGCGTTGGTCAAGTAGGTTCTCTTTGCCGCTTTCTGTCAATAATAAGTTGTCACAAACAGCAATTTATTTTTACATTCTGTAAAAGTTTGACAGTCAAGTGTCTGAATTTCATACGTATTCCGATAGCCTCCACGTTGTTTTGGCACGGTGTTTCCGGCGGCTGGCGCTATCGTCCGATGCGGCCATCCGAAACCAGTCGAAACCCGGTGATTTACGCTGCAAACGACGATTCGCTGCGTCGAAAACCAGCCGGGAAATGTCGTCCCGCCCGCCGTTACACAGCCTCGTGGGTGCGGGGGTCAAAGAAGTGCAGGCGGCTGACGTCGATGCCCATGTCGATGGACATGCCGTGGGTGACGCTGCTGCGCGGTTCAAACCGGGCGACACCGTTTGAGGAGCCGCTGAGGTCCTCCACCGCATCGGGATCGCCGGAATCGACCGGGATCGCGTCGATGCTGAAGTGGAGCATGATTTCGGAGCCCAGTTCCTCGATGTTGAAAACCTGGGCCGGGATGGTCGGGAGTTTTCGGCCTGATTCAAGCGTGCTGTCGTAGAGATCCTCAGGGCGGATGCCGAAGACGATTTTGTCGCCCTCATACGCCTGAAGCCGTGCCATGCGGTCGGGGGCGACCTCGCCCAGGGGGATCTGGAAGCCGGAGAGGTGCAGAGCGCCGCCGCGCAGTTCGGCCTCGTAGAGGTTCATGGAGGGCGAGCCGATGAAGCCGGCGACGAAGGCGTTTGCGGGGTGTTCGTAGAGGCGTTTGGGGGCGTCGACCTGTTGCAGGACACCGCCCTTCATCACCGCGACGCGGTCGCCCATGGTCATGGCTTCGGTCTGGTCATGGGTGACGTAGATGGTGGTCACGCCAAGCTGCCGCTGGAGGCTGGCGATTTCGGCGCGCATCTGAACGCGGAGTTTGGCGTCCAGGTTCGACAGCGGCTCATCCATCAGGAAGGCGGACGGCTCGCGCACCATGGCGCGACCCATTGCGACCCTCTGTCGCTGGCCGCCGGAGAGATTGGCGGGGCGGCTGTCAAGATGGGGGGTCAGTTGCAGGATTTTGGCGATCTCGGCCACGCGGGCGTCGCGGTCGGGTTTTTTCCAGCCGGACAGGCGCATGGAGAAGCCGATGTTTTCGGCCACGGTCATGTGGGGGTAGAGCGCGTAACTCTGGAACACCATGGCGATGTCGCGTTCCTTGGGTGTCATGTCGATGACATCCACGCCGCCAATGGTCATGCTGCCACTGGAGACATCCTCCAGGCCCGCGATCATGCGCAGGGCGGTTGACTTGCCGCATCCGGAGGGGCCGACTAGGATCAGAAACTCTCCATCCTCAATGTCGAGATTCAGGTTGTTGATCGCCTGAAAGCTCCCGAAGGTTTTGCAGATATCCCTGAGAACGACGTTGGCCATCTTCCCCTCCCCTCTTTCGGTTCGCCTGGGCCGGACCTTCTGCCATCACGAGTCGGATGTGATGGGGGTCGACTTCCTGGCAGTCTTTTCCGTTGCAGTCATACTAGAGTCATTTTTACAGTGGGAAAAGTTTTATTTTACGTATTGTAATTTTTATCTGGACGAAACGTTCGGTTTTTCCGCCATCAGGCGCTCGACGGCGTCGCGTGTCGGCAGAGCCTCGCGCCCGCCGCGGCCCGTGACGGAGAGCGCGGCGGAGGCGGAGGCGAATCTGACGCAGTCCAGAATGTCGCGGCCCTCTGACAGGGCAACGGCATAGGCACCGTGGAAACAGTCTCCCGCCCCAGTGGTGTCGATGACCGGCGTTTTGAAAGCCGGGATGTGCTCACAGTCGGTGTGCCCGCGCCGAAGAACGAAAGATCCGGCCTCCCCATCCGTCAGGACGACCGCGGTACGGTCGGAGGTCCAAAACGCGCTGGCGATTTCGGCAGGCGTATCGCAGCCGGTGTGCTGGCGGGCATAGCCCATGGGCAGGACAAGGTGATCGGCCAGATCGAGCAGGCGGTCGGTGCCGGAAGGCGCGGTCCATTCGATATCCGCGACAATGGGCAGGCCAAGGTGGCTCGCGCGAGCCACGACATCGAGGGAGGACACCGCATAGCCGTCGATGAGCAGCACACTCGCGGCCCGCAACAGATCATCAGACAGGTCCGGAGTGGTGCCGGTCATGACGTCGTCGTCATAGGCGATGAAGCGTTCGCCATCCGGTGCGACCGTAATGGTCGACTGGACGGCGGTGGCGTCGGGGTGTTTGGGGGCGTGAGAGATGTCCACGCCATTCGCAAGCAGGTCGCGGGAGGATGGATCCTGTTTGGTGTCGGAATTGAGCCAGCCGACGAACCCGGCCGACGCGCCAAGGCGGGCGGCGGTGACAAGCGCGGTCGCCACGTTGCCGCCATGGGCCGTGATCCGGCGGGTCACCCGCCCCTTGCCCGAGGACAGGGGCTGATCGACATAGATCACGTGATCCATTGAGATGGCGCCGAAACCCAGGATGTCCATCGTCCCGCTCACCGGTCAGGCGCCCGCGCGGGCCAGGGCATCCTCGCCGCTCAGGCCATCGTGGATGACGCCCTTGAAAGCCAGGGCCGCTTTGGTCGGATCGCCGTGCCCCCAAAGGTTGCGGCCGACCACGGCTCCACGTGCACCGGCGCGCATCGCGTCGGAGGTCTGCTGTAATGCGCCCAGCAGCGTGTCGGTTTTCGGGCCACCGGCGATGACGAGCGGGATGGGACAGGTGGCGACGGTTTCCTGGAAGCTGTCGAAGTCACCGGTGTAACCTACCTTGACCACGTCCACACCGCTCTCGTAGCCGATACGAACGGCGTAGGCGATCTCCTCGGGCGTGAAGACGATCTCGGGGCCGTTGGTGAAGATGCGGGGATAAACATGGGCGATCACCGGCATGCCGTAGCGGGCGGCGGCATTCACGGAATCGGTCAGCCAACGGATGTATTGGCCTTCCGTGTTGCCGCGGACCGGGATGGCGACGGCCAGGGCATCGGCCCCGGCACGGACGGCATCCTCGGGGGTGGCAATCAGTTGGCTGATGCGGTCGTCCGGTGTGAAGCAGCCGGCCTGAATGACCAGGGAGGCCTTGCCGACATACTTCGGCCAGAGGTGACGCGCTGCGCCGGGCTGAATGCTCACATAGTCGGGCTCGCCGGCCATGACACGGTCAAGCGCGCCCGGCAGGTCGGCGAGACCACCCTTCCGCACGTCGCCATATCCCACGAAGTGGTCAACGGCACCGCCGAACAGGTTTCCGGACGGGTGCGAGAACAGGCGGGACAGTCGGACCTGGGTTCCTAGGGTCATTATTCTGGCTTTCTCCAAAAGCTGTGTTGGTCAGATGAAAACTGGCTAAACGAAAGCCAAACGAAAAGATATCTTTTGTTTTCTTTCGAAACTGATTAGTTTGGGCGCTGGCTTGGGAACAATCACAAAAATTCCAAATCGGGAGGCGACGGAGGCGATCATGTTTGCAGAGGAAAGACGTCAGCAGATTGTCGATCTGCTGCGCAGTGCGGGACAGGTCCGGACGCGGGAGCTTTCGGAACGGTTCGGGGTATCGGAAGTAACGATTCGCACAGACCTGGACAATCTGGACGACCGCGAGCTGCTGAAGAAAACCCATGGCGGTGCAATTGCCCTGCCCCAGAGCGCGCCCGATGCGGCGTTTGACAGGCGCATGCAGTCCAATGCCGATGCGAAACACCGGATCGGGCGGATGGCGGCGCAGCAGCTGGTGAACAGCCAGTCGGTGATTTTCGACAGCGGCTCGACCACGATGCACATCGCCATGCACATGCCGCAACTGCGCCACGTGATGGTGGCAACCCCGGCCATGAACATCGCGCAGATGCTGATGGACCGACCAGGGCTCGATGTTCACATGCTGGGGGGGCGGGTGGATGCGAGCACGGTCAGCACCCTGGTCGGGCCGCAGCAGATGGACGGGCTTTTGGCGCATCAGGTGTTCATGGCGGCCCATGCAATCGATTCCTCCTTTGACATTGTGGACCAGAGCGAGGATGTGGCCCGGAGCAAACGCAACCTGATGCAGATGGCGCGGCGGGTGGTTCTGGTGGTGGATTCCACAAAGTGGGACGTGGGCGGACCGTCGAAGGCTTTTCCGCTGTCACGGGTGGATCTGGTGATTACCGACAGCGGGCTTCCGGCACCGATTCGCAAGCGGCTTCGGGACCGGAATATCGACGTGCTGTTCGCCTAGGCGTCAGGCTTCCACGGAACGCAGGGCCATCATGCGCCCAAAGTTGGTTTTCACGGCGGCGGAGGGGTCTTTGCCCGCCTCCTCCGATTCCTCCTCGACCACGATCCATCCGTTGAAGTTGGGGGCGGTCAGGGCGGAGTTAATGACCGCGTTTACGTCGCAGACACCGTCGCAGAGCATGGCCCAGTCGCCGGACGCGTCCACGTCCTTCAGGTGAACATAGCGAATGCGGTCGGCGTAGGTGGCCATCACGTCCATGATGTCCTGGTTGCCGCGCAGGATGTGGCCGGTATCAGGCACCCACCCTACCCCGCCGTCGAGACGTGCGAAGATCTGGTCGTAGTCATTTCGGTCGAAGAGAAGCGTATTGTGATGGGATGAGGGGTGCAGAGCGACGGTGACGCCAAGGCTTTTGCCCAGTTCGGTTGAGCGGTTGTAGATGTCTGCCGCAACGTTAAATTTCGCGGAGCGGTCGCCGGGGGACATGACGGTGGCGGAGCCCATGGAGATCAGGGCGCCGGGGAAATGCGCGGCAAATCCGGCCCAGCGGCGGCAGGCCTCCAGGTCGGCTTCGGCCTGGTCGGGCTCGGTGAATCCACCGTCGGAGCCGTAGGCGAAGGAGACGAGCGACAGACCCGCATCGTCCAGGCGTTTGGCAAAGTCTGCCGGGCGTGAGGCGTAGTCACCGATCATGGTATCGGTGATCTCAATACCCTGATAGCCCGCATCGGCGATAGCCTGCACAAGATCGTCGGCGGTGCCGGTCCAGGCGTCGCCGAGCATTTCCCAGGTAAAGGTCTGACATCCGTATTTCAGGCTGCGTTCGTTCATGACTGATCCTCCCGTGCGGCGGCCCTCCATTGTTCGGGGCCGGCATAAACACTTTGCAATTTTACATAATGTAAGATTATTTATTCCATACAGTCAATTTTTAAGAACCGGAATTGAAAGTTCCGGTTCACAATAACAACGGGGGGACGGTCCAGAACCATGACCGGGACATCAGGTGACAGGCTTCGCATCGGCGTGGTCGGGTGCGGCAGCATCTCCGAGGCCTATATGCGTAATGCGGCACTCTTCATCGGGGTGGAGGTGGTCGCGTGTGCAGATCTCAACCCCACCACCGCCTCAAAACGGGCCGCGGAATTTGGGGTTACGGCGATGGAGGTCGATGACCTGCTCGCCGCGCCGGGGGTCGACCTGGTTTTGAACCTGACCGTGCCGGCCGCGCATTTCGACGTGACCATGCGGGCGCTCGCGGAGAACAAGCATGTCTTCACGGAGAAGCCGCTGAGTGACACCGCCGCCGGCGGACGGGCCATCTTGGCGGAGGCCAACAAACGCGGTCTGACGGTGGGCTCCGCGCCGGATACGTTCATGGGGGCCGCGGGTCGGACCGCGCGGCGACTGATTGAGGAAGGCGCGATCGGCAGGCCGGTGATCGGCACGGCGTTCATGATGGGCCGTGGCATGGAGCACTGGCATCCCGACCCGTCGTTCTATTACCAACCGGGTGGTGGCCCGGTTCTGGATATGGGGCCGTATTACCTGACGATGATGGTCAACCTGATGGGGCCGGTCTCGCGGGTGCATGCGGTGTCGACCAGTGGTCAGACCGAGCGGCTGATCACGGCGCAGGGGCCGAAACAGGGAACAACATTTCCGGTGGAAACGCCGACCAGCGTACTGTCCCTGCTGGAATTTGCCTGTGGGGCGAAGGTGACTTTTGGGGCGTCCTGGGACGTGTTCCGGCATACGCCGCCACCGATTGAACTGCACGGCACGGAGGGCTCCCTGCGTCTGCCCGATCCGGACAATTTCAGCGGTGTGATTGGCCTGTCGCGGGCTGGTGCGCCGTGGGAGGACACCGACACCGCGCGGTTCACGTTTGGCGGGTTTAACTGGCCTACGGTCAACCCGGACCGGGCGAATTACCGGATGGTGGGGCTCGCCGACATGGCGCGGGCTTTGCGCGAGGGGACACGGCCAAGGGCCTCGGCCGGGCTGGCGCTGCATGTTCTGGAGGTGCTGGAAGCGGTTCTGACAGCCGGTGGCACCGGACGGGCGGTGGATGTGGCACCGGTGGACTGTCAGCCTGAGGCGCTGACGGAAGAAGACGCGAAAGCACTGCTGCAATGAGCGGGCTGGACGCATCCGCCGCTGCCCATCTGGCGCGGATGGCGGAGGTCGGGCTGCCGCCGCTGACCGACCTGTCGGCGGTGGAGGCGCGCCGACGGTTCGCGGAGGGCTACGCGGCGGATCAAAGCCCGCATGTGGCCGTTGCGGCGCGGTTCGAGATCACGGTGGGTGAGGTCCAGGTAATGGGATGGCGCGGCATTGGTGCGCCTTCCAGCGGTGCGCCCGCGCTGATGTACCTGCATGGCGGCGGGTGGCTGTTCGGGTCGCCGGAGTCCCATGAGGGGATCTGTCGGCAGATTGCCAATCTGGCCAAGGCGGTGGTCATTGCGCCCGATTACGGGCTGTCGCCGGAAGCCCCCTTCCCTGCCGGGCTGAATGACTGTGCGGCGGTCCTGCGCCATATCGCGGGGGCCGCGCGGGAATTTGGTGTTGACCAGCAGCGTATTGCAGTTGGCGGCGACAGTGCGGGCGGGAACCTGGCGGCGGTGCTGGCTCTGATGGCGCGGGACGGGGACGTGCCTCCGCTTGCGGCGCAGCTGCTGATTTATCCGAATACGGATCAGGGCCAGACAGCAGACAGTTTCCGGAGGTATGGTCATGGGTTTGGGCTCTCGGCTGCGGAGATGGCATGGTTTCGGGATCATTACCTGCACGGGCCGGAGCAGTTTGACGACTGGAGGGCGTCACCGCTGCGCGCGAAGTCGCTGGACGAGGTGGCACCGGCTGCGGTGGTTTTGGCGGGGCATGACATCCTGCATGACGAGGGAGCGGCCTATGCGGCGCGACTGGAGCGCGAGAGTCGCGCCGTAACACGCACATGGCCCGGACAGATCCACGGGTTCGTCTCCATGGACAGGCGCATTCCTGAGGCTTCTGAGGCGCTCAAATGGCTGTGCAGTGCCTGGGCGTGGCTGGAGGCCGCGGATCAGGCGGACTGACGCATCATCAGTTTGGAATCGATGATGATCCGCTGGGGCGGTGTTTCGCGGCCAAGCGCGGCGTCATCCATGCGCTTCATAAGGAGTTGCACGGTGCGGTCGGCGATCTCGTCCGTGTCCTGCGCCATGGTGGTGAGCGGTGGCCAGATGTAGCGGCTCATGGGATGGTCATCGTGCCCGGCGACACGGATGTCGGCCCCGGGATCGCGGCCCACCTTGAGCCCGGCCTCACCGGCGGCGGCCATGACACCGAAGGCAAACCGGTCATTGGCACAGAGCAGCGTGCGACCTGGAAGGCCGCCCTTTTCCGCCAGAAGCAGTTTCATGCGGTCATAGCCCAGCCGCTCAAAATCCCAGGACCGTGGCAGGTTGCAGTCGATGACCATCGGCTCCACACCCTCGCTGCACATGGCGGCGCGGTAACCGTTCTGGCGGATCTGGGCGTTGTCGGTGAGGTGTGTGCTTTCGAGCAGGATGGGCGGCTCGCCGGAGCGGCAGAGATACTGCACCATCGCCGTAACACTCTGGGTGTGGTCATTGCCCACGAAAGGCACGTCGTCCCCCAGCGACACGTCGAAGCTGACCATGGGAACGGAGTCGCGCAGGCGATCGAACACGCCGGGCTTGGAGGTGGCCCCGAGCGGTGAGACGATGACGCCCTGGACCTTGAATTCCAGCATGCTGCGCACCGCTTCCTCCTCCAGTTCGGGGAGGGTGTGGCAGGAGATCTGGATCGGCCAGAAGCCCTGGTCGCGCAGGTTGAGTTCAATGCGGGCGAGGAACTTGCTGAAGAACGGGTCGTACATGGTCGGGATGATGATCCCGATATTGCGGACCCGTTTGCTGTTGAGGTGGCGGGCGAAGGAGTTGGGCTCAAAATCGGATTTTTTGAGAACCGCCTCAATCCGGTTACGGGTGGATTCCTTCACGTTCAGAGGGTCGGCGAAGTACTTGGCAAGTGTGGGCCGGGACACGCCACAGGCGGCGGCAAACTCCTCCATCGTACGATAGGATTTCTTCGCAGCCATCAGGTGTCTTCGCCTTCGCAGGGCGGTTTCCGGGCCGGGGAAAAAAGGGAATTTCGTGAAATCATGAGACGCTTTACAAATTTTTCAAATTTTCCATTTGGAAACATTAGATGCCTGTTGCGATAAATTCCAGCATTTAAATCTCCCCGGGCTTTTGGCCGGGGCTCCCCTGCCCTAGATGTCGCGCCGGACTTTTTTGAAGCCCATGAGAAGGTGATGGCGCAGGGAGGTCCAACGGTCGCGGCAGAGGTTTGCGACGCGGGCATCGGGGTCGGTGTAGATCGGCAGGAGTTTTTTCTTTTGGCGGTTGGCGCGGAACCAGTCGAGGTAGTCGGCATGGCTCGCTCCGGCATAGGGGGCGTGGGCGGTCATGTCGGCGGTTGGAGAGAGGGTCTCGGAGCCCGTGGCACGGATGGTGTGTTGCTCACGCTCATACGCGAAGCGGTGGAGGCGCGCGGGGGCGTCGAGGTGCCATTCGAGGGCGACCTGGTTCAGGGTGTCGTCGGGGTAACTGAGGCGACCGTCGAAGAACACGCCCTGGGGCAGCCACCAGTTGCCGAGGCTCCAGGCGATCAGGCGGCCGAGGTGATACTCGAAACCGCCGACGCAATGGGGATGGTGGCCAATGATGAGGTCCGCACCGGCCTCGATCATTGCGAAGGCGAGACGACGATGCGCGGGCTGGGGATGGGGTTCCAGTTCGTAGTTCCAGTGCAGCATGGGGACAATCACGGCGCGAGGGTTTTGGGCCCGCAACCCGGTGATGCGGGCGACCAGTGCGCGTGGATCGAGCGGGCAGGTGCCGGGTGTGTTGCGGCCGGCAGGAGTGCACCGGATTGTGCACCAGCCGGCGTTGAGGAAGATCCAGTCATGGCCCTGGTGGCAAACGTGGAGCGGTGCGGAGGCGTCGGTGAGGTTTGCCCCTGCCCCGACGGTTGGGATGCCCTCGCGGGCAAGGATATCCTGGGTGTTTGCGACGCCGTTTGGCAGGTCGTGGATGTGGTTGTTGGCGAGTGCCGCGACTTTGGTATTGATGGATTTCAGGGTCGGCAGAACGGATGTGTGGTTGAAGAGAACGCGGCTGTTCAGATGGTCCGTGGTATCCGTCAGAGGCCCCTCAAGGTTGAGAACGGTGCCGTCCGACGCCGCGAGAGACTGGAGCGCGGCCCAGTCAGGCGGTGTTTTAAATGGGTGGGCGACGTCTCCGAGGAACAGCATGGTTTTGACACACCCCGTATTTCACTTAAATATTTGCTTTTAAACAGTAAATCGTGTTTCTTGCCAATTGGCAATCTATTTGAACCGGTCATTAAGAAAAGCCTGGAACGCGGATTCAAGATCCTCGCGGCTGGCGCTGCCGGGAAACTCAAGGACGACCGCCCTGCCCCGGGTTTTGGCGGTGATAACCGCGTCCCCGGATTTGGCCGCGAACTTCTTCGCAGCGGGCCTCGCGGCAGGTTTTGCGGTCACCGCGGCTTTGAGGATTGAGACCACCCTGACCGGGTCGACCGGCGCCTCGCGCCCTGCCCTCGCGCCCTCCTGAAGCTCGCGCAGACGTGCGGCCTCGGCGAAGACCTTTTTGCGGTCGGCGGGCTTCAGGATGATCTGGTTCAGGGTGCGTGCGTGCAACTCGCGGATGTCGGTTTTCAGGTGAAACGCATCGACGATCTCAGCGGGCAGCTTCGCCAGGCCGAGGTAGCGCGAGAGCCAGGTTTCACTGACCTCGAGCCGCTGCGCCATGGTCTTCTGTTTGCCGTCGTAATAGAGCTTTATGGCCTTGGCGTAATCGATGGCGCGCTCGTAATCGGAGATGTCCTCCCGGTCGCGGTTCTCGATATCCGCGAGGCGAAACGCCTCCTCGTCGGACATGTCGCGCACGTCGACCAGGTAGCGGAACTGCGGGTAGTTGTTGCGACGGAGCCAGGAGACGGCGAAGTGCCGCCGGGCGCCGCAGATGACCTCGTAGGCATGCGGGCCGTCATCGTTGAGACGGCGCACGATGGCGGGAAATTCCTGCCGCCCCTGCGACCGGATCCCGTCGATCAGCTCACGGCAGTTGTCCTCGGTCAGAAGGTCGTAGTCGCGGTTGTGGCGGTCCCACATACGGCATTCGGCCGGGTCGACCCAGTGCAGGGTTTTCTCCTCCAGCTCGCCGGACATGCGTTCGCTGATGGCGGTCCCGCGTTTGAGAAACCGGGTGCCGGAGCCGTCTTTGGCGGAGCGTTTTTCGCGGGTGTCGCCAAGGCCGCTCAACACGGCATCGAATACGGCGTCGTGACGTTTGCTCACAGGATACCTTCCTTTCTCAGATCGGTATGGTGACTGGGCCAGGTCTTGCGCACAAGGATTTCGACCTCGCGGCCGACCGCGTCGAGATAAGCCCGGCAGCGTTTGTGGGTATCGCTGCGCGTGGATGGGCCGGTGATCTCGTAGACGGTTTGCAGATTGGCGGTGGCGTTGTCGATTTCGGCGCTGTCCTTTAGGACGGATTGCATCATGTCTTCCGGGAATACGGCGTCCATCATGCGCTTGATGGCTACATGAGCGGACTTGTTGTCGTTCATTTTGGTGGCCAGGATTTTGACGAAGGCATAGGAACGCTCGCCACCGGCCTCGGCCAGCTCACCGAGTGTGGCCGACATCATTTTGAGGAAGTGCGCGGTTGAGCCGAAGTCGATATTGTTCGGTGGCGCCGGGATCAGCAGAGCGTTAGCGGCGCGCAGAACCGACAGGGAAATCATTCCAAGCGCGGGCGGTGGATCGAGCAGGATGATGTCGAAACGGTCCTTGATGCTCTCGATGCCCATGCGCAGGCGGTCGAGGACGAAACTGTCCTCGCGGACCATGCGGGCGGCGAATTCGTACTCGGCGTCATAGAGGCCGAGGTTGGCGGGGATCAGCGCGATCCCGGGCCAGTAGGTGGCGCGCAAAGCGTAGTTGAGGCTGGTCGGGCCGCCGTGGCGGAAGAACGGGTAGAGCGTGTCCTCGTCCTCATCCACGTCCACATCCGGGTTGAGGCCGAAGATGGAGGTGGTTGATGCCTGGCTGTCGCAGTCGACGATGCAGACCCGGTAGCCGCGCAGTGCGAAATACTGGGCGAGGTGACAGACGACCGTGGATTTGCCGACGCCGCCCTTGAAGTTCTGGACGGCGAGAACCATGGCCTCGTCGCTGTCGTCCCGGAACGGAAGGGTGCCGAATACGTGCCGCATGTTGTTGATCTGGGTAAGGTTGTAGCCGTTGCGACGGCCGGTGACCGGGTCCTTTTCCGGTTCCGGGAGGCGTCCGTCGGCTTCGGCGTCGCGGATCAGCTTCTCGGAGCGGCCGATCATGTTGGCGGCGGTTTTGACGTTGAAGGTCAGTTCGAGACGTTTCTGAACTCCGGGGGAATAAACCCGGTCGCGCAGGCGTTCCATGACGGTGCTGGCACGGTCCGCGAGGATGTCCAGTTTGTCCAGATTTACTTCCGGAAACGGGGCAGGGGTCATATGGTCCTCATGAATACCTTACGCGAATCATAGTGCCCGCGCGGGTTGTCGCAAGTTCGA
>NZ_JBNAFV010000008.1:60252-162416 GCF_049800875.1 Amaricoccus tamworthensis | reverse complement strand
GTAAGCGAAGTCCTGATCACACCTTCGGTTGATGGTTCCACGGCAGCAGTGCTTTGATGTTGGCCTGTCGGTGGCCGTTCACAATTGCGGTGAGGGTTTCGGTCAGCCAGGCGTGGGGATCGACGGCGTTGAGTTTGCAGGTCTCGATAAGGGACGCCATGATTGCCCAGTTTTGTGCTCCGGCATCATGACCCGCGAAGAGTGCGTTTTTCCTGTTTAGAGCGATGGGGCGGATTGTTCGCTCCACGGGGTTCGAGTCCATCTCGATGCGCCCGTCGGTCAGAAACAGGCAGAGGCCGTCCCAGTATTTGGCGATGTATTTCAGGGCTTCTCCAAGGGGCGATTTGGCTGACACCCGCGCACGGTTTGCCGTGAGCCATGTCCCGAATGCCTCAAGGGCGGGTTTGGAGCGCTCCTGTCTTGCAGCCAACCGCCTGGCGGGGCTTTCGCCGCGGACCTCTTTCTCGATCCTGTAGAGGGCGGTAATCTGTCGCAAACCCTCATCGGCGATCGGTGTGGTTCCAGTCCGGGCAACCTCGTGGAGCTTCCGCCTCGCATGCGCCCAGCAGTAGGCCAGCTGAATACCCTGTGACGGCCGCCTGATCAGCCGGTTGTAGCCGGCATACCCGTCAACCTGCAGAATGCCGCGGAAGTCCTGCAGTATCTGATCCGCATACTGGCCGGATCGTCCGGGCGCGTAAGTGAACGTGACACCGGGCGGATCATCTCCACCCCACGCCCGGTCGTCGCGGGCCAGCGCCCAGAAGTATCCGGTTTTCGTCTTTCCCCGGCCAGGATCAAGAACAGGGGCTCTGGTCTCATCCATGAACAGCTTCGGCGATTTTTTCAGGTCGGAGATCAGGGCATCAAAAACGGGTCGCAGCTCGAATGCCGCGCGACCAACCCAGTCAGCCAGTGTGGAGCGGTCAAGTTCAATCCCCTGACGTCCGTAGATCTGCGCCTGCCGGTACAGGGGCAGATGATCCGCGTATTTGCTGACGATCACATGGGCAATGGTGGCTTCGGTTGGCATGCCGCCCGGGATCAGGTGTGCCGGTGCGGCGGCCTGGACGATACCGTCCTCACAGGAACGGCAGGCATATTTCGGGCGTCGGGTCACAATCAGCCGGAACCGTGCCGGCACAATGTCCAGACGTTCACTCACGTCTTCGCCAATAACATGGCGTTCGGTACCGCAACGACAGATCGTGCTGTCCGGCTCGACCACCTCCTCAATGCGCGGCAGGTGTTTGGGCAGCGCCCCCCGGTTGGTTGCGCGCGGCTTTGAGGTCCGGGTTTGCGCACCCGCTGGATCAGCCTCACGTTCGGCTTCCACCTCAGCAATACCGGTCTCAAGATCTTCGAGGGCCAGTTCAAACTGGTCAGGATCGGATTTTTCGGATCTTCGTCCGAACAGGGCCTGTCTGAGGGATGCAACCAGAGTTTCCAGACGGTCATTCCGTTCACTCTGCGCCACGATCATGGCCTTGAGCGCATCCACGTCATCCGGAAGATCAGCCGTCGAAATCATGATCCCGGACTACCAAAACCAGTGCCCGGGGACCAGGGTAAAGGATGGTTTTTTACTCTGCCGCAGTCGGTGGACGGGCCGACAGGGCCTTCACTTTCCGCCAGTCCAGACCGCAGAACAGGGCCTCAAACTGCGCGTGGCTAAGTGACATCAGACCGTTTCGAACCGCAGGCCACGTGAAAGTCGTCTCCTCCAGCCGCTTGTACGTCATAACCAGTCCCGTCCCATCCCAGTAGAGCAGCTTCAGACGGTCCGCACGTTTCGAGCGGAACACAAAAACGGTTCCGGTGAACGGCTCCTTATGCAGTTCATTTTTTACCAGAGCCGCCAGTCCATTGTGGCCCTTGCGGAAATCCACCGGCTTCGTCGCCACAACAATCCGAACCCGTTGTGATGGGAAGATCATCCGGACCCGGACAGGGCACGAACAATCCCCGCTATCCGCTCGGGAGATGTATCAGCCCCCAGACGAACCGTGACATCGCCACAGAGGATCTCAACCGCATCACTGGACGCGGCGGGAGCCGGCGCGGTCACAGGCTCAACCACCAACGACGCAAACTCAAACTCCGCTCCGGCCAGATCCGGAACCGCCAGCCTGCCTTCCTTCGCCAGCCGACGCCACGCCGACAAATGATTTGGCAGCAGTTCGTGCCGCCGCGCCACTTCATTGACGGTAACACCCGGCACCAGTGTTTCGGCGACCACACGGCCCTTATAGGCATCAGACCAGCGCCGTTTCCCGGAAGGACCGACCATGACATCCATACGGCCAGTATCCTCCATATGGAGCGATATATCTCCTACCAACCCAGCCTCCAATTCCAATCTATACTCGGAAACGGACTCGCAGATCAGGAAGCCTTCAGGAAGGTGGGATCAAAACACCGCTTACGGTACGACGAAGATTTGAGCGTACGTAACATTTCGATTATTTTCTGATCTTATTCGACAATACTTGGGAAGATTGGGCCAACGCTGTTAGTTCTTGAGCCCTCTGAATTACGAAAGAAAACCAATGCAAAAATGCCTCACCATAAGGAATGGCAGCATCCGTTACCAAATGGCGGTTGTGAACCAACCACTGTGCAATGTCGTACGATGTACCTTGCAAGACGCCGCTGCCAGAAATGCCCACGATACTCATGCCCGATGCAATCAGAACATTACGATTGAGCAATCTCTGAACTAGAGTTTGTCGCGGTCCAAAGGGGGTCTGCGTGTCAGAAACCGCGTTCTCGTAACGTCGGAGAGTTGAGCCAAATAGATCGGATTCTCTGGCAATTGATTCCGAGAGCAGGATTTGAGCCTGATCTAATTCACTAGATAGAGCTTTCTGAGTAAATTTTATTCGCCGTTCTTCCAGTTTTTCTATCTCAGAATTTCCGAGCACCAGTCCTGGACCGAGCGTATTAATTTCGTGTAATGTGGAAATAACCGAAATAGAGAAAGGCCCATTTTCGTTTGCCAGGTCTCTGTGTTCGTAAATCCCACGCAACCAGTCCAATTCCAGATAGACTTCAACTAAATCTGCTGACTCCAACTGATCTGGAAGTCGATCGAGAAACTTCCTCACTCGACGTGTGATTTGATAGTGTTGGTTTCCGGTAGCTGAACAAAGGTCCGCTAGGCGATCCAAAAGACGAAAGTAAAGCACATGCTTCAGGTCCCCGGAAACTTCATCGGGAGAAGGTGACGTTTTTAGAACGTCAAGCCTTCCTCCCTCTTGGGGATTTGGCGATACTTCCAAGACATCATCTTGGGATGGAGCTGCCGGGATTCCAGAAGTGTATTCGGTGGTGGAAGCGAAAGTTTGGAGATATTCCAACGTTTTATGTGTACGTTCAGAACTGTCGAATATTTTCGCAAGCTCACCCAAACCGGCTGGATCACGCTTGCAGGCTTCGCACCTAGAAAAAAATAGACCATCGTAGTGACCGGAGTCTTGGGTTGGAATTAGTGATGAAAGGTCTTTCAGTGGCGTCAGGTCTTCAACTCCGCTGGAATCAATGCGCAGTGCCGTCAAATTTGTCAAACCAGACAAAACCGTTATATCTTTGATTTTAGTTTCCTGAATACTCAAGTCGGAAAGAGATTTTAGACCAGAAAGCACCTCAATATTTGCAACTTTCGTTCCCGCAATCGCTAAGGATTTCAACTCAGTTAATCCGGCAAGGGGTGTCAAATCCTCAACATCCGTAAATGCCATATGAGCTTTTTTCAGTTTTCGCATTTCAGACAATGCGGTGATATTAGCTACTCTGGTGCTGTTAAATTCAATTGAAGAGACGTTCTCTAAAGAAGATAGTGAATCAATGTTTTCTACGTACGTACTTCCGAATCTAATGAATTTTATCGATTTCAGATCGGAAATTGGATCTATATTGTAGACTTTTGTGCTATCGGCATTAAGGTATCTGAGATTTTCTAGTTTTACTATCGGACCTAATTCATCAATTTGCGTGCTGCCAATATCGAGATTTGTAAGTTCCTTTAGAAAAGGAAGGTCTTCAAGACTATCAATTATTGCACTGTTTAAATTTAAGTTTTTTAATTGAACCAAACTATCTAGATGATCAATGTTGGATACAGCCAATCCTTTTAAGTTTAACTCATTAAGTTTTGTCAAATTTGCCAACGGACTCAAGTCAGATACTTGCGAATGATCAAGTTCTAGGGATCTTATCTGTTTCAATCCTGAGATCGACGATAAGTCCGAAAGTTTGCTCCCTCCTAAATTGAGTACCGATAGTTGTTGTAAATCATTCAAAACTGAAAGATCCGAAATTCGGGTATCTCGCAGGTTGAGTATTCGTAGTGAATCGAGGCCTAAAATTTCAGATGGGATTTCCTCAAGATCGCAAAAAATGTGGTTGCCATTCATCCGATCGCCACCGATGTCGAGGAATTCACTATCGGTATCTACTGCGTCTCGGATCAAGCGTACGGCAGTTTCGTAGGCTCGTTGTGCTTTAGACGATGATGCTAGGCTCAAATGTGTGGATTTCCTTCTCACTGCTACGCGGCTATCAATTGAGCAATTCTCAAAATGGATACGTGAATTAGGCAATATTTTGCCATTTTTTTGACTTCATCTTCATTGGCTGTAGCCATGAGATTCTTTGTGCGGAATTTCCTGCTTCGTTCTATAGTCGACGGCTGCTTCCTTCTCCCCTGCAGTTTGATGTCACTTTGAAATTTCGCATCGCCCAAGCTAGGTAATCCGAGTTCCCACCCGAATGGGGTGACCACCTACAGCTTTCGATGTTTAGTTAAATCTCCTGACAGCAAATCCGAGTCCAGTTTTATAGGATTTATATAATGAGGATGCTTCAACAGTATTTTAATGACATATCGAAGCAAATCATAAGCCAATCTGCGCTCATTCTTGTGTTCATTATTTAATAATTGCAGAACATTTTTACTTTTTTTCTTAGTATGTCCATGAACAATTTTTGACCTGGCTTCATATAGCCTTTTTACTTTGCCAATCATCTCTTGTGGGTCGACTAAACCGCCCGCATCCAAATGTGTTAGCGCTGCTGCTCTCATCCGAAGTTTAAAAGACGTTGCTTGAGGGTCTGAATCTCCAAGTAATAGTTCTAATCCAATCGTTCCATCAAGAATTGCGTCCGCGTCGTCGGCTCTCATCATACAACCGTTCAACCGTGACAAAGCTAATCTCATGGACTCGTTATCATTGGCCAAAATATCATTGTATGTTTGTCGGATATCCTTGAGATCACTTTTGGTCACGGTTGGCCGTTGGGACGTCCAGCCAAAGTTGTCAAAGGAGCTTGGGTATTTTCTGATACAAACACCGTACAAGGGCCTAAGGTCACAAAAGTATTCCATAGCCCATTTTCTCGGAGCGTACAGCAACTGAGCGTATCCAGTCTCGATTTCAGTAACAATTCTTAAAGCTCCAAAAAACGATCGATCTCATGAATTATGGAGTCCGAATGCTGAGCTAAAGATTTGGTGATGTCCGAAAATTGATCACCGTATACACTCCATCCATTTGACAGGAATGCATGAGTTGCAGCAGAAACGACGCATTTTTCCGTTCCAGAGCCCACACTATTTAGTATTCCGCGGGATAATTGTAAGTTTTTTGGCATTCTAAACACGTAACTCGATGGTGTGAGTTGAAAGTGATTGGCGTCAAAATTTGTCAAAGTTATGGGCACAATTAGGCTAACAAAATATTCTTCTTGAATCAAACTTCTTATTAGGGGAGAAATAATGGTGGTTCTGTTTTTGCAGTTTATTTCTTTTTTCAATCCATATATTTGAATGTAGCGTTCTACCGCGGACTCGATAAGTTTTTCTACTGGTCTATTGTAGTAATTTCCATCTACTGGATCAGGCTTAAGTCCCAACTTCTTCCCAATATTGTGACCGCGAAGAAAATCAGCAAACCGGTTGGCCAGTGGGAATTCTAAATCGCTTCTGCGTATGCCAAATGCATCGGCTAGAAAACTTTCTGATCGGATTAGGCTCATGTAGTTTATTGGGGCGTTTTCATCGATCCAGCTTTGCGGGTAGAATTGAGGAAAACCGTTTGCTTGAATTTTTAATCTGGGATAATCGTAATGGCGCTTGACTGGGCGATCGTTGTTCTTTGATATTTCTAATAATATGTTGTGGAGTTCGTCAAAAGCCGCTGCAAAAAGCTCCTTGCAGTTGGATAATTCTTTGCGCCATTTTTGAAATTCTTTTGATTTTATTTTTAACTCTTCTTCCACGTTTTCCACCAAAGTTTGTTTTCACGACTGGTTTTATTTTTTTTTATCGTGTTTCAATGAGATAGACGGACTTTTGTGAATCTATTTTGTCGCCAATTTCGCTTTTTCCGGCTGATATCGCAGTTGTTTTATGATGCGGTACACGGACGCTCTCCCTATTTGCAAGTCTTGGCCAATTTGAGTTGGTGAGACTCCCTCAGCCATCATCCTTTTGACCTCGTCGGTTTTAGCCATAGCCGTTGGCTTTCTGCCTTTGTA
The DNA here is from genome assembly GCF_049800875.1 of Amaricoccus tamworthensis. Classification (NCBI taxonomy): domain Bacteria; kingdom Pseudomonadati; phylum Pseudomonadota; class Alphaproteobacteria; order Rhodobacterales; family Paracoccaceae; genus Amaricoccus; species Amaricoccus tamworthensis. The sequence continues at coordinate 155,879 of NZ_JBNAFV010000008.1, read as the reverse complement.
CTTTCCCGCAGCTTTTGCTTTTGCGATCCCCTCCCTTTGTCGTTCAAGCATGATTTCTCGTTCAAACTCAGCCACACTTCCCAGAAGGTTCAGCATCAGCTTCCCGGTGGCTGTAGATGTGTCAAGGTTCAACCCGATGACCCTAAGGTGAGCCCGTTTGCATTCCAGTTTTCTAGTGATGTCCAGAAGGTGGCTCATGGACCGTGCTAGCCTGTCCAGTTTTGTGACCACCAGAAAGTCTCCGTCCCTGACATAGTCCAGAGCCGCGTCAAGCTGCTCCCTGGCTCTCATATCGACTGAGGACACCTGTTCCTTGAATACCCTCTCACAACCCTCTGAGGCGAGCTGGTCGAGCTGTACATCCAGTCCGGCCGACTGATCCAGTGTTGATGTTCTTGCATAGCCTACGAGCATGGCGAGTTTCCTTGGATTGTCTCAATAGAGTCTAAGATGTCATCATGCCGTATGTCTCAAAAGTCAATACCAATTTATTTGAGACGAATTGGCGCTGGGCGTAAGGTGACTCATATGACCAAGGTCTATTGAGACAATGCTTGGGTCGGTTGCCCAGCGCATTGAGGCTTTGAACTAATCGGGTTGGCGGAAAGACATTAGTGTGTCCGACAAACAATTACCCATTGCTTCCGACTATTCGTCAAGTTCAATGCTCCTTGGAGTGTTCCCCGACACTGTGCCAATCAAATGTCTCGCACCTGACAGGCTTTACTTGTGGGGGACTCTGAGAGCCGCACAGAGAGACGTTGAGATTTGTGTGGCAGTGTCCCGTAGTCAGTCATCTTGGGGCTACTCATGGAGTCTCTCAGGGACTCTTAGCGCCCTGTGGCACTTGAAGCCATCAAGGTGAGCTGCAAAATTGAAAACCAAAAGACCCCCGTCGCCCTTTTAAAACGGCCCTTTCAAAAAATTGGGTCTTTAGTTCTGTTATTATTATTTTTTTTAAAGTATCGAGTTAATTTATTTTACAATACTATTGTAGTTTAAAATATAGTGTTAAATTTTATAAATTAATTCCAATTTAGATATGAAAAAAACCATACTGTACATTACATTACTTGGGGTAATTGTTCGTATATTATGTCAACAATTATGGGGGTTTAGGAAATCCGATGGCCTCGCTTTTTGTGGGTGTCGGCCGGGGATCTAAGTGCAGTTAGTGGTACTTTTGCTTCCACCTGAGACGGTGGGGCTATTACTCAGCACAATAATACCCCGTGTCCCTCATTAGGGTTACGATCCCCAAAGATCATCCTGCTAAAATTGTTACCTAAAGTTCCATGTTTTCCTTTGGACTCAGTCCAATGCAAGCCTGAGAAGATGGTTCTGCTTTAGACTCAGTCCAATGGAGAATGGAAGGTCAGCAGTAATTCGCTTTTCAATAATTGTTTTGGATAAATTCCGTAAATTGTTGTTTTAATTGCCTTATTCCTTACGCCTAACAGTTACCATTAAGTCTAACTTAAAGTCGTCACAAGTCACATCAACTAGATGACCATTTACAGCATTAATAAAATCACATTCTTAACCGATTTGTCTGCCATCAATCTCAATCACTGTATCTCGGGACTACACTAATATTACATCCACAGTGTTTCTGATAAGAATTTATCAGCAGGCTTTCCGTCAGGGAAGCAAACTCAATGGGTACAATCAGACTATCATGTACAGGAAGACTGGGTATGTCGTGCTTTCTAACCAGCTCCAGCATAGTTTGAATGATCGCCGTAGATTCCAAGTATTGAAGTGCAGCCCAATAGATTCCAAGCCTTTTCAGAGAAATCATGTCAGGGTGAACCTCAGTAATCCGTGCGATAATTTCGGAGATGGGTGGGGTTTTTTGGACATCTAACTCCATTAATTCCGCGTACTCCTGTTTCATCCCCTTGGGCCACTTCTTGGGTAACTCACCAATTCCAAAAATCCTGATTACCATTTTTTTTACAAAGGAACGATCCATACCTGGAATATCGTAGGGGTCCTTCGAAGTGTTCCACGGCTTGCCTATTAGCCCATAAAAGATGGACATATGCGATGCCTTGACGTCCATTTCGACAATTGGACTGCCATCAATTTTGATCGTAAGCCGTTTCTCTGGCTTCCATCGCTGGTACCCCTCATCGCCTGGAACAGTGAGCCTGCCTCCCTTGTCCCATCTATACCCTTTCTTTGTACCTTCATTGAACGTTCTTCGGAACCAAGGAGGGTCCATAGGAGCGAATGAATGATTTTCGAGGCAGGCGTTGATCTCTCTGATTTCGTTTGCCAGCTGTGTGGTTCTATGTGTGGCCTCAAAGGGTATGAGATCGCCACCAATGGACTTGTTGCCCTTTCTCATCCGCTTCGACCTAAGGACTAAAACCTCAGCAGTGGACAAATCAGGTTTGAAGTGGGACCGGGCATTCTCAGGTGTGAGGGAATGTTCTCTGAACATTGAGAGCAGTGCGTCGGTAGCCCGGTAACGCACGGACCGACTTTCTCTACATGATGCGCCGTCATCAAACTCGATGCGCCGCTGAAAGCCTTTGGTCGTTTCAATGAGGCCAGCATGCTTCCAGAAATTGATGATGGTGGTCACGTTGGTATGGGTGGCCTTGGTCCCTTTCAATGCTTTCGGGTTGATCGAGAAATATCCGAATCCATGGCTGGCCTCATTGTGGGCATGAGACAGGAGGTCACCCGCGAATGCACCTATTGCCAGCAAAAGGGCATCATGGTCGTCCTTTCGTCGGGATCTTTGGCGGGGTGCTACTTTTTTTCGACCTCGATTGTCAATTCTACCAGATTTTCCACCATAGCGATTGCTTCAGGAGATATGGGCGTTGCCACCAAAGTCATCATCCGCGCTGACTCAAGAACCTCTCGGGGCCAATCCGACGGTATGGCTGCTTTAGACTGATCCAATGGAGGTTCAGGGTGATCCAAGGGACTATTGCTGTCCATTTCCATCCCCTATTCCCGTATCTATGGGCCAATCAAGAATGGTGATCTGGTTCATGTACTCCACCAGCACTGACAAAGGAAAACCCTCACCATAACTCTGACCAACATTGGCTGTTGCCCACCCTCCGATCGCATGTCTGATTTCTTCGGAGCACTTTACCGCACGTAACCGGTCGGCGAGTGAATGTCTGAAAGAATGGGCAGATTTCTGGCGCGGATTTTCCAGATCAAAAGACCTAATCCATTTGTTGATGGTGTTGGACGCATGGGTGGCTTTGATGTGTGGTGGCGATTTGTAACCAACGTACCTTGGGAACAGGCAGCCATTTTCAGAATGACCCAAGGCCTTTTTTACGGCCCACAAGGCACCGCCAACTAAAGGAATGCGCCTGTTGGAACCTGCATTCTTTATGCCTCGCAGGGCGTTTTGCTGTACATGAACATAAGGAATTGGATCATTTAGAAATACGTCGTTCCTCATCAGTCCAACAGCCTCGGCCATGCGCATACCGGTGTCAGACAGGATGGAAACGAGCCATCGTATGTCGTCGTCGGTTGCTAGGCACGAGCGCTGAATGAGATTTAGTTCAGAAGCGGTGAAGGGAAGCCTTTCTTTGGATTTTTTTGCGGTTGCGGGAATTACCACCTTGTCAAATATTCCCCTGTCTTCGAGTTCATGTTCTCTTATCGCTTCCTTGAGTACCGGTCGCAGGGATACCAAGCGCCGCCGGATGGTGGACTTGGCGTTTTGTCTGCTCTCATTAAGATACCTGATGAATTGATTGGCGTGGGTGCGGCTGTATTGATCTACCGGTAAATCCCCCGCGTGTTTGATGAAATCCATCACTACTCTGGTGCGGTCCCGCCCAGCGCCATGTGATTCAGTCTCTTCATGGCGTTCCATGTATTCAGCCAGAGCCCTCGATAGGAAGACAGGGGCCTGTTGGCCTTGCAGTAGCTCAGCAGCAGACCTGTAGACCGGTGGCAGATAGTCGTGTCCATTGCCTTTGGTTTGCAATTCGTGGTCGCCTTCGGGGCCACCCATCATTACTGAAATCAACGAAAGTTCATTGTAGAACGGATCAAGGCCGGGATGGCCGTGGCCGTGAACTTTGGCATCACCAGACTTCAGGCCGTAAGACCTCAAAAGCTCGGTTGCGGCCTCAATTTCTTCTGGTCCCTTGACAGTGTCACCTGACCGATAAGCCTTCCAAAGCGCATCCTGATCAATTGCGGCTCGGGTTGCCTTTTTGCCTGCTTCCAGAGGGTCATTTGTCTTCAGTGAAAAGACGATAAAGGCAGGTCTCTTTTTGCCGGGATAATGAGATACGACGTCATCAGGAATTCGTCTCCGGAAGTAAAACCTCCCGCCCGCCTTCTTCTGATAAATATGATCGGCCATCAGAGTGAAAGCACCGAGTTTTGCGACAACGATAGACACGTGTGTTACCTTTTGTGCTACCTCCAAGGCAACTTAAAAAGCTATAACACGCTGAAATCATATAAGATTTTTGGGTGTCTTGGTGCCCAGGAGAAGACTCGAACTTCCACTTCCTTTCGGAAACTGGCACCTGAAGCCAGCGCGTCTACCAATTCCGCCACCTGGGCAGGTGTCGATGGCGGGGATTTACAGATGGTAGCGGGGGGTGTCAATGGGCATTCCCCCGCTGTTTTTCGCTATTTATCAGGAATGGTCGCGGATGACGAAATGTTTGGTGGTTGTCTCCACAACATTCCACCAGCCGCGAAATCCGTCAGGAATGAGAAACGAATCTCCTGCGCGAAATTCCTGCACCGACCCATCTTCAGACTCGAGTTTCACATGACCCGAAAGGATCACGCAGAACTCGTCACGATCTGTAAATGCAATCCACTTGCCGGGCGTGCTGGTCCAGGTGCCGGCGAGGAGTTTTCCGTCCGGGCTGGTGAAGTGCATCATGGTTTCGTGATGGGGGTCGCCGTCGACTACCCGGTTTGGAAGGTCCGCCAGGCGACGTTTTGATTTCTCAATATTGTTTTGGAAGCTGATCACGGCTCCGGACATCTTCTGGTCTCCTATCCGGTAAAATGTGTGATGCCGTAGAGAATGAAACCGGCGATGAACACGGTCTCCGCGACAATGAGGATGATGGCCTGTCCGCCAACGTCCAGGATCGTTTTCAGCGATGTTTTCATGCCGACGGCAGCGATGGAAATCAGGAGGGCCCAGCGTGACATGCTGCTCAGGGCTTCCTGAACGATAGCGGGGATAAGGCCGAAGGAGTTTGCGGCGGCCAGCAGGAGGAACATCAAAACAAAGAACGGAATGAGCGGGGGACGTTTGCTGGTATCGGTGTCGTCGTTCTCGGTACGGCTGCGGATGATGAGCGAGAAGATGAGCACGACCGGGGCCAGCATGGTGACGCGGATGAGCTTTACGAGCGTTGCGGTCTCACCGGTTTCTTCCGACACGGAAAAACCCGCACCCACAACCTGGGCAACATCGTGGATCGTACCGCCGAGAAAGATCCCCGTTTCGAGATGGCTCAGTTGAAGGACATCCGTAATGATCGGGTAAACGATCATGGCGAGTGTGCTGAGCACAGTCACACCCAGGACCGTGAAAATCAGGTTTCGTTCAGAATGCTCATTTCGCGGAAGCACTGCTGCAATGGCCATGGCGGCGGAGGCGCCACAGATTGCAACCGAGCCTCCGGTCAGGAGTGCGAAACGCCAACCGCGTCCAAGGATCTTTGCGCCAAGTAATCCGAAAAGAATGGTCAGAATGACACCCAATACGATTAGAAGGATCACTTTTGGGCCGAGGCCAATGAGTAGATCGACGCTGATGCGCGCTCCAAGTAACGCCACTCCGATTCGAAGCACCGTTTTGGACGTAAACCCGATACCGGTTACGCAGCGGCCTTCCTCGGCCAGAAAGTGAAAGGCAATTCCCAGAAGGAGTGCCATGAGCATAGCGGGTGCGCCGTAATGTTCGGACAAAAACTGGGCGGCGACTGCGACAACCACGGAAACAAGAAAACCGTATCCGTTGTTGGAGAAAAACGTCCGGGTTTTTTCAAATGGACTGTCATGGGAAACGGTGCCGGCGGGCATTTTGGTGAACTCCTGTAACAACACCCGATTGGGAAACCGACGTCCCGTGTATGGGTAATACCGAAATCAGTGTGCCACCGGGGTTTCCCCCGGTGACTGGCTTGGTGGGCCTAGCTGGTCAGATGGCCTGCTGCGGGCGCATGTCTTCTTTGGAAACGCCGGCAACCTTGACCGGCTTTTTCATTGCGTCACGGCGGAATGGCTCACCGAGTTCCTGGTTAAGAACCACTTCGATGAACGTCGTCACGTTGTCGTTCATCTGTTCCTTAACTGCGGTGTTCAGCGCGTCGGTGAGAGCCTCCATGCCGGTCACCTGGACGCCCTTGACGCCGCAACCCTCCGCAACCTTGGCGTAGTTCACGTCGAGGTTCAGTTCGGTGCCAACAAAGTTGTCCTCGAACCAGAGTGTGGTGTTACGTTTCTCCGCACCCCACTGGTAGTTGCGGAAGATCACCATGGTGATGGCTGGCCAGTCGCCGCGGCCGCAGGCGGTCATCTCGTTCATGGAGATACCGAAGGCGCCGTCACCGGCGAAACCAACTACGGGAACATCGGGACAGCCGATTTTTGCGCCGAGAATGGCGGGAAGGCCGTATCCGCACGGCCCGAACAGGCCTGGTGCCAGGTATTTCCGGCCTTCCTCAAACGTGGGGTAGGCGTTGCCGATGGCGCAGTTGTTGCCGATGTCGGAGCTGATGATGGCATCTTTCGGTAGAGCGGACTGGATCGCACGCCAGGCCATGCGCGGGCTCATGCGCTCGGGCTGACGGTTACGGGCGCGCTCGTTCCAGTTGGTGCCAGGATCATCCTCTTCGTGGTCCATCGAGCTGAGTTGCTGCAGCCAGCGGGACTTGGTGTCCGCGATCAGTGCCTTGCGGTCGGCGCGTCCGGCATCACCGGCATCATCCGAGAGTTGAGAAAGCAGGTCTTCGGCAACGGTTTTTGCGTCACCCTGGATACCAACCGTGACTTTTTTGGTCAGGCCGATGCGGTCGGAGTTAATGTCCACCTGGATGATTTTTGCGTCTTTCGGCCAGTAATCGATTCCGTAGCCCGGCAGGGTCGAGAACGGATTGAGGCGCGTGCCAAGCGCCAGCACAACATCGGCCTTGGCGATCAGTTCCATTGCAGCCTTGGATCCGTTGTAGCCGAGCGGGCCAACGGAGAGAGGGTGCGAGCCCGGAAATGCATCGTTATGCTGGTAGCCACAGCAAACCGGAGCATCGAGGCGTTCCGCAAGGGCGGCCGATGCGGGGATTGCGCCACCGATAACAACACCGGCGCCGTTAAGGATGACCGGGAATTTCGCCTCGGAGAGAATTTTGGCAGCCTCGGCCACGGCGGCACGTCCACCGGTCGGGCGCTCAAGGCGTACGATCTGCGGCAGTTCAATGTCGATAACCTGGGTCCAGTAGTCACGCGGCACGTTGATCTGTGCCGGAGCGCAGCCGCGCCATGCTTTTTCGATCACCCGGTTGAGAACTTCAGCCATGCGGGAGGGGTCGCGGACCTCTTCCTGATAGCAGACCATGTCCTCGAACAGTTTCATCTGTTCAATTTCCTGGAAACCACCCTGACCAATGGTCTTGTTCGCGGCCTGGGGTGTCACGAGCAGCATGGGGGTGTGATTCCAGTAGGCGGTCTTGACCGGCGTCACGAAGTTCGTGATGCCTGGACCGTTCTGGGCAATCGCCATGCACATTTTACCCGAAGCGCGGGTGTAACCGTCAGCGATCATACCGCCGGAGGTTTCGTGCGCGCAGTCCCAGAACTTGATCCCGGCATCCGGGAAAAGGTCGGAAATGGGCATCATTGCCGAACCGATAATACCAAAAGCATTGTCGATTCCGTGCATCTGAAGAACCTTTACGAAGGCTTCCTCGGTTGTCATTTTCATTGTTCTTGCGTCCCTTTTTGCAAAAAAAGATTCTGGAGTGGTGATTAGAGAATTTCGTCCTGGAGATGGTACCAGTGGTACATGATCCTCTGCCCCATCCGACGGAAAGGTGTGAGAATTCCGTGGCTTGGGAGCGGCGAGGTGAAAATGGGCAGATCCAGTTCCTGACCCTTGCCCGCAACAAGCTGGGCCAGTCGTTTCCCGGCCTGCGCGGAATACATGACGCCGTTACCGCCATACCCCATCGCGTAGTAGATGGTGCTGTCTTTATCCGGCTGGAAAATGCGCGGCATCATGTCATGGCTGACATCGACCCATCCCCACCAGGAATAGTCGAGATCGATATCCGTTAGTGCTGGAAACTTGCGGTACAGACCCTTCTTTAGCAGATCGAGGTGCTTGGGGTTTTCCGCGTCACTTCCGGTGATTGCGCTGCGACTGCCGATCTGCACGCGATTGTCCGGCAGGAACCGGTAATAGTGCCGCAGCGTTCTGGTGTCGGTCAGAGGTGATTTGGTCTGAAAACCGCATTCGACCATCTCCTCGTCCGTGAGCGGACGAGTGACAATCGAATTGGACAGAATCGGCATGAGTCTGTGTTTCGTACGGTCATTCAGGCCTGGTGGAGTGTAGCCGGCGGTTGCCAAAGCGACGGCCCGTGCCCGAACCGTACCACCTGGCGTGGTCAGATGGTGAACGCCGTTCACAACTTTCCATCCCAGAACAGGACTTGCGGTATGAATGGTCGCACCAAGTTTGCGGGCAAGCCGAACATAGCTGAAGGCCAGTTTTGCCGCGTGGATGCTGGTTCCGTCCGGTTCCCACATGGCCCCGGCGGCTTCCTGATCCTTCACATGCCGCTCGTGAAGTTCTTCGCGCCCGATGACCTTTGAGCCATAGCCGAACGTGTTGTTCAGGAGGTCGCTTTCCGCCTGCAGTTTCGGCATCACTTTTTCGCGGTGGGCAATATAGTAATGCCCACCGGTCTGGGGGTCGCAGTCGATGTCGTCGGAATAGATCAGGTCATTGAAAAGCTCGAAAGCTTCGGAGACTTCAACGTGCATTTTCTTCGCAACATCTACGCCCCAGCGCTCTATCCACTGAGACCGCTTAAGACGGCCGGACGAAATCTGGGCCTGTCCGCCGTTGCGCGTTGAACATCCCCAGGCAACTGTATTCGCCTCAAGAACGGTGGCTTTAATGCCGTGTTCCTTCGCAAGATGGATCGCCGTCGACAGTCCAGTGTATCCGGAACCTACAACGACAACGTCAACATCCATATCTGCCGACACCGGGCCGTCGTCTTCAGGCGCCGGTCCGGCCGTACCGATCCAATAGGTCGGCGCATGATCCCGGTTATGACCCGGGCCCGCGTCGACGATGGGGTCGTAGCGGGGATCGTAGCTGGCTTTTGGCCAATGGCGGGGGCGGTAGGGCATTGTCCTGATTCTCTGTGAGGGGTAAGCGGGGTCAGCCTGATCTCAGGCTTTGAAGGGCGGCCGGGATTTGCGAAGCGCCTGCTTTACGATGATCTTGCCGTCGCGAAGCGTGAAGAGATCCGCTCCCTGCGCTTCCACCCGCATTCCATCAGCATCGGTTCCGGAAAAGGTCCATTCGGATACGGCGCGGTCTCCGTGCACGAAATGGCTGTGATGATCCCAGTGGGCGTCCTTCATGGCGGCCCAAACGCCAGAAAATGCCTTTGCGATTGCTTCGGCGCCTTCGATTTTGGTGCCATAGACCTCGTCTCCACCAACCGTGTAGAATACGCAGTCGTCGGCAAAGACTTTCATGACACCATCAACATCATGACGGTTAAATGCGTCGAACGTATCGGACAGATCCTGGGCGGTCAGTGTGCCTGACATAAGCCACCTCCTTGATAAACAGTGATAAATTTTTTCAGTCTTCGATGTAGGGCACAACGAGTGTTGGTATTTCCGCGCGTCGCAGTACCCGTTTCGCAACCGTCCCGAGGAACGTTCGGCTGAAGCCGTGGTCATGGGCTCCAAGAACGATCAGGTCGCAGTTCAGCTCGGCCGCACGGCGCAGAATTACTTCCGCGGGATGGCCCTCGATGATCTCTATCGAGTCCACCAGCTCCTGGGCGCCGCGGTCATCCTCTGGAAGTGCCGCCCAGAATTTTTTCTGGCGTTCCTGCAGGATCTCCCGAAGGTGGCTGCTCCGCATCTCAATCGCATCCCGCCGGGCTGTTTTGTCCTGCAGGAAGAGCTGCAGAGTAATGCGCGCGTCATCACTCAACGGCTCGGCCACATGCAGGACATGAAGTCGCGCACCCGTGGCCTGCGCCAGGTTTGCCGCATGAACCATGGCATGAGCCGAATTCCTCGAAAGGTCCGTGGCGAACAGGATGTGGGTGATTTTTTGTGACATCAGAACAGGCCTTTTCAGATCAGCGGATCAGTAGCCGAAGAACCGGGGGAGCCAGAGCGAGAGCTCGGGAACGAACGCGATCACAAAGATCGCAATTGTGTTTACAAGCGCGAAGGGCAGGGCACGGAGCGATATGTGCTCAATCGAGATTCTCGAGATGCCCGACGCAATGAAGAGGTTTTCACCGAGTGGCGGCGTCTGAAAGCCGATGCCAAGGGTACAGATCATGACTACGCCGAAATGAATCGGATCAATGCCGACGCTGTAGGCGACCGGGAGCATGACCGGAACGAGGATCAGAATGGTCGCTAGGGTCTCCATGAACATTCCCACGAACAGGAGGAAGAGAATGATCAGCGTCCAGATGATGTAAATGTTGTCGGTGAACGCGAGCATTCCCTGCGCGATCACGGCCGGAATCTGGTTTTCCACCAAAAGGCGTCCGAAAACCGTGGCGGTAAACATGATGAGCAGGACACGACCGGTCAGCCAGGTGGTGGTCTCTAACGCGTTGAAAAGCTTCTCCCACGAGAGTTCACGGTAGATCAGCGCACCAACGGCAAGCGTGTAGAAGATTGCCACGATGGCTGCTTCCGTCGGCGTGAAGAAACCCGAGTAGATCCCACCGAGAATAACCACCGGAGCCATGAGCGCCCAAAACCCACGGTAGAGTTCGCACCAGATATGGCGTGCGGACCATCCATCAGTTGTGCCCGAGTAGTTGTGCTTTTTGGCGATGATGTAGTTCATGACCAGGAGGCTGCCAGCAATCACGAAGGCTGGGACAAATCCGGCGATGAACAGCTTCGGAATCGATACGGACTGAAAGGTTCCGTGGGCTTCAACGGCGGCGGGGGGAGGCGGCATTCCCAGTGCGGCGATACCGAAAATGATCAGCGGGATGGATGGCGGGATGACGATGCCCAATCCACCGGCGGAGGCGGTAACGGCGGAAGCAAAACCCTTGCCGTATCCGCGCTGGATCATTGCGGGGATCATCAGCATGCCGACGGCAGCGGTGGTTGCGGGGCCGGACCCTGAAATCGCTCCGAAGAACAGACATGCAATGACCGTGGCGGCCGACATGCCGCCGGTGAAAGGTCCGGCGAAACTTTCGGCCACGTTAATCAGTCTTCGGGACAGACCCGCGGCTTCCATGAGCGCGCCGGCCAGGATAAAGGCCGGCAGCGCCATCAGCGGGAAGGATCCGACCGAGGTGTAGGCAATCTGCACAAACTTGATCGGATTCTCGCCCAGATAGACGAACGAAATCAGCGTGGATACACCGAGCGCCACGGTGATGGGCGCGCCGATGAACAGCAGTCCGAGGAACGATCCGAACAGGATCAGGATGATTTGACTTTCCATGTATCTATTCCCTGCCCGGCATCAGTGTTTCGACCCGTCGGTTTCAGCCTTGACCGCATCCAGATCAATTTCGTCCGGATCCCGCATTTCCTCTCCCAGGATGATCCTGTGATAGTTCACCTGGAGAATGCGGATGGTCATAAGGGTGAAGGCGATGGGCAAAACGATGTAGACCCAGCTGAGGTGAAATCCCATTGTCTGCGAAGACTGGAATCGGTTCATTCGGTTGAAAATGAAGTCCAGGGCCAAGTAGACAAAATAAACATTGAAAACCAGCCAGAACAGATCGGCGAAAGCTTCGATATATTTGATGTAACCGGACGGAAGAAACTTGAACTGAAAGGTTACGCGGTTATGCGCACCAAGTTTAGCCGCGTAGCTTGCTCCAAAGAATACAAACCAGACAAACATGTAGACTGAAAGTTCTTCCACCCAGGAGAAGGAATGACCGAAAACGGATCGGGCAATCACCTGCATGAAAAGAAGGCAAACGAAAATCGAGAGCAGAGTACGGCAGATGTAGCTCTCAATGTTGTTCGCAATATGCCAGAATTTCTTCATTTTACCCCCGCTCTGTTAGAGGGCGCCCCTCCAGCGGCGCCCCCAGGTCCCGTGACTACGACTTATTCAGCAACCGGATCGCGTCCTATGGCCTCGAGAGCGGCATTCAGTTTTTCGACGCCACCGATGCTGTCGTAGAATTTTGGCCAGACGGCTTCGGTTGCCAGCTGGATGAATTCCTGTTCATCGTTTTCGGGGTCAACAATTTCCATGCCCTTCTCATCGATCAGGGACTGCTGAATTTCGGCTTCCTTGTCGCGCAGGTACTGTGCGGATGCCTTGGTGGCCTCCTTGCCGGCCTCAATGATGATCGCCTTGTCGTCCTCGGACAGGTCCTGGAAAACCTGTTCGGAGATGATGAGCGGCTCGATCAGGAACAGGTAGCGCAGGTTGGTTGCGTACTGCTGCACCTCATAGAACTTCATTGCGTTGATCGTGATGTATGGCGTGTCCTGGCCATCAACCACCTGGGTCTGCAGTGCGGCGAATGTTTCCGACCATGCCATTGGCGTCGGGCTGATACCCCAGGCCTTGTAGGTATCGATCATGATTTCGTTTTTGGGAACACGTACGACAAGGTCCTGAAGGTCGGCCACGGACTGAACAGGTTTCTTGGAGTTGGTCAAACGGCGGAAACCGGCATAGGTCCAGCCAATGATGCGAACACCGGCGTCTTCAATTGTGTTCTGAACCAGTTCCTCACCGATCGGTCCCTGGGTCAGCGTTTCCGCATCCTCAAGGCTGAGCATCATGTAGGGCAGGGACAGAATGCCTACGGTCGGCGAAAAGGGCGTTACGTTGTTGATGGCAAGGATCGACATGTCGAGTGTGCCAATCGCTGCTTCGTTGACGGTGTCCTGCTCGGAGCCGAGCTGACCATTCAGGAAGAGTGTTGCCGTGTGCTCGCCGCCGGAAAGCTCCTCGAGTTTTTCCTTGAATGCGAGGCCGCCGACTTCCTGGGTGCTTCCACCGCTGTCGCCAACGGCGATCTTGAAGTTTTTCGCGTCAACCGAAGTTGCCGCAAGTATCGTGGTCGCGGCCAGTACGGCTGCGGCGGTCCTGATCTGATTGAATAGTACCATTGTTACCTCCAGGTTGGAATTTCGGGACTTCTCGCAACGCGGGCGGTGTCCCCTGTGATATGTTTTTCCCCATAGAAGCCGTAGTTTGTTTTACGTGACTCCCCTTAGGGCCAGAATTCAGATTGACTTAGACCAGTCTCGCGTCATTCTGTCGCAATGACCACGCCGCGGCTTCCACCCGAGATATTCTTCATAGACCGCAACAGTTCGCGATCTCTTCAGGCCCAGATCCGGGAAACGGTTGTGACGTCTGTCCTGTCCGGGCAGGCCCGCGTGGGTGCCATGATGCCGTCATCCCGCAGGCTGGCGCAGCATTTGGGAATCGCCCGCATGACTGTAACTCTCGCCTATCAGGAGCTTGTTGCACAGGGTTATCTTCAGTCACACAGCCGCAGGGCCTACAGCGTGGCGGAGATGGACATTGCTGACGCCTCAAAATCGGCTCCTGGGACCACCGAAAAATCCAGAGGCGTCGATTGGGGCAGGCTGCTCAACAGTTCACTTGCGAAGCGTCACCGGGTGCAAAAGCCGGTCGACTGGCGCCGATACCCGTATCCCTTCGCTTACGGTCAGATGGACTCCGATTTGTTCAATCATACGGCCTGGCGTGACTGCTCAAGGCAGGCCATGGGCAAACGCGATTTTGTGGAGATGGCCGGTGATCTGGCGGATGCCGATGATCCGGTTCTGGTAAATTACATCAGGGCGAGAATCCTCCCTAGGCGCGGCATTAACGCCAGCCCGGACGAAATTCTCGTGACGATTGGCGCGCAGAACGCTTTGTGGATGATTGTTGAGCTGCTCGCCAGAAAGCCGATGCGCGCGGTTTGTGAGAACCCAGGGTACCCCGATGTCGCCCAGGCCCTGCGATGGCGGGGGGCCGAGGTTGTTCCACTCAACATCGACGGCGACGGGCTTCCCCCCGAAAACATACCCCATGGCACGACAGCGGTCTTTGTCACCCCGAGCCACCAGGCTCCCACGGGAACGACGATGTCACGGGACCGGCGGGAAACGCTCCTGGCAAAAGCGCACAGCGAAGACTTTGTCGTAATCGAAGACGATTACGATTTCGAAATGAGCTTCCTCGAAGCCCCGAGCCCCGCCCTGAAGTCGTGGGATCGCGACGGGCGGGTTCTGTATATCGGCAGCTTTTCAAAGGCGCTCTTTCCGGGGCTCCGGCTTGGATATCTGGTCGGGTCGCGCGAATTCATCGCGGAAGCCCGCGAGCTTCGCACCATTCAGTTGCGTCACCCTCCTGGACACCTGCAACGCACGACGGCCTATTTCCTGGCGCAGGGCCACTACGACATTTTGGTCACGAAATTGCGGAGGGAATATTCGCGGCGACGACGCGAAGCTGAACGAACGCTGGCCGGCAGTGATGTGAGGATCGCCGGAGCCGCAACGTTTGGCGGCTCAAGCCTTTGGCTGAAATTTCCCAATGGAATGGATGCTGGCGAATTGGCGCTTGAACTTCTTGGGCATGGCGTGTTGATCGAGCCAGGAGCGCCCTTTTTCTATGGGCCCGATGCGCCGGTTGAATTTTTCAGGCTGGGCTATTCGTCGATCCCCGTGTCCAAGGTCGCACCGGGGATCGAGCGTATTGTTAACCACGTCGCTGAACGCGGTCGCGGGTGAGGCACGTTGCTGGATACCGTCGCGCTAACAGGATTTCGAATTTCAAGCGAACTTTGCCATCCTTGTCCGGATCGATTCTGATGGCATCGGTCCGCGACAGGATTTCGGTTTTGTGCGGAGGAGCCGATGCCTTGAGATCAGGACTGCCTCGTTCAATCCAGTCCCTTGGGCTCGTTCGCTCAGCAGTACGTGGGTAGCATTAGCCCTTTTCTATTCGACCAGCTGTGCCCGGGTGACCGAGGTAATGCCTCGGTCCCCTAGGCAAACGGACCACATCGTATGCAGCGGCAGCGTCCGTTGCCAAAAATCACAGCTTGAACCCCGATACGCGAAGGTTGCGTCTCATGAAAACTGCCGTGATAGTGTATCGAAAGAGTTCGAAACTGTTCAGGGAGAAAAACCGCAACATGAAAAAATCTGTAAGACTTTTTGCCTCGGCCGCCGTGTTGGCTGGTGGCCTTGCGGGCCAGACGGCGGTTGCCGAGGAGGCAAGCTACATTCTTGCCACAGCCTCGACTGGCGGCACCTATTATCCGGTGGGCGTGGCGCTTTCCACACTGACCAAGGTCAAGCTTGAACCGGGCGAAAAAATTGGCATGTCCGCTATTAATTCCGCCGGCTCGGGTGAAAATATCCGCCTTCTACGCGAAAATGAGGCTCAGTTCGCCATTCTGCAGGGTCTTTATGGGTTTTACGCCTCGACAGGAACTGGGCCCATCGAGGCCGATGGCCCGCAATCGAACCTGAGATCCGTTTCAATGCTCTGGCAGAACGTCGAGCAGTTCGTAGTTACCTCGGATGCGGCCGAAACCGGCACCATGGCGGACTTCGTTGCCCTGAAAGGCGAGGCGACGGCGCTCGGTAGGCGGAATTCCGGTACCATTGGTTCCAACGCCACAATACTCGATGGCCTGGGTGTAGACATCTATTCCGACTATGAGCTTGTTGAGGGCGGCTACGGCCCGTCTGCTGAGGCTTTGCAGAATGGTCAGGTCAAAGGAATTTCCATTCCCGCGGGTATTCCAACCGGTGCACTGTCCCAGCTGTTCGCGACTGTTGGTGATGGCGCAACAATGCTGAACTTCACCGATGAGGAAGTCGCAGCTGCCGACGCCGGCAAGGATCTCTGGACCCGGTTTGTCATCCCGGCAGGCACCTATCCAGGTCAGGAAGAGGACGTGAACACCATCGCCCAGCCGAATTTCCTCGCCGTGCGCGATGATATTCCTGAGGAGAACGTGTATCTCATCACGAAGACGATCTACGAGAATCTTCCATTCCTCAATGCGATCCATCCGGCCACCCAGGCCATGGCGCTGGAAAAGGCCATTGCTGGTCTGCCTCTGCCCCTGCATCCCGGTGCGGCGCGCTACTTCACTGAGGCAGGTCTCGAAATCCCCGATCGCCTGATTGCGGAGTAAGCGCTTCACTTGATCCAGAATCAAAGCGGTCCCGGCCGGGTGCGCTTATTAGGCGACGAAATTGACAGGAAACATCATGGAACGTGACGATCCGGAGGCTGGTCCGGCCGGCCAGCGTGTTCTATCCGGCGGGCTGGGCCGGCTAATTTCCGTTCTGGCCGTGTTCCTGTCAGTTTCCCACATGTTCCTGGCGATATTTCCCTGGCTCGCAGAAACGGAACGAAACATCTTCCATTTTGCGGGCTTCTCCATACTGGCCGCTGTTCTATTCCCAATGATCCGCACGGATGGTTGGAAAGCCGGTCGGACGGCTATCGCCGTGGACGTAGCGATCGGACTTCTCACGGCAGGGGCGGCGATATACCTCGCCTTTGCTGAGGACTGGATCTATGAGAGAGGTGTGCGACTTTCGGCATTCGACTGGGTCGCCTGTATTGTCGTGATCCTAGGTGCGATTGAGCTCACCCGGCGGTCTGCCGGCATGGTCATACCGATTTTGATCATACTTGCGCTAACCTACGTGACCTTTTGGGGTTCCTGGATTTCAGGCGTCTTTGGTTTTCCAGGTCTTTCGACTGAGACAGTGCTCTTTCGGTCAATTTATGGCGACGATGCGCTGTTTGGTACCATTGCGCGCATATCGTCGACCTATGTGTTCCTCTTCATCATTTTTGGCGCCTTCCTGATACAGTCCGGAGCTGGCGAGTTCGTCATCGACCTCGCAAGAACGGTCGCTGGCAAGTTAACCGGAGGACCAGGTCTTGTGGCGGTCGTTGCCAGTGGTCTCACGGGTACGATCTCGGGCTCTGCAATCGCGAACACGGCATCCACAGGCGTGATCACAATTCCCTTGATGAAACGTGCCGGCTATCACCCAAAATTCGCCGCGGGCGTCGAGGCTGCAAGTTCCACCGGTGGTCAGCTGATGCCGCCTATCATGGGTGCGGGTGCATTCGTGATGGCCAGTTTCACACAGATTTCTTACGACAAGATCGTGGTCGCAGCGGCACTGCCCGCACTCCTCTATTTTCTGTCGGTTGCTTTTTTCGTGCGCATTGAGGCGCGTCGTCTGAACCTCAAGCCGCTCCCGTCTGAGGGCCGCACCCTGGGTGACGCGCTGAAGGACGGAGGCGCAAGCTTCATCATACCTGTTGGTGTGCTCATTTGGCTGCTGGTGTCGGGGTTCACGCCGTCATACGCCGCCGTAATTGGCATCGTGACCGTAATCGCTTCGAGTTGGCTGACCAAGCGCCCCATGGGCATTAGAGGCATCATCAGCGCACTGGAGTCGGGCGCGCGAAACATGGTCACATCCGCGATTTTGCTCTGTTCGGTTGGTCTGGTTGTCAATGTGATTGCGACTGCGGGTGTAGGAAACACCTTTTCGCTGATGATCGCTGACTGGTCCGGCGGCAGCCTGCTGCTGGCAATTATCCTGATCGGCCTGGCGTCGCTGGTTCTCGGAATGGGTTTGCCGGTTACCGCTGCCTACATTGTTCTGGCCACGTTGTCCGCGCCGGCGCTGGCAGGAATGATTTCCGATCTCACCGTGATTGATTCGATAGCGTCCGGAACGCTTCCCGAGGCATCGAAACCTCTTTTGATGTTGGCCAACCCGGATGCGATGACAATGTTGGCCGGGCCGGTGCCACGTGAGGAAGCCGCCGCACTGGTGGCTTCGCTGCCATTGGAGATTGCCGGGCCCTTGCGCGACTCTGTTGTCTCAAGAGAGGCTGCTTTGGCCGGACTGCTTTCCGCGCATATGATCGTGTTCTGGCTGAGCCAGGACAGCAACGTGACGCCACCGGTTTGTCTTGCAGCTTTTACTGCCGCGGCCATCGCAAAATCACCTCCGATGGCGACGGGAATCACCAGCTGGAAGCTTGCCAAGGGCCTTTATATCGTACCGGTTCTGTTTGCATACACGCCACTGCTCTCGGGTGACTGGTCGCAGGCCCTCCTGGTGTTTGGATTTGCGGTGTTTGGAATTTACGGGCTTGCGGCGGGGATGCAGGGATGCATGGAAAGACGGCTCAATCCTGTTCTCCGGGTCGTCGCTTTGGTTGCCGGTTTGGCCTGCCTCTGGCCGTTTGCGATTATGGTGCAGGTGGTTGGTGCGGCCGTAGTTTTGGCGCTCTTTTTGCAGAACCTGAAATTTGGACCAGACCTGGCCGTTACGGCCTGATGTCTTGACAGGTGTCGCCAGCGTCCCTATCTGCGGCGTCAGGGTAAAGGCCCCTGCCGTCCGCTGACGAAAGTCATGGTGAAGTCCTTTTTTCAGATCACAATCGCCGAATTCCGGCTGTTTGCGGTCCAATGGCAACGCGGGCACCATTCGAATATCCGCATCCAGACACGATAGGGGTTTGTGATGACTAATATCAGTTTACCTGCGATTTCCGTTCTCAAGGATCAGGCTAAACGCCTGCGCTCCAGCCTTGCGGCTGAAGGAACCGTCATTGGGCACAGCAAGTCGCTCGAAATGCTCGCCAGACAATACGGGTACCGGGACTGGAATACGCTACATGCCGCCAGCGGTAACCGGCCAGCTACGTATACATTTGCGCTGGGCCAGCGTGTGGAGGGGCTTTACCTCGGCAGGCCCTTTACCGGGCAGGTCCATGCCGTGAGTTCAGTTGGGGCTGACGGCTGGCACCGGGTGACCCTTAATTTCGACTGCCCTGTGGAAGTCGCTGGAATTGAGGGAATGCCGGTGACGCGGTCCCGTGTATCAGCAACCCTTGGACCCAATGGCAGGACAGTTGAAAAAACTTCCAATGGTCAACCGCACATGGTCATCAATTAGGAAAATCGCACCACTGGTGAGACCTGTACTCAGATTCCGGATTGATCCTAATTCGAAAGCGCCAGTTTTGCTCCCAAAAAACCAAAGGTTCCGGCGAAGCACCGCCGGAACCACTGCATTGTGGATGGACGCCTGACTACGTAGTCCCGTGCGTAGGCCGCCAATGCGCCATAGAGGATGAAAACCAACAATGTCATCGCCATGAAGACCGACGCCAACAGAGCGAGAGACATTGCTGGATCAGCTGCCTCCGGTGACAGAAACTGCGGTAAAAAGGCGAGGAAAAACAGCGACAGTTTCGGATTGAGCACGTTGAGCAGGGTCGCATTGACGGCAATTCGCCCGTATCCTGATTTCTCCGCGCTTTCCGACAGGTCCACCGCGTCCGTGTCGCGCAGGGTTTTCCAGGCCATATAGAACAGGTAAGCCACACCTGAATATTTTAGAATTTGAAACGCGATCGCGCTGGTGTGAAGCAGTGCGGCAAGACCGACGATGCTCGCAAGAGCGGCCGGAATGATACCGAGGGTGCATCCTAACGCTGCGGCAACGCTCGCCCTGAACCCCCTGCTCAATCCAATGGCAAGCGTGTAGATGACACCTGTGCCCGGCAGGAGCACCACAACGAGTGAAGTAAGTAGAAAATCAATCGACACTGTTGGCTCCCTTTAGATTGCCGAAAGCCTCCGCGAAAAGCCATCGCAGGTCAACAGTCGCTACAGCCTACAAAAGTTCCCTCAGGGCGGCGACCAGAGGAATATCGGCTGCGGGCATGGGGTAATTGCCCATGTCCCTGGTGCGTACCCATTTGAGAGCCTGGTTTTCCTTGCCCTGCGCCACGCCCTCCCATTTTCGGCAGACATAAAGTGGCATGAGCAGATGGAAGTCATCATAGGTGTGGCTGGCGAATGTGAGCGGAGCCAGGCAACTCGACCAGGTCTCAATGCCGAGTTCCTCGCGCAACTCCCGAATAAGGGCCGCTTCAGGTGTTTCTCCGTTTTCCACCTTGCCGCCTGGAAACTCCCATAGTCCGGCCATAGATTTCCCCTCCGGGCGCTGGGCAAGGAGAACGCGCCCGTCACGGTCGACGAGCGCCACGGCGGAAACAAGAACGATCATCAGGACCGGTAATCCGCGTTTATCTCAATGTAACGATGGGTCAGATCACAGGTCCAGACCGTGGCCTCACCGCTTCCGATCCCCAAATCGACATTAATGGCGATCTCGGCATTCTTCATATACGCGGCACCAGCCTCTTCTGTGTAGGTCTCGGCAACCCAACCATTTTCAGCGACCAGAATGCCCCCAAAGGAAATCGAAAGTAGGTCACGATCGGCCTTCTCACCGGATTTTCCCACCGCCATCACAACGCGGCCCCAATTGGGGTCCTCACCGGCAATGGCCGTTTTGACCAGTGGCGAGTTTGCAATTGCAAGTCCAACGGTACGGGCCGCCGTGTCGCTTTCAGCGCCGGTGACGTGAACCTCAACGAATTTTGTTGCACCTTCGCCGTCCCGCACGACCTGGTGTGCAAGTTCCAGCATCACGTTACGCAGACCGGCTTCGAATGCGGCCACGCGGGGATCGGCCGGATCAGTGAGCGGCGGGATGTCGGCCTTGCCCGTGCCGGCCATGACCAGACTGTCAGATGTCGAGGTGTCACCATCCACGGTGATTGCGTTGAAGGTGGTTTCGTTTATCCGGCTCACCAGTTCCTGCAAAAGCGGCTGTGCCACTGGCGCATCGGTGAAGATGAAGACCAGCATCGTCGCCATATCCGGTGCGATCATCCCCGAGCCCTTGGCGATTCCGGCGATCTTCACGGAATGGTCATCCAGTTCGACCGATGCCGATGCGCCCTTGGGGAAGGTATCAGTTGTCATGATCGCCTGAGCCGCAAGATCTATTGCGGACGGATCCAGACTCTCGCGAAGCCCCTCCATTGCGTCAGCGATCTTCTCGTGCGGGAGAGGCTCACCGATCACTCCGGTTGAGGCGAGAAAAACGTGGTGTTCGGGAATCCCGAGCGTTTCCGATGCGGCATTGACCGTCGCCTCAACGGATCCGTCGCCACGCTTTCCGGTGAAGGCATTGGCGTTTCCCGAATTGACAACAATGGCATAGCCGCCATCGCCACCCTCGCCGGAGCCAATGCGTTCCAGGATTTGCTGACACCAGAGTACGGGTGCGGACCGGGTCGACGACCGGGTGAACACCCCGGCCATGGCCGACCCGGCCGCAATTTCAGCCAGCATCACGTCGAGCCGACCCCTGTATTTTACGCCCGCCTCTGCGGCGGAGAAGCGAACCCCTTCAATTTCAGGTAGAGAGGGAAATTCGGCCGGGGCCAGCGGGGACACGATGCCGGTTGTACTCATCTTCCAGATTATCTTTCGAGAATTGAGGAATCCTGGATGGCTGCCGCCGGAACACCATGCTCCGGGATATCGATTGTCGCATTTTCACGCAGACCGTCGAGTTTGTCCTGCAGCTTTTCCATCCGCACCTGGTTTTCGAGACCGGAACGAACCTCCTCAATGGCGGGCGGCTCGGTTTCCCGGGTGTCATTGAGCTTGATCAGGTGCCAGCCAAACTGCGTCTGGACCGGACCAGCAACTTCACCGGGAGACATCTCACGAACCGCTCCCTCAAATTCCGGCACCATCTGACCCAGGCCAAACCAGCCCAGTTCGCCGCCATTTGCGGCGGAGCCGTCCGAAGAGTTTTCAACCGCTACTTCCGCAAAATCACGTCCGCCATCGATTTCCGCCTTAAGCGACGTGGCAAGTTCCTCGTCGGAAACGAGGATGTGCGACGCGTTGAACTCGGGGCCGGGTGCAAAATTCTCGACGAATTCCTCGTAGTCGGCCTCAACCTCCGCATCTTCTACGGGACCAGTCAGAATCTCCTCAAGACCTACTCCAGCCATGAGGGTTCGGCTTTCATTTTCCAGAATGATCTGGACCGGATAGGGACGCTCACCCAGCTCTTCCATCTGTTCGTTCGCGACCAGCGTCTGGTCGATGAGCTGTTCGAGTAGTCCCGGAAACACCTGCTCCGCTGGAATTGAGCGGTAGTTTTCAGGCAGCCGATCGTAGGTAGCGATCAGATGGCCCAGCGTGATTTCGGTGCCGTCGACATCTGCGAGTACGGTGGACGCGTCGTATTCGGCATCCTGTGCGAAGGCCGCCGATACGGTGAGCAGACCCGCCAGTGCGGTCGAGGTCAGTAGGCTGCGCATTGTAGTTCTCCGTTTCGTCGCGTCGCTTTCGACGCAAGTTTACCAATTTACCCAGGACCGTCCCGTTCCTGGGCGGTGCCGTTGACAGGCGCGGTAACGCCGCTTACATCCCAGGCTGCGGTTGAAATGGGTGTGAAGCGCGCCTCGCGCTGACTTAGACCGATCGGCGTCGGTGGACAAGCGCCCCCGTCATTTCAGTTCGACCGGATTTGAAATGTCAGCGGGTGGTGCGCGGGAGCATCCCTGAAAACAGTTAGGGACGACGGCTTGATGCTTGGAATTGGTACCATTGCTAAAAAGGTTTTTGGAACTCCCAATGACCGAAAAATCAAGGCGACCAGGCCCCTCGTGGACAAAATCAATGCGCTGGAGCCGGAATTCCAGGCGCTCGACGATGCGGGTATTCTGAACAAAACGCAGGAATTCAGGGACCGGATTGTCCAGGGTGAGTCCCTCGACGCACTTTTGCCGGAAGCCTTTGCAAACGCTAGGGAAGCCGCCCGGCGCGCGCTGGGTCTGAGGCCGTTCGACGTGCAGTTGATGGGTGGTATTTTCCTCCACCAGGGCAACATTTCCGAGATGAAAACCGGTGAGGGTAAGACGCTGATGGCGACCCTGCCGGTGTATCTCAATGCGCTGACCGGTCGTGGCGTTCATGTCGTTACAGTCAACGATTACCTCGCCCGCCGTGACGCGGAGTGGATGAGCAAGGTTTATGACGCTCTTGGACTGACGGTCGGTGTCGTCGTGCCGGGCATGCCGGAGGACGAGAAGAAAACCGCCTATAACGCGGATGTGACCTACGCCACCAACAATGAGCTCGGTTTCGACTATCTGCGGGATAACATGAAGTCGGAACTGACCCAGGTTCTGCAGCGCGACCATTATTTTGCGATTGTGGATGAGGTGGATTCAATTCTGATTGATGAGGCCCGTACGCCGCTCATCATCTCCGGTCCCAGTGAGGACCGGTCGGAGCTTTACACCTCCATCGACAAAATGATCCCGGAACTGCAGCCGGAACACTATGAACTTGACGAAAAGCAGCGCTCGACGACTTTCACGGAAGAGGGCAACGAGTTCCTCGACAATCGTCTGCGCGAACTCGGCTTCCTCGAAGATGGCGCGACGCTCTATGACCCGGAAAGCACCAATATCGTCCACCACGTGAACCAGGCGCTTCGGGCGCATGTGCTGTTCAAACGGGACAAGGACTACATCGTTCGTAACGATGAGATTGTTCTGATTGACGAGTTCACGGGCCGCATGATGGCAGGCCGCCGGCTTTCCGAGGGTTTGCACCAGGCTATCGAGGCCAAGGAAGGTGTCCAGATCCGTCCGGAAAACGTAACTCTGGCAAGCGTGACATTCCAGAACTACTTCCGCCTTTACGAAAAACTCGGCGGCATGACCGGTACGGCCGCGACCGAGGCGGACGAGTTCTTTGAAATCTACAAGCTCGGTGTGGTCGAGGTTCCGACCAACAAACCGATTGCCCGCGTCGACCACGACGACCAGGTGTTCCGCACGGCGCGTGAGAAATACGATGCAGTCGCCGAAGAAATCGCCCGCGCGAACAAGGAAGGCCAGCCTATACTCGTGGGCACGACCTCTATTGAGAAGTCGGAAGAACTGTCAGCATTGCTGAAGAAGGCCGGTGTGAAACATAACGTGCTGAATGCCCGCTATCACGAGCAGGAAGCCAAGATCATTGCGGATGCCGGAGTTCCGGGCGCGGTGACGATTGCTACCAACATGGCTGGTCGCGGTACCGACATTCAGCTCGGCGGCAATGTCGAGATGCGTGTTTTTGAGGAATTGGAAAAGGCTGGCGAGGGTGCCGACCCGGTCGAGATTCGCAAGCGCGTGGAGGCGGAAATCGCCGCTGCCCGCGAGAAAGCGATTGCTGCTGGCGGGTTGTATGTACTCGCGACGGAGCGGCATGAAAGCCGCCGTATCGACAACCAGTTGCGCGGACGTTCTGGCCGCCAGGGCGACCCGGGCCGCACCAACTTCTATCTCAGTCTCGACGACGACCTGATGCGGATCTTCGGGTCGGAGCGGCTCGACAGCATGTTGGGCAAGCTTGGCATGAAAGAGGGAGAGGCCATTGTTCACCCCTGGGTAAACAAGGCTCTCGAAAAGGCACAGGGCAAGGTTGAGGCCCGCAACTTCGATATCCGTAAAAACCTGCTGAAGTTCGATGATGTCATGAACGATCAGCGTAAGGCCATTTTTGGCCAGCGCCGGGAAATCATGGAGGCCTCTGACCTGTCGGAGGTTACCAACGACATGCGCCATGAGGTGCTGGAGGAAATCGTTGGGGAACACGTGCCCGCCCGCGCCTATGCCGAGCAGTGGGACATTGAGGGACTTGAGAAGCGCGTCGAGGAAATCTTCGGCGTCAAGCTCCCGATCCAGGAATGGGCCGCTGAGGAAGGCGTCGATGATGAGGGCATTCTCGAGCGTCTGACTGCCGAGACCGACAAGTTGATGGCTGCTAAGGCCGCCCGCTATGGTCCGGAAACCATGCGGTCCGTCGAGAAGCAGATCCTGTTGCAAACGATAGACAACAACTGGCGCGAACACCTGATCACGCTTGACCATCTGCGCAGTGTCGTCGGTTTCCGCGGCTACGCCCAGCGCGATCCGCTGAATGAGTACAAGTCCGAAGCCTTTCAGTTGTTCGAGAGCCTTCTGCACAAACTGCGCTTTGAGGTGACCCGCATGCTCGCGCATGTGCAGATCATGTCTGCGGAGGAGCAGCAGGCAATGATCGCAAAAATGCAGGAACGTGCCCGTGCGCAGCAGGCTGGCTCAGTCGCCAGTCATCCCGGTGCAACTGGTGGTGAGGCGCCTGCGCCGACGCCGCAACCGGTCGCTTCAGGCGGTGTTGACCCGAACGACCCCACGACCTGGTCGCAGTGCGGACGTAATGAGCCGTGCCCCTGTGGGTCTGGCAAGAAGTACAAACATTGCCACGGAAGGGTGTAATCGGGTCGGTTACACCCCGTTCCACTGAAATTCGTCGTTTTCGCCCGGCTGGGCGAAAGGGTTGAACGTCACTTCCCAGATGTGTGCATCGGGGTCGGCAAAATAGCCGCCGTATCCGCCCCAGAACATGTCCTGTGGCGGCTTCAGGATTTTTGCGCCGGCCTCCTCTGCGGAGGCCATGACCGCGTCCACATCTTCTTTGGTGCGGGAGTTACACGAGAGGGTCATGCTCCCTGACCCGGGCGGAAGCTCGATTCCAATGTCTTTCATCAGGCTTTCTCGGCCGTACAGGCCCAAAGTCGCTCCATAGAGGTCATAGGCTACGAGCCCTGGTGGACAGTTTTCCGCCCTTTTCCAGCCGAGACTGTCATAGAAATCTGCGGCACGCTCCAGATTGTCGGTTCCAAGAGTAATCAGGTGAACACGCTGTTTCATTGCCGCTCCAAATGTGATTGCATGAGAACAAAACATGAAAGTGCATCGCAATGGAAGATCAAAATCCTGCTTCCGAAGAAGACGTGCGGAGCTTTCTGGCGTTCTTCGAACGGGCGGGGAAGTTGAAGGACACCCTGCGCAGCGCGCGAACCGCGCAGGGCAAGCGCGAAAGTACCGCCGAACATACGTGGCGACTGTGTCTTGTGGCGCTAACCCTGAAAAACCGCTTCCCACCAGGTGTCGATTTCGGGCGACTGCTTGAGATACTGATAATCCACGATATCGGTGAGTCAGTGACCGGCGATATACCTGCCACGGAACAGGTGTGCGACAAAACCGCCGATGAACGCATAGCCATGGAGGAAATTCTGGGCGGCCTGCCGAATGAAACGGCCTCGCAACTTTTGGACATTTGGGAGGAGTACAGTGCCGTAAGAACCCCTGAAGCCCAACTGGCCAAGGCTCTCGACCGTCTCGAAACCGTGATGCAGCATATCGAGGGCGAAAACGAACCCGGTTTCGACTACGCTTTCAACCTGACATATGGTCATGAGCATACGGACAGTAACCCGCTCGTCGCAGCACTGCGCGAAGTCGTAGATGAGGAAACCCGTCGTCGGGCGAGGAGCGGTTAACCGGGAATTAAGACGGAACCCCCAGCGTCTGGCACATGTTTCCCCGTTTCACACGCGCCGCCCTCTTATTGCTTCAGTTCGTATTCAGCGGTGCTGCCCTGGCATCAGAACCAGTGCGGATCGCAACTTATGATGTCGGACTAACACGGGACGGGGCGGGTCTGTTGCTGCGCGATCTTCAACGCGAGCCCGATGAGGCGCTTTCGGGTATTATCGCCGTCATTCAGGAGGTTCGCCCTGACGTGATGTTGGTCACCGGGTTTGATCATGACCTGAAGGGGCGTGCGCTGGCGGCCTTTGTGGATCTGCTGGCGCAGGGCGCTGGTGGGATCGCCTATCCCCATCGGTTCAATGCCGGTGTTAACGCTGGCGAACCATCCGGGCTGGATCTCGACGGTGACGGGATGCTTCTCGGTTGGAATGACGCCTGGGGCTGGGGGAAATTCCCCGGTCATGGCGGTATGGCGGTTCTGTCCCGCTATCCCATCGACTCTTCCGAGGCGCGGACTTTTCAGGAGTTTCTTTGGAATGACCTGCCTGGCGCCGAATTGCCGGTCAGGTCCGATGGAAGTCTTTGGCCTGACGCGGAGACTGCTCAGGCGCGCAGACTGTCCTCCAGGTCCCATTGGGATGTACCGGTCGATCTCCCCTCTGGGAGAATTCACCTTCTCGCATCCAATCCAACACCTCCATTGTTTGACGGCGATGAGATGCTAAATCGTCTGCGGCACCGGGACGAGTTGCGGTTTTGGGTGCAGTACCTGGACGGAACGCAATTCGAGGACGACCAGGGCGCTACGAAAGCTGCCCCCCTTGAACCGGTCGTGGTCATCGGCAACCTGAACCGGGACCCGGTCGACGGGGCGGGGCTGTCCGATAGTGTTGCTCCGCTCCTGAACCACGCCCGGCTTCAGGATCCCCAGCCCGAAAGCGCGGGTAGCGTTTCGGCTGCGAACCCCGGTCACAGCGGCAATCCCGCGCTCGATACTGCCGACTGGCGCGATGAGGATGGCCCGGGGAACCTTCGGGTCGATTATGTCCTGCCGGACCGCCGTCTGAAAGTTGTCGGCGCCGGTGTTTTCTGGCCCGCCCCGGACGAAACCATGCATGCGCAGGCCGTGGCTGCCTCATCGCATCGCCTCGTCTGGGTTGATGTCGTGCTTCCCTGACTTCTTGGTTTAGCCCCGGCATACCATACTGTAGCCTCCGCCCTGACGAGCGAGTCGGGGGAGATAATGACACTCAAAAGCATGGTTATCGAGTTTGGCACTGGAGTGGATATCCGTGGCGGCGACTACACGAAAGCCGCCGTTCGCGCGGTAAGTGCAGCCATTCGGCACAACACTATTCTGTTCGCGGATGCGTTCGGTCTTGAGCGTACCCAAATGCGCATCCGCGTCGATATCGGCGTGACCAAACCTGAAGAGGTTGTCCGAGAGGACGTCGTCGCAGTTTTTCCTTACGGCATGGTCGACGTGCGTGTCGTTGAGGGCGGCATGGAGATCCCCACCGATGACGGCACCGGGATAACCACGATGGCCAACGCGGCTGTCAGTGTTTTTTTGGACCTGCCTGATGGCGAAACGGAGGATGCGGCATGAATAACGATGTCACACGTGTCATTCTTGAGATGGGTTCGGGCAACTCCCTCCGGAACCGCGACTACACCAAAGCCGCGAAACGCGCAGTTGAGGAAGCGATCCGGCACTCGAAACTGACGGTTCTCTCGAGCCTTGGAATTGATCCCGCTACCGTGGCGGTCGAACTGACCATTGCGGCACAGGAACCCGAGAAGGTCGACATCGACGCCGCCGCAGCCGTTCTACCCTTTGGCCAGGTCACCGCGAGGGCCGTCAAGGGCGGTCTCAATGTTGAGGATGTCACCGGAGCCGAATGCGTCATCGTCAATGCCGGTGTGATCGTGCGCCTGCCCAATAAGGCAATTGCGCCTTTTCGGGCCTGACGGCCTGCCTTGACCTCGGGTGGGTCTGCCGTTACCGCAAGCCCATCGAAAAATGACCTAGAGGAAGCCCTGATGACTGCTCCATCCCTGTTGATACTGGCCGGCGACGGCATTGGTCCGGAAGTAATGGCCCAGGTTCGTCGGGTGATTTCATGGTACGGGGACAGGCGTGGTCTGAATTTCGATGTGTCCGAAGATCTCGTGGGTGGCGCGGCCTATGACGCGCACGGCGTCCCGCTGACCGATGAGACAATGGCTAAGGCACAGGAAGTCGATGCGGTTCTGCTCGGCGCCGTCGGCGGCCCGAACTACGACGATCTGGATTTCTCTCTGAAGCCCGAGCGCGGACTTCTGCGTCTGCGCAAGGAAATGGATCTTTTCGCAAACCTCCGCCCGGCCCAGTGTTTCGACGCGCTCGCAGACTTTTCATCGCTCAAACGCGACGTGGTCGCAGGCCTCGACATCATGATCGTGCGCGAACTGACCTCCGGCATTTATTTCGGCGAGCCCCGCGGCATCATCACCGAGGGCAATGAGCGCATCGGAATTAATACGCAGCGTTACACTGAGAGCGAAATTGCCCGCGTCGCGCGCTCCGCATTTGAGCTCGCGCGTCGGCGGTCCAACAAGGTCTGCTCGATGGAGAAGGCCAATGTCATGGAATCCGGCGTTCTTTGGCGTAAAGTCGTCAATGAGATCCACGCAGCGGAATATTCCGATGTCGAATTGAGCCATATGTATGCGGATGCCGGTGCCATGCAGCTCTGCCGCTGGCCGAAGCAGTTCGACGTGATCGTCACCGACAATCTTTTCGGTGATCTTCTGTCCGATGCGGCGGCCATGCTGACCGGGTCCCTCGGCATGCTGCCGTCCGCATCCCTCGGTGCGCCCATGGCGAATGGTCGCCCCAAAGCCATGTACGAACCGGTTCACGGATCGGCGCCGGACATTGCGGGGCAGGGCAAGGCAAACCCGATCGCATGTATCCTGTCGTTCGCCATGGCGCTGCGGTATTCGTTTGACGAGGGTGAGGAAGCCACGCGGCTTGAATCCGCTGTTGAAGCCGTTCTCGCGCAGGGTGCCCGGACGGCGGACCTGCTTGGTCCGGAAGGCGGCACGCCCATTTCGACTTCCGAGATGGGGGATGCCGTCCTGGCGGCCCTTGATGCCTCTGTCTGAACTGGAACAAGCCCTTAAGACTGACTGGGCGGATGCGCTGCGGGATCGCGGCGCGCTGTCGAGGCTTCAGGAACTGGTGTCGCGGGTGGGTGCGGAACGGGCCGACGGCTTGGCAATCGCCCCTTCTGATGGAGACCTTCTGAGGGCGTTGAGCACAACGTCCATGTTGGACATCCGCGTGGTCATACTTGGTCAGGACCCCTATCCGACGCCAGGTCATGCGGATGGTTTGTGCTTCTCCGTTCGGCCGGGCGTCGCGATTCCCCGAAGTCTTGGCAATATATTCACAGAGCTTGAAAGCGATCTCGGCCTGCCGCGACCCAAATCCGGATCTTTGGTTCTTTGGGCGGAACAGGGCGTTTTGCTCCTGAATACCGTTTTGAGCGTAACGGAGGGACAGCCAGCATCCCACGCGGCCTGGGGTTGGCAGGATGTAACGGACGCGATGATTTCCGCCATTTCGGACTGTGCAAACCCCACCGTATTCATTCTCTGGGGGCGCCATGCCCAAGCCAAAAAGCGTCTGATTGATCATTCGCGTCACCTCGTGATCGAATCTCCGCACCCGTCACCATTATCTGCCCGCCGGGGTTTTTTCGGATCACGGCCATTTTCCCGGGCAAATTCATGGCTGATCGAAAGAGGTCGAAAGCCGGTTGACTGGCGTCTGCCCGCCACTTGAGCAGAAATCATACACTGCCCGGATAAATGCATTCCGCGTTTCAGTTTTCCCTTGTGGGTCAATTCGGAACAGGGTTTGAAGGCGGACATACCCGACATTTTGATCTGCAGGTGAGGCAATGAGCCACACAACCCAAAATGCAAACGTTCGTGGTGCGGCCTACGCACTGACGGGTTTTGCGATATTCTCGACCCACGACGTTTTCATTAAATTCCTCGGTGGCTTTTACGCACCCTTTCAGATCATTTTCTTTTTTACGCTGTTCCAGTTCCCGGTGATCACCCTCATGCTGATGCGGGATCCCACGGACGGCAACCTGATCCCGAAACATCCCTGGCTGGTTCTGTTGCGCACCGCCCTCGCGGTAATCACGGCCGCCTGCGTGTTCTATGCGTTCTCGGTTTTGCCGATGGCGCAGACATACGCCATCATCTTTGCCTCGCCACTGCTGATCACCCTTCTGGCAATTCCCGTTCTGGGTGAGCAGGTTGGCTGGAGACGGTCCCTCGCGATCTTTGTCGGCCTGATCGGCGTGATCGTGGTTCTAAATCCCGGCACGACAGCGTTTTCAGCCGGACATCTGGCGGCACTTTGCGGTGCCGGATGCTCAGCCGGTGCCGCGGTAATTATGCGCAAAATCGGGTCAGAGGAGCGCAGCGCCGTTCTTCTCCTCTACCCGATGATGGCCAACTTCATTCTGATGGGCTGCATGATGCCCTTCGTGTACCAACCCATGCCGCTCTATCACCTGATCGGCACTGCACTGGTGGCAATTTTTGGCTTTGTTGCCGCCATGTTCCACATCATGGCCTACAGGACGGCAAGCGCGGGTGTGGTTGCCCCGATGCAGTATTCCCAGATCATTTGGGCCGTAATTTTCGGCTACTTTTTCTTCAGCGAAACCGCTGACTGGAACACCGCGGTTGGTTCGGTGATCATCATTGCCAGCGGCGTCTACATCGTGTTCCGCGAGGAAACCAAATCCGTGCCAGGAAAGTCTCCGGTCCTCAACACCCGTTCGCGCTTCGTACCGGGAACAATGCCAAGGATCAGCCAGTTAAGTGGCCTCATCAAAAACGGGGTTCAGGCGGCACGAAAAAACGGATCGTGAAGCCCAAACCAGAATCGTCGCCAACTATTCGTCCGGCAGCGATTTACATTTGCGCATAAAACCCGCAAAAGCGCGACCGTTGTAACCGGAGTAGGAAATATGGGTTATCGTATCGCCGTAGTCGGGGCCACGGGTAATGTGGGCCGCGAAATGCTGAACATCCTTGCAGAGCGGG
Organism: Amaricoccus tamworthensis; assembly: GCF_049800875.1. Classification (NCBI taxonomy): domain Bacteria; kingdom Pseudomonadati; phylum Pseudomonadota; class Alphaproteobacteria; order Rhodobacterales; family Paracoccaceae; genus Amaricoccus; species Amaricoccus tamworthensis. The sequence goes on along the minus strand of NZ_JBNAFV010000008.1, from coordinate 124,240 downwards.
AATTCCCCGTTGATGAGATCGTGGCACTTGCTTCTCGCAAGAGCCAGGGCACCGAATGTTCTTTTGGCGACAAGACACTCAAGACAGAGGATCTCGACCGGTTTGACTTCACCGGCTGGGACATGGCCCTGTTTGCCATTGGGTCGGAAGCAACGAAAAAATACGCACCGATCGCCGCCAAAGCCGGCTGTGTGGTGATCGATAACTCGTCGCTCTACCGTTACGATCCGGATATTCCGTTGATCGTGCCCGAGGTGAACCCGGATGCGATTGAGGGCTACGCGAAGAAAAACATCATCGCCAACCCCAACTGCTCCACCGCGCAAATGGTTGTCGCGCTTAAGCCGTTGCATGACCGCGCGACCGTGAAACGTGTTGTGGTTTCGACTTACCAGTCCGTTTCGGGTTCAGGCAAGGAAGCCATCGACGAACTGTGGAACCAGACCAAAGGTCTCTACGTACCAGGGCAGGAAGTTGAGCCGAGCGTCTATCCGAAGCAGATCGCTTTCAACGTCATTCCGCATATCGATGTGTTCATGGAAGATGGCACCACCAAGGAAGAGTGGAAAATGGTGGCCGAAACCAAGAAGATCGTTGATCCCAAAATCAAGGTCACCGCGACCTGTGTGCGGGTGCCGGTCTTTGTTGGCCATTCCGAAGCCGTGAACCTTGAATTTGAGGAACCGCTTGATGCCGATGAGGCACGTGAAATCCTGCGCGAAAGCCCTGGCATCCTTGTCGTCGACAAGCGCGAGGACGGCGGCTACGTCACACCTGTCGAATGCGTAGGCGATTTTGCCACTTTCGTTAGCCGTATCCGCGAGGATGCGACCATTGAGAACGGCCTGAACATGTGGGTAGTTTCCGACAACCTGCGCAAGGGTGCGGCACTCAATGCGGTTCAGATTGCGGAGCTGCTCGGACGCCGTATTCTTAAGAAAGGCTGAGGTCTTTGGCCGGGTATCCGGCCACCAGGCACCAAACCATGACTTTCGGGCCCGACTGTGGTAGCATGTCTTCACGGTCGGACCCGGTCGCCGCCGTTGAATTTAGATGCTGCGGCTGATCTTGCCGTTTTTCTTAGTACAGCCAGGGTGCGGAATTTCCCGCTTTAACCCGCGCTATTTTTACGAAGGACTTAGGCAATGCATCCACTTGACGACAAGAATCCGTATATCGCCATGATGTTCCTGAAAATGAGTAAGGAATATTGGGGGCTTGGGCGCGATGGCATCCGCAAAATCTCGGTGCCGCATGCGAAGGAACTGACCCCTTACTCCGAGATGCTCACCCACGTTGTGTGCAGCAGCTTCGACGCTCGCTATGACCAGGTGACCGTTATCAGGGCCGACTCGCTCGAAAAGATTCACGAGGCGGCCACTGCTTTCAAGCTCGGTGCAAAAGCTCAGTATATCGACGTTGTCGACAGTATCGTCGGCATACAGGCGCCGCCCCGTGGTAGAGCGGCGGCGGCTAAAGCGTCCTGATTACTGAAGCGGTGAATTCCATGCGCCACGCAATTGTGTGGCGCATGCTTTGGTGCAGTTCAGACGGTCACTTCCGCGGCTCGGAATCCACAGGCGGGATTGCGATAAGATACGCCGCAATTGCCTCCCTGTCCTCTGATGAGAGTTTGGCCATGTTCTCCTGAACCGCCACCATCGAACCGCCAACGGAGTCGAAATCAGTGTCAAAACCCGACTCGAGATAGTAGGCGATATCGCCTGCTGACCAGCCTTCCAACCCGCCTGCTCCCTGCGTGATGTTCGGCACAAAACCCGGCCCATCGGCCGCAGGTGCGCCACCCAGCCAGCGGCCGTAGTCTATGGCGCCGCCAAAATTGCGTGGGCTGTGACACTCGCCGCAATGGCCCGGTCCTTCCACAATATATTGACCGCGGGCAATCAGGGCGTCAGATGCGTCAATCTCAACAGCCCGATCCGGTGAGGGGAAGGCAGTTTTCCACACACCAAGTCCGATCCGCATGTTGAATGGAAATGCCAGGTCGTGGCTGGCAGCTGGGCCCTCCACCGGAGGCAGCGTTTGGAAATAGGCCCAAAGATCAGCAACGTCCTGCGTCTCCATGCGCTCAAACGACGTCCATGGAAAGGACGGGTAATAGTGCTGGCCGCCGGGCGACGTGCCTTCGAGCATCGCATTACCGAAATCCCCGGCGTCCCAGGAACCAATGCCGTCTACTGGATGCATCGAGATGTTGGGAACCACGAAATCACCGAAATCGGTTTTCAGAACCAGACCGCCACCCAACTCCAGATGCGCCTCGCCCGTGCTGTCCGGTGCCGCGTGGCAGGATGCACACCCGCCCGCAATGAACATGGTCTCGCCCCGGACAGCGTCACCATCGGCGAGCATCGCGACGGTTTCAGCAGGCAATCGGTCCGGCGCAATGATCCACCATGTCACGCTGCCAACGACCGCGAGGATTACCAGCGCGGTGAGCAGTCGGAGAAAGCCGAGCATGACTACCGTTTGACCCGGTAGCCCTCATGACAGCTTTTACAGGTTCCAAGCACCGGCCCGACAGCCGCCTTGAATGTGTCGAGGTCAGCCGGCCCCTCCCGTCCCGACGCCTCTGCCGCTGCCGAGGTGGCCGACGTGAATTTCGCGAGCTCAGCTTCCCACCCTGCTGCATCCTCCCAGATCGCAGGTGCAGCGGTCGTGTCTCCCTCTGCGCTGCCTTTCGGGAAATAGTCACCAAAGGCATGGGACGCGGCGTTCATGGAGGCAATCGCAGCTTTTCCGGCCGCGGGGCTGTATTCCATCTCGCCCTTGAGCATGGCGCCGGCCAGGCCTGCACCGGCGGCGTTACCCTGCATGAGAATTTTGCGGACCATGACCGGGTCTTCGGCGGCAACGGCAGGGGTGGCAAGGATGGCTAGCGTGCCGAAGGCGAGTGCGAGCTTGTTCACGGTTTTCTCCATTTGCATTTTTAGACCGGCCGGTCGTTGTGTTGGACTCCGCTCAACCATTGCAAAATCCCGAAACCGTTCAAAGTTTTTTTCGCCGGAGCACTTCACATTGAAGTTACAGGACAGGCTTCAGACCTCCACGAACCTGTTCTGACCGGCGTCGTAATATTCCAAAATCCCGTCCTTGATGTAATTCCAGATGCCGTGCAGCTGCAGCTCGCCGCGTTCAACGGCTTCCGCAACAAAGGGGAACGTCATCAGATTCCTGATGCTCAAAAGGATCGCTTCATGCTCAAGCGCCCGCAACGCCTCCTGCCGCTCAAGACCCCGTTGCAGAACGGGTTCCACCCGAGGCTCGAGGATTTCCAGCCACTGTTCAACAAACGTCAGGTCTGATTCACGCTCCGGGTGGCAGTGCATGTCCATGCAGCCCTCAACGCCACCACACCCGAAATGCCCCATAACAATCAGGTGCTTTACTTTCAGGGCTTTCACGGCAAATTCGACCGTGGCCGAGGTGCCGCGCTGCATTCCGTCCGGCTGATAGGGAGGAACGAGGTTGGCGATGTTGCGGTGAACGAAAATCTCGCCCGGTTCGGCGCCGAACACGTCCGCAGCCATAACGCGGCTGTCGCAGCAAGCGATGATCATCGAGGGTGGTGACTGACCATCATCCGCGAGTTCACCCAGACGGGCATTAACCTCGGGCTGAAGTTCTCCTCGCCAACGGCGGTGACGCTCAATTAAAAAACCTGGAAGCGGGGAAGCATTGTGCATTGAGGCACCACCATTCTCGTGACCAGGACTTAGTTTACCTAAACTACCGGACACTTTTAGACTATCTTTCCGGCCGTGAGAACTGCTCCATTAACACTTGTTTCAAATATATGGGGCAGTTTGCCCGCGGGTGAAATTGGGGGCCATGTAAATGGGTGCAGAGCTTTATGAATTCGAGGCGCAGGAGAATGCGTCTCTTGATACCACGCGTATCCTTATTCTTCGACAATCCCTTGGCGACCAGCGTTGCCGTGAAATCGTTGAGGAAGTGGTGTTCCACATGACCGATCGCCTCGGCCTTCTGCAGACCGCTTTCGAGGAAAACGACCTCGAGGATGTCAGTATTCTCGCGTCGCGTCTGGCGGGTCTGTGTGAGCAGATCGGTCTGGTCGTTCTGGCACGTGTTGCCCGGGATCTGGTGCAGTGTGTGACGGTCGGCGACACAAATGCGATCAGCGCGGTCGGTGCGCGTTTGATCCGTCTGGGTGAGGACAGCCTCTACTCGGTCATGGTTTATGCGGACCAGTCCGCTCTCTGAACAGCATCTAATCTACGGGAAAGTCGAACGGCGTCTGACGGGAGCAGGCGTCGCGGGTGCGCGTGGCGAAGCCGAAATACGGGTTCAGGTTTCCAAGCTTTCAATCTAGGATCATCGCGATCCGACAGAAAGCACATACATGCCTATCCTTACCGAAGCAATAGACACCGCAACTGAACTGACCATGCTGGACCCTGACGGTCTGACGAAATGGATTGAGGCTGCCGACCCGGCGATCAAAACCTGGGTTGAAAGCAGCCGTTTTGGCGCGGGCCTAGGGGAAATTTTGACCCTGCCCGGTGCGCAAGGAAACCTAGCCGGAATACTCGTCGGATGGGGAACGCCACAGGCGCGTTCACGCGACCGGTTTCATCTTGCCGGAATTGTTCCGAAACTGCCTGACGGCACGTACAGACTAAACCCGGAAGCGGTTGAGATGAGTGTCTCTCAGGAGGTTTTGGGTTGGCTTCTTGCCGAATACTCGTTTGACCGTTACCGCGAACGGGGTGAACGGGATGTAAATCTGGTCTGTCCCGATGGCGTGGGTACGGACCGCGTTCGCGCAATGGCGGAGGCCGCGGCGCTTTGTCAGGACCTGATCAATACACCCGCCCGCGACATGGGCCCGGATGAACTCGAGTCCGCTTTCCTCGATCTGGCGCAGAAATACGGTGCAGAAACGACGGTGATCCGGGGCGAAGAGCTTGAGACAGGCAACTTCCCAATGATCGCCGCAGTCGGCGCGGCTTCGCACAGGGAGCCTCGACTGCTCGACATGACATGGGGGCGGGCCGACGCTCCAAAGGTCACGATCGTCGGTAAGGGCGTCTGTTTTGATACCGGTGGACTGAACATCAAGCCCGGTGCCTCAATGGGTTTGATGAAAAAAGACATGGGCGGCGCCGCAACATCGCTCGGTCTTGCGCTGATGGTGATGGCACTCGGTCTCGACATACGTTTGCGCGTCTTGGTTCCGGCCGTGGAGAATGCCATATCCGGCCCCGCGTTCCGGCCCGGCGACATCCTTCCAAGTCGCAAGGGTTTGACCGTTGAGGTCAACAACACTGACGCCGAGGGCAGGCTCGTCCTCGCCGACGCCCTGGCACTCGCGGATGAGGAATCACCTGATCTGATTATCAGTCTCGCGACTCTCACGGGGGCGGCACGGGTGGCGCTGGGCCCGGATGTGCCGCCGTTTTATACAGATGATGAGGATCTGGCCGGCAGTCTTGCGGCATCCGCGCAGTCCGTGGCTGACCCGCTCTGGCGTCTGCCGTTCTGGAACCCTTACGAATACATGATCGAACCCGGAATAGCCGACCTCGACAACGCACCGGCGGGCGGTATGGCCGGATCAATCACTGCCGCATTATTTCTCCGCCGGTTTGTTGAGAGCAGCACATATCTCCATCTCGATCTTTATGGCTGGACCCCGGCCGCCAAGCCCGCAAGACCGAAGGGGGGCGCGTTTCAGGGGGCGCGGGCCATTTTCGATGTCCTGGAGGAGCGGTATTGACCAGCTTTGCTGAAAAATTCGCGTCCAGGCTTCAGGTGCCGCCGGACCGACTGGCAGCGGGAGGTGCCGGGAAATCGGTCAGCGTTCCGGTCCTGAACCTGACGACGGGGCCCAGCCCCGACAGCAGTCCGGCCACGCAACTTCTGCGCGGAGAACCCTTCACCGTTTATCGGGAAGCTCCGAATGGGATGAGTTTCGGGCAGTCCAACCGGGACGGTTATGTCGGTTTTGTCTTATCGTCCGGTCTTGGGGAAAGAATTGTCCCGCAGTATCGTATCATGGCCCTGCGCAGTCACGTTTATTCAGAGGCGGACATAAAGTCCCGCACTCTCTCGGAAGTTCATTTTCTGGGCGAAATGGGTGTAGGCACTCCCGAGGGTAATTTTATCGCTTTGAAGTCCGGCGGCTACGTGCCTTTACAGCATGTCGCCCCGCTCAATGGGGATTTTGTCGATCACGCCCTGCGTTTTCTTGGTGTTCCCTATCTGTGGGGCGGCAAAACCGCCTCTGGTCTCGACTGCTCAGCTCTGGTTCAGCTTTCGTTGATGGCAGCTGGTATCAATGCGCCAAGGGACTCGGACATGCAGGCTGCCTATTTCAGTGGTGATGACATTCCCGCAAACGAGGCCAGACGTGGTGATCTTGTCTTTTGGAAGGGACACGTGGGCATAATCTCCGGGCCCGACCGTTTGCTCCATGCCAATGCTCATCATATGGCGGTGGTGGAAGAACCGTTTTCCGTTGCCGCTGCAAGGATCGCCGAGGGTGAATACGGCGCAATAACCAGGATGGCGCGACTTTCTTCGTTTAAGTGAAGCGCCTTGGGTGCTGATTTAATCGTATAAAGAGTGTCTTCCTTGACTGGTTGGGTGACTGTTTCTCGGTAGAAGTTATCTCTGCCGGGCTTTTGGGGCCCGTGTCAGGAAGCGCTGTCCATAGGCACTCCATTCATTTAGGCTCGCCGGCCCTGGGCTGAATTTTTTGAGATCAAACGACGGCAACTTTCGGACGGGTTCAGTACGAAGTCTGCCGCGAAATCGGATATCCCCCTGATTAAACCGGCTTTTTGTGTGAGTCATTGGTACGCAAATGATCCACAATAACAGGACGGCTCCGCCGAAATCCTCTTAAAAAACTCTGGTAAATCAATAAACGAGCCACGTAGTGTTTCCTTGGGAGCCAAAATTTGTTTCCTGATTCGCGGGCATTAAAAAACCGCGACAGGGCTCAGGGAAAGGTTGTTAAAGAAATGAACGGGTCTGATGAAACCAAAGCCGAACCGGCAAAGACCAGTCGGAAACGCGCGAGCAATTCGGGGCGTACAGCGGCCCGGCAACCCAAATCACCGGTAAAGGCTTCACCCGCAGCCAAGCCCGGATCCAACTCAACCAATACGGTAGAGAAACTGGTTAAGGACGCACGGACTGCCGCTGATCAAAATCTGCCTAAGGTTGAGGAGCCTAAATCGACTTCAAAACGGTCTGGGTTAGATGCCCATGGTCAGAAAAGCATCCGCTCGGCCCAGGAGGAAGCCGAACGCGCAGCGGTTCAGCTTCAGGAACGTGTCGCGGCTTCGGTCAGGGTGGCTGAAATGCAGGCCGACAGGCTGTCAGGTCGCCTTCTTGACCAGGTTCAGGCCATGCAGAGTGCAGCGGATGGCATACCGGTTCGCATAGCGGAGAAAATACAGCAGGCGGAAACGGAGACCGACGAAATGGTGGAAAAGGCTGTAGCGCGAACCAGGGCTGGCGTACGGCAGGCCGAAGATGTCCTCGACTGCGTGCAGACACTAATCGACAAGCAGGTAACAGCCGCCGAAATGGCCTCGGACGCGCTCACGGAACAGGTCTCCCGCAACGTCGAAACCACCCGTCGCATTGCCGCCGATACCGGTGGCCGGTCAACGGCACGTCCCTCGGATGTCTTCCGGACTGCGGGCACGGCCGGTGCGGACCTTCTGGCGAATGTCGCGAGGGTGCAAATGGAAGCATCTGAATTTGTATCCCGGCGAGTGATGCAGGACCTGGAGACATCGTCGAAACTGATGTCCTGTCAGTCACTTGACCAGGTCCGGGAAGTTCAGACGAAGTTTTTCCAAACCGCGATGGAGGACTATTCCAGCGCAGCATCACGCCTGTTCCGCATGTCGGACGCCTTTACGCCGAAAGCACTGCAAAGCAGCGATGACTGATACGTTTGCCGCTGTGTGATTCCGATACCACAAGGAGCGCGCTTGGCAGTCTGCTATTGAAGTGTTGTGCCCGTGCTGCCAGTGTTCTTGGCCAGTGAAACTGCGGCACGGGAACAGGAAATTGTCCAATTCAACCGGTATCGGGCAGACGGCCCTGGTTGCCATTGATGTTCAGAACGATTTCTGCCCCGGCGGAGCACTCGCTGTTGAACACGGCCACGAGGTTGTTGAACCCATCAATGCAATGATGCCGCTGTTCGACGTCAGGGTTCTGACGCAGGACTGGCATCCAGTTGACCACAGCTCCTTCGCCAGCAATCATGCTGGTGCCGATCCCTTTTCCAAGGTTGAGATGGAATATGGACCCCAGGTTCTCTGGCCCTCACACTGTGTGCAGGAAACCGACGGGGCGTCGTTTCATTCAGGCCTGCGAACTGATCTTGCTGGTCTTATTGTTCGAAAGGGTTACCGCTCGGCAATCGACAGCTATTCCGCCTTCATGGAAAATGACAAATCCACGACCACCGGGCTTGCCGGTTACCTTCGCGAACTTGACGTGCGCACCGTCTATTTTGCGGGCCTCGCCACCGATTTTTGTGTCGCCTGGTCCGCCATGGATGCAGTGCGAAACGGGTTTGCCTCACGGGTGATACTGGACGCGAGCCGGGCAATCGACCTCGACGGATCGCTCGATGCCGCAATGGCCTCCATGAGGGATACCGGTGTCGAATTCGTCGAGAGCAGTGAAATTCTCGCCGGGACAACCGAATGACAGATATCGCAAAACGGGTTTACGACCACGCCTGGCGTATTGACCCCATCGTCCGGTCGCTTCTCGACACGGACTTCTACAAACTGATGATGCTTCAGTCGGTTTTTCGCCGGCACCGTGACGTTGAGGTCGAATTCAGTCTCATCAACCGCTCTGATCACGTTCCGCTTGCGCGATTAATCTCGGAAGCCGATCTCCGTGAACAGCTGGACCACATCCGAAATCTTCGCCTGACACGTGGCGAAAGCACTTGGCTCCGGGGGAACATGTTCTATGGCAAACGCCAGATGTTTGACCCGGATTTTATGGAGTGGTTCGAAAATTTCACCATGCCGGAATATCATCTGGAACGGAAAGGCGATCAGTACGAGTTAACTTTCCGTGGTTCCTGGCCGGAAGTGATGATGTGGGAGGTGCCCGCGCTTGCCGTCCTCATGGAACTGCGCAGCCGCTCGGTTCTGAATGGTATGGGCCGTTTCGAACTTCAGGTTCTTTATGCCCGTGCCATGACACGCGTTTGGGAAAAAATCGAACGCCTGCGGGAACTGCCCGGTCTACGCATTTCCGATTTCGGCACACGCCGGCGTCACAGCTATCTCTGGCAGGACTGGTGTGTGCAGGCCATGGTCGAGGGGTTGGGAGAGAAATTCACCGGCAGCTCAAACTGCCTCATCGCCATGCAGCGTGACATCGAGGCGATCGGAACCAACGCCCACGAATTGCCAATGGTCTATGCGGCTCTGGCCGAGACCGATGCCGAACTTCGTCAGGCGCCTTATCGAGTCCTCGAAAACTGGCACCAGGATTACGAGGGCAATCTGCGGATCATCCTGCCGGATACCTACGGCACGAAAGGGTTCCTCGATGAGGCACCGGAATGGCTCGCTTCCTGGACCGGTATCCGCATCGATTCGGGCAGCCCGGAGAAGGGGGCGGAAACCGCAATTGACTGGTGGAAAGAACGGGGACAGGACCCGGCGCAGAAACTGGTGATTTTCTCCGATGGTCTTGATGTCGAGCGCATTCAGGAGCTGCATTCGAGGTTCCATGGGCGCGTGCGCCTTGGTTTCGGCTGGGGAACGCTCCTGACCAATGATTTCCGCGGTCTCGCGCCGGACGACCGGCTTGCGCCGTTCAGTCTGGTCTGTAAGGCGGTCTCGGCTAATGGTCGCCCCACCGTCAAGCTTTCCGACAATCCCGCCAAGGCGATGGGCCCGGCGGATCAGATCGAGCGCTACAAACGCGTTTTCGGTGTCGGGGAGCAGGCTCTGGATCCGGTTCTGGTTTGAGCGGGAATCCCGATCCGGCACCTCATGGCGTGTCGGGCTCCCGGTTTGTCTTGGGTGCGCTTGGGCTCACTTTGCGGATACTGGTCAAAAGCGTTTTGACGCTGGCTTTGATCCTCGTCGCGCTCCTGATTGCGGTTCTCGACAGAAATCCGGACGTTCCCGAACCTGCTTTGCCCGATGTCGCAACGGCATCAATCGCTGCGGACATGGCCCGGGAGCTTCAGGAATTTTCGAAGCTGCCACCGGGCCAGGTCGACTGGACCCTCTCTGCTGAGGAACTGGATGCTGGCACACGCATGCTGCACCGGTTCTTTCCCGTCGCGCGGGTTGAGGCGCGTGTTTCCGGTGAAAAGGTCACGGTTCATGCCTCGGTTTCGCTCGGTCGCTGGATCGACGGATTGTGGACGAACGTGCGGTTTGATGTCCCTGAAACCACGGATGGTTTGGATTTAGAAAATTTGCGGGTCGGTTATCTACCGATGCCCGTCAAGCCTGTTGTCTCGGCAGCCTCGAAACTCGGGGATCGATATGTGGCGCCAGGGTTTGTGGAAAGCCTCCTGGAAACCGTGGTTGCTGTCGAGGCCGGGCCCGAAACAGTCACGGCCACGCTCGATTTATCCGGACCTGAGACTGACACCTTTTCGCAAAAAATTAGGGATCTGCTTCGAAATGCGGTGGGGCTGGAAGATATCGGACCGGTGCATGAATGGCTCTGGTACATCAACAAGGCTGCGAACCTTGGGCTATTGCCCCGCGGCGGATCGGTGTTGCCTTACATCCGTTTCATCATGACCGGCAACCAGGTCAGGGGCGCAGCCAAACAGGACATCAAAGCCGCCCTGATGGCTCTGGCGGTTTATTGCGGTGACACGCGGCTGAGCACTGCATTCGGTATGAGTCCGTCAGGAAGCGTCAAAACCAATTGCGATGGAACGACCCTGGGTGGACGGGACGACCTGAAACGGCATTTCCTGGTTTCTGCCGGGCTGCGTGCCGCACGATCCGATGACACCGCGATGAATATCGGAGAGATGAAGGAACTGTTAGACAGCAACAGCGGACGCACCGGCTTCAGCTTCGATGACATGGCTGCAAACGCCGCAGGTATTCGGCTCGGTGAAACGCTGATGTCTCTGGAGTCGGATGAGATCGAATCTCTGGGCGCCCGGATCGAAAAGGAATCCGATATTCTGCCATCGCTCGAAGGATTGCCGGCAGGTCTTTCCGAGGCCGAATTTGTCGAAAATTACGGAAGCACCGACAGCGATGCGTATCGAAGCCTGACCGCCGAAATTAACCGCCGGATAGACGGACTTCCGATCTATGCCGGTGAGGGCGGATGATCCAAACCATGCTGAATTGCTCCCGAAGAGGCAAGTAATCGTGCGTTCGGTATTGCCCAGCGATACCGGTCGCCCAAAACGACACCACTGAAGCTTATCGCGTCCGATCTCAGGTACAATTTCGATCTGACGTCGGGTCCATATTTACCCTGCGTCAGTGGTGGTCCCTAACCAATTATGCCTGCGCACCATGTTCTCCAAAAACACTTGGTCACTGTGATCAATGAGACCGTTATCCGTCAGGAAACCGGGTTCCCGCAGTTCCGGCCATACGACGGAAATGTCATTCGGGAATCCAACTTGGATCGTCAAGAAAACGGAGGTGCGATAGTCTTCGGGTTGTTTTGGCTGCAAAATATGTTCGTATTGCACTGATACATTTGCTGTGACACAGGCAAATAGTTGAGTGAAGAAACATTTTCCGATGGCATTATCTGGCCGCTTGCCAAGCGGTGCGGTGCTGTGGCACAGACACGTCTCCAGGGAGGGTGCTGAAATGGCAGACAGAAATAAACTTCGTTCGCGTGCGTGGTTTGACAACCCGGATAATCCGGACATGACGGCGCTCTACATCGAACGCTACATGAACTTTGGTCTGTCACGGGAGGAGCTCCAGTCGGACAAGCCGATCATTGCAATCGCGCAAACCGGCTCTGACCTTTCTCCATGTAACCGGCACCACATGGAGCTCGCCCGAAGAGTTCGTGAGGGCATCCGGGAACAGGGCGGTATCGCCATTGAGTTTCCCGTGCATCCAATCCAGGAAACCGGCAAGCGGCCCACTGCGGGCCTCGACCGCAACCTGAGCTACCTGTCGCTGGTTGAATCCCTGTATGGCTACCCCATCGACGGTGTTGTTCTGACCATCGGTTGCGACAAGACCACGCCTGCCATGTTGATGGCGGCGGCCACCGTTAATATTCCAGCCATCGCCCTCAGTGTTGGCCCCATGCTTAACGGCTGGTTCCGTGGCGAACGGACCGGTTCGGGCACGATCGTCTGGAAAGCACGTGAGATGATGGCCCGTGGCGAGATTGACTACGAGGGTTTCCTCGATCTCGTTGCCTCTTCCGCACCATCGGTGGGCTACTGCAACACGATGGGTACCGCGACCACCATGAACAGCCTGGCTGAGGCGCTGGGCATGCAGCTTCCGGGCTCGGCCGCAATTCCCGCGCCCTATCGGGACCGCTCGGAAATGGCCTGGCGGACCGGAAAGCGGGCAGTTGAACTGGTCCATGAGGATCTGAAGCCGTCCGACATCATGACCAAACAGGCTTTCGCCAACGCCATCCGTGTCAACAGCGCCATAGGCGGTTCCACCAACGCGCCGATCCACCTAAATGCCATCGCACGCCATTTGGGCGTCGACCTGAAAGTTGAGGAATGGCAGTCGCTGGGTGAGGACGTTCCGCTGCTCGTGAACCTGCAGCCCGCCGGCGAATACCTTGGAGAGGACTACTATCACGCAGGCGGCGTACCGGCCGTGTTCGGACAGCTGATCGAAAACGGACTGATTGACGAGAGCGTTATGACCGTCTCGGGCAAAACCGTCGGCGATGCCTATCGTGGTTCCGAAATCCGGGACGAGAACGTCATTCGTCCGTTTAGCAAGCCGCTCAAGGAACGGGCTGGTTTCCGTGTGCTCAGCGGTAACATTTTCAACTCCGCGGTTATGAAGATGAGCGTGATCTCACCCGAATTCCAGGAGCGGTACCTCTCCAACCCGGACAGCCCCAACAAATTTGAGGGCCGCGCCGTGGTGTTTGACGGGCCCGAAGATTACCACCACCGCATCGACGACCCGAGCCTCAACATTGACGCGAACTGCATGCTCTTTATGCGCGGCGCGGGGCCGAAGGGCTATCCCGGTGCGGCAGAGGTAGTGAACATGCGCGCGCCGGATTACCTGCTGAAGCAGGGCATTTCCTCGCTCGTTTGCATCGGCGACGGTCGGCAGTCCGGTACCTCCGGTTCGCCTTCAATCCTGAACGGCAGTCCGGAAGCCGCATCCAACGGTGGGCTCGCCCTTATCCGGACCGGCGACATGGTGTCGATGGACCTCAACAAAGGCACTCTGAACGTTCTTGTCGATGACGCGGAACTCAAGGCCCGTCGTGAGGAACTGATGGCCAATGGCGGCTACCGCTATCCCGAGAGCCAGACCCCCTGGCAGGAAATTCAGCGCGGTCTGGTCGGGGAACTGGAATCCGGCGCCGTTCTGGAACCCGCCGTCAAATACCAGCGCATTGGCCAGACCATGGGCCTTCCGCGGGACAACCACTAGAGTTTAACAACCAAATCATGGCTCCGGGATTGCAATATTCCCGGGCTTCATCTCATGAACGCGCCTGCTCGCCGCAGGCGCGCTTTTGTGCGGGAAACGTATTTTCATTACCTGGTCCATAGGCCTTCAGCGACGTCAGTCGCATTCCATGAATCGCACCAAATTTCAGTAAAACGATCCTTGTGTGAAGCAGTTCACATAACGCCGTTAACCTTTGTGTTTGAATGACCCTGTGGAGCGGCACCTGCGGTGGGACATCAAGCACATGGGGACGATCAAACGTCGCCCCCCGCGCATCGCAACCTTGGTTCAGCATCCACAAAAACAGCGTCGATCCGGATTAACCGGACGGCTGCGCGTCGAAAAGGCGCAGGGACACCGGACACAATCCCGCGTTCGGGTCAAATGGTCAGTGAAGGGGAAGTCATGCTGGACACATATGGAAAATCCTGTGATCCGATAGATCGGGTTGAGGTTCGCGACTACGTCGAAATGGGCAAGATGGTCGCGCGCTGGGCAATGGAGCCGGATACGGCCCCACGCGATCTCGAAAGCCTGCGCAAGGCACTGGATGGCGTGGCACATATCCCCAATCGCTATAACCGGCTCGAAATGCGTCAGGATGACGTCGACACTCTGGTGATTCAGCTTCCGTCCAAAGAACTGGTCGAGGAAGGGATTAACCGGACCACCGATCCGATGGCCGACTGCCGGTACCCGATGCCGAACTTCTATTCGGATTTTTATCGAACGAATGTCAGTCCCGTCATGACGCCGTTTGACACTCTGATGGCCCGTATGGGTGACAGTGTCACGGCGGAATGCCGCTAGCTGGACTGTTGGAATTACCGGGGCGCGACCGCGCGCCTGTCACGGAGTCTCCCTGACCAACTGGCGGCTGGTCCGTCCAGCCGCCTCTTTTTTCGGGAGAGATCAGGCGCAGAGAGCTGAATTCAGCTCTCTCCCTGCCTTGGCTGAACCCGCCACTGGCGGGTTCATTTGTTAGACGCTCATGCAGATGTATTTCATCTCGAGGTAGTCTTCGGTTCCGTGCCGTGACCCTTCACGACCCTGACCCGACTGCTTCACGCCACCAAACGGTGCGACCTCGGTCGAGATCAGACCGGTGTTGACGCCAACCATTCCGTATTCGAGGGCCTCGGCCACGCGCCAAACGCGACCCAGATCGCTCGCATAGAAGTAGGACGCCAGTCCAAAGATCGTGTCATTGGCCTGCTCGATCACATCCGCCTCGTCATCAAACTTGAAGAGCGGAGCAACCGGACCAAAGGTCTCGTCATGGGCAACCTGCATGTCGCGAGTCACATTGGTCAGAACCGTCGGCTCGAAGAACGTGCCGCCAAGCGAATGACGCTTGCCGCCCTGAATGACCTCCGCACCCTTGGATGTCGCGTCGGAGATGTGCTCCTCAACCTTTTCCACGGCAGCTTCAGTAATCAGCGGGCCGGCTACAACGCCATCCTCAAATCCGTCACCAATTTTCATGTTGCCGACGGCTTCGGACAGCTTTTTTGCAAACTCGTCATAGACGCCCGACTGCACGTAAATACGGTTCGCGCAAACGCAGGTCTGACCGTTGTTGCGGTATTTCGAGATCATTGCGCCCTGAACGGCCGCATCGATATCCGCATCGTCGAACACGATGAAAGGCGCGTTTCCGCCCAGCTCCATCGACATCTTCAGAACCTGGTCGGCGCCCTGCGCGAGCAGAATGCGGCCCACTTCCGTCGAGCCGGTGAAGGTCAGCTTGCGTACTTTCGGGCTGGAGCAGAAAATCTTGCCCACTCGCGAGCTTGATTTCGAGGTCACGACACTGAACACGCCTTTCGGCACACCTGCGCGTTCGGCCAGAACTGCCATCGCCAATGCGGACAGCGGCGTTTCACCCGCAGGCTTCGCCACGAACGAGCATCCCACGGCCAGTGCCGGCGCAACCTTGCGCGCAATCATGGCATTCGGGAAGTTCCACGGCGTGATGGACGTGGCAACGCCAACCGGCTGCTTAATGACGACAATGCGCTTGTCCGGCTGGTGACCCGGAATGGTCTCACCATAGACGCGCTTGGCTTCCTCGCTGAACCACTCGATGAAGCTGGCACCGTACAGGATCTCACCTTTGGCTTCCGCTAGCGGTTTACCCATCTCGGCGGTCAGGATCACCGCAAGATCATCGGCATTTTCGACCATGAGGTCGTACCATTTGCGCAGAACGGCAGCGCGTTCCTTGCCGGTTTTTGCGGCCCATTCCTTCTGGCTGGTATAGGCTGCGTCAATTGCGCGGTTGACCTCGTTCGCTCCGAGATCGGGCACCGAGCAGAGTTTGTCCCCGGTAGACGGGTTGGTGACGCCAAACGTGGCGTTATCATCGGCCTGAACCCACTCGCCCGCAACGAAGCACTCGTTGCGCCACAGGTCAGGATCTTTGAGTTTCGACTGGAATTCCGGTTGAATGGGCATGGTATGTTTCCCCCTTTTCCACGTGGCCACAGACCACAGGTCAGGGCGACCTGCAAGCCATCGCAGGGGAAATTCAGAACTTGCGGGCGCCGTGTTCCGTGGTGCGGATAAAAACGTCGTTGTCAGCGCAGAGCTGCACGATGGATTTCGGGGGCTGAATATCGGTGAAGAAGCCGTTTAACTCCCCGAGGCTGGCAATACGAACCGGTGCCGCCATGTTGAATTTGGTGTGGTCCGCCACAAAGAACGCCTTTCGGGCGTTCTTGATAATGGCCTGGGTTACACGAACCTCGCGGAAATCGTAGTCCAGAAGCGAGCCATCCGGATCGACGGCCGCCGAACCGATAATGGCGTAATCCACCTTGAACTGCCCAATAAACTCGGCCGTAACGTCCCCAACGAGGGCCCCGTCCGACCGCCGCAGCGTTCCGCCGGTCAGGATCACTTCCGAATTCGGCGAGGTCGCCAAAACATTGGCCACATTGAGGTTGTTGGTAACAACCATAAGGTTGCGATGCTTTAACAGCGCCCGCGCCACGGCCTCAGTGGTCGTACCGACGTTCATGAATATCGACACACCGTCCGGGATTTGTTCGGCCACGAGCTTCGCCATGGCCTCCTTCTCGGCGGAGGCCAGACTGCGCCGGTCCTCATAGCCGAGAGCAATCACCCCCGAAGGAATCGTCGCACCGCCATGCACACGGGTCAGCTGCCCAATATCGCAAAGATCCGAAAGATCCCGGCGAATGGTCTGGGCGGTGACGTTAAACTTGGCGGCAAGCCCCTCCACCGTGACCTTGCCCGTTTCCCTGGCAATTCCAAGGATTTCCGAATGGCGAAAATTCTGTGCCATAATCTTACCTGCGCGTTATCACAAAATCTTAATCCGCTGACGCTCGCCTTTCAAGCTGTCGCGAATACATGAAATGCGTCGATTGGTATTAACCGGTATTTTGGCCGAAACCGCGTGACGGCGGTGTCCGGGACGTTTATCAAATATTGAAAACCGGTCCGCGCGACCGGAGACTACGGGGGAAATCACATGAAATACGTGCTGGCCATCGATCAGGGCACAACCTCAAGCCGCGCCATAATCTTCGACGAAAAGCTGACCATTCGTGAAACCGCCCAGGAGGAGTTCACCCAGCATTTCCCCAAATCCGGCTGGGTCGAGCACGAGGTTGGCGATATCTGGGAAACCGTTGTCCGCACCTGTCGCGGCGTCCTTGAAAAGGCGGATGCCTCCGCCAGCGACATTGCCGCCATCGGCATTACCAATCAGCGCGAGACCACACTCGTCTGGGACGCCAAAACCGGCGAGCCGATCCACCGCGCCATCGTTTGGCAGGATCGCCGCACCGCACAGATCTGCAATGACCTGAAAGCCGCCGGTCACGAGTCCATGGTCACGGGCCGGACGGGCCTATTGCTCGATCCGTATTTCTCCGGCACCAAACTCAAATGGATTCTCGATGAGGTGGAGGGATCGAGGGAGAAAGCAGCCAAAGGCGAACTGCTTTTCGGCACCGTTGACTGCTACCTCATCTGGAAAATGACCGGCGGCAATTCCCACGTCACCGACGCCACCAACGCCGCCCGCACGCTGCTCTACAACATCCGCGAGGGCCGCTGGGACGAGGATATCTGCGATCTTCTCGACATACCAATGGCCATGCTGCCGGAGGTTCGCGACTGCGCCAGCGACTTCGGCGTAACTGAGTCCGGTCTTCTGGGCGGCGAAATCCCCATACTTGGTGTCGCGGGCGACCAGCAGGCCGCTACGGTCGGTCAGGCCTGTTTTGAACCCGGCATGATGAAATCGACCTACGGCACCGGCTGTTTCGCGTTGCTAAACACCGGCGATACCCCTGTGGTCAGCCGCAACCGCATGCTCGGCACCATTGCCTATCAGCTCGACGGCCAGCCGACCTACGCCCTTGAAGGCTCGATCTTCATCGCGGGGGCCGTGGTCCAGTGGTTGCGCGACGGTCTGAAAATCATCTCGGACGCGAAGGAAACGCAGAGTCTGGCCGAATCCGCCGATCCCAACCAGCAGCTCTACCTGGTGCCCGCCTTCACCGGTCTGGGCGCGCCCTATTGGGATGCCGAATGCCGTGGAGCAATTTTTGGCCTGACGCGCGGATCAGGCCCCGCTGAGTTTGCCAAAGCCGCTCTTGAAAGCGTCGGCTACCAGACCCGCGACCTGTGGGAGGCCATGCGTTCCGACAGCCAGTCCGCGGGTATGAAGAGCTTTGACGCGTCCACCCTCCGCGTCGATGGCGGGATGAGCGCTTCCAACTGGGCCATGCAGAGCCTGTCGAACATCCTCGGCGTGCCTGTGGACCGGCCCAAAATCCTTGAAACTACCGCCCTCGGAGCCGCATGGCTTGCAGGGATGCGCGCAGGCATGTATCCGATGCGCGATGAATTTGCGCGAACATGGGCTCTGGATCACCGGTTCGAGCCCGAAATGGACGCGCAGACCCGGAACCGGAACTACGCCGGCTGGCAGGACGCCGTCAGTCGAACATTGAGTAAACAGTCCTGATGAAAAGGGGATATTCATGACCGTAAAGGTTGCCATCAACGGCTTTGGCCGCATCGGAAGAAACGTTCTGCGGGGAATTATCGAATCCGGACGCACTGATATCGAGGTCGTTGCGATCAACGACCTGGGTCCGGTTGAGACCAATGCCCACCTGCTGCGCTACGACAGCGTCCACGGCCGGTTCCCCGCAACCGTAACCGTCAACGGCGATTCCATTGACGTTGGTCGTGGCCCGATCAAGGTCACCGCCGAGCGCGACCCGAAGGCACTGCCCTGGGGTGACGTGGATGTGGCGCTGGAATGCACAGGCATCTTCACCGCCCGCGACAAGGCCGCCATCCACCTTGAAAACGGCTCCAAGCGTGTTCTGATCTCCGCGCCCGGTGCCAATGCCGACAAAACCATCGTGTTCGGCGTGAACGACGACGTTCTGACGGCTGACGATCACGTGGTCTCCAACGCGTCCTGCACCACCAATTGCCTTTCCCCGGTCGCCTATGTGCTCAACAAGGCCATTGGAATCGAAAAAGGCTTCATGACCACGATCCACAGCTACACCGGGGACCAGCCGACGCTCGACACAATGCACAAGGATCTCTACCGCGCCCGTGCAGCCGCGCTCAGCATGATCCCGACCTCCACCGGTGCCGCCAAGGCCGTAGGTTTGGTTCTGCCGGAACTCAACGGCAAACTCGACGGCGTCGCCATTCGCGTCCCGACCCCGAACGTGTCCGTGGTTGATCTGACCTTCATCGCGTCCCGCGAAACCTCCGTCGAGGAAATCAACTCCGCGATTGAGGCCGAAGCCGACGGTCCGCTCAAGGGTATTCTGGGCTACACCCACGAGTCGCTGGTCTCCACCGACTTCAACCACGACAGCCATTCCTCCGTGTTCCACATGGACCAGACCAAGGTCATGGAAGGCACGATGTGCCGCATCCTGACCTGGTACGACAACGAATGGGGCTTCTCCAATCGTATGGCCGACACCGCCGTCGCGATGGGCAAGCTGATCTGATTGAGGGAACCTCGCCGACCCCGATCCATTCGGGGTCCGCTCATGAATTCACCTGCCCGGCATAATCACCGGGCAGGCGGAAACCAAGGCCACCGAAGGTCGTACAACTTACTGGGTCTTAAGGTATTCGATCACGGCCATCCGCTCGATATGGTTGAAGCCCGCTGGCGGATAGTAGTGTCCCTGATTACCGTTTCCTGGTAGCGCGGTGTCAAACCGGAACCGACCCGGTGCCGCATCACTGTTATACCCTAAAGCCACCGTATCGAGTTCCCGGCCACCGGTCCAGAACACCTTCCGGCGTCCTTCCTGCGGCGAAAGCAACTCATAGACCGTGGGCACCGATCCGTTGTGAAGGTATGGACCCGTCGCCCAAACACCCGCGAGCGGCCCGGCCTTCAACCCATCGAACCGCGGGACCTCATACGGAACCGGGTTGCCACTTTCGTCTGTCTGGAACCGAAACCCGTTCAGCGCGACCTTCTGCTCCAGCGAGAGTTGCGCGTCATCCATCGCCCGTTGCACCGAGGCACTCACAGCGCCCCCAAAAAACGCAATGGCAGGAACGGCCGTCGCCCCCTCGAACAGTGCAGCCGTTGTCTCATTCGTCACGATCTGACGGACCAGAAGGCTCCGTGAATACACGTCGTCCGTACCAACCTTCCAAAACGGAATCCGCCCGATTTTGACAAACGTTTTCCCGAAATGGTTGTCTGCCGGATCGGTGCGCTCGTAAGGTGCCATGTTGTGGCAGCCGCTACAGTTGGCACTGAACAGGGCCTCTCCCTGCTCTGCCAGTTCCTCATCAATTGCACCCATCCGGCCCTCATCCCATTTGGGCGGTTCCAGCATGGTCAACCATTCCTCCATCTCGTGGAGTTCCGAGAGCAACATCGTGGATGAAAACGCCTGTTCCCCGGCATCGCGGGACAGATTTGTATTCCCAAACACCCCGAGAACCTGTCCGCCGTTTCGCGCAATCGGACTTGAGGCAATCGGGTTCCACTGAACAAACTCAAGCTCCGGTGTCAGCCATAGCGCGGGATAACTGGTTGGGGCCGCGACGGGATAGAGATTAACGGGTTTCTCCTGATCCCGGACCGCCAGTGAGTTCACAATCTGGGTCAGGGCATCGACCCGCCCATACCCTGAGGCGAGAGTCGGTCGCCGGAGCACGGCCTCCGCCGTGATCTTTGTGTCAAATGCCGCAAGTTCGGCTTTCAGTTGCGCTGCGCCGTCGGGGGTTGTCTGACCCAGCGCTGCCGCAAACCTCTCGAATCGTTTTTCATCGAGCAGCGTCAGTCTGACCGCCAATGCGAGGTCCCGGAAAAACGCATCAAAATCCAGATGCCCCGGCGCACCGTCAATCCGAACCAACTCACCGCCAACTTCCACATTCGCCGTATGACAGGCCGCGCAGGTCAGACCCACATGGTTGGTCGCCGCGTCCGTCGCAACCCCGATCGGATAACCCTCGGTGTTCAGGTCCGAGACGCCATCCGGTTCGATGAACCCGTATTTTTTTAGAAACTCAGGATCGCCAAACCGTCCCATGCCCGGCGGTTGCTCCAGAACCGCGAACCAGTCAGCAGGCATCAGATGGGAACCTTGAGGTGTGTAGTAAAACTGGTCCCTAAGGGCGGCATTCCATCCCTGTTCGGTAAAAACCACGCCGCCAGAATCCGTTTCCGCGTGGGCTGTTAATGAAATTGCGAATATGGATGCGGTAATCGCGAGGGACAGTCTCATCTTATCTCCTCCGGGATGAAGTGAACTATTCGTAAAAAATGTAAAAGTTATCACAAATTATCGTAGAAGTCCAATTAGAGACATAATTGCGACTATTCGGGCTTGCTGGCTTGAACACTGTTACGTTCGTTCAAGCTTGACACGTTTCGAACGTGACAGGACCGCTCAAAAGTCAAAACTGGGGATCCAACCATGCAGTCTGACGCCGCCACCGTTCCGGAATACCTCGACAGCCTTCCGGAAAACCGTCGCGAACCGATGGAGAAACTTGTCGCTCTCGTGCGTGAAAATCTTCCCGAAGGTTATGTTGAGACCATGAACTGGGGGATGATCTGCTGGGAGGTGCCGATTGAGGTGTCGGGCCCGACCTATAACGGCAAACCTTTGATGTACGCGGCCGCTGCCAGCCAGAAAAATCACATGGCACTCTACATGTGCGGAGCCAACTGCATACCCGGACAGAAAGAGGATCTGAAACGCGCCTATGCCGAAGCCGGTAAGAAGCTCGATATGGGGGCCGCCTGCCTGCACTTTCGGAAATGGGATGGCCTCGTGCCGGAGGCCATCGCGAAAGTCATTTCGTCCGTCCCGGTGGATGAGTTCGTCAGGTCGGCTGCGCGGAGCTGATCAGCTCCGGTTTCAGTCGCGCCCGTATCCAGAAACCCAGTCCCGTTGCCAAAAGGCACCACAGCCCCATGCCTGGCGCCTGCACCGGGAAACTGTAGCCGAGATTGATGAGGAGCCCGGTGATCCCCGGCCCAATCGCTGAAGACACAACCATCACTGTCGTCCCCAATGCCCGCACCGCGCCCAGGTGTTTTGTGCCATAGACCTGCGGCAAAAACGTCCCCCAGAGCGCACCGGCCATACCCTGTGTCATGCCAATCAGTGCGAGTGCCAAAAACCAGCCTGAAACCGCGTCCGCAGGCAATACAATCGTCACGCCCAGACCCATCGGAACGAGCAGCATGGGCAACAGGTTCACCGGCCCGAACCGGTCCGCAACCCATCCCGCGATCAGGGCGCAGACTGTCGTCACTGACGCAAAAACCACGTATCCGGGTGCCATCTGTGCCAGCGTCCAGCCTTTGATCTCCGCAATGTGGACCTGATGGAAAAAAACCACTGTCCCGATAAACCCAGGCGCCAGCAAAATTGGCAGAAGCGCCGGGAACAGCCAGTGGCGCATCACGTCCCGCCGCTCCCAATGCCGACCACGGATTCCTACACCGCTGCTGCCTCCGGCTCCGGAACCCTGCGGCACCCGGTCCGTAGCCAGAAGCGCCATCAGCATCGGAGCAAACACCAATGCCAGAAATGCCGCAATCCCCAGCCATGTAAGTTTCCAGCCAGCCATCCCGGCGATCAAAATAGCGGGTAGCGGCCAGATCATCTCGCCAAATGCATGACCGAACCCCGCGATTGAAACCGCCCGCCCCCGATATTCCCGGAACCAGCGCCCCATCGCTGTCATCGCAATGTGACCAAACATTCCCTGACCGCAGAAACGCAACCCGAACAGAGCGAGACACAAAACGAAGATGTTGGGCGCCAAAGCCAGTGTCGCGCAGGACACGGCAAAACAAAGGCAAATCACCGGCGCCAACCGCCCCAGTGGAATGGTATCCGCCAGCGACCCGCGCCAAAACAGAAGTGCCGCCGATGCGAGGGTCGCGACGGTATAAAGCCCGCCCCACGTGCCATCACTGATGCCATGCGCGGAACGGATTTCACCAGCAAAGAGCGAAATGAACCATGTCTGTCCAAACGAGGCCATCACCGTGAGCAAAAATCCGGTGCCAAGCCAACGGGAATTCTCCCGGAGAAATGTAAGCATGCGCCAGCCTTAACCCGGACTTCGGTTCACCGCGAGTGGAATATGTGGTCTTGCAACAAATTAAACTGTGCAGGGCACGCATCTTTTTATAGACCGGCCCCATGCTCCACTTCATTCACCAAAACCTGCGATGGCTCGCCGCGGGGTTCCTGCTGACATTCGCTTCAGCCTTTGGTCAGACTTACCTCATTTCGCTCTTTGCGGCTGACATCAAATCCGCTTGGTCGCTCACGGATGGTGAGTGGGGTGCGATCTACACCATTGCCACCCTCGCCGCCGCGCTGGCTCTGTTCTGGCGCGGCTCCCTGGCGGACACCATGCCCCTGAGCCGCCTCTGCGCACTCGTAACGGTCCTCTTCGCGCTATCCTGCCTTCTGATGGCCTGGCGTGGACCCGTTTGGGTTCTGGGGGTGGCTCTGTTCGGTCTCCGCTTCTGTGGTCACGGAATGTACACCCACATGGCCATGACCGCCACGGGACGCTGGTTTCGCGCCTGGCGGGGCAGGGCGCTGTCGGTGGTGGCCCAGGGGTACGCAACCGCAGAGATCATCTGGCCCGCGCTCGCGGTTCTTGCCCTGCAGACGCTGGGGGCGAATGTCACCTGGTTCCTCGCGGCCGCAATCCTTGCGTTCCTTGTCTTGCCCTTCATGTCGTATCTTCTGGCCGAGGAGCGCATCCCCGAAGGCAGCGAAACAACGGATGAGAGCGCGGGCCTCGCGGGTCGCCACTGGACTCGGGCCGAGGCCGCACGCCACTGGCTCCTGCCTGCACTATTGCCCATTATGGTCGCACCGGCCGTGCTGTGCACCATCACATATTTCCAGATGACCCACGTAGCGGCGGTCAAAGGCTGGACTCTGCCCCAAATGGCCCCCGGCTATCCCGCCTTCGCCGTGACGATGATGATCGGTTCCATTTCCTCCGGTTGGCTGCTGGACCGGTTCGGTTCCACACGGCTGCTGCCTCTCGTGCTCCTGCCGCTGGCGCTGGGCCTTGGCCTGATCCAACCCGCGGTTTCGCCCTGGACCTGGTGGCTCTGTCTTGGATTGCTCGGTCTTAGTATGGGTCTGGCCATGACGTTGTGGGGCGCGGTCCTGCCTGAATTCTACGGCACCCGCCACCTCGGTGCGATCCGTAGCCTGACGTCGACCGTCACGGTATTCATCACGGCACTCGGACCCGGGGTATCCGGCCTCCTGATTGACGCAGGCATCAACTACCCGCGTCAGTCCATGGTGCTGACAGTTGCAACAATCACCCTGTGCGGCCTGGGCCTCGTCGTCAGCAAGGGTGTAACGGCACAGCGCCATCTTGCGCAAAACCGTCTCCCGTGATTAAGAGGCGCCACGAACAGGAGACCTGAACCCATGGAAAAATTCACGAAGCTGACCGGCGTGGCCGCACCGATGCCCCTGATCAATGTCGACACCGACATGATCATCCCGAAACAGTTCCTGAAAACCATCAAACGGTCGGGCCTCGGTGCCAACCTGTTCGACGAGATGCGGTTTGACGCGGATGGCAACGAAATCCCGGATTTCGTCCTGAACCAGCCGGCCTACCGCAACGCGGAGATCCTCGTGGCCGGCGACAATTTCGGCTGCGGGTCCAGCCGCGAGCATGCCCCTTGGGCGCTGCTCGATTTCGGCATTCGCTGCGTGATCTCCACGTCCTTCGCCGACATTTTCTACAACAACTGTTTCAAGAACGGCATCCTGCCCATCGTTCTGCCCCAGGAAGATGTGGACAAGCTGATGGACGATGCCAGCCGTGGTGCGAACGCCAAAATTACCGTTGATCTGGAAAATCAGGTCATCAATGGCCCGGACGGCGGTGAGATCGCCTTCGAGGTTGACGCGTTCCGCAAGCACTGCCTGCTGAACGGCCTCGACGACATCGGCCTGACCATGGAAAAGGAAGCCTCAATCGACACGTTCGAGGCTGAAATGGAAGCCAAAACCCCCTGGCTCAAGGCCGTCTAGGTCTTTTTCCGACCGTCGGTCAGCATCGTGACAATCCGGTCGGGCGGCACCGGTCGGGACAGGGCAAACCCCTGCAGAGCCTCACATCCCATGTCCCGCAAAATCGGGATGTGGGATTTTGATTCCACGCCTTCCGCAACCACTCCGATCTGCAGCATCCGTCCGATATTGACGAGCGTCTCCAAAAGCTGGCGCCGCTGCGGCGAGGTGACCACGGGTTGCACCAGCGAACGGTCAATCTTCAGCCTGCGCGGTGCGATGTTCAGTAGTCCCGCGATGGACGCATGACCGGTGCCGAAATCATCGATCTCGATATCGATCCCCAGATGTGTCAGCCCACGCAGGTTGGAGTTCACATCTTCATCCACTGCGTCCAAAAACGCGGATTCCACCAGCTCAAACGAGAGCGTACCCGGCGGTATATCCAGTTTCGAAACCGAAGGCAGAAGATCCTGTTCCGCGATTCGACGCGCTGACACATTCACCGCCATGCGCGGCACGGGAAGACCTGCGGCCCTCCACGCGTTTGCGTCCGCAATCGCCCGCTGCAACACGATCTCGTCCAATTTCTCGCACAGACCCATTTCGGCCGCGTCCGGCAGGAACTCGCCAGGAAGCACCAAACCGTGGCTGGGGCTTTCCCACCGGATCAGAGCCTCAAGCCCTGATAGTTCGAGGGTCTGCGCATCATATTGCGGCTGATAGTGACAGATGAACTCGCCATTATCGACGCCCGCTTTCAGCGCTTCCTGGATGGATTTCCGCCGCGCCGCGACGGCCCGCATTTCCCGGTCAAACAATCTGACCCGTCCGCGACCTGCCGATTTGGCGCGGTAGAGCGCCAGGTCCGCGTCGATGAAAATCTGCCGCGGCGCCGACCAGTCCGGCTGACCCTTGGCAATACCAATGCTCGCTCCGAGATCGCAGCGCGTGTTGCCGTATTCGAACGGCCTGATCAGTTCATCAATGATCTTTTGGGCGATACGGGTCAGATAGGCGTCGTCCGGAGCCGCGGGAAACAGAACAACAAACTCGTCGCCGCCCACCCGTGCAATCAACGTGTCGTCGCCCGCGTATTTCCGCAGAACATCCGCAATATGCACCAGAACCGCGTCGCCCGCATCGTGGCCAAGCGTGTCGTTGACCTTCTTGAAGTGGTCAACGTCAATATGCATCACCGCCTGCTCGACATCCTGCCAGGCCGGTTCACTCATGATCTGGCGGTACTGATGATCCAGGTGCCGGCGGTTCGCGAGACCGGTCAGGGCGTCATGCCGGCTTTCATATTCGAGGCTGTCCCGCGTTTTTTTCAGTAGGACGGACTTGCGATAATCCTCGGTCAGATCGAGGCACACACCGCTGTAACGGTTGCCGGATTCCTGATCGCGCACAAACGCGCCCCGGATACGGATGAACTTCTCGGTACCCTGACGGGTAATGACACGGAAATCGCAGGAAATGTTCCGGCGCTCGTCCAGACTTTTGCGCAGCTGTGCCTGGGTGTCGATCCTGTCGTCGGGATGGACGTAGTTTCTCCATTCCACATGCGCCCGCGTGTTGCGACCGTCGGTTATGCCCAGCGTATTCAACAGCCGATCATCCCAGAACATCTCAAGTGAGGAAAGGTCCAGTTCCCACCGTCCCATGCGCGCGGCATCCAGCGCCAGGTCCAGCCGTTCGGTCAGCCTGGCGCGGTCCCGCTCCACCGACTTGATATCGGTAATATCGGTGTCCGTTCCGATGATCCGAGACGGCAGACCCTTTTCGTTCCGGCGCACCACCTGGCCGCGGCTCAGGATCCATATCCACGAGCCACTCGCATGACGCTGGCGAAACTTATAATTGATCGCATCGGTTGCACCTGAATCGAGCAGGGCAAGCTGTGAGCGCACATTTCCCACATCATCGGGATGAATGGTCGCGAGCCAGTCCTCGGTAGTTTCCGCAACCGGCGCTCCGGGCGGAAGGCCGCGAATTTTCCGCCAGGTGTCCGAGAGATAGTGCCGGTCCCGTTCAAAATCGTGATCCCACGCACCCTGGTTGGCGCTGTCGAGAACCGTCTGCCACCGAAACGCATCCGTCGTGTCATCCGGTGTCGTGTCAGTCCCGTTTGAGACCTCGGTGCCGGTAAACCGGATCATGAAACCGTAGGGAACACCTGCAGGATCAGGCAGCGGTGCGGCCTCGAACGGCGCCGGCCCGTCGGTCCCCTCAAGCTCCAAAGCCATGTGAAACCTCAGCTTCGGGTCGGTGACGATCACATCGCGGTAACTCTCAAAAGCCGCAAACTGCTCAGGGCTGCAGCAGGTTTGGAGATTTCCACCCACACGACACTGAAGAAGGGTTCTCGCCTGGTGGTTTACGAATCCAATTTCACCGTTCGGGTCGACAACCATTGCCGGACCGAAGAATCCGGCTACCGCTCCCTTTCCGGGATTATGCCAATCAGCAAAATTTCTGATATTCGTAAGCATTATTATTCCGGCCGCCCCCGACAAGTCCCGCATTGGAATTACCGGTGTCACGTCAAGAATTGGTTATCAGCATGTACCAGGGGGTACGGAATATCTCTTTGTTTTATCTATAATTGATAGTGCCGCGTCCCGGTTTTACGGACACGCGGCACTATCGCAGTTCAGCCAAAGAAATGGCGGGACAGGGGAGGTAAAACCCTTGCCCGGTTGGGTCAGGCGCTTTCCGCCTCCGGTTCATCGCTCAGCGGATGATCCAGACGGCTCAGCATTTCCTTCGGTGCAACCTGGCGGAAGTTCCGAACCTCCTCATCCCAGTGGAGAAGAATTTTCACCGCACGCGGGCTTCCCGTTTCCTCCACATGGCGCTCAATCAAGGATTTAAGCCGTCCCTCCCAAACCGCCGAACCGATTGGCACGGAGATGATGGATTCCATGTTCATCCGCTCGTCGGATTCCCCTTCCGGATCATACAGGAAGGCCATACCGCCGGTCATACCCGCACCGAAGTTGTCACCGATGCGACCCAGAATAACCGTCGTGCCGCCTGTCATGTACTCGCAACCGTTGGAGCCGCAGCCCTCAACAACCACACTTGCACCCGAGTTACGGACACAAAACCGCTCACCGGCCCGGCCATTGGCGAACAGATACCCACCAGTCGCGCCATAGAGCACCGTATTGCCGATGATGGCGTTGTTTTCCGGCACCAGCGGCGACCCGAGCGGTGGCCGCACGACAATCGTGCCGCCCGACAGGCCCTTACCGACATAGTCGTTGGCCTCACCCATCACCTCGATCTTCAGTCCAGGAGCCGCAAATGCCCCCAGCGCCTGACCGGCCGAACCGGCCAGTTTGATGGTCAGGTGATCGGGCTGCAGGTTGTGATCACGCATCCCAAACCGGCTGATGATGTGGCTCGACACGCGCGTACCCACCGAGCGGTGCGTGTTCTGCACCGTGTAGGACAGCTGCATCTTCTCACCATCCTTAAAGAACGGATCGGCGTCAGCCACGATCTGCGCGTCCAGCGTATCCGGCACGGCCTGACGTTCGGTAGGCCGCACACCCGTGCGTGCACCCTCGTCGATGTTGATCAGCAGCGGGTTCAGGTCGAGATCATCCAGGTGTTCCGCTCCACGGCTGACCTGCGCCAGCAGATCCGCACGACCGATGACCTCACTGAGGCTGGTCGCCCCAACGCTGGCCAGAACCTCCCGGACCTCCTCGGCATAGAAGCTGATGAGGTTTACGACCTTGTCCGCGGTCCCGGTGAACTTCTTGCGCAGTTCGGGATCCTGAACACAGACGCCAACCGGGCAGGTGTTCGACTGGCACTGCCGCACCATGATGCAGCCCATCGCGATCAGCGCGGCTGTACCAATACCAAACTCCTGCGCGCCCAGCATTGCCGCGATCACGATGTCCCGCCCCGTACGCAGCCCGCCATCGGTCCGCAGAACCACACGGTTACGCAGATTGTTGACCGTCAGAACCTGATGCGCTTCCGACAGGCCCATCTCCCAGGGCAGGCCGGCGAACTTGATCGACGTCATCGGCGACGCGCCAGTGCCACCATTGTGGCCCGAAATCAGGATCACGTCGGCCTTGGCCTTCGCCACACCGGCGGCAATGGTGCCAACACCTGACTGGCTGACCAGCTTCACGCAAACCTTGGCCCGCGGGTTGATCTGCTTGAGATCATAGATCAGCTGCGCCAGATCCTCGATCGAATAGATGTCATGGTGCGGCGGCGGCGAAATCAGCGTCACGCCCGGCGTCGAATGCCGCAGGCGCGCGATCAGTTCCGTGACCTTGATCCCAGGTAGCTGTCCGCCCTCACCAGGCTTCGCACCCTGGGCAACCTTAATTTCAAGTTCCTCACAGTTGTTGAGGTACTCCGCCGTGACACCAAAACGGCCCGACGCCACCTGCTTGATCTTCGCGCTGGCGTTGTCGCCATTGGGCATCGGAATGAAATGCGCCGGATCCTCACCGCCCTCGCCACTGTCGGATTTCGCACCGATGCGGTTCATGGCAATGTTGAGCGTCTTGTGCGCCTCCGGGCTTAGCGCCCCCAGCGACATGCCCGGCGTCACAAAGCGTTTGCGGATCGCGGTGATGCTCTCCACTTTCGAAAGCGGCACCGGCTTTTCCCGCGGCTGAAAGTCGAGCAGATCACGCAGATGGATCGGCGGAGCCGACCGCATGGCGGCGGAATATTTTTTCCAAAGCTCATACGATCCGCGGTCACACGCGGCCTGAAGCATGTGCATCTTCTGCGCTTCCCAGGCATGGGATTCGCCCGACCGCCGCGCCTTGTAAAAGCCACCAATGGGCAGGATCGCATCACCCATCCAGCCTTTGGAGTGGATTTTCTCGACCTGCTCCTGAACACCGGAAACCCCGATGCCCGAGATACGGCTGATCATGCCGGGGAAGTACTCGTGAACCATGGCCCGGGAAAGCCCCACGGCCTCGAAGTTCAGACCGCCCCGATAGGAGGAGATCACCGAAATGCCCATCTTGGACATGATCTTGAGCAGACCCTGGTCCACCGCCTCACGGAACCGGGCCACAGCCGTGGTCAGGTCCGAGTCGATCAGGCCACGCCGGACGCGGTCCGCAATCGAATCCTCCGCGAGATAGGCGTTCACCGTCGTCGCACCACAGCCGATCAAAACGGCGAAGTAATGAGGATCAACACATTCCGCCGAGCGTACGTTGATCGAGGTAAACGTGCGCAGACCCTTGCGCGTCAGCCACGAATGCACCGCGCTCGTCGCGAGGATCATCGGCATGCCGATCTTGTCCGCGCTCTGGTGGTGATCCGTCATTACGATGTGGTTTGCACCGGCCCGCACGGCCTGTTCAGCCTCATTACGGATACGTGCCAGACCGTCCTGAAGGGCATTCGGGCCGGCACCAACGGGGAAAGTACAGTCAATCTCGACCGCATCCATGCCCTCCTGCTCAGCCAGATAGGCGAACCGGGCGTTCGACAGGAACGGGCTTTCAAGCGTCAGAATATTGGTCTGGCTGTTGTCCTCATCCAGCACGTTGTTCAGGTTGCCGAACCGCGTCTTGAGGCTCATCACCCGGTTTTCGCGCAGACTGTCAATCGGCGGGTTGGTCACCTGGCTGAAGTTCTGGCGGAAATAGTGGCTCAACGGCCGGTAGGTTTTGGACAGAACCGCTGACGGCGTGTCATCCCCCATTGATCCGATGGTTTCCTTGCCGTCCTCGGCCATGGCCGAAATGACGACCTCCAGTTCCTCAACCGAATATCCGGCCGCAATCTGACGGCGGCGCAGTTCCGGCCCCTCAAAGAGCGCATATTCCTCGATACCAAGCGTAGCGTTCTCCACGTCGGTCACGGAGGTGATCCATTCGCCAAACGGCTGCGACGCGGCCAGGCGGTCCTTGATATCAGTGTCGTGGTAGAGTTTGCCCTCGGCCATATCCACGGCGATCAGCTGACCCGGTCCAAGTGCGCCCTTTTCAACCACCGTGCTCTCATCCGACGGCACCATGCCCGCCTCGGAACCGGCGATCAGCAGACCCTCACCCGTCACAACATAGCGCATCGGGCGCAGGCCGTTCCGGTCCAGACCGCCACACACCCACCTGCCATCCGTCATGGCAAGCGCGGCCGGACCGTCCCAGGGTTCCATGACCGAGTTGGAATAGGCGTACATGTCCACCCAGGCCTGCGGCATCCGCGTGGCAAATTTCGACCAGGCTTCCGGTACCAGAATGGTTTTCGCCATCGGCGCGGACCGTCCCGCGCGCACCAGCACCTCAAACACGTTGTCGAGTGCTGCGGAGTCCGACGACCCGGCAGCAACGATAGGCTTAATATCCTCGGCCAGATGTCCAAAATAATCCGAAGACATGCGGATCTCGTGACTTTTCAGCCAGTTGAGGTTGCCCTTCAGCGTGTTGATTTCGCCGTTATGTGCGAGCATGCGGAACGGCTGTGCCAGCCACCAGCGTGGGAAGGTGTTGGTTGAATACCGCTGGTGGTAGATCGCGAAAGCACTCTCGAACCGCTCATCCTTGAGGTCCGGATAAAAGACCGAAACATCCTCGGCCAGCATCATGCCCTTGTAGATGATCGACCGGCAGGACAGCGAACAGATGTAGAAGTCCTTCATCGACGCCGTGGCTTTTTCGATCCGCCGCCGGATCACGTAAAGCTCACGCTCGAACTTCTCGTCATCCAGCCCCTTGTGATTGGAGATCAGGATCTGCTCAATTTCCGGGCGTGTGGCGTTGGCTTTTTCGCCGAGGCAGGAAATATCCACCGGCACGTGCCGCCAGCCATAGATTTTGTGCCCCATGCGCAGAACCTCGTTCTCAACGATGGTCCGCGCCACTTCCTGTGCGCCGAAGTCATTGCGGGGCAGGAAGATCATGCCAACCGCAAGTCCGCTTTCGTGCGGCTCGTGGCCTGTGCGCCGGATCTGGTCCTCAAAAAACGGAACAGGGATCTGAACATGGATGCCGGCGCCGTCACCGGTTTTTCCGTCCGCATCAACCGCTCCGCGATGCCAGATGGCCTGCAGCGCCTGAATGCCCGATTCCACCACAGACCGGCTCGGTTTTCCGTCCACAGCCACCACCAGACCCACGCCACAGGAGGAATGCTCCTGTTCCGGATGGTACATGCCCTTTTCCGCCAGCGCTTCGAACTCCGCTTCCTTGCGGGCGACCCAGGCTTCATCATATTTTGTCATTGCGTCGTCTCCTCGGCTGGCGATGCAAACTGGGCCACTACTTCGGCCTCGGTCATCGTTGGGCGGCTTCCCTCAAAGGCAAAGCAGCCCGGCTTGCGGTCGATAAAAATTTCACTCTCAAAGTCGAACGCGTCGGGGTTTTCCAAAGTCCCAAGCGCCAGATGCGTATCGCCCTGGTTCGGACCTTCCGCCGTCACGCGGTAATACAGGTTGCCGCCACAGGCATCGCACCATGCCCGCTCGGCCCACTCGGAAGAGGCAAGGCTGCGAATGCGGTCCGCCCCGGTCAGTACGGTAAACTCACCCGGGGTCAGGTGAACTCCCGTAAACATCGAGCCGGTCCAGGCGCGGCACATGCCACAGTGACAGGCATCAAAGGTCATTTTGGACGGACGGGCCTCAAAGGTCACCGCGCCGCACATGCATTGCCCTTTCATTTCGGTCCCCACTGTTGCTTGGCTCCTCCGGCTGGTTTCCGGATGTGAGCTGGCTCACTTGCTTTATTCCCGGTGTCGTTCACCGGGCCCGCGAAGCACCCGGTTCGGTCCCTGTCGCGGATATTTTCCGTGTTTTGGCTCCCGGTTGGCCGGGTGCCGTCCCCGTAATTAGTCTATTCCGCCGCGATACCGGCGGAACGGCTTGCCAGATACTCAAGAATGCTGTCCGCCGCCTCACGTCCGTCCCGGATTGCCCAGACCACCAGGCTCGCGCCGCGCACGATGTCACCCGCGGCATATACACCTTCGAGCGCCGTGGCATGGGTGCGGAAATCCGTGCGGATCGTACCCCAACGGGACACTTCCAGTTCCGGCGTATCCCAAAGCGTCGGCAGGTCTTCCGGCTCAAAGCCAAGCGCCTTGATGACCAGATCCGCGTCTTCCGTGTAATCGGCATCCGGAATCTCTTCCGGCGACTGACGGCCCGAGGGATCGGGCGCACCAAGACGCATTTTTGCCACCCGGACGCCGGCTACGCTGTCGTCACCGGTGAAACCCTTGGGCGAGGTCAGCCACGCAAACTGCACGCCTTCCTCCTCGGCATTTGCAACTTCCCGCTGACTGCCCGGCATGTTGGAGCGGTCGCGGCGATAGAGACAGGTTACGCTCTTCGCGTCCTGCCGGATCGCTGTCCGCACGCAGTCCATCGCCGTGTCGCCGCCGCCAATAACCACGACGCGCTTGCCTTCCGCGTTCAATTCACCGCTCTCAAATTCGGCCACCTCGTCGCCAAGGCTTTTGCGGTTGGATGCGGTCAAATAGTCAATCGCCTTCACGATCCCGGGCAGTCCAGCACCAGGCCCGCCGAGGTCACGCGACCTGTAAACACCCGTCGCGATCAGAACGCAGTCATGCTTTTCGCGGATTTCGGCAAAGCTGATGTCCTCACCGACGGTGCAGTTCATCTGAAATGTCACGCCACCTGCCTCAAGCTGCTCGTTCCGGCGCAGAACCACGTCCTTCTCAAGCTTGAAGCCGGGAATACCATACATAAGCAACCCGCCGGACCGATCGTACCGGTCGTAAACCGTCACCTGAATGCCCGCGCGCCGCAATGCATCCGCCGCGGCCAGTCCGCCGGGGCCCGCACCAATGATGCCGACGCTTTCCTCGCGCTCAACGGCCGGTTTCGGCGGCTCAACCCAGCCCTCTTCCCAGGCGGTGTCGGTGATGTATTTCTCAACCGCGCCGATAGTCACCGTGCCGTGGCCGGACTGTTCGATAACGCAGTTGCCTTCGCAAAGCCGGTCCTGGGGACAGATGCGGCCGCAGATCTCCGGGAAGGTATTGGTCGCCTGGCTGATCTGGTAGGCCTCACGCAGCCGACCCTCGGCGGTCAGTTTCAGCCAGTCAGGGATATTGTTGTGCAGCGGGCAGTGCGTCTGACAGAAGGGCACGCCACACTGAGAGCAGCGCGACGCCTGTTCAGCGGCTTTTTCCTCGGCAAATTCCCTGTAAATCTCGTTGAAATCCTCACGACGCACGTCGGCTTCACGCTTCACCGGCATGTCCCGCGAGATCTTCGTAAATTTCAGCATTGGTTGCCGCGCCATTTATCCCCTCCTGAAGGGTCGCAATCCCTGGAGCATGCTTATTAAAACATTAACCTCGACAATGAAAGTCACTAATGCTGACATATATTGGTAATATCCTCGACTTATGCTGCTCCATGAGCCATTATTTTCGGGAAAATAGGTCCGGTATGTTACCTATTCCATGTCTTACGGTCGAATCGGGACCCCGGTATGGTCGCGCAAATTCGAATCAATTCAATAGCGGGGTGCGATGTCCCTTTTTCAGTTAGCCATCCTCGCCATTGTGCAGGGTGTTACCGAGTTCCTTCCAGTATCCTCATCCGGACATCTTATACTGCTCCCCAAACTCCTCGGCTCCGTGGACCAGGGTCTCGCCCTGGACGTCGCCGTCCATGTGGGCACTTTGGGTGCGGTAATAATGTATTTCCGCGCGGACGTCGTGCGCATCTGGCACGGCTGTATCGACATCATGCGCGGAAAACTGAAAACCGACAATGCCCGTCTCGCCTTTCTGTTGGCCATTGCGACCGTTCCGGTGGTCGTCATCGGCCTGATCCTGAAGGTCACCGGCACTACGGAGCTCCTCCGCTCCATGAAAGTGATCGGCTGGACCATGCTGGTGTTCGGGGTTGTTCTCTACTGGGCCGACAAAAAGGGCCCGACCGTGAAAACCGAAGGGGACTGGAACCTGCGGGACGCAATCATCTTTGGCCTGTGGCAGGCCGTCGCCCTCCTGCCAGGCACCTCGCGGTCCGGCATCACAATCACTGCCAGCCGGTTCCTCGGCTACGACCGCACCGATGGCGCAAAGATCGCCATGCTCATGTCGATCCCGACCATCATCGCCTCCGGCGTGCTCCTGGGTGCCGACGTCGTATCCGAGGCGAACTGGCAAACCGCCCGTGACGGAGCAATCGGAGCCGTGCTCGCATTCATTGCCGCCTTCCTGGCGCTGTCCCTGATGATGCGTCTGCTGCGCAGCGTCAGCTACACCCCTTACGTGATCTACCGTGTCATTCTCGGCGTTATCATCCTCGGAATCGCCTACACCGCCTGAGCCGATTACTGGCTGCGCAAATTCTCCGCCGACGCGGTAATCGCGTCGTACTGGCCATGCGGTCGGAAGGAATAGAGATACCCGGGCAGCACCGTCTCCATTGAGGTCGCCTCCATGCCGAGGTCGCTGAAGCCTTTGGCCCCCTCAGCCACCACATTGTCGGACTGGAGCATGACAACCTGATCCTGCGTCAGTATTTTGTTGGTAATAACGTCAAACGAGGCACGCTGCACGAAATCCAGCACCTTCGCCTGAAGCCGCGCCATACCAAGTGGAACCGCAATGACGAACCGTTTGCGCTCGATCACCTCAAACATCCGCTGCATCAGTTCCCGGAACGTCTCAACATCCGGCCCGCCGAGCTCATAAACCCCGGGTGAAACAGGCTCCATCACCGCCTTGACGGCCGCGGCCGCCACATCATCCACGTAAACCGGCTGAAATTTCGTGTCGGGGCTTACCACAGGCAGGAACGGGCTGATCCGCGCCATCGAGGCGAACCGGTTGAAAAACTCGTCCTCGGTGCCGAACACAACCGAAGGCCGCAGGATCACCGCCGCGGGGTAGGCCGAAGTGACGGCCTCTTCCCCGGCCGCCTTGGCCCGGGCATATCCACTCTCAGAGTCCGCGTCCGCACCGATGGCTGACACATGCACCAGCCGGCGAATGTTCTCCTCCGCCGCAATTCGGGCGATCCGACCCGCGCCCTCGGCCAGCAGCGGCTCGAATTTCTGTTTCCCAGCCTCAACCAGGATACCGACGCAGTTGATAACCGCGTCCGCCCCGAGAATCGCCGCGCGGGTGGAGGCGTCGTCTCGAATGTTGGCCTGAACCGGTTCAACCTGGCCCACAACACCATATGGCCGGACGAACAGGGCCTCGTCTGGACGGCGCACCGCCACGCGAACCCGGTAACCGGCCCGCGCCAGTCTCTGGGTGACATACCGACCGACAAAACCTGAACCACCAAACACGGTGACAATGGGGGCGTAACCGGACATGCGCAAAACTCCCTGAAACTGGACCTGTCCTACATAAGAGTAACCCGCGCGCAGGACAAGGAAAACGCGGCCTGCCGCGCTTCGTAAAAGACCGCGTTTTGATCAAATTCGCTCGAATTCCTGCTGGCGAACCGGCATTTCCGCGTTCAGATGCCCGCAAATCCAGACCGGATGTAGTGAAGTTGTTGATCCCAAAGGCTTGCCTAATCCACGCCACCTGCGTAACTCACCGCCTGGGCTGGCCACTCCCGGTAGCCCTGTCTATGCGCCGCGCCGCGGTTGTGATACGTATCCGGCCCTCACCGGTCGATCTAATGGAATGCCATGACTGAAACCGATCTGGTAATTTTTGACTGTGACGGCTGTCTGATCGACAGCGAAATGATCAGTGGCCGCATGTTGATTTCCGCTCTGTCCGAGCGGGGCGTCGACGTCGACATTGCCTATTTCGCGAAACATTTTCTCGGTCGGAGCTACCCGGTCGTCATGGCCCAGATCCGCGACGAGTTTAATCTCGAACTGCCACCGGAATTCGAGGATCAGTACCGCGCCGACCTGCTCGCGGCATTCGAGAACGAGCTTCGCATCATGCCTGGCGTGCGCGAAGTCATAGAGGCATTGAACGTGCCCACCTGCGTTGCCACCAGTTCCAGCCCGGCCCGCGCCCGGCGGTCCCTCGAAATCGTTGGTCTCGATGATCTGTTTGGCGATCGGGTCTGGACGGCTTCCCAGGTCAGTCGCGGTAAACCCGCACCCGACCTCTTTCTCTTCGCCGCCGATCAGATGGGCGTCGACCCGGCCCGAACCGTTGTGATTGAGGACAGCTCGAACGGCCTGCGGGCCGGTCTCGCGGCAGGCATGAAGGTCTGGCACTTCACCGGCGGAAGCCACCTTGAAACCGTTGATTTTGAGGTGGAAGGTTTCCCCGTCCCCCATCACCGGTTCACCAGCTTCACTGAATTCTTTGAACTCGAACCCGACCTTAAGCGTAATGGGGAGATTCGTTGAGCAGTCAGAAACAGACCGAAACTGAAATATCCCAACTGGATGAGGCCGCCCGTGCGGCCTGGCTCTATTATGTTGGCGGCAAAACCCAGGATCAGATAGCGAAGGAACTGGGCATCTCCCGTCAGCGGGCGCAGCGTCTGGTCTCCCGCGCCGTTGCCGAGGGGATCATTCATTTCCGTCTGGATCACGCCATTGGCCGCTGCCTCGAGATCGAGCGCAAACTGCGCCAGAAACATGGTCTCAAAGTATGCCGTGTCGCACCGTGGCTGGGGGAGGGGGTCGACCCCGTGCCGGGCATTGCCCCGCTTGCGGCGGTTGAGATCGAGCGCGTTCTCTCCTCAGCCGACCCGGTGACAATTGCGGTCGGAACCGGACGGACCCTTCGGGCCGCGGTTGAGGAACTGACCCGGATGGACTGCCCCCGGCATCGGCTGGTTTCGCTCAACGGCAACATCTCTCCCGATGGCTCAGCCTCCCATTACGACGTTATCATGCGAATCGGTGACCGGGTCCGGGCACCGCATTTTCCCATGCCTGTCCCGGCCGTTGCCTCCTCGAAAGAAGAAAAGCACCTGTTCCATTCCCTCAAGCCCGTTCAACGTACAATGGAACTTGCCCGCAATGCCGACGTCACATTTGTGGGCATAGGCCAGGTCGACGAAACGGCTCCGCTGGTCAAGGACGGGTTCATTACCGCTGATGAACTTGCCGAATGCCGGAAGCTCGGAGCCGCCGGGGAGATTGCTGGCTGGATATACGATGAGACTGGCAAATATCTGGATACAGGGCCAAATCTTCGCATGACGGGCCAGCGCGTTGATCCACCTCAGGACAGCCTGGTGGTCGGCGTAGCGGCTGGCGCTTCCAAGGTCCGGGCGTTTAAGTCCGCCCTGAACGGTGGGCTTGTGAACGGTCTTGTGACAGACGAGGCAACCGCAATACGACTGCTCGACTGACCCCGCACATCTTCACGAAATAAGTGCACGGTAAATTCTGCCTTGACTTATGCACGTCCATGAGTGAGCATTAGCTCAACAAGCGGGCAAATGCTCACCAACAAGATTGCAACGCTCTAGATCCATGGGAGGACTTAATGAGCATCACGAAACGCACACTTCTGTGCGCCTGCGCGGTTTCCGCGCTGTCCACGGCGGCTCTGGCCCAATCCATCACCATCGCAACAGTGAACAACGGCGACATGATCCGCATGCAGGGTCTGACCGACGAGTTCACAGCCCAGCACCCCGACATCGAGGTCAACTGGGTTACGCTTGAGGAAAACATCCTCCGCCAGAACGTCACCGTCGACATCGCCACCCAGGGTGGTCAGTACGACGTCATGACCATCGGCACCTATGAGGTTCCGATCTGGGCCAACCAGGACTGGCTCCTGCCGCTCGAGTTCAGCGAAGACTACGATGTTGATGACCTGATTGGCCCGATCCGTGATGGCCTCTCCGTGGACGGCACACTCTACGCCGCTCCGTTCTACGGCGAAAGCTCCATGGTCATGTACCGCAAGGACCTGATTGAAGCCGCCGGCCTCGAAATGCCGGACGCACCGACCTGGGACTTCATCGCTGAAGCCGCCCGCGCCATGACCAGTAAGGAAGACGAGGTTTACGGAATCTGCCTGCGTGGTAAAGCCGGTTGGGGCGAGAACATGGCGTTCCTCACCGCCACGGCCAACTCCTTCGGTGCCCGCTGGTTCGATGAAAACTGGGTTCCCCAGTTCGACTCCGAGCCGTGGAAAAACACCCTCCAGTTCTACGTTGACCTGATGCAGGAAGCGGGTCCTCCAGGATCCTCATCCAACGGCTTCAACGAAAACCTTGCGCTGTTCCAGACCGGTAAGTGCGGCATGTGGATCGATGCGACCGTTGCGGCTTCCTTCGTGACCAATGCGGATGAGAGTGATGTTGCCGACCAGGTCGGTTTCGCTTTGGCACCGGATAACGGACTTGGAAAACGCGGCAACTGGCTCTGGGCATGGTCCCTCGCCATTCCCGCAGGCTCCGACAATGCCGAAGCCGCCACCACCTTCGTTGAGTGGGCGACCTCCAAGCAGTATGCCGAACTGGTCGCCGAGAATGAGGGCTGGGCCAACGTGCCTCCAGGAACCCGGACCTCTCTCTATGAGAACTCCAACTACCAGGAAGCGGCTCCCTTCGCTCAGATGACCCTCGACAGCATCCTGTCCGCGGACCCGAAAAACCCCACGGTTGACCCGGTCCCCTACACTGGCGTGCAGTTCGTGGCGATCCCCGAGTTCCAGGCAATTGCAACGGCCGTCGGCCAGCAGTTCTCCGCGGCACTCGCCGGTACCATGTCCGTGGATGACGCCCTCGCGGCCGCCCAGGACCTGACCACCCGTGAAATGACACGCGGCGGTTACATCAAGTAAGGACGGGTTCTCCCCGGTCAGACCGGGCGCACACCAATACGTGCCCCGGTCTGGTTTCCAGAACCGATCCCGACGACCCGTCCCTCCGGACGGACCGTCAAGCAGACTACCCGCACCAACCCCAACTTTTGCAGGAGACTGACCGATGGCTACGGACCATACCCGTACGGCTGCGCGGTGGATGACGGCTCCATCCATTATCCTTCTGCTGGCATGGATGATCATCCCGCTGGCAATGACGCTTTACTTCTCCACCCTGCGCTACAATCTGCTTATGCCAGGGATGGAAATCTTCGTTGGTTTTGAGAACTACGCGTACTTTTTAACCGAGCCCGCATTCATCACCGGCTTTTTCAACACCCTGATCATGGTCGGCAGCGTCCTGTTCATCACGGTCTGTGGCGGAACTCTCCTCGCAATCCTGATGGACCAGCCCTTCTGGGGTCAGACGATCGTCCGGTTGCTGGTCATTGCACCGTTTTTCGTGATGCCGGTTGTGTCCGCACTCGTGTGGAAAAACCTGCTGATGCATCCGGTGAACGGGCTATTCGCCTTCCTGGCGCAGTCCATCGGCATGGAGCCGTTTGACTTCCTGGGGCAGGCGCCTCTCGCCTCGATCATCCTGATCGTGTCATGGCAGTGGCTGCCCTTCGCGACCCTCATCCTTCTGACCGCGCTGCAGTCCCTCGACCAGGAACAGCAGGAAGCGGCCGAAATGGACGGCG
Source organism: Amaricoccus tamworthensis (assembly GCF_049800875.1). Classification (NCBI taxonomy): domain Bacteria; kingdom Pseudomonadati; phylum Pseudomonadota; class Alphaproteobacteria; order Rhodobacterales; family Paracoccaceae; genus Amaricoccus; species Amaricoccus tamworthensis. Next base: position 83,548 of record NZ_JBNAFV010000008.1, on the reverse strand, counting down.
CGGGCATCTTCTCGAAGTTCTTCTACATCACCCTGCCGCACCTCTCGCGCGCAATTACGGTGGTCATCCTGATCGAGACGATCTTCCTTCTCTCGGTATTCGCGGAAATCCTCGTCACCACCAACGGTGGACCAGGCAACGCCAGCACCACGCTGACCTACCTCGTCTACGTAAAAGCCCTGCTGCAGTTCGACGTCGGATCGGCATCCGCAGGTGGCATCGTGGCGGTAATTCTTGCGAACATCGTTGCGTTCTTCCTGATCCGCATCCTTGGCAAAAACCTGGACAAGTGAGGAGCTGAAAACATGGCACGTGCCGTATCATCACGCCGTAAAATCGGCTTCACCGTCCTGGGTTGGATCGTTGGTTTCCTGATCTTCTTCCCGATCCTCTGGACCATCATCGCCAGCTTCAAGACCGAGGCCGAGGCAATCGCCGTACCACCGTCCTTCATCAACTTCGACTGGACGCTGGAAAACTACATCACCGTGAACACGCGCTCGGACTACCCGCTGCATGTGATGAACTCGGTGGTCATCTCCGTGGGTTCCACCATCCTCGCACTCTGCATCGCGATCCCCGCTGCCTGGGCTTTCGCCTTCTCGCCGACCAAACGCACCAAGGACGTTTTGATGTGGATGCTCTCCACCAAGATGCTCCCGGCCGTGGGTGTTCTGGTCCCCATCTACCTGCTCTTCAGGGACTGGGGTCTGCTCGACACCCGCACGGGTCTGGTGTTCGTCCTCTGCATGATCAACCTGCCGATCATCATCTGGATGCTCTACACCTACTTCCGTGAGATCCCGGGTGAGATTCTGGAGGCCGCCCGCATGGATGGCGCCAGCCTGCCCAAGGAAGTGGCCTATGTCCTGCTGCCGATGGCAGTGCCCGGCATCGCCTCCACCATGCTTCTGAACATCATCCTGGCATGGAACGAGGCCTTCTGGACACTCAACCTTACCGCCTCAAACGCGGCACCACTCACGGCGTTCATCGCCAGTTACTCAAGTCCCGAGGGTCTGTTCTGGGCCAAACTTTCGGCGGCCTCCACGCTGGCGATCGCTCCAATTCTCATCATGGGCTGGTTCAGCCAGAAACAACTCGTACGCGGCCTGACCTTCGGCGCAGTGAAATAGGGGAAACAAACAATGGGACAAATCAATCTCACACAGGTTCGCAAGGTCTTCGGCGCAACGGAGGTCATCCCTGGCATCGACCTGGACATCAATGAAGGCGAGTTCGTGGTCTTCGTCGGACCCTCGGGTTGCGGCAAATCCACCCTGCTGCGCCTGATTGCCGGCCTGGAGGACGTTTCCGACGGCAAAATCGAGATCGACGGCAAGGACTCCACCACGCTTCCGCCCTCCAAGCGCGGTCTCGCAATGGTGTTCCAGTCATATGCGCTCTATCCGCACATGACCGTACGCAAAAACATCGGGTTCCCGCTCAAGATGGCAGGGATGGAACCTTCGGAGATCGAGCGCAAGGTCCAGCACGCCGCCACCACGCTCAACCTGACCGACTACCTGGAACGCCGCCCTGGCGAGCTTTCCGGCGGTCAGCGCCAGCGCGTCGCCATCGGACGCTCCATCGTCCGTGAACCTGCGGCCTTCCTCTTCGACGAGCCGCTCTCCAACCTCGATGCGGCCCTGCGCGGCAACATGCGCCTGGAAATCTCCGAGCTGCACAAGTCGCTCAAGACCACCATGATCTACGTGACCCACGACCAGGTTGAGGCCATGACCATGGCGGACAAGATCGTGGTGCTCCAGGCCGGTGTGATCGAGCAGGTGGGTTCCCCCATGGAGCTCTACCGCTTCCCCTGCAACAAGTTCGTGGCCGGCTTCATCGGTTCGCCCAAGATGAACTTCATCGAGGGTCCGGCAGCGGAGCCCTACAACGCCCACACCGTTGGCGTGCGACCCGAGCATATCTCCCTGTCGAAGGAATCCGGCACCTGGCGGGGCCGGGTAGGGGTGACCGAGCATCTTGGCTCCGACACCTTCCTGCACATCCATTCGGACGCCAACAGGGAGCCGCTCAACATCCGGGCGCAGGGCGAGTTTGACGTGGCCTACGGAGACGAGATTTTCCTCACTCCCGATGAGTCCCGCATCCACCGCTTCGACGCAAACGGTCTCGCGATCCGCTAGATCCGAAATACCGACGGCGCGGCCTCCCGTCGCGCCGTTCCCGGTTTCCATTTAGGGAAGCCGTATGTATTACGGGCGAGAAAAGGGGAACTATTTGATGCAGTTATCAGCCGAAAAACTTGACAACCTCGATCCTGCAATCGCACGACCCGTCTATGACCGCAGCGCCGTCACCGCAGGCATCCTGCATGTGGGCCTCGGCAATTTCCACCGCGCGCACCAGGAGGTCTATATCGATGACCTTCTCTCCGTTGGTGGCGATCTCAGCTGGGGCATCCTCGGCGCGGGCGTCATGGCCGCCGACGCGGGAATGCGCGAGGGTCTTCTGGAGCAGGACTGCCTCTATACCCTGGTCGAGCAGGACGGTTCCGGCGACAGCGCCCGTATCATCGGCGCAATGACCGGTTTTCTCCCGGTCGAGGAGGGCCACGGCCCCATGATCGAGGCAATGGGCGATCCAGGCATCCGGATCGTCTCCCTTACCGTGACGGAGGGTGGCTACTTCATCGACGCCGCCACCGGCACGTTCGACCTGAACCACCCCATGGTTCAGGCCGACCTTGCGGCTCCGGAGTCCCCGACAACAGTGTTTGGTGCCATTGTTGCCGGACTCCGGACCCGCAGGGCTTCGGGCGAAAAGCCTTTCACCGTCATGTCCTGCGACAATGTGCCCCACAACGGCAATGTCTGCCGTGCCGCCGTGCTGGGCATCGCCAACGCCCAGGACCCCGGACTCGGCGCCTGGATCGCGGACAACGTCACCTTCCCCAACGGCATGGTCGACCGCATCACTCCCGCGACCACACCCGCCCGCGTGCAGTACCTCGCCGACAAATTCGGGGTGGAGGACAACCGCCCCGTATTCTGCGAACCGTTCATCCAGTGGGTGCTTGAGGACAACTTCACCAACGGCCGCCCCGCCCTGGAAAAGGTCGGTGTGCAGTTCGTGGAGGACGTTACTCCCTACGAGCACATGAAGATCCGCATGCTCAACGGCGGTCACGCCCTGATCGCCTATGCGGGTTCGCTCCTGGGTCACACCTACGCCCACGAGGCGATGGAGGACCCGCTGGTCTCCGGCTTCATGGAAAAGGTCGAGCGCGACGAGGTCATCACGGTATTCGATGCCGTACCGGACATGTCCCATGGCAACTATCTCAAGCTCATCATGGAACGTTTCGCCAACCCGCGGGTCGAGGACACCATCCAGCGCCTCTGCTTCGACGGCTCCAACCGCCAGCCCAAATTCATCGTGGCATCCATCGTCGACCGTCTGGCCGCGGGCCTGCCCGCATCCGGTCTGGCTCTGGCCAGCGCGCTCTGGTGCCACTACTGCGAGGGCGGTGGCGGCGAACACGCCCGCATCGAGCCGAACGACCCAGACTGGGAACACCTGCGCACAGTCGCGGCTGCCTCAACCGAGCGCCCCGCCGCGTGGCTGGAAATGTCGGAAATCTACGGCGATCTCGCCACCAACGAGGCCTTCGCCACCGAATTTGCCTCCTGGCTCACCGCCCTGCGCAGCAAGGGCGCGGCCGAAACACTTCGGGACTACCTCAGCGCCTGAAGCCCATCCGCCCGGCGGCAACGCCGGGCCGGTTCGCTACCTGACCCCGGACACCGTTTCCGAAATGATCCGGGCCAGCACGCCGCAATCTTCCACGGAAAATGTCAGCGGCAGCCGTAAATCAAACAACGTCGACAGCACCTCCTCCGACCGGGGCAGGTGCTGTTTCGGTATGTACTGCCAGGACCGGTAGTCGGAGGTAAACCCGACCGGTTCCGCCGCGCCAAACCACTTCAGCTCAACGCCCCGCTCACCCGCCTGCCGCACCAGTGCCTGACACTCATCCCGACTAAACCCCGGCACGCGAAACTGAATGGACGAGCCAACCCCGGTCTCCGCCTCCGGCCGCACCGGCAGCCGAATGGAATTGTTGCCCTCAAGGCCCGCCGCCACCGCGTCATAGCGTTCGTTCCAGCGCAGCACGTTTCGTTCCAGGCCCCTCAGCTGCGGCCGCAGAATCGCCGCCCGCAGATTGTCCATCCGCGCCGACATGTTCGGCGTCTCAAGCCGGATTTGCGCAAAAACCTCCGGCCCCGGCGCCGCACCGTGCCTTTGATGCAGCATGTAACTGCCGGACAGAATCACCGCCCGCGCGGCGAGATCCGGGTCGTCCGTGGTCAGAAACCCGCCCTCACCAGAGTTCATGTGCTTATAGGTCTGCGTCGAAAAACAGCCCGCAACGCCAAAATTCCCCGAGCGCGTCCCGTTCCACGTCGCCCCCATCGTATGGGCGCAATCCTCGATCACCTTAATTCCGGCTCCGTCCGCAATCCGCATCAGCCGGTCCATGTGACACAGATGCCCGCGCATATGCGACAGCAACAGGAACTTCGCTCCGGTCTCCTGGGCCTTCTTCTCCAGATCATCCAGGTCGAGCCGCAGGTTCTCATCAATTTCCACCAGAACCGGTACGCCGCCCACCGCTGCAATCGCACCCGGTACTGGCGCAAGCGTAAAGGCGTTGGTCAGAACCTGATCCCCGTGGATGACCCCGGACGCCCGCATCGCAATCTGCAAAGCCTGCCCGCCGGAGGCCAGCGCGATGCAGTATGTCGCACCCTGCCACTCCGCATATTCCCTCTCCAGCAGGGCCGTCTCGCCCGGATCATCGCCCGCCACGTTGTAGCGATGCAGCCGCCCGGACCGCAGAACCGCCACCGCCGCCTCTATGGCATCGTCCGGTATCGGCTCCTGCTGGGTAAAATTCCCGGTAAACCTGTCCACCATATCCGCCCCCTAGAGCCAGGCCGCGCCGCGCACGCCCGAACTGTCACCATGCATGTTCCGCACCAGCCGCGTCCTGAACCGGTCGCCAAACACATGCGGCTCAATCCGCGCGGGCACTGTCTGGTAAAGCCGCTCAACATTCGACAGCCCACCGCCCATCACAATCACATCCGGGTCGAGAATATTGACGATCAGGGCGAGTGACCGCCCCAGCCGGTCCTCAAACCGCTCCAGCGTCTCCACCGCCGCCGCGTCTCCGGCATAAGCCATCTCGATAATCTCCGGCGCCTTCGGACCTTCGCCCTCAATGCCAACCCGCCGCGCATAATCCGCGGCAAAACTCGGCCCCGACAGCCAGGCTTCGATATGACCCGGCACACCGCAGGAACACAGCGGACCCGGGCGCTCGTCATCCATCGGGGTGGGCAGGGGAATATGCCCCCATTCGCCACCGACGGCGTTGATCCCTTCAACCAGCTGCCGGTTTACGACGACCCCGCCGCCCACGCCGGTGCCAAGGATCACCCCGAACACCACCTGCCCATCCGAGCCCGCACCATCCACGGCCTCCGACAGGGCAAAACAGTTCGCGTCGTTGGCAATTTTCACCGGCAGATCGAGTGCTGCCATCAGATCCCCGCGCAGATCACGCCCATGCAGCCAGGTGGAGTTGCCCAGCGTCACATACCCCGTACTCCGGTCAACCGATCCCGGCACGCCAATTCCAACCTGTTCGATCCGCCCGCCGGCTTCCGCCTCCAGTTGGTTTCGCAGATCATGGATCGCCCTGATGCCGCCGTCATAGTCGTGTCGCGGCGTGGGAACCCGCGCCCGCGCGGCCATCTCGCCGCTCTCAGAGAGCACGACGCCCTCGATCTTGGTTCCACCGTAATCCAGTCCCAGGCGCATGGCTGCCTCCCCAAAGTGTCCCGAAGGTTTTATGTCCGGGCGGAAACCAGCGCAACGCTGCTTTCCCTCCTCTTTTCCCGGTGTTACAGGTGAAACGCCGAATTTGGGGACGTGGGCATGCTTTGGAAGCTTCCGATTTTTGGGAAAATAAGCAAAATCGGGATAACACCCCCAAAACCCGCCGGTGACCGCTCCGGCCTGACCATTACCGCCATCGTGAAAAACGAAGGACGCTATATCGGGGAATGGGCCCATTTCCACAACCGCGCCGGCGTCAGCCGCTTCGTGATCTACGACAACGGCTGCAGCGACGAGACCATGAGCATCCTGCGCGACGTGCTGCCATCGGAAAAACTCGTCACCGTACCCTGGAACCAGAGTTTCACCGACGCCCGCATGGGCCGTGAGATTCACAACCAGGTGCTCGCCTATGCCCATGCTGCACGCAATTTCGGCTCAACCTGCCGCTGGATGGCCTTCATCGATGTGGACGAATTTTTGATTCCCAAAAGCGCGCTGAACCTCAACGATGCGCTCCAACACCTGCGCGACGTCCGCTCCATCTCGCTGCCATGGCACATGTTTGGCCGCTCCGGCCACATGAAACGTCCCGCCGGTGGCGTTCTACGCAACTACAGAATGCGGGCCTCCGACCCCATGAGTGACCTGCGCGGGGTGCGGGCCTTCAAATGCATCGTTGATCCCTGTCACCTGACCGGCGTGCGCGTCCATTCCATGGAGGTCGATGGCAGCGACGACACCTGTAACGACCAGGGCAAGTGTTTCTCCGCCGAGGACCGTGAAAAGCCGAAGTTCTACTCCGCCCATGACATACAGCTGAACCACTACTACACCCGCTCCGAGGAGGAGCTAGCCGCCAAAATCGGCCGTGGCCCCAACCTGCTGGCCAAAACCTCCGAATACGAGCGCAAGGTGCGCCGCACCGTCGCCAACATCGAAAAGAACCAGGTCGAGGATACCGCGGCACTGGACTACTTCGCCCGGATCGGGTGGGAATAGGCCCATGCGTACCGAGGTCGTCATCACAACCTATAACAGCATAGGCCCCCTGATACTGTGTTTGACCTCCGTTGCGCGGCAAAACCATATCCCCGACAGCATCTGCATCGCGGATGACGGCTCCGGCCCCGAAACCCGGGCTGCCGTCGACGCCTTCCAGGCCGACCACCCAAACCTCTCCATCCGCCACGTCTGGCACGAGGATAACGGCTTCGAAAAAGCCGCCATCCTGAACAAAGCCATCGGCAGTTCAGAGGCCGATTTCCTGTTCTTCATCGACGGCGACGTGATGATCCACCCGGTCTTCTTCGCGCGCCACCTCGAGGTCTCGAAACCCGGCCAGTTCAGCACCGGCAGCCTCATCCGCCTCGACGAGAAAACCACCGCCTCCGTTACCGCTGACATGATCGAGGACGGCACGGTGTTCGACCCCAAATGGATGAAGGAGAACGGCGTTTTTAACCGCTTCGGCACCTGGCTCAAATCCATGCCCTTTCCCGGACCGGTCATGCGTTTTCTCGACGTGGCAACCCCGGTCCAAAAGGCGCTCTGCGGCGCGAACGCGGCCATGTACCGCGAGGACGCCCTGCGCGTGAACGGCTTTGACGAGCGCATCAAATACGGCGGCGTGGACAAGGAATTCGGCGTCCGCCTCATCAACGCCGATGTCGCCGGCCGCCATGTCCGCTATACCGCGCCACTGGTCCATCTCGACCACCCGCGCGGCTACAAGGACCCCGAAAAGATCAAAAAACACAAGAGCATGATAAAATCGGTCCGCAAAAACCGCACGACCTGGACGGAATACGGCATCGACAAACTGGCGGAGGCGGAATGACCCAGGCGGGCGAAGGCGTAATCTACGTGGCCACCGGCGCACCCCATACCGAAGCCGCCCGGCTGTCCGCCGCGTCCCTGCGCGAAAACAGTCCCGGTCTGCCCATCGCCATTTTCACCGACCAGGCCGATCCCGGCGACGTTTTCGACCAGGTTTTGCCCATTGAGAACGCCCACGCCCGGTCCAAGGTCGACTGCCTGCGTCGCACGCCCTTCGACCGCACGCTCTATGTGGACACCGACACGCGGATCGTCGCCGATCTCGGTGACATGATGCGCCTGCTCGACAAGTTCGAATTTGCCATCGCCCACCGCCGCCGCAAACCCAACCGCAGCCGCGAAATGGTCTGGCGGCACCGCCCGCCTGAGGCGTTTCCCGAACTCAACAGCGGGGTGATGCTCTACGCCCGGACCCCCCGCATGATGGGCTTTTTCGACCAGTGGAGCGCGGCCTATGCCGAGGCCGGCTTCGGCGCCGACCAGATCACCCTGCGTGAACTCCTCTGGGTCAGCGATCTTCATTTCACCATATTACCCGCGCGGTACAACACGCGCAGCTACCGGCTGATCGACCGTCTTTTTTCTCGCGATACTGATCCGGTCATTCTCCATCTCAACCGCTACCATCCAACCAAAAAATCCCGCCTGAACAAACTGCTCAGCGCGGCCGGACTGTCACGGGGCTGACAAAAACGAAACAACAATAAGGAACAAAACCAATGTCCGCGCCAATCCTGACCCTTCCGGAGAAGGAAGCGGACCTGCTGAAACAGGTCTATTCCCGCGCCACCTCAATCCTTGAATACGGCAGTGGCGGGTCCACCCTGATCGCGGCACAAACACCCGGATGCCGCGCGCTCTCGGTGGAAAGCGACCCGAACTGGGCCAAATACGTGGCCGCACATGTCGAAAAAGCCGGCGCCGCCGACCGCGTAAAGGTCCGCCATGCCGATATCGGCCCCACCCGCCGCTGGGGCGCACCCACCTCGCGGGCCCATTCGCACCTCTTTCACACCTATCCGCTCGCGGTCTGGAGCGACCCGGACTTCACCCACCCGGATGTTGTGCTGGTCGACGGCCGGTTTCGTCCGGCCTGTTTCGTCACCACCGCCATGCTCATCGAGAGGCCCGTCACGCTGCTCTTCGACGACTACGACACCCGCCCGCAATACGCGCACGTGGAACGCCTTGTAAAACCTGTCGAAATCGTGGGCCGCATGGCGAGGTTCGAGCTGGAACCCGCCCCCGTCCCGAAGAAGCACCTGCCCTGGATCATCGCGACCTATTCCGACCCCGACTACGCCCGCCCCCGCGGCCACGTGCGCCTCTTCCGCCGTCTGATGGGAAAACCCGAACGCCCCTGAGCCGCCGACCGGCCCCGAAAAAACCAAAATGAATGTCGGGCCATAAAGGCTTTTCCAACCCTTTCTCCCTAGTCCTGTCTCCACAGGGCCTTGGGGGGCGCGAATCCATTCGCGAACCGTGGCGGAATCACTGGACGGCAGAATGACGATCTATGACTTACCAATGGTGCTGAGCCTCTATCCGGGCCTGCACGCCACCTTCTACGCGGCGGCCATGCTTCTGCAGGCGGACCACCGTGAACTCGACGTCCCCGCCGATTCCCCCCTGACCCCGTTCACCCTGTGGTGGCTGTGTGGTCTTGGCTTTTCCTCCGCCTCTGCGTTCTTCGGCGTGCTTATTTTCGGCCTGTTCGGCCCCACGATCTATTTCATCGGCCTTGGCCTGATGTACGTGATTTTCCCGCGCATTATGCCCGAAACCGCCGGCCCCGGCGCGGAAGCCGTGCGCCCGCCGCTCCTGACGACACTGCGCGTCTGCGCCATGATGACGGGCCTTTCCATCGTCATGGCCATATTCTGTGCAATTGTGTTCGGTTCGCCCCTGTCATAGGAAGCCGCCAATACGGCCCCCAAAATCAGAGCTTTAGTTGATCAGACCCGCATGACGCATCGCCGCGTCCATCAGATCGCGGGTGGTCTGCTCAATCGGGACGAGCGGCGAGCGCACGTCCTCGGTGCATTTGCCCAAAACCGACAGTGCGTATTTCGTGGGGCCAGGATTGGGCTCCGCAAAACACGCCCGGTGCAGCGGCAGGAGCCGGTCCTGCAACTCAATCGCGCCCGCATAGTCACCGGCCAGCATCATGTTCTGGAACTCCGCTGACAGTTTCGGCGCCACATTCGCCACAACCGAGATGCAGCCCTGACCGCCATGGGCGTTGAAGCCCAGTGCCGTCGCGTCCTCACCGGAGATCTGGATGAAATCCTTGCCACAGGTCGCGCGCTGGTCACTCACCCGCGATACGTCGCCGGTGGCATCCTTCACACCGATAATCCGCGGCAGTTTGGCCAGCTCACCCATCGTCGCAGGCGACATGTCCACAATCGACCGGCCCGGAATATTGTAGATAAAAATGGGAAGATCCACCGCGTCATGCAGTGTCTTGAAATGGTGATAGAGCCCGCGCTGGTTCGGCTTGTTGTAGTAGGGCGTCACCACCAGGGCCGCATCCGCACCCACCTTTTTGGCAAACTGCATCAGCGACACGGATTCCTCGGTCGCGTTCGACCCGGCACCGGCAATCACGGGAATGCGGCCCGCCGCCGTCTCCACGATCACCTCGATGCAGTGCTCGTGCTCCTCATGCGTCAGCGTCGGTGTCTCACCGGTCGTGCCCACTGCAACGATGCCGTGGGAACCCTGGTCAACATGCCAGTTCACCAGGTCCTTGAGCGCCTTGTCGTCCACTTTTCCGTCGCGAAACGGTGTGACGAGGGCGGGAATGGAGCCTTTAAACATGGGTGCCTCCAGGGGGCGTAGGGATCAAAAACAAACGCGGGACACTCCCGCGCGGCCAGGCTGCCGGATGAATTACGGGAAAGACGGCATCAAAACCGCCGGCAAAACCCCACGATTCACCCAAAAGCCCACGTGCTTTAATCTCGAACCGCCGTTACCGCAAGCTGGCAATGTGACGGAAAAGCAACGGGCCATGCGGAACATGGCCCGTTACCCCTGTCTCAATCCCGAAATCAGGGCCGCAACATGATCTTGCCGCCGCGTCCAGGCTCAAGCGCCGCTTTCATGGCCTCGACACTGTCATCCAGCACAAATGTTCCACCCACATCCAGCGGCAGTTCACCCTTCGCGGCCAGCCCGACCAGCTCAAAAATCAGCCGGTTGCGCGTGTCAGGGTCCATTTCACTGCTGACCCGCGAGCCCCAGAAGCCCTTGACCGTGATGTGCTTCATGATCAGATCCGCCGACGACATGGTCAGGGGTTGGCCGGTCGCGGTGCCAAACACCACCAGTTCGCCATCCCGGCCAAGCAGATCCACCAGATCACCCGCCGTGTCACCGCCAACCGAATCGATCGCCGACACCGCACCGTTCTCACCGATCAGCTCACGCGCCTGGTCTTTCCAGTTCTCATCCGAGGTCGACAAAACATTATCAATCCCCGCATCACGCAACTCGTCTGCCGCTCCGTCCCGGCGCACCAGGTTCAGCAGGTGAATGCCCCGCGATTTCGCCAGCCCGGCCATGATCTTGCCAACCGCACCGTTCGCGGCGGTCTGGATCAGCCAGTCGCCCTCACCAACCTTCAGCGTCTCCAGCAGCGACAGAGCGCTGAACGGCATCGCGATCAGCTGCGCGCCCGCCTCATCGGAAATCTCGTCGGGCAGCGGCAGCAGCCCGCCTGCGGGCCCCGTGAAATACTCCGCCCAGGTGCCATGAACGCCCGCCGCAGCCACACGTTTACCAACCAGCGCCTCATCAACGCCGTCCCCCACGGCCTCAACAATGCCAACCGCCTCGGAGCCGCCAATTGCACCCGGCAGTTCGGGTTTGTAGCCGTAATTGCCGCGCACCGTCCAAAGATCGTGGTTGTGGATCGGTGACAGGACCATCCGCACCAGAGCCTCGCCCTCGGCCGGTTCGGGCCGGTCGGTGTCGCGTGGGGTGATAACCTCGGCCGGTTCGCCGAAGGAGTCGTGAATTGCTGCCAACATGGTGTCAGTCCTTTAAATCAGTGTGTGAAACCCCATCCGGGGAAAGCTGTTCTCGTGTCTCGGCCCGGGCCAAAACCAAAGGCGCGTCGCTGCGTGCCAGTTTTGCCAGCACCGCCGCCCCGAGCCATTTCGCGTAAAGCATCCGTGCCGTGGCCTCCGGATCGTCCAGACCCCGGACCGACCCGTCCCGCGCACCCTCGCGCAGGAGCCCGGCAATACGCGCAACCAGCCCGTCAACGCCCGTATCCAGCGTCACGCGCATGGCGTCTGACAGATCGGCAACCTCCGCGCCCAGCTTGACCACGAGACAGTCGCCCGCGATTCCCGCGGAATTCGACGTCTCGAGCCAGGCATCCCAGAACCGGTCAAGCCGTGCGCCCGCGGATTCCCGCTCCGCGATCAGCCCGTCAAACCGGGCAAGATAGCCTTCGACATAATCCGCCAGAAGAGCGGTGCCGAAGGCCTCCTTGGACGCGAAATAGTAGTAAAACGACCCCTTGGGCACGCCACTTTCCGCCAGGATCCGCGCCAGCCCGACACCGGAAAACCCGTGCCGCAAAACCAGCGCCCGTCCCGCATCAAGTATGCGTTTCCGCGTCAGATCGGATTTACGTGCCTCTGTCATGGGAGGCTATCTGGTCAGTAATAGACCAGTCGTCTAGCCCCCTCACGGCACCGTGAAAGCCTACGCGGTAAGCCGGACCAGCGACGGCGTGAGGGACCGGGATATCCCGCCCCCAACCACACGCGACAAGCCGGGCCAGCGACGGACCGGGGGACGGCGCACCACCCCCCTCTGCAGCGCGGTTTCATGCCGAAGCCCACCTCGTCCGGCAAACCGGCGCGCCAACGTTAATGACGCAACGGCCCGTCGACCAAAGAACTCCTGTCCCTCACCCCACGCGATGAGCCGGGCCAGCGCCGGACCGGGGGAGGGCGCCCCCAACGCCTGATCAACGCAGTTGATGGCACCACTCTCCACGAGCGACTGAACTATGCGCAAACACCAGCGATGCGCCGTCCCAGGGGACGGTCCGGCGCAGGCACGGCGGGGCTGGTCGCCCCTTGATTCCGTGCCGGGTAAAGACGATTGATATTCACCTTTTACTTTGAATTTTTTTTTTGCCTCCCAATTTTCCTGGCACTATTGTCTCATGTGGCTAGGCATTTGGACTGAGTTTCGATGCAATTTTCAATTGGGTTGTTCAATAATGTCAACTTTCCTACATGGCATATCCGCTCAATTTTACCGAGGAATCGGTTCGGAAAGGCAGTACATTTGTCCCTTCGGACAAATAAACTTTTTTATAGGTCCCAATAACGCCGGTAAATCGATTGCTCTGAATTTGATTTGTTCTCAGCTTCCTCGTTCAGCAGATGAAATGTCTCAACAATTGTCAGGGCCAGAACATTACAGAGGCACGCCAGAGGGACCTTTTTTTGTTGCTTTTGGTTTTCCGATTGATGAACTTCAACGTTCTTGTAAAAGTAAAATAGAAAAAGGATTTCAAGGGCAATGGTATAATGAGGCTCGTATTGAAGAGAAACTGAACATACTTCTCAAAAAAGTTTCACAAAATGGTTTCGTATGGGCCCGTTACATTGGGCGAGAATTAACATCAGTCTTTTTGAACGAGAGTGAAATAAAAGAGATAAAATCGATTGTTGAGCCGGATGAATGGGAATTAATCTGGAAGTATTTGTCGAAAGGCATACATGGGACATTGGAGGAGCAATGGATCCCTGGCACCTTAAATTCCATAATTCGAGCAGGTGACGCTAATATACCCGATTGTTTTATGATACCCGCGAAGCGGCAACTTGGCGGAACAAAAGAAGATTTTACTGATCTGACTGGAAAAGGTTTGATTGACCATCTCGCAGGGTTACAAAACCCTGATTTTCACGAGCAATTCAAAAAAGATGAATTTCGGAAAATCAATGAGTTCTTGAGGGAGGTCACGGGCAAGGATGATGCTGAACTTGAGGTCCCAAGCGACCGTGAACACCTACTTGTACATATGGACAACAAGGTATTGCCGCTTTCTTCCTTGGGAACCGGGATACATGAGACGGTGTTGATAGCTTCGTTTTGTACTATTCATAAGAAAAAGATACTTTGTTTAGAAGAGCCCGAGATTCACTTGCACCCGGTACTACAAAGGAAACTTATTAGATACATCGCAGAAAAAACGGACAATCAATATTTTATCGCCACGCATTCTGCAGCTCTGATCGACTATGACGGAGCAAGTATTTTCCACGTTTCAAATGACGGAGTACAGACACGTTTTCGCCTCGTAGTGAATGATTCCGAGCGGCACAGTTTGCTAGGGGAATTGGGTTACAAGGCATCGGATATTCTTCAGGCAAATTTTGTAATTTGGGTCGAGGGTCCTTCGGACCGAATATACCTTCGTCATTGGATTAAACAAAAGAGTCCAAAGCTAATAGAAGGCATTGATTATTCCATAATGTTCTATGGGGGAGGCCTAATAAAGCATTTAAGTGCTGCCGAAGAAAGAGCAGATGGTGCAATTGATGACTTCATCAAGATCCTTAAACTCAATCGAAACTGCGCTATCGTCATGGACAGTGACCGTGAGCAGGAAGGTGGCGAATTAAAGGAAAACGCGAAACGTATTCAGACTGAAATGGAGGAGTCTGGCAGGACGGCTTGGATTACTGCTGGTCGTGAAATTGAGAATTATATCAGCTACGACGAATTGCAGAAAGCGTTGAAGGCGTGTCATCCGCGAGCCTATTCCAAACCGCACAAGGGTGGGCAATTTGATCATGCCTTTTATTTTTACACCAAGAGCAAAGACCAGGGTAAACATGTAGTATACAAAAACGGCGATAAGGTAGGGGCTGCCTCTAAAGTCTGCGAACAGCCAGCAAACTTCAAAATTCTTGATTTAGATGACCGGGTCAGCGAAATCGTACAGAGTATTCGGCAGGCTAATTAAGTCTTCTTATTCCCCCTCAAAACTCCACGTCCAGTTCCGCCATCTCATCCGGTTCGGCCAGCGCGCCCTCGGTCCACTCCACCATCGGGGCCCAGTCGAAGATCGTCTGGCAATAGGCCTCCAGCGTGGGGTCCATCTCGACCGAATAGGTGCGGAACCGGGTACAGACCGGCGCGTACATCGCATCGGCCATGGTCGGTTCCCCGAACAGGAACGGCCCGCCATAGCGGTCGAGACAGCCGTGCCAGATCTCCCGGATCCGCTGCACGTCCGGCCGCGCGCCCGAGAAGATCTTGAACCGTTCATGCCGCGCCTTGATGTTCATCGGCAGCGCCGAGCGCAGGTTGTAGAACCCCGAATGAATTTCCCCCGATACCGCCCGGCAGTGCGACCGCATCGCAACATCCGTAGGCAGAAGCCCGGCCCCGGGCGCAATCTCGTGCAGGTACTCCGCAATCGCCAGGGTGTCCCAGACCTCGACCCCCTGGTGGCTCAGCCGCGGCACACGCACCGATGGTGACAGAAGCAGCAGCTCCAGCCGGCTCTCCGGATCGTCCACATTTACCGGCTTTTCCTCGAATTCCAGCCCCGCCATCCTGCACAGCAGCCAGCCCCGCAGAGACCATGACGAATAGTTCTTGGACGATATGGTGAGTGTGGCTTTCGGCAATTCTACCTCAACTTGCTTGCATGCTGCACCGCAACCTGTACTGTTACATTGCGAAACGGACTTCGCCAGTCTTTTTTTCGCCGCTACGGAAGGAAGTCTGAATGCTCTACCAGATGTACCAGCTCCAGGATGACATGATCGCCCCGTTCCGGCGCCTTGCCGATCACGCGCGTTTCATGTGGCCCCAGGGGCTCCCCGGCTCCGACATCCTGAACAACGGCACCCGTCCCTGGGACGCCATGCTTCATGTGTTCTCCCGCTGGCGCATCACCCATTCCAATCCAGGCTTCAACATCGCCAGCGTCCCGGTCGGCAACCGCCAGGTCCCCGTGACCGAGGAAACCACCCTCGACCTTCCCTTCGGCCGCCTCCTGCACTTCGCCAAGGACATCGACACCCCCCAACCCAAAGTCCTCGTAGTCGCCCCCCTCTCAGGCCATTTCGCCACACTCCTGCGCGGGACGGTCGAGGTGCTCCTGCGTGACCATGACGTTTACATCACCGACTGGGCCAATGCCCGCGACGTGCCACTGGAGGCCGGGCGCTTCGGGGTCGAGGATTATGTCGACTACCTGATCCGCTTCCTTGAGGAGATCGGCCCCGGCGGCAATGTGCTGGCCGTCTGTCAGCCCTGCGTCCAGGCCCTGATCGCGGTGGCCGTCATGTCGCAGGACAACAACCCGGCCACCCCCCGCACCATGACCCTGATGGCCGGTCCCATCGACGTGCGCGAGAGCCCCACGGCCGTCAACGACCTTGCCAACGAAAAGCCCATGAGCTGGTTTGAGAACAACGTCATCGGCACCGTACCCGCCCGCCACCGGGGCCGCGGCCGCGAGGTTTATCCCGGCTTCGTCCAGCTCATCGCCTTCATGTCGATGAACGGGAGCCGCCACCGCGACCAGTACAACAAACTCTACCGCCTGCTCGCCGCCGGTGACGTGGAGGCCGCGCGCCGGATCACCGACTTCTACGACGAATACCTCGCCGTACTCGATCTGCCCGGAGAGTTCTATCTCGAGACAATCGACCGCGTTTTCCAAAAGGCCGAACTCGCGAAGGGCGAATTTACTTATCACGGCAAACCGGTCGACCCCGGCGCCATCCGCCGAACCGCGCTGCTGACCGTGGAGGGCGGCCGCGACGACATCTGCGCGCTGGGCCAGACCGCCGCCGCCCATGATCTCTGCAACTCGCTGCGCCCGCATCTGAAACGCCACCACCTTCAGGCCAATGTTGGCCATTACGGCGTTTTCAACGGTAAAAAATGGGAGCGTGAGATTTATCCCGTAGTGCGCAACCTGATCCTGTCGATGGAGTGATCAGCCCGGCAGGGTCACCACAATCGCACCCCGGTCCGTCGCCACCACCGTATGCTCATACTGCACCACCGGCGCGGAAGGCTGGCTGTAGAGCGTCCAGCCGTCATCGCCCTCAACGGCCTCATGCCCGCCCATGGACAAAAACGGCTCGACGGTCAGAACCAGGCCCTTGGTGATCCGCCGCGTGTCATTTCGCGTGGGCCACGTTGCCACTGATTCGGGATACTCGTGCAGCGACCGACCAACACCATGACTGGCAAGATTGCGGATCAGCGTGTAATCCCGCGCCTTTGCAAATTTGCCAATTGCGTTCCCGATCCCGGCAAGCGGTTTGTTACTGCCCACCTGGGCAATCCCGATCTCCATCGCGCGTTTGCCATCGCGGCACAGCCGACCCAGCGCGGGATCGACCCGTCCAACCCGAAAACTCGCCCCGGTATCCGCGAAGAACCCGTTTTTGGAGGCGGAGACGTCAATATTTACCAGATCGCCCGTGGCAATCACCCGTTCTCCGGGAATGCCGTGGGCAATCTCCTCGTTCACGCTGATGCAGGTCGCGCCCGGAAACCCGTATTCCGAATTGGGCGCCGGCACCGCCCCCTCCTGGTCGAGCAGTCGCGCGCCAATCGCGTCCAGATCGCGCGTGGTCATGCCCGGCTCCATCGCCTGCGCCATGGCGTGCATGGTATTGGCGACAATGCGGCCGATTTCCTTAAGCCCCAGCAACTCGTCCTGTTTCGTGATCGTCATGGCTCTGTCCCGTATGAGTTGCGTGACCTTACCCCGCCGCTCGGCAAATGTCCCGCAGAGCGTCCGACAATAATTTTCGACTGCCGGCATCGGCTGTCTTGCATTACCCTGCAGCCGCACCAGTTTGTCCGGTGTCAAACATCACGGAAGGAAAACCGGTCATGGGGGCGCTTGGACTGGTTATTGCGGGCTTGGCGGGCCTTGTTATTGGCGGCGAAATGCTGGTGCGCGGAGCCGTGTCGGCAGCCCGGTCCTTCGGCATTTCGCCCATGGTCATCGGCCTGACGCTGGTGGGCTTCGGCACTTCAACGCCCGAGCTTGTCACCAGCCTTCAGGCCGCGCTGTCCGGCTCGCCCGGCATCGCCGTCGGCAACGTCGTTGGCTCCAATATCGGGAACATCCTCCTGATTCTGGGAATTGCCGCTTTGCTCGCGCCCGTGGCCGTGGACCCCGCCGCATTCCGGCGGGATGGCGGCGTTCTGGTCCTCGCCACGCTGCTTTGTCTCGGCGTTGTCCTGCTCGGGGAGGCCGGGCGCATGGCCGGACTTGTTTTTGTGATCTCACTCGGTCTCTACCTCGCCTGGACGATTCTCAGTGAACGCCGCACGCCCGATTCTCCCGCATCCACAGTATACGAGGCGGAGGCCGATGCACTACCCGGTCCCGACTACGCAATGCCCGTGGCACTTGGAATCGCCCTCATCGGGCTTGTGATCACAATCCTTGGCGCCCGCTTTCTTGTCTCCGGTGCCGTAGATATTGCCCAGGCCGCCGGTCTCTCCGAGGCCGTGATCGGCTTGACCATCGTGGCCATCGGCACATCCATGCCCGAGCTGGTCACCGCCGTCATCGCCGTCCGCAAGGGGCAGGGCGATGTGGCCTTCGGCAACGTCATCGGCAGCAACATCTTCAACATCCTGGGCATTCTCGGCGTCACCGCCCTGATCCAGCCCATGACGGTCCCGCCCGAGATTATCCGCCTCGATATCTGGGTCATGTCCGCCGCGACCCTGCTGATGATCCTCTTCGCCCGCACCGGCTGGCGCGTTGGCCGCCGCGAGGGCGGTCTGATGGTGGCGCTTTACGCGGGCTATCTTGCCTGGCTGCTGCTGGTTTAAACCCACCGCACAACAACCGAGGGCATCGCGGACCTCTGCGCGGCCGGGTATTGGGCGAAAGTTCCGCCACCATTCCCGGCGTGTCGGCACGACACGCCATGCCCGACTTTCCCCCCGGGAGGGCATCCGCGACGTCGGCCTCTGCTCAAAGGTCTCAGGAGTTTACGCGAACCGAGCTGACCAACCAGGACGAAGCCCTCCCAAAGTCGGGCATGCCGCGTCATGCCTCGGGTCAGGCCAGAAGGTGTAGACGGGTGAATTCCATAGCCCAGGGGTCATTTCCTCAAACCCCGCCAAAACCACACTCGCAATTCAGTGATCAAACTTCACCGAATTCCGTTTAAACGAAACCGGATTCCGTACTATCCCTGTTCCTCATAAACGTCAGGCGCCACTCCGATTGCGCCTGATTCACGCAATGGTAATGCCTGAGCGGCAGAAAATCCGGTTACACAACGGCGGAATTGTCATGAAATGTGTTAAAGCCCTTCGGATCTTCGGTGTGATCTGTCTTCTCAGCCCGGCCCCGGCATTTGCCGCGACCGGTACGGATCTGCTGCAACAGGCACTCTCGGCAACGACTCAACAGGACTGGGACCGGGCCGACGCCCTGGCCCGTCAAATGTCGCGCCCCGAGGCCCGCGACATTATCCTGTGGTCCCGCCTGCGCGGCAGCACGGGAACCTGGGCCGAATACCAGGATTTCATCCTGCGCAATCCCGACTGGCCCGGCCTCGATGCCCTGCGCCGCGCCGGGGAATATGAGCTTCCCGGCGACCTTTCCGTTGAGGAGCTTACGGCCTGGTTTGACGGCGGCCGTCCGCAAACCGGCACCGGAACGCTTCGTCTGGCCGACGCCCTGATTCGCGAAAACCGCGTGGACGAAGCCGAACGCGAGGTCATACGCGGCTGGCTGGAACATTCCCTGTCCCGCCCCGAGCGTCTCGAATTCCTTGAGCGCTGGGGCGATTTGCTCAAGCCCCATCACGTCGCCCGTCTCGACATGCTGCTCTGGCGCGGTCACACCGGCGAGGCCGAGGTGATGTTGCCTTACGTGGACGCCGACTGGCAGAAACTGGCCCGCGCCCGAATCGCAACCCGCCGCGATACGCCAGGTCTTCAGCTTCAGATCATGGCGGTGCCCAAATACCTTGCCGCAAATCCCGGTCTCGCCTATGAGCGGTATCTCTACCGCACCAAAAAAGGACGTTGGGATGATGCCGAGGCTTTCATCCTTCAGCATTCCAAATCTCTCGCCTCGTTGGGCCGACCCGAAGAGTGGATGCCCCGCCGCGCCAACCTCGCCCGCCAGGCCATGCGCCGTGGCGAATACGAGCGCGCCTATGCCATCGCCTCCCGCAACTACGGCTCCGAAGGCTGGTCTTTTGCCGATTCCGAGTGGGTCGCCGGCTTCATCGCCCTTACCTTCCTCGACGCGCCGGAAAAAGCCGCCGAGCATTTCACCCGGTTCCGCGAGGTCGTCGCAACCCCGATCAGTCTTGGCCGCGCCGGCTATTGGCAGGGCCTCGCCTTTGAGGCCGCCGGGGATGATGCCGCGGCCCAGGAGGCCTTCACCATGGCTGCGGGGCATTTCACCAGTTTCTATGGCCAGCTGGCGGCAAACCACGTGCAATCTGCGCCAAAAATCGCCATTCCCTCTGCAGAGTGTGCCAAACCAAACACAATCTGCGCCACTTCAGCAGCAGAACGGGACACTTATTCAGCATGGAAGGACACTCCGGCGACCCAAACGTCGGTGGTACAAGCCGCCTGGATGCTGTCCGATGCGGGGTATGACAGCCTCGCCACACGCTTCCTGACCCACGCGTCAGAGGGCCAACCCGCTGAAATCAGGGCACAAATCGCCCAGATGGCCATCGACAGCGGCCTGCCCCACATCGGCGTGCGCATCGCCAAACAGGCCACCCGCGACGGCATCGTCATCCTCGACCAGTACTACCCCCTCCACCCCATCGCCAACACCCCCTGGCCCGTCCCCACCGAGTTCGCACTGGCCATTGCGAGACAGGAATCGGAGTTCAATCACGGTGCCGAAAGCCATGCCGGTGCGCTGGGTCTGATGCAGTTGATGCCGGCCACCGCATCGCAGGTTTCCGCTTCAATATCAGTGAATTACAGCAAATCCAGACTGCTCTCGGATCCGTCCTACAACGCCCGTCTTGGCACTGAATATCTGTCCCGAATGCTGAAGCGTTTTGACGGCTCCGAACCCCTCGCCGCGGCCGCCTACAATGCCGGCCCCAGCCGCGTGAGCCAATGGCTCGACGAATATGGCGACCCCCGCAAAGGCGAAATTTCCATGGTCACCTGGATGGAAATGATCCCCTACAACGAGACCCGCAACTACGTGCAGCGGGTCATGGAGGGCATCCAGGTCTACCGCATGCGCCTCGGCGAAAGCCCCGAACCCATCCTCATGGCGTCGGAGACTGTCACCGGGGGCGGTCAGATCCTGCCGCCTTCCGTGACCCGGCGCCGTACCGAACCGCTTCGCGTTATGGCCCGTCCGGTGGAGGAGATGAACCGCCCCCGCCCGCGCCCGCAGGGGTTTCAGGGGCTGGGTGGCTGAGGAAAATTCCTCAATGATTACTTAAGTTTGGCCTGACGGAGCAGGGTGAAGAGCCCTGCCGTCAGGATCAAAATACTGCCAGCCACGGTCCAGGCATCAGTGCGCTCCTGGAAGAGCGTCAGGCCAAATATGGTCACGAAAACCAGCTGAAAATAGGCAAACGGCTGCAGGTTCCCCGCCTCGGTCGCTTCATACGCCTTGATCAGAAGGAAGTGCCCGGAGGCCCCGGAAATGCACAAAGCGAGCATCCAAAGCCAGTCCGCAACGCCCTGCATTGGCGTCCAGAAAAACGGCGCGATCACTGTGATCGCAACCGCTCCGGCCACGCCCGTATAGAAAAAACTCGTCGCCGCACTGTCCTTGCGGGCCACCATGCGGGTGGTAAGTGCATAGATTGCAAACATAAATGCCGCGAGCAGTGGGATAAGTGCATCGGGGCTGAAAACCTTCAGGCCCGGTCGCAGAATGATCAACACGCCCACAAGTCCGACGCAGATCGCAATTTTCCGCCGCCAGCCGACATATTCTCCCAAAAACGGACCGGCGAGCGCGGCAACCATCAGGGGGTAAATCGCAAAAATCGCATGGGTCTCAATGAGGCCGAGCCGAACAAACGCCACGACCGTCACGACGATCTCGAAGACCAGCAGCACGCCACGGAAAATCTGCAGCCAGGGGGTTTCGCTGTGCGCGACCTGTTTGAGACTGCTGCCGTGACGCATGGAAATGGCCACGGCAAAAATGGCAAAAAACCAGTAGCGCAGCATCACGACCGTCATGACGTTGTAGGTTTCGGCCAGATGCCGTGAGATGCCGTCCTGGATTGCGAAGACAAACATCGCGGTAATCATGAGCGTAATGCCCCGGCGGGGATTGTTAAGCACCATCAGTATTTTATTCCAATTGTCATGTGCCGCTTGCGGCCAAATCCATTCGTCCGTTCAACTTCAAAACCCCCATCGGCCAAGCTGCTCCGGACATGGCCGGCGGCACTGTAGGTGGCGAAGGTTCCCCCGGATTTGGTGTGTTCACCGACCGCGCGCAGCAGGTCAGGCTCCCAGAGTTCGGGGTTTTTGGCGGGGCTGAACCCGTCGAGAAACCAGGCGTCGGCCACACCGTCCCAAGCCGGCACGGTCTGACGCGCATCGCCAAAAACCAGGGTGACATCCACACCGCCAAGTGCAAATTGCTTTGTGCCTGCCCGCCATTCCGCGATGAGGCTTTCCGACAGCCCCGCGAGGTTTGGCCAGGCCCTGTGCGCCTGGGCCATGTCGTCCGGGTTCATAGGGAAGGCCTCGAAACCGGTATATGAAATGCGGCCCGGTCGGTTTTCCCCGGCCCAGGCCTGCGCCAGCAGCATGGCGTTCAGGCCCGTACCAAACCCAAGTTCGGCCACGTGGAAACCGTCCGTTAGGCGTTCGGGCAGGCGGTTGCCGGCCAGAAACACATGACGTGATTCCGCCATGCCATCGGCAAGCGAGAAATAAGGATCCTGAAACTGTCTGGAAACCGGCACAAGCCCGTCCCGCCAGTCCAGATCCGCCTTTTGCGTCCTGGACGCAGACATGATTTACCCCGGTGAAATTTCGGGGACCATAGGCTGATGCGGGGCAATGGTGAAGAGCGGTAATTACGATGTCGTGGTGGTCGGTGGCGGGTTTCTGGGCCTGAACTGCGCGTTCTTTTGTGCGGAGGCGGGTCTGAAAACCCTGGTGTTCGATCAGGCGGAGCCGGGATCGGGCGCGAGCGGCGGCCTCGTTGGTGCGCTGTCTCCCCATTTGCCGCGCAACTGGACGGAAAAGAAACAGTTTCAACTGGATGCGCTAATCTCAGCCGCGCGACACTGGAAGAATATCGAGGCCATCAGCGGCTTGCCAACGGGCTACGGACGCGTTGGCCGGTGGATGCCGCTCGACTCGGAAAGGGCGCTGGAAAATGCCCGCGGCCAGGAACCGGCGGCCCTGGAGGCCTGGGCCGGGGAATATGAGTGGACGGTCGGGCCGGCGCCATCCTGGATGTCGGCTGAGGTGGCGACCCATGGCGCGATCCATGAGACCCTGTCGGGGGGGGGGGGGGCGCGCCCCCCCCCCCCCCCCCCCCCGGGGGGCGGGGGGGGGGCAGGGTGGG
>NZ_JBNAFV010000008.1:0-60242 GCF_049800875.1 Amaricoccus tamworthensis | reverse complement strand
CCATCCTGGCTGTCGGCTGAGGTGGCGACCCAGGGCGCGATCCCTGAGCCCCTGGCGGCGCGGATCGATCCGCGCAAGGCCCTCGCCGCTTTGGTTGAGGCCGTGCGGCGTAAAGGTGCGGAAGTTCGGTCCGGCGCGCGTGTCGTGCGCGTTGAGGACGGTATCGTTGCTACGGATACGGAGACCTTCGGCGCGGCGCATATCGTTCTTGCCGCCGGAATGGGTGCGGGCCCGCTTCATGCTCAGGTCGTGTCGGGCGGCATGGGTCGGGGGGTGAAGGGTCAGGCGGCGCTGCTGACCGATCCCGGCGGGCTTCCGGGTCAGATGGTGTTCGCCACGGGTCTCTATATCGTACCGCATGGTAATGGCCTGATTGCCGTGGGCTCCACCAGTGAACGGGACTGGGTCGATGGGCTTACGACCGATGAGCAGTTGGATGACCTGATCGCACGCGCCGTTGAGGTCTGCCCGTCTCTCGGTCGGTCGACGGTGGTCGAGCGCTGGGCGGGTGTGCGGCCACGGGCACCGAGACCGGATGCGCTGCTTGGGCCGGTGCCGGGACGGGAGAACATCTGGTTCGCGAATGGTGGCTACAAAATCGGGATCGGAATATCCCACCGGGTCGGGGAAATGACGGCGGCTATGATCCTGGGGCGGAAGGTTGAGTTGCCGGAGCGGTTTAAAGCGGCCAGTCATGGCCTGACGGCGCTCTGAAATTTGTGGTCGAAAACGTTCACAATGCGCACCTTATGCAGGGATTGTGGTAAAAAATAAACACAACCCTGGATTTAGTGCCTCGATATCTGGTGCAATCGGCATCAATTTTCCCTGGATCGTGGGGTCAGGCATTGACCTCAACCGGCCATGATGGGAAATTTGGCGCCTGAATCATGTTGGGCCCTACCATTGCAGTTTACCCGTCTCCGCCTTCTCGGGTTTAAAAGTTTTGTCGATCCGACCGAACTGGTGATCTCACCGGGCCTGACCGGCGTGGTCGGGCCGAATGGCTGTGGCAAATCCAACCTGCTTGAGGCCCTGCGCTGGGTGATGGGCGAAAACCGGGCGAAATCCATGCGCGGTGACGGCATGGAGGACGTGATTTTTGCCGGGTCAAACAACCGCCCACAGCGCAACCACGCCGAGGTCACCCTGACGCTCGACAACCGCTCCAGGCTCGCTCCGGCGCAGTTTAATACCTCTGACACGCTTGAAGTGGTGCGTCGAATCACGCGGGACGCGGGTTCGGCCTACCGGACCAATGGCAAGGAAGCCCGCGCGCGTGACGTGCAGATGCTGTTTGCGGACGCGTCCACCGGCGCGCATTCGCCGGCTCTGGTGGGTCAGGGCCGAATCTCGGAGTTGATCAATGCCAAGCCCAAAGCCCGCCGTCGGGTGCTGGAGGAGGCCGCGGGTATTTCCGGCCTTTATCAGCGGCGGCATGAAGCGGAACTGAAACTGCGGGCGACGGAAGCGAACCTGGGCCGCGTCGGCGACGTGCTGGAAGCACTGGAAAGCCAGCTGTCCTCGCTTGCCCGTCAGGCGCGGCAGGCGGCGCGATACCGGGAGATTGCGGCGAATTTGCGTCGGTCGGAATCCATGCTGATCTGGCGGCTGTGGCGTGATGCGGATGAGGAGCGGGCCGAAGCGGCGGCCAAACTCATTGAGGCGTCAAAACAGCTGGCGGCGGCACAGTCGCAGGCGGCCTCCGCCACGCGGGCGCGGGATGAGGCCGAGGCGAGGCTTCCGGGCGTGCGGGACGAGGATGCCATCGCGGGCGCGGTTTTGCAGAAGGTCACGATTGAGCGCGACCGCCTGAAACAGGAGGCTGGCGAGGTCGCGCGTCAGATCGCGGAACTGCGCTCCGCCATTTCCCAGATCGAATCGGATCGGGAGCGGGAAGGCTCGCTCAACACCGATGCGGTCGAGATGGTCGAGCAGCTTCTGAAGGAAAGCAAATCGCTTCAGGAGGCGGGTGCCGGTCATGCCGAAGCCCTGTCCGAGGCGCGCATCCGGGCGGATCGTGCGGCGGAAAATCTCAAGGCGGCCGAGCGGGAGTATGACGAGGAAACCGAGGCCTCCGCACGGCTGGTGGCGGAGCACCAGATGGCCAACCGCAACCTTGAGGCCGCAAAACGGCGCGGTGGTGAGGTTGAGGCCGCTCTGACGCGGGCGGGCGATGCCCTGGCGCAGGTTGAGAAGGAGTTGCGCGAGGGTGAGGCCTCACTGGCGCAGGCGGCTGAGGCGCGCGACGTGTCGGCGGAGCGGGCCCAGGAGGCGGAGACCCGTCTGGCGTCGGCGGAGGAGGCATCGGCCGCGGCGCGTCAGTCCGAGACGGATCTGCGGTCCGAGCTGTCAAATATTTCCGGCAACCTGCGGGCTCTCGACTCGGAAGCGTCAGGGCTGGAGCGTCTACTGAAAACCGGTTCGGGCGGATCGGATCAGGTGCTCGACCGGATTGAGGTCAAGGCGGGTTACGAGACGGCGCTGGGCGCGGCTTTGGCGGATGATCTGTCCATGCCTGTCCTGGGGGATGAGGCGGCTGGCAGCGGCTGGCGATCCCTTGCGCCTCTGGGTAATGCGCCCGGCTTGCCGGACGGGGCCGAGGCCATGACCGGGTTCCTGACCGCGCCGGATGCACTGGCGCGGCGGCTGGCGGCGATTGGGGTGGTGGATGCCGCGGACGGGGCGCGGCTGCAGAAGCAACTGGGGCCAGGCCAGAGGCTCGTCAGTCTCGAGGGCGATCTGTGGCGTTGGGACGGGTTTTCGGTTGAGGCGGGTAAGGCGCCATCTGCGGCGGCGCTGCGGCTTCAGCAGCAAAACCGGATGCGCGAGATTCGGGCGCAGCGGGTCGAGATTTCCAGTCGCAAGGAAGCGCTCGAAACGCGGGTTGCGGAGGCGTCTGCCGCTGGAATGAAAGCTGCCGAGGCGGAAAAGGCGGCCCGTGCCGAGCGCAAGCAGGCTGATCAGGCCGCGGCGGACGCGGTGCGGGCGCTAAACCGGACCGAGTCCCAAATCGAGGCGCTGAAATCGCGGCTTGGCACGTTGCAGTCGGCGAGGAGCCGCGCGGCAACCGAGCTTGAGGAATGCCGGACGGAAATTTCCGAGGCCGAGGCGGCCGCACGGGCGCTGGATGATCCCGGCGCGGCGCGTGAGGCGGTGGTGCAGAAGAAGATGGGCGTGGAATCCGCCCGCATCACCATGCTGACCCATCGCACGGAAGCCGATGAGCTTGACCGTGCCGGCAAGGTCCGCGAGCGCCGTCTGAACGAGATTACCCGTGAGATTGACGGCTGGAACCGCCGCCAGGCCAACGCAACCACGCGCCTGTCCGATCTGGATCGGCGTGAACGGGAATCAAGGAAAGCCTTGGAAGAGGCGCAGGTGCGCCCCGATGAGCTCAAGCGCAAAATCGCGGAACTGGACGCATCCCATGAGGAGAACGCCGTTCGACGGCACAAGGCCGCGGATGCCCTGGCCGCTGCCGAGACGGAACTTCGCGAGCTGACGGCTGCTGCCCGCGTCGCTGAGTCTGATCTGTCGAGCGCCCGTGAGGCCCGCGCCCGTATTGAGGCTCTGTCCGAGGCCGCCCAGGCGCGCGTGACCGCCGCAAGCGAACGGCTGGAATCGGAAACCGGTGCGACACCGGCGGAACTGCTGGCGAAACTGGCCGTGTCGGCCGAGGATATTCCCGGTTACGAAGCCATCGAGAATGATGTGAACCGCCTCAAACGTCAGCGCGACAGCCTTGGTGCAGTCAATCTGCGGGCCGAAGAGGACGCACGCGAGGTACAGTCCGAGTTCGAGACGCTGGCCGTGGAGCGTGGCGACTTGGAAGCCGCGATTGGCAAGCTGCGGGAAGGCATCGCCAACCTCAACAAGGAGGGACGCGAGCGCCTTTTGGAAGCCTTTGACGAGGTGAACCGCAATTTCTCGATGCTGTTCCGGCATCTGTTCGGCGGCGGCGAGGCCAGTCTTGCCCTGATCGAGAGCGAGGATCCTCTGGATGCCGGTCTCGAGATCATGTGCCAGCCGCCGGGCAAGAAACTGTCGACGCTGTCGCTTCTTTCGGGTGGTGAGCAGACGCTGACGGCGCTCAGTCTGATCTTTGCGGTGTTCCTGGCCAATCCGTCGCCGATCTGTGTGCTGGACGAGGTGGATGCGCCGCTGGATGATGCCAACGTCAACCGGTTCTGTGATCTGCTCGACGAGATGACAAAGCGCACGAACACGAGGTTCCTGATCATCACGCACCATGCCGTGACCATGGCCCGGATGGACCGGCTCTTTGGCGTTACGATGGCCGAACAGGGCGTGAGCCAGCTGGTTTCCGTAGACCTGGCGGCTGCGGAAAGAATCGTCGAAAATGTGGCCTGACCGGAACCGGTGCGGGGATCAATGAGCCCGAAAAGCCAGCGTGTTCTGGTAACCGGTGGGGCCGGATACATCGGTAGCCATACCCTTCCCGAACTGATGATGGCTGGACATGAGGTTCATGTCATTGATGATCTTTCCAATGGGCATGGCGTGGCTTTGGAGCGGTGCCGCCAGATTGTCGGACGGGATTTTGGGTTCTCGGAGGCCGATATCCGTGATGCGGCTCGCGTTTCGGAGGTGATCCGAGCGTTTGGCCCTGATGTTGTGATTCATTTTGCGGGGCTGAAGTCTCCGTCCGAATCGATCGAAAAACCGGACCTCTATCGTGAGGTAAACGTCATAGGCAGTCTTAGACTGCTGGATGCGATGCGCGCGGGCGGGTGTCAGCGGCTGGTGTTCTCATCAAGTGCGGCGGTTTACGGGCCTCCCGACTTTCTTCCGATTTCCGAGGATCACCCGCGCCGTCCCACAACGCCCTATGGCGCGAGCAAGGCCGAGGTTGAGGATATTCTCGTCCAGGAGGCTGCGAAGGATACCACGTTGACCTGCGCTATTTTGCGCTATTTCAACCCGGTTGGGGCGCATGCGTCGGGGCTGATCGGGGAACACCCACAGGATATTCCCACCAATCTGGTGCCTTACATTGTGGATGTGGCCCGGGGCCGGTTGCCGCGGCTGAACGTGTTTGGCGATGACTACGGGACGCCGGATGGAACCGGCGTCCGGGACTACATCCACGTCACGGACCTTGCGCGGGCGCATGTGGCTGCGCTCGACTGGACGGCAGGCGCGACCGGGGCGCGTGAGTTCAATCTTGGAGCAGGCGAGGGAACCAGCGTTCGCGATCTTATCCGGACGTTCGAAACCGCCACCGGCAGAGATATCCCGTTTGTCGTTGCCCCGCGACGTCCAGGCGACGTGGCCAGCAGCTATGCCGATCCTGGGCGGGCGGAACGTGAACTGAAATGGAAGGCTGAACTTACCCTCACCGACATGTGCCGGTCGGCCTGGGCATGGGGCGCGCGGAACCCCGAGGGCTACGCCTGACGGTTTTCCGCTGAGGCGTGGGTCCGCCTTCTTTTTTGTGTCGCATGTTTGTGAAAATTCGGGTATGGCTGGCAAAAATTCACCATAACCTGACTTCCCTGGGGCGAGTGGCAGAGTATGAATGCGGTGTCGGCCGGTATCGATTTGCAGGCGATTTTTTTGCCCGCTCTGGCCGGATTCACATTGAGTCTGATTGTCTGTGTAGGACTGGTCCTTACGCAGCGCTGGCACGGTCACCTGTCCCATGATGACAGTGTTGGCGTACAAAAGTTTCACAAAAACCCAACTCCCCGCATTGGTGGCGCCGCAATAGCAATCGCTTTCGCTGCGGTGACGCCCTTCCTGCCCGAAGGTATCCGGCAGTTCTGGCTCGCGACCGGTATTGCCGGAATCCCCGCGCTGGCCGCCGGTCTGACCGAGGATGTGACCCGCAAGGTCGGTGTGAAGGGGCGGTTGCTGGCTACTATGATTTCCGGCGTCGCCTTTGCCGGTCTGTCGGGCTACGTGATGAACCGGGTTTATCTGCCGGGTGTGGACTGGCTTTTGTCTTTTTACATGATCGCGGTGCTTTTTACCGGCTTTGCCATGGGTGGTGTGGCGAATGCGATTAATATCATCGACGGTTTTAATGGGCTGGCTTCCGGCGCGCTGATTATCATGTTCACGGCGTTTGCCTTTGTGGCCTATCAGGTAGGCGACGGTCTTGTCTTCTCGCTGGCCGTTTTATTTGCGGCAATCGTCGCCGGGTTTTTCTGCGTTAATTTCCCGTTGGGTCGTATTTTCCTCGGGGATGGTGGGGCCTATTTTTGCGGCTTTCTGCTGGCCTGTCTTGGTGTTTTGCTGCCGATGCGCAACCCGGAAACCTCGGCCTGGGCGGCGATCCTTATCTGTGGCTACCCGGTGATTGAGACACTGTCGTCGATGCGGCGCAAGGCCAAACGTCAGGGCCATAGCGTTGGCAAACCTGACCGGGTGCATTTCCACATGCTGGCCTATCGCTGGTATGCCCGCAAACTGGTTCCGAACACCGGAGGCCGCTACGATCTGCGCAATCCGGCCACCAGTATTGTGACCTGGACGCTGCCGGTTTTGACGGCGGTGTTTGCTGCGGTGAGCTACCACACGGTTTGGCTCAGCGCGGTTCTATTTTTTGTCACGGCCGTGGTGTACGGGCGTGTTTACAGAATGATGTCCCTCAACTGACCTGAAAGGTTGGTGTCTTGTTGATTAAAAAAGTTCCCCAAATTTCCGGGGTGCTCACGAATTGTGACGGGAACAGTCGGTTATATTACGGGTTGAGCCAGCTGAGTTGCGCGCTGTCGCAAGTCCCGGTATGCAGCGCGATCGAGCAGGTGAGTTGATTATGAAGCATGTAACCTCGCCGACTTTACATGTCGGCATCATTATGGATGGCAACGGGCGCTGGGCGAAAGCACAGGGTCTGGCCCGTATTTCAGGACATACCCAGGGCGCACGCCGTGTCACCGACATAGTTCGGGCCTGTCCGGATCTGGGCATTTCGCATCTGACGCTTTTTGCGTTCTCGACCGAAAACTGGCAGCGGCCGGTGAGTGAGGTTGAGGGGCTGATGCGGATTTTTCAGCAGTATATTCAGAGGAAGATGGCGGGCCTGCGCAAGCATGGCGTTCGCGTGCGTTTCATCGGAATGCGCCATCGGGTGCCGCAGAATTTGCGTGACCTGATGGAAGAGCTCGAGGCGCAGACCCGCGACTGTCGTGGTTTGAACCTGACCATCGCCATTGACTATGGATCGCGGGATGAAATGGCGCGGGCGGCTCAGGAAATTGCCGGCCGTGTGGTGTCCGGTGAGATTTCACCCGCCGACATTGACGAATCCATGATGGACCGCTCGCTCGACACGCGGGAGTTGCCCGATCCGGATTTCATCATTCGCACGTCGGGGGAGCTGCGGCTCTCGAACTTCCTGCTCTGGCAGTCCGTGTATTCCGAATATTCCTTCCCGAAAATTTCCTGGCCGGACTTCACGGTTGAGGATCTGAGACGCGAGGTCGCGGATTTTGCGGGCCGCAACCGTCGCTTTGGGGCCGTGACACCGGCCGGTTTGGACACGTCGCCTCTGACGGCCCGCGGCTGATCCCCGTGAGGGTCAGCCCGGTTGGTTCGTGCTGATCGCCTGACGCAGGGCGTGCCAGCTGGCCTTCGGTGTACGCTTCTGGGTTTCGAAATCCACGTGGACCATGCCGAAACGTTTGTCGTAGCCGAAAGCCCACTCGAAATTGTCCATCAGCGACCAGGTGAAGAAGCCTTTCAGCGGCACGCCTGATTTTATCGCGTCAAGCGCCGCGCCGAAGTGGCTGTCCATGTAGTCGGTGCGGACCAGATCATTGACGGGTTCACTGTCCGCGAGGCCGTTTTCAGTGACGTAGATGGGCATTTTCCTGTCTGTCAGGTCGCCGACGCGTTTAAGGAAATGCAAAAGGCCCTCCGGATAAATTTCCCAGCCCATATCGGTCTTCGGCAGGGGGCCGGGGACTGTCATGTAGGACGGCCATAGGCTGACCGGGTCAGCGGCGATGACGCTGCGGGTGTAGTAGTTGATGCCGAACCAGTCGAGTGGCGTGGCGATCACGTCAAAATCATCCTGCCAGCCCTGCGGCATGTGGGGTGCAAGCCCCTCGAGGACCTGTGTCGGATACGTCTTCTCAAATATGCCGCCAACGAACCAGCGGTTGTAGATCGCGTCGTTCAATTCCGCGGCACGGATGGTCTCGGGTTTATCGTCCGCCGGCTGGGAATACTCGAAGTTGCAGACGATACCGAGGTTGTCATGACCGTCAGCGCGCAGGGCCTGCACCGCCGTACCATGGGCCAGCAAAACATGATGCATGGCGTGGGCAGCGGCGCGAATGTCGCGCAAACCGGGGGCGTGATGGCCGAGGAAGTGGCTCAGCCAGGCCACGCACCAGGGTTCGTTGAGCGTTGCGGTACCCTCAATGCGGTCCCCGAAGCGGTTCATAACCAGGCGGGAGTAGTCCGTGAACCAGTTGGCGACGTCGCGGTTGCGCCATCCGCCGAGATCGGAGAGCGCCGCGGGCATTTCCCAGTGGTAGAGCGTGGCCCAGGGCTGGAGCCCGCGCTCGAGCATCCCGTCGATGAGCCGATCGTAAAAGTCGAGACCTTCCTCATTGGGTGTTCCGCGACCCTCAGGCAGGATCCGCGGCCAGGACAGGGAAAAGCGGTAGGCGTCCAAACCGGCATTGCGGACGAGGTCCAGGTCCTCTTCCCAACGATGGTAATGGTCACAGGCGACAAGGGTGTTTTCGCTGTTTGCGATGTTCCCCGGCGTGGCGCAAAAGGTATCCCAGTGCGAAGGGCCGGCCCCGCCATAGCCTGATCCCTCGATCTGAAGGGCGGCGGCGGCGGTGCCAAACACGAAGCCTTCCGGGAAATCGCTTCGACTGAAGGAAAGGGTGGCGTTATCCATATTTTAGTCCCTCGGGGCAGGGGCCGGTGGAGCGGCCCACGGTCAGATCGGCTTCCCAAAGCTCGTGCTGTGGAGACCGGTCCGCGCTTTCAATGATGTCCATGAGCATTTCCGCGCATCGACGCCCGGCGCCTCGCACGGATGATCGGGTTGCGGTGAACAGAGGCACGGCGCCCCCATTCGGAAGATAGGAGAGATCGTCGTCGTGGGTGATGATGGAAATGTCCCGCCCGGAATGCAGGCCAAGTTCCCCGGTCGCGCGAAGCACGCCCAGGGCAACCATGATGGATGAGGTGATAATGGCTGTTGGAGGATTGTCATCCGCCAGCATTTTTCGCGTGGAATCGTATCCGAGTGGTTCCACCATATCGGCCGCAAAAACGAGGGCCGGGTCATAGGGTACGCCACGCCGGGTCAGCGCGTCCTGATAGCCCTGATGCCGCCTTGCCGCGAAGTTGTGGGTCTCGATGCCGTTGAGCAGGGCAATGCGCCTGTGGCCAAGATCGAGCAGGAAATCCGTTGCCCGTAGAAAGGCACGACGGTTGTTCATGTCGAGCCATGAGTATTCAGATTCCGGTCGCGTATCCCGCCCGTGAACCACAAAGGGCAGCCCAAGTTCCTGGAGCAGATCAATCCGGTAGTCGTTGATGTGCGGCCCGTGAACGATCACGCCGTCTACCTTTCGGTTCGCGACCAGCGTGCGGTAGGCGTCGGCTTCCTCGGTTTCGGGAACCACCGACAGAATGGAATCGTAGCCCCGCGTTGAATAGACCTCTCCGGCGCCAGCCATGAATTCGGCGAAGATCGGGTTGATCATCTGGTGGCCGGAAATGGGAATGACGTGGCCGATGGTGTGCGACCGGCCCGTGGCAAGACGCTTGGCGACCTGATTCGGTGCGTAACCGTATTTTCGGGCCGCCGCGGTCACCCGTTCACGCGTGTTGGCGTTAACTTCCGGGTAGCCGTTCAGCGCGCGACTGACGGTTGTCGGCGACAATTCAAGCAGTTTTGCAAGTTCCTTAAGGTTCATTTTTATCAGGAGGCCTCCAAAGCGCTTTGGATCGTTGCAAAAACCCCTGATGCTGACAATCCTTTTTTTTCTGGCAATCTGTCAAATTACTTGACAGAATTGGGGGGCTGGCGCATTCGTTTGGCATTCAAAACGGTTTGAATGCCATGCATTGAGCCGAAGAAAAAAACTGCAGCGGCCTGTAAGGGTCGGAAAAATGGGAGACTACCAAATGAGGAAATCGCTATTGGCCGGTGTTGCCGGACTCGCGCTTGCCGCGGGGTCGGTATCCGCCCAGGATCTGAAATTTACGCCGGGTGAGGGTGGTTACAACTGGGACAGCTACAATGCTTTCGCGGAGGCAAACGACCTGTCCGGCCAGACCCTGAACCTGTTTGGACCGTGGCGCGGCGATGACCAGGCGCTTGCCGAAAGCGTGTGGGCCTATTTTGCGGCGGCAACGGGTGCGACCGTCAACTACTCATCTTCCGAATCTTACGAGCAGCAGATCGTGATCGACACCGAGGCCGGCAGCCCGCCGGACATCGCGATCCTGCCGCAGCCTGGCCTGATCCAGAACCTTGTCTCCAAAGGTTTTGTCGAGCCGCTGGGCGAGGAAACCGCGTCCTGGCTGGCTGACAATTACGCCGCCGGTGACAGCTGGGTGGGTCTTGGCACCTATGCCGGTCCGGACGGCGAGGACCGTCTCTATGCGTTCCCCTACAAAATTGACGTGAAATCCCTCGTTTGGTACTCGCCCGACAACTTCGAGGATGCGGGATACGAAGTTCCGGAGTCGATGGAGGAGCTGAAAGCCCTGAATGACCAGATCGTCGCGGATGGGGGGACACCGTGGTGCATCGGTCTGGGGTCAGGTGGCGCTACCGGGTGGCCCGCGACCGACTGGGTTGAGGATCTGATGCTGCGCACTCAGCCCGCCGAGGTTTACGACCAGTGGACCAACAACGAAATTCCGTTTGATGACGAGCGCGTTGTGGCCGCCATCGAGGAATTTGGCGCCTTTGCCCGCAATGACGACTATGTTGCCGGTGGTGCTGGAGCGGTGGCGTCAACCGACTTCCGCGACAGTCCGAAAGGTCTCTTCTCCTCGCCGCCGCAGTGCTACATGCACCGCCAGGCCTCCTTCATTCCGTCCTTCTTCCCGGAAGGCACCGAGTTGGGCATCGACGCGGACTTCTTCTACTTCCCGTCATACGCTGAAAAAGATCTGGGCAATCCGGTTCTTGGTGCCGGTACGCTGGCTTTCATAACCAATGATACCCCTGCGTCCCGTGCTTTCATTGAATTCCTGAAAACCCCAATCGCTCACGAGGTATGGATGGCCCAGACCGGGTTCCTCACACCGCTGCAGTCAGTGGACACCGAGCTCTACGGAGATTCGACTCTCAAGAAAATGGGCAGCATCCTTCTCGACGCGACCACGTTCCGCTTTGACGGTTCGGACCTGATGCCCGCCGGTGTGGGTGCCGGCACCTTCTGGACCGGTATGGTTGACTATGCCGGTGGCAAGGATGCCGCCGAGGTTGCTGGCGAAATTCAGAGCAGCTGGGATGGCCTGAAATAAGCCAAACTAATTGTGAGGCTCCGCCGAGTGCGGGGTCTCCTTTAATCAGCCAGGGGAGGGGCTCATGCATCCGGCATTGCAGGGTATTATCACGATCATCCTTGGGGTTGGGGGGTGTGTAGGGTACTTTTACTTTTCCAACCAGATACTCGATAAGGTCATTTTTCCGGCCAAAGGCAAGGATATGGGGCGCAACATCAACCGCGCCAACATGGTCCGGCCTTGGCTGTTTCTCTTTCCGGCCGTATTCGCCCTTGGGCTTTACCTCGCCTATCCGGTTGTCGCCACATTGTGGCTCTCCCTGACCGACCGGGACGCCGGCGGCGCCTTCGTCGGCTTAGCCAATTACAGTGCGATGATGGCGGAACCGAAGTTTTGGGAAGCGCTTCGCAACAACTTCCTGTGGCTTCTGATCGTGCCGGCGATGTCGACCGCGTTTGGGCTGCTTGCCGCGCAGCTGACCGACCGGATCAGCTGGGGCAGCATCGCCAAGTCGATGGTGTTTATGCCCATGGCAATTTCCTTCGTTGGCGCGTCGGTAATCTGGAAGCTGATCTACGACACACGCCCGGAGGGCCAGGATCAGATCGGCGTCCTCAACGCCATCTGGGTCTGGATGGGTGGCGAGCCGCAGACGTGGCTGACCATTATTCCGTGGAACAACTTTTTGCTGATGGTCGTGCTGATCTGGATCCAGACCGGTTTCGCGATGGTGATCCTGTCCGCCGCCCTGCGTGGTATTCCCGAGGAGACGGTGGAAGCTGCAATCATCGACGGCGCGAATCCTTTCCAGATTTTCTTCAAGATCAAGGTGCCGCAGATTATGGGCACGATCGTGGTGGTTTGGACGACCATTACGCTCGTTGTGCTCAAGGTGTTCGACATCGTTCTGGCCATGACCAACGGCCAGTGGGAGACGCAGGTTCTCGCCAACTACATGTATGACAAGATGTTCCGGTCGTTTGACTGGGGTGTGGGCTCCGCCGCGGCGATGGTCATCATGCTGCTGGTTCTGCCGATTTTGATCTGGAACGTGCACAACGTTCGCAAGGAACTGAAATAGGGGGGATGGTGCAATGAGCGAAGTCGTAGGCAAAAAATCATCCCTGGTCTGGGCGGTTCACCTGTCCGTTGTGCTGCTGGTCGCGGCGTGGGTCTTCCCGACCGTTGGTCTGTTCGTGTCGTCGTTCCGCACGGGTGATCAGATCGCGTCGAGCGGCTGGTGGTCGGCCCTGTCGACACAGGAGCGTCAGAACCCCGCCATCCGCATCAGCGGCGATGAGGTCGAGCGCGACGGCATGTTCGTGATTGAGGGCGATCTGTTTGAGAACTCTTCCGTTTCGGTATCCGCCTGGGGGACGAGCTCCCGGGAAACGGAGGCATATGGCCCCGGCGACGTGGCCGACCTCGGAGATGGGGAGACCCTGGTCCTTTCGGAAGAAGGCCGGTTCGTTCTGTCCGGACCGGAGAGTTTTGAGGGTGAACGTCTGCCCCGGATCTTTTCGACCGTGTCGTCACCACCTGATTTCACACTCGAAAACTACCGCAACGTGCTGTTCAGTTCGACCGCGGCGGCCGGTATTGGGAAGTCGTTTATCAATACACTGACGGTGTCCATTCCGGCGACGATCATTCCCATTCTGATTGCGGCATTTGCGGCCTATGCACTGGCCTGGATGGATTTTCCCGGTCGTGCGCTGTTGATTGCTGCTGTCGTGGGGCTTTTGGTGGTCCCGTTGCAGCTCGCGTTGATCCCGCTTCTGCAGCTGCACAACGACATCGGTATCGGTAAGGGTTATCTGGGCACCTGGCTGGCGCATACCGGCTTTGGTCTGCCGCTCGCCATATATCTGCTGCGCAACTACATGGTTGGCCTGCCCAAGGACATCATCGAGAACGCGCGGGTCGACGGTGCGACGGATTTCCAAATCTTTGTCAAAATCGTTCTGCCACTGAGTTTCCCGGCGCTGGCGTCTTTTGCGATCTTCCAGTTCCTGTGGACGTGGAATGACCTGCTGGTGGCGTTGGTGTTCCTTGGCACGGATGATGACACTCTGGTTCTGACCGGGCGCCTGGTGAACCTGCTTGGTTCGCGCGGCGGTCAGTGGGAGATCCTGGCGACCTCGGCATTCGTATCAATCGCAATTCCGCTCGTCGTGTTCTTCTCGATGCAGCGTTACCTGGTTCGCGGCCTGCTGGCCGGGTCCGTCAAGTAGAAGTGAGTAAACCCGTGGCGACAAATTCAGCTTTGCGTTCCGATCCGGACTGGTGGCGTGGCGCGGTGATCTATCAGATCTATCCGCGCTCATACCAGGATTCCGACGGCGACGGCATCGGGGACCTCCAGGGGATTATCCAGCGCCTGCCGCATGTGGCAAAACTGGGTGCGGATGCGGTCTGGATATCTCCGATCTTTAAATCTCCCATGCTGGATTTCGGGTATGACATCACGGATTACTGCGACATTGATCCGATGTTTGGCACACTGGCCGATTTCGATGCCCTGATCGAACGGGCGCATGAACTGGGTATTCGTGTGCTGATCGACCTCGTCATCAGCCACACCTCTGACCAGCATCCGTGGTTCAAGGAAAGCCGCTCGAGCCGGGATAACCCTAAATCCAACTGGTATGTCTGGGCCGAACCGAGCCCGGACGGAACGCCGCCCAACAACTGGCTGTCGATCTTTGGCGGCCCGGCCTGGGAGTGGGACTCGGAGCGTCTGCAGTACTACATGCACAACTTCCTGACCCAGCAGCCGGATCTGAATTTCCATGAACCGGAAGTGCAGGACGCGCTGCTGAACACTGCCCGGTTCTGGCTGGACCGGGGTGTGGACGGGTTTCGGCTCGATACGATCAACTTCTACTTTCACGATGAGGAATTGCGGAGCAATCCGCCGCTGGCGCCGGAGGATCGCGACTATTCCACTGCGCCGGCCGTGAACCCGTACAACCATCAGGATCATCTGTTCGACAAAAGCCGTCCCGAAATGACTGGTTTCCTGCGACGGTTGCGCGCCCTGATGAACGAGTACACGGATACCGCCGCCGTGGGTGAGGTCGGGGACGCACAGCGTGGCATGCAGATCATGGGCGAATACACCCGTGGCGATGACCTGATGCACATGTGCTACGCGTTTGAGTTCCTGGCGCCTGATGCTCCGACCGGTCGACGCGTTGGCGAGGTGCTGCAGAAATTCAGCAAGGTCGCGGCAGACGGCTGGGCCTGCTGGGCATTTTCGAACCACGATGTTGAGCGCCATTCCTCCCGCTGGAACCTCGATGAGGACATGCTGCGGGTCTATCTGGCGCTGATGCTGTCGCTGCGCGGCTCCGTGTGCCTGTACCAGGGCGAGGAACTGGGCCTGCGGGAGGCAGATGTGCCGTTTGAGGCGCTTCAGGACCCCTATGGCAAGCGGTTCTGGCCAAAATTCAAGGGCCGGGACGGTTGCCGCACGCCGATGGTCTGGCAGAAAGACAACAGCAATGGCGGTTTCAGTCAGTCGAAACCCTGGCTGCCGGTATCGGCCGATCACGTAAACGCCGCGGTCGAGGTTCAGGAAGGCGACCCGGCCTCAATGCTGTCCTTCTACCGCGACATGATCGCGTGGCGTAAGGATCACGCCGTTTTGGCCAAGGGTGAGTTCGAGGTTCGCGATATTGGCGACGGCCATGTGGCCTTTGTGCGGACCATGCCAGGCGAGAGCATGTTCTGCGCATTCAACCTGATGAAATCGCCACTCACGGTTTCGCTGCCTGATGGCGAATGGGAGCAGGTCGCCGCGCCGGGATTCGAGGCGCAGATCGAACACGGCATGGCGCATCTGGACGGTGGTCAGGCGTTCTTTGCACGACAAAAGACAAACCAAAATTCCGGGGGGAACAATGGCTGAGCTAACACTTTCAAACGTCTCCAAATCCTATGGTCCGGTTGAGGTTCTGCGGAATATCAATCTCGACATCAACACCGGCGAGCTGATCGTGTTCGTCGGACCCTCCGGCTGCGGCAAATCCACCCTTCTGCGCATGATTGCGGGGCTGGAGAAAATCAGCGGCGGTGACCTTCAGATCGACGGCGTTCGCATGAATGACGTGCCGCCCGCGCAGCGTGGTATCGCGATGGTGTTCCAGTCCTACGCGCTTTACCCCCACATGACCGTCCGTGAAAACATGGCGTTCGGCATGAAAATCGCCAAAACCCCGCCGGCGGAGATTGAGGCGGCGGTGGATCGCGCGGCGAAGATGCTTCAGCTTGAGCCCTATCTCGACCGTCTGCCCAAAGCACTGTCGGGTGGTCAGCGTCAGCGTGTTGCAATCGGTCGTTCGATTGTGCGGCAGCCGAAGGTGTTCCTTTTCGATGAGCCGCTCTCGAACCTTGATGCGGCCCTGCGCGTCGCCACGCGAATTGAGATTGCGCAGCTGAAGGAGAGCCTGCCCGATTCGACCATGATCTACGTGACCCACGACCAGGTTGAGGCCATGACCCTGGCCTCGCGGATTGTGGTGCTGCATGGTGGGGATATTGAGCAGGTGGGGTCGCCCCTGGAGCTCTATGAGCGCCCGGCAAACCTCTTTGTGGCGCAGTTCATTGGCTCTCCTGCCATGAACATCTTTCACGGCAAGGTAGTCTCAACGGGCGCCGAGACGGCCGTGGAGCTTGAGGCCGGGGGCACGGCCCATGTGTCTGTTCCAAGCGCCGATGCAGATATGG
This sequence comes from Amaricoccus tamworthensis, assembly GCF_049800875.1. Classification (NCBI taxonomy): domain Bacteria; kingdom Pseudomonadati; phylum Pseudomonadota; class Alphaproteobacteria; order Rhodobacterales; family Paracoccaceae; genus Amaricoccus; species Amaricoccus tamworthensis. Next base: position 44,048 of record NZ_JBNAFV010000008.1, on the reverse strand, counting down.
GCACGGCAGTGCAGTTGGGCATTCGGCCCGAGGATCTCGTACCCTCGCAGGAGGGCGTCCTGGTGAATGGCACCGTGGAAATCATTGAGGGCCTTGGTGAAACCACGCTGGTCCACCTCGCAAAAATTGGCGGGGATGAGCCCGCGATTGCCAAGCTTCCAGGGATCCATCGGTTGAAAAAAGGTGAGAGCATCAAGCTGACAGCGGCGCGGGAGAAACTTCATCTCTTTGATTCAAATGGAATTTCCTTTCATCACAGATGATTCTCCGCTAGCCTGAAAACAGTGCTTGGAATAAATCACTTTTCGTGATTTATAGCCTTTGCCGGAAATGAGCGGGGGAGCGATACATGTTTTTGGTCTGTGGAGAAGCGCTGTTCGACCTGTTTCTTGAGAACGAACAGGGACCCGGCATCGCGACATACGATGCGCGCGCTGGCGGTTCGCCTTTCAATGTTGCCATCGGAATGTCCCGCCTTGGCGCCGATTCCGGGCTGCTGACGGGTATCTCCACGGACATGCTGGGTCAGCGTCTTGAAACCGTTCTGCGGTCCGAGAATGTTTCCACCCGCTATGCCATCTCCACCGACCGGCCCACGACGCTGAGTGTGGTGGGTGTCGATTCGGTGGGTGTTCCCGCCTATCAGTTTTACGACGAGAATTCGGCCGGGTCGGGGGTTACGCTTGAGGAACTGCCGGAGATCGGCTCTGACGTGACCGGCTTCCATTTCGGATCGTTTTCTGTTGTCGCTCCGCCCGTGGCGGGCGTGCTGGCGCATCTGGCAGAGAAGTTTGACGACCGTTTCATTTCGCTCGACCCCAACATCCGCCCGACCGTTGAGCCTGACATGGGCATCTGGCGCATCCGCCTCGACAAGCTTTACGGACATGCGAACCTCGTAAAAATCAGCGCCGAGGATCTGGAAATTCTGCATCCTGGCATGTCGGCCGAGGAATACTCCGCGCAACTGATCGAGCGGGGCGTGCAGATGGTCGCGGTCACCGACGGGTCCGGGCCGGCGCGGGCCGTTCTGGCCAATGGTGCTACCGCCACCGCCACACCGCCCAAGTCGGAGGTGATCGACACTGTCGGGGCCGGGGACACGTTCCAGGCGGCCCTGCTGACCCGCCTGATGGAAGAGCCGGGCGGGCCGAAGGCGGCTCTCGACAACATGGATTCGGACGGTCTGTCCGACATCCTCAATTTTGCGGCCCGCGCCGCTGCCATTACCTGCTCCCGCCGCGGTGCGGACATGCCGCGTCGTTCCGATCTGAACTAGACCAACGAAAGACACGTAAATGGTATCAACGGTTATTCCGGTTCAGCCCTTTGATCTTGTGATCTTCGGCGGCACCGGCGACCTCGCACGTCGTAAAATTTTCCCCAGCCTTTACCGTCGCATGGCCGTTGGCCAAATGCCCACGGATGCCCGGATCGTTGGTGCCGCCAGGTCCGAAATGGACGTAAAAGCGTTCCGGAAGACGGTTTCCGAGGCACTGGACGAGTTCGTTGATCCGAAAGTGCTGAAGCCCGAGGTTGTCAAAAACTTCCTGAACTGCATCGAGTACGTGCAGATCGATGCCAAAGGCACCAACGGCTGGCCCGAACTTAAAAAACTGCTAAACGAGCGCTCGGACAGCATCCGGGCGTTCTATCTTTCCGTGGCACCGTCGCTGTTCGAGGACATTGCAACCCGCCTGTCCAAATCGGGTATCGCAACGCCGGACAGCCGAATTGTTGTTGAAAAACCCCTTGGCCATGACCTTGAATCCGCTGTGGCGCTCAACCGGTCCCTGTCGCAGAGCTTCTGCGAGCAGCAGATATACCGGATCGACCACTATCTCGGCAAGGAGACGGTCCAGAACCTGATGGCAATCCGGTTTGCGAATGCCCTTTTCGAGCCGCTCTGGAACGCGCGGCACGTGGAGCATATCCAGATCACCGTGGCCGAAACCGTGGGTGTCGAGGGGCGTGGCGCCTATTACGACAAATCCGGAGCCATGCGGGACATGGTCCAGAACCACATGATGCAGCTTCTCTGCCTGACCGCGATGGAGCCGCCCGCCCGGTTTGAACCTGATGCCGTGCGCGACGAAAAACTCAAGGTTATCCGCGCACTGGATCCGTTGTCCGCTTCCGACACGGTTCGGGGGCAGTATCGTGCAACTGGTGACGAGGGGAGCTATCTTGACCACGTGGGCGATCCCAGCAGTAGGACCGAAAGCTTCGTTGCTTTGCGTTGCCACATCTCAAACTGGCGCTGGGCTGGTACACCTTTTTACCTAAGAACGGGTAAGAAACTCGGTGCGCGGCTGTCGGAAATCGTGGTAACCTTCAAACATCCGCCTCACACCATATTCCCGCAGGTCGATGCGCAAAAGGGCAATGCCCTGATTATTCGGCTTCAGCCGGATGAGGGCATTACCATGCGCGTAACGATCAAGGATCCGGGCCCCGGCGGAATGCGCCTGATCGAGGTGCCTCTCGACATGACATTTGCCGATGCGCTGGGCGAGGAGGCGGGTGTCATGCCCGAGGCCTATGAGCGTCTGATCATGGACGTGATCCGCGGGGATCAGACCCTGTTCATGCGGGGCGACGAGGTGGAGGCTGCCTGGGCCTGGACCGACCCGATCATCAAGCTTTGGTCGGAGAGTTCCGTCCGGCCGCTGCCCTACGATCCGAAAACCGGCGGGCCTATCGAATCCTACAAGCTGACCGGTGCCGAGGGGCACCTCTGGCGAGAGATTTCAGCGTGAGTTATTCCAACGTTTCCATCAAAACCTGGCCCGATCGCACTGCCCTGATGCGCGGTATAGCCGACACCGTCGCCAGTGAACTGCGCCGGGCACTGGCCACCAATGGGCAGGCCAGTCTCGCCGTTCCCGGAGGCACAACGCCCGGTCCGTTTCTGGAAATGCTGTCCGAAGAGGACATGGACTGGTCGAATGTTACCGTGTTGCTCACCGACGAACGCGTGGTGCCGGAGGATTCCGACCGTTCGAATACCCGCCTCGTACGCGAAACCCTGCTCCACAACCATGCGGCGCAGGCCACGCTGATCAACTACAACGCCGGTGCCGACCCGTTGAATGAAGCCCGGGAGCGGGTTCACGCGATTCTGCCCATCGATGTGCTGGTTCTTGGCATGGGTGCCGACATGCACACCGCGTCCCTGTTCCCGGATGCGAAGGAGCTGGAGGACGCGGTGGCCGATGACGCTCCGGTTCTGGTCGAGGTCAATCCGGCCGGTCAGCCGGAATCGCGGCTGTCCCTCTCGGGGCCGGTGCTGAAATCCGCAAAAAACGCCCACATCCTGATCCAGGGGCCGGAGAAAATGACCGCGCTCGAAACAGCGCTCGAAGACGGGCCGGCGGCGGAAGCCCCCGTCCGCACGGTTTTTGAGGCGGAGCGCCCGGTCACGGTCCACTACGCCACCTGATACTACGAGGAATTTGACATGAGCCTGAATGCCACTGTCGTCCGTGTAACAGACCGCATCGTCGAGCGGTCCGCTCCGGTGCGCAAACCCTATCTCGAGCGGATGGCCCGGGCGCGGGACGAGGGGCCGCGAAGGGCGCATCTGACCTGCGGCAACCAGGCCCACGCCTATGCGGCGATGAGCGACGGGGAAAAGGACATCCTTGTTGGCGAGAGCGCCGGAAACCTCGGCATCGTCACCGCCTATAACGACATGCTCTCGGCGCATCAGCCCTTCGAGACCTATCCGGCGCTCATCCGTCAGGCCGCGGCCAGGGTCGGCGGTACGGCACAGGTCGCGGGTGGTGTTCCCGCCATGTGTGACGGCGTCACCCAGGGTCAGCCGGGCATGGAACTCAGCCTGTTCTCCCGCGACGTGATTGCCATGGCGGCAGGTGTTGCGCTCAGCCACAATGTTTTTGACAGCACGGTTTACCTCGGCGTCTGCGACAAGATCGTTCCTGGTCTGGTGATTGCAGCGGCCACGTTCGGTCACCTTCCGGCCGTGTTCCTGCCCGCTGGACCGATGCCAAGTGGTATTCCCAACGACCAGAAGGCCAAGGTACGCCAGCAGTTCGCAACCGGCGAGGTCGGGCGTGACAAGCTGATGGAGGCCGAGATGGCGTCCTATCACGGCCCCGGCACCTGCACTTTCTACGGCACGGCGAACACCAACCAAATGCTCATGGAGTTCATGGGGCTGCACCTGCCCGGCTCCAGTTTCGTGAACCCGGGCACGCCCCTGCGTGAGGCGCTGACAATTGAGGGGGCCAAGCGGGCGCTCTCGATCTCCGCGCTTGGCAATGAGTACACGCCGGTGTGTGACGTGCTCGACGAGCGGGCTTTCGTGAACGGTATCGTCGGCCTGAACGCCACGGGCGGCTCCACCAACCTGCTGATCCACCTGATCGCCATGGCCCGTGCCGCGGGCGTGGTGCTGGACTGGGAGGATTTTGCGGAACTCTCCGATGCCACGCCGCTTATGGCGCGGGTCTATCCGAACGGACTTGCCGACGTGAATCACTTCCACGCGGCCGGAGGGCTTGGCTACATGATTGGCGAACTTCTCGACGGTGGCCTGCTTCACCCGGACACGAAGACCGTGGTTGGCGATGGTCTCGGAAACTACGTTCAGGAGCCGAAGCTCGTCGATGGCGCCCTGAGTTGGGAAGATGGCGCCAAAGAGACGCTGAACGACAAAATTCTGCGTCCCATGTCCGATCCGTTCCAGTCAACCGGCGGCACGCGCCGCCTGAGCGGCAATCTTGGAACCGGCGTGATGAAAGTCTCCGCCGTGGCGCCGGAACGCCAGATCATTGAGGCACCCGTACGGATTTTCCATGACCAGAATGAGGTAAAAGCCGCGTTCAAGGCTGGTGAACTGATCAGCGACATGGTCGTTGTCGTGCGCTTCCAGGGGCCAAAGGCCAACGGAATGCCCGAACTCCACAGCCTCACACCGGTTCTCGCGGTGATGCAGGACCGGGGGCTCCGCGTAGCTCTGGTCACCGACGGCCGCATGTCGGGCGCATCCGGCAAGGTTCCCTCGGCGATCCACGTCAGCCCGGAGGCGTTGGACGGCGGTCCGCTCGCGCTTTTGCAGGACGGGGACGTCGTTAAAGTCGACGCCGTGAACGGAACACTTGACGTACTGACCCCCGGTGTGTTCGACCGTCATCCAACCAGAGCCATTTTGACAGCGAATGAAACCGGAACGGGACGCGAACTGTTTGCCACCTTCCGAAATGCCGTTGGACCCGCCGAAACCGGTGCATCCAGCGTTTCAATGGAGAGATACAGATGACGCCACAGGACGCAGCCAAATATTCCCGGGAGATTTGCGGTCTTGCGCCGGTCATTCCCGTTCTGGTCGTCAAGGATACATCGCATGCCGTTCCTCTGGCCAAAGCGCTGGTGGCCGGTGGACTTCCCGTCCTGGAAGTGACCCTGCGCACGCCGAACGCGCTCGACGTGATCCGCGAGATGGCAACCGTTGAGGGCGGCGTCGTTGGGGCGGGCACGCTGCTGTCGCCTGCGGATGTGCGCGCGGCGAAAGAGGCCGGCGCCCTGTTCGGTGTATCCCCAGGCATTACCGACGAACTGATCGATGCCTGCGAGGCCGAGGACCTGCCGCTGCTGGGCGGGACGGCCACCGTAAGCGAAGCCATGAAAATGTATTCCCGTGGCTATGACGTCTGCAAATTCTTCCCGGCGGAGGCCAATGGCGGTGCGCCGGTGCTGAAAGCCTGGAACGGCCCGATCCCGCAGATCAATTTCTGCCCGACCGGTGGCGTTACCCCGCAGAACGCGGCTGATTACCTGTCGCTGCCGAACGTGCTATGCGTGGGCGGATCGTGGGTTGCACCGGCTGATCTGATGAATGCCGGAAAATGGGACGAGATTGAGGCGATCGCCCGCGAGGCATCGCAGCTGGGAGCATAAAGAAATGACGCAGCGGATCTGGCAGGAGCTTGAGGAGGCGGCAAAAAGCTCGGAAGACCGCCGCATCACGTCACTTTTCGACCGGAACCCGCACCGGTTCCAAGAGTTCTCCGCGACGCTCGGGGACATGCGGCTTGATTTCTCCAAGACGAACCTCGATTCGCACGCTCTGACGCTGCTCATTCAGCTTGCGGAGACCAGCGGCGTGCCGACCCGCCGCGACGAGATGTTCGCGGGCCAGAAAATCAACACGACCGAGGACCGCGCTGTTCTGCACACGGCGCTGCGAAACCGGTCAAACACGCCCGTTCTGGTCGATGGTGAGGATGTCATGCCCGAGGTCAACCGGGTTCTCGACAACATGACCGCCTTTGCCAATGGCGTACGCGACGGCTCCATTGCCGCGTCCGGCGGTCAGAAATTCACCGATGTCGTCAATATCGGCATTGGCGGCAGCGATCTCGGCCCCGTAATGGCAACACTGGCACTCGCGCCATATCACGACGGACCGAAGCTGCATTACGTCTCCAACGTGGATGGCGCGCATATCCATGACGTGCTGGCACCGCTCGACCCGGCAACGACCCTGATCGTTATTGCGTCCAAGACCTTCACCACCATCGAGACCATGACCAACGCCAAAACGGCGCAGGGCTGGCTCCGTTCGGCGCTGGGCGAAAAGGCCGCGGACCAGCATTTCGCGGCGGTTTCAACCGCGCTGGAGAAAACGGCCGCTTTCGGCATTTCCGACGAACGGGTGTTTGGGTTCTGGGACTGGGTTGGTGGACGCTATTCCGTCTGGGGGGCGGTTGGGCTGCCGCTGATGATTGCCATTGGTCCGGAGCGGTTTAAGGAGTTCCTTTCCGGCGCGCACGAAATGGACCGACACTTCCAGGAAACACCTTTGCCGCAGAACATGCCGGTTCTTCTGGCCCTCGTGGGCATTTGGCACCGCAATTTCTGTGGCTATCCGTCCCGCGCGGTTCTGCCCTACGACCAGCGCCTGTCGCGCCTGCCCGCATATTTGCAGCAGCTCGACATGGAATCTAATGGCAAGGGTGTGAACCTGGAATCCGAGACCCTGTCCTCCGCCAGTGGTCCCATCGTCTGGGGCGAGGCCGGCACCAACGGTCAGCACGCTTTCTACCAGTTGATCCATCAGGGCACCAACGTGATCCCCTGTGAGTTTTTGGTCGCGGCGAACGGACACGAGAGCGACCTGCGTCACCACCACGAGTTGCTGCTGTCAAATTGCCTCGCGCAGTCCGAGGCGCTGATGAAGGGCCGTGACCTGGAGACAGCGAAGGGCCTCGTCAACGACCCGGCCCTCGCACCGCACAAGGTCTTCCCAGGCAATCGTCCCTCAACCACGCTGATCTACGCGCGCCTCGACCCGGCGACACTGGGTCGGATCATCGCGCTCTATGAGCATCGCGTATTCGTCGAAGGTGTCATTTGGGGCATCAACAGCTTCGACCAGTGGGGTGTGGAACTCGGGAAGGAACTGGCGACCGCACTTCTGCCGCTGGTCCAGACCGGCGAGGGCCTGGACACCAAAGACGGATCAACCGCCGGGCTTTTGGCGGAGCTCAGGTCGCTTACTGCCTGACGATAACCGACCGCTCGACGATCACGCTGCATTCCGCGTGGCGCACCACGCGGGCTGCGGTTGAACCGAGCATGTAGTCCTTCAGCGCCGGACGATGGCTGCCAAGGATGATCAGATCCATGTTGCCCTCCTTGGCCAGCCGGAGGATTTCCGACGGCGGATGCCCCTCGTCAAGCAGGGCGTGCGACGTGCCCGGCACCTTGGTTTGCAGCTGTTCCAGCGTCTCCCTGGCCTTGTTTTTGTTCGCCGCAATCGTGTCCGTGAGCGCATTTGCCGCCAGATAGCCCTGAACATAGGCCGGAAGCGGCTCTATGATGGACACCACGGTGATGCTTCCACCATCGCTGACCAGTTTATTCGCCACCTCAATCAGTCTGTCCGCCACCTCGACATGCGTCGGGTCCACCGGCACAAGAATGTTGCTATACATTTTGACCCCTCCACTTTATGCGCTGACCTGATGAAACCGGATTCCAAAATGTTGCGCCTTGATATGGGTCAGGTTTACGACCCGGAACCTGGTCTCAGGCTTGTCCACAAGGATGACAGCCTTCTCGCGTTTGACAAGCCCTCAGGTTTGCTGAGCGTTCCTGCCAAGCCGCCGGGCCCGCAGGATTGCCTTGAGGCCCGCGTGAAAGCCGCCTTTCCCGAAAGCCTGCTGATCCATCGCCTCGATATGGATACGTCCGGTGTCATCCTCTTTGCCCGTACCCGGCTCGCACAGCGGCACCTCAACTGGCAGTTCGAGCGGCGGCAGACACGCAAAACCTACGTGGCCCGCGTGGACGGGCATGTCGCCCAGGATGAGGGTTTCATTGACCTGCCCCTCATCTGCGACTGGCCCAACCGCCCATTGCAAATGGTGTGTTATGAGCGGGGTAAACCGGCGGTGACGCGCTGGAAGGTCCTGGAGCGGGAACCGGACGGCCATACCCGGATGGAACTCAAACCGCAAACGGGTCGCAGTCACCAGTTGAGGGTTCACATGCGTGAACTTGGCCACCCCATCCTTGGCGACGGTTTCTACGCCCAGGGTGCCGCGCTCGCGGCGGCGGACAGGTTGCAGCTCCATGCCAGCGACATCACGGTTATGAACCCCGATGGCGGCGCATGGATCAAATTCGCCGCGCCGGTGCCTTTCTGATCCACTGTAATCAGGCAAAGAAAAACCCCGCCGGTAAGGGCGGGGTTTGGTTGTTTTGACGGGGCGCGCGACCCCGTCAAAAACAAGCGTCAGCTGATGCGCTGTAGTAGCGCGTTTACGCTTTCCTTGGCATCGCCGTAATACATGCGGGTGTTTTCCTTGTAGAACAGCGGGTTTTCGATACCGGAATAGCCAGTACCCTGACCACGCTTGGATACGAACACCTGCTTGGCTTTCCACACTTCCAGAACCGGCATACCGGCGATCGGGGAGTTCGGATCGTCCTGGGCGGCGGGGTTTACGATGTCGTTCGAGCCAACAACGATCACCACATCCGTGGAAGGGAAGTCGTCGTTGATTTCGTCCATTTCCAGAACGATATCGTAGGGCACCTTCGCCTCGGCCAGCAGAACGTTCATGTGTCCCGGCAGACGACCGGCAACGGGGTGAATTGCGAAACGCACCTCCTTGCCCTTGCCGCGAAGCAGCTTCGTCAGTTCGGAAATCGCACCCTGCGCCTGCGCCACCGCCATGCCGTACCCTGGCACGATGATAATGCTGTCGGCGTCTTCCAGAGCGGAGGCCACACTGTCGGCGTCGATGGCGATCTGCTCGCCCTCAACCTCCATTGCAGGTCCACCCGTGCCGCCAAATCCACCGAGGATCACGGACACAAAGTTCCGGTTCATGGCCTTACACATGATGTAGGACAGGATGGCACCGGACGAACCCACAAGCGCACCAACCACGATAAGAAGGTCATTGCCCAGCGAGAAGCCAATCGCTGCGGCCGCCCAGCCCGAATAGCTGTTCAGCATGGATACAACCACCGGCATGTCCGCACCGCCGATACCCATGATGAGGTGATAGCCGATGAAGAGCGCGGCCAGCGTCATCAGAAACAGCGGGAAGAAGCCACCGGTATTGAAGTACCAGATCAGGCAGAGCAGCGAGATGGCGGCAGCACCGGCGTTCAGCGCATGACCGCCGGGCAGTTTCGTTGCCGCACTGGTGACTTTGCCGGCTAGTTTTCCATAGGCGACGACGGAGCCCGTGAAGGTGATCGCACCGATGAACACGCCAAGGAACAGCTCAACGCGCAGGATGTTGATCTCAACCGGGCTCTTGTGGGCGAGAAGGGCGGCAAAGCCGGTCAGGGCTTCCCTGGCTGTTTCGTCCATGGCGAGCACACGACCGAGTTCGATATGGGCGTTGTAGCCCACAAACACGGCGGCGAGGCCGACCAGGGAGTGCATGGCCGCAACAAGCTGCGGCATTTCGGTCATCTGAACCCGTTTTGCAACGACATAGCCAATGGCGCCGCCCGCAAGCACGAGGATGAGCGACAGAAGCCACAGACCGGATCCCGGTCCGATCAGTGTCGCAACAACCGCCAGCGCCATGCCGACTATGCCATACCAGACCGCGCGCTTGGCGCTTTCCTGGCCGGAAAGTCCGCCAAGGCTGAGGATGAAGAGGACGGCTGCAACCACGTAGGCTGCGGTGGTGAATCCCAATTCCATTATTCCTGCCCCCTTACGACTTCTGGAACATGGCGAGCATGCGCCGTGTTACGAGGAAACCGCCAAATATGTTGATCCCGGCCATGAAGACCGAGAGTGCGGCCAGCAGAATGACAAGGAACGATCCCGAGCCGATCTGCATCAACGCCCCCAGAATGATGATGGAGGAGATGGCGTTGGTGACGGCCATCAGCGGCGTGTGAAGCGAATGGCTGACGTTCCAGATCACCTGGAAGCCGACAAAGACCGCCAGCACGAACACGATGAAGTGCTGCATGAAGCTTGCCGGGGCCACCGCACCCACCAGAAGGGTCAGCGCACCGCCAACTGCAAGAAGCGTGACCTGCTGTTTGGTCTGCGCCTTGAAGGCCGCGACCTCCTCGGCCCGCTTTTCCTCTGCGGTCAGTTCCTTTTTCTTTTCCTTGGGCTTCTGCGCCGCAATGGCGGCCACCTTCGGAGGGGGAGGCGGGAAGGTAATCTCGTTTTCGTGGGTCACCGTGGCGCCACGAATAACGTCATCCTCCATGTTGATGACCGGGTTGCCGTCTTTTTCCGGCGTCAGGTCGTCCATCATGTGACGGATGTTGGTCGCGTAAAGCGTCGAGGACTGTGTCGCCATCCGGCTCGGGAAATCCGTGTAGCCGATGATGGTCACACCGTTGTCCGTGACGATTTTCTCGTCCGGTACGGTCAGGTCACAGTTACCGCCTTTTTCCGCGGCAAGGTCGACGATGACCGAGCCGGGTTTCATGGCGTGAACCATGTCTTCGGTCCACAGTTTCGGCGCGTCACGACCGGGGATCAGAGCGGTGGTGATGACAATGTCCATCTCCGGGGCGAGCTCGCGGAACTTCTCAAGCTGCTTTTCCCGGAATTCGGGGCTCGACGGGGCCGCGTAGCCACCGGTTGCCGCACCGTCCTGCTGGGCTTCCTCGAAGTCCAGGAACACGAACTCGGCGCCCATGCTCTCGATCTGCTCCGCCACTTCGGGGCGCACGTCGAAGGCGTGGGTGATTGCGCCAAGCGATGTGGCGGTACCAATGGCGGCCAGACCGGCCACGCCGGCGCCGACGACCAGAACCTTCGCCGGGGGAACCTTGCCCGCCGCGGTGATCTGACCGGTGAAAAAGCGGCCGAAGTTGTTGCCGGCCTCAATGACAGCGCGGTACCCCGCGATGTTGGCCATCGAGGACAGCGCGTCCATCTTCTGCGCACGGGAGATGCGGGGCACCATGTCCATGGCAATGGTGGTGACGCCCTTTGCCTTCAGGCTCTCCAGCAGGTCCGGGTTCTGGGCCGGGGCAATGAAGCTGATCAGCTTCTGACCTTCGCGGGTGGCCTCTACCTCGGAAGGTTCCGGTGCGCGCACCTTGGCGACAACATCGGCCTTGGCCCAAAGGTCGGCGGCGGTATCTACCACGGTAACACCGGCGTCGCGATAGGCGTCATCCGTGAAACGGGCTGCGGAACCCGCACCGCTCTCGACGATCACCTCGTAACCGAGTTTGGCCAGTTGCCCTGCGGATTGGGGTGTGAGCGCCACACGCGCCTCACCCGATGCTATTTCTTTTGGTACACCGATGATCACTGGAACGGATCCCCTTCCTTCCTTGATTGACCGGAACTCTCTCGGTTCCGTTGGCCATGGTTAACGCCCACCCTGACCGGTTATTATGGACCGGTCCGGATTCTGTCAAATGCTGCGATTGCGAAAAGAGAATGCACGCAATATTAGCGGCGTCAATAACATTGGAACCTGGTAAAGCGCCACAAATACTGAAAAACTTTCAATGAACGGCAGGGCGGCCAGGTAAATGGCAATTGTTCTGTTGCCGAACAGAACCCCCAGCGCACCTGTATCCCCCGGCGGTCCGGCCAGACCGGCCAGGAACTGGACCAAAAGGTTCACTCCAATATTGGCGATTGTGGCCAAAACCAGCACCTTCAAACCCCACACCGGATCCGCAGCCAAAAGCTGCGGCACACCGTCAAAGAGCGGAATGACGAAGACGATCAGCGCAATGACGCCCACCCCATCCAGCTCGGTCGAATAGCGCATCAGCCTTTCCCGCCCCGCCACGAGATTGAGCACGAGTGCAAAAAGACACGCCCCCGCAATCATCAGAAACAGCTTCACCGCCAGCTCAACCGGCGTGATCACGACCTCACCCGGTAGAAACAGCGCGACGGTCAGGGGCCCCAGCACCGGCGTCAAAAGCATTGACGCCACCGTCACCTCAACGGCCAGCCTCGCGTTGTAGCCGAGAATGAAACACAGCGTCCCCGTCGAGGCGATGGGGGGCGCCGCCGCCAGATACACCAGCGCCATGACCATCTCCGTATCCAACCCGACCGCGGTCGCGACGAACCGGTAAATACCGGCGCTGACCGGCATCAGTACAACCATGACGAGAAAAAGGAATCCCAGACGCCCAGGCTGAACGGATGCGCGCAGCGTCGCGACCATATCCACCCGCGCCATTGCGAGACCAAGCACGACACAGACCAGAAACGGCAGCGCCGGCCGCAGAAACCGGGACACCTCGGGAATGAAAAAGCAAAGCGCGATCCCGCCAAGCAGAATCCACCGGGCCTGCCGGCCCAGAAAACCTAGCACGCTTAAGGGAGTCACACGTTAACCGGTACCGCTACGCGGTCCTTCGAAATACTCACTGGACAGCCGTTTCCTTCGTCAGAGGCACACGCCGTCAATGACGATACCGTTTTTGTCCCCGCCATCGCCGCCATCGTCGCATTTCGTCCCATCCCGGGTGCAGGATGCGGTCAGCATGGCGATGACCGTGACGACAAGCAGACTTCGGATCATCTTCGATTTCCTCTCAATGGCAAAATTCAGGACGAAAATTCCCTGTGATTAGAGCCAAATGCAACTCCCGACGGAAGATTTATCATGCTATCCGGTTTTTGGTGAAACAATTTGGACGCGAGTACCGAAAAGATTCTATGGGTAGTCTCCGGAGGCCGGGGAATTTGCCGGCTGTACGTAACGATTGGAAGTCGAATGCATAAATCCGTTTTTGCCGCCGTTGTGCCGTTGTTCCTGTTTCATGCCGCGACTGCTGCGGCGGATCATCATATTGACGTGGAACACTGGTCGGCGATTGAGTCCAAGGCAACCGGGCAGGAGGTGTATTTCCACGCCTGGGGCGGCGATCCGCGCCGGAATGCCTATATCGAATGGGCGGCCGAACAGATTCTCAACCGCAGCGGCGTAGTCGTTACCCATGTGAAACTTGCCGATACCGCCGAGGCCGTGTCCCAGGTCGTTTCGGAGAAGGCCGCGGGTCGTGACGAGGACGGGTCGGTTGATCTTATTTGGATCAACGGTGCCAACTTCGCCTCCATGAAGGAGCAGGACCTCCTTTACGGCCCCTGGGCCGAGGAACTTCCCAACTGGCAGTATGTGGATGTGGAGGGCAAACCCACCGTCCAGAGCGATTTCACGGTGCCGACCGATGGTCTTGAGGCCCCGTGGGGCATGGCGCAGCTGATTTTCTATCACGATACGGAAACGCTGCCCGATCCGCCGAAATCCATCGTCGCAATCGGCGAATGGCTGGAGGAAAACCCCGGTCGGTTCACCTATCCACAGCCCCCGGATTTTCATGGCCTGACCTTCCTCAAACAGGCCGCCTATGAGCTTATGCAGGACCCGTCCGTCCTTCAGGAGCCGGTCGATCCGGACCGTTATGAGGACCTGACCGCACCGCTTTGGGCCTGGCTCGATGGTGTGACGCCGAATCTCTGGCGCAGTGGCCGCGCCTATCCGTCCACCGGCACCCAGATGAAACAGCTTCTGGCAGATGGAGAGATTGAAATTGCGTTCTCCTTCAACCAGTCCGAGGCCAGCGCCGCCATCGCGGCCGGTGAGCTTCCCGACACCGTGCGCTCCTATGTCCTTGAGGGCGGAACCATTGGTAACGCGAATTTCGTGGCCATCCCCTACAACGCCTCGGCGAGGGAAGGGGCCATGGTCTTCGCAAACTTCCTGATGTCGCCCGAGGCACAGGCCCGTGCGCAGGATCCCGAGGTTCTGGGCAATTTCACGGTTCTCGACCTGGACAAGCTCAACGAGACCCACCGCGCCCGCTTCGATTCGCTTGAACTGGGTGTTGCCACGCTGACGCCCGAGGAGCTGGGCCAGGCGCTTCAGGAGCCACACCCAAGCTGGATGGACCGCCTGTCGGAAGACTGGATTTCCCGCTACGGGGTTTCCCAATAGCTGGACAGCCTGGCATTCAACACCGGTTTCGCGTCGGCCTGGTTCCGCTGATCCTGGCCATCCCGGTAACGGCCGGGCTGGCCGGTGCAATACTCCCGGGTTTTGGGTGGATGCCTGCGCTGGGCGGCGAAACCCTCTCGCTTCAACCGTGGCATGATCTTTTCGCGGTACCTGGCATCCTCCGGTCCGCCCTGCTCAGTCTCGGCACCGGCCTCGCCGCCACACTAATTTCCGTCATTCTGGTCATACTGATCGTCGCAACCTTTCAGGGCACCCGCGGTTTTCGCAGGGTCGAGCGCGTCCTGTCACCGCTATTGTCGGTCCCACACGCGGCGGCGGCATTTGGACTCGCGTTTCTGATTGCACCATCCGGGTGGCTGTCGAGGCTGTTGTCACCCTGGTTGACGGGCTGGAACGCGCCGCCGGATCTTTTGATCATCCATGACACCTGGGGTCTGACACTTATCGGAGGTCTGGTCATCAAGGAGGTGCCGTTCCTGCTGCTGATGACCATTGCCGCACTGCCCCAGGCCGATGCCTCCCGCACACTGGCCGCCGCCATGACCCTTGGATATGGTCGCGTTTCGGGCTGGTGCCGGACCGTTCTGCCACGGGTTTACCCCCAGATCCGGCTGCCGGTCTACGCCGTTCTGGCCTTCTCCATGTCCACGGTTGAGGTCGCGCTGATCCTCGGCCCCACCACACCGGCGACCCTCGCGGTCCGGGTGACGGGCTGGATGCGTGACCCTGATCTCACGCTCTGGTTTCAGGCGGCCGCGGGGGCGACACTGCAACTCGCACTGGTGCTCTTCGCCTTCCTGCTCTGGCGCTTCGGTGAAACTGTTATCGCCCGTTTGGCCCTGATGCGCATCATGGCGGGGCACCGCGGGCGGTCCGACTGGTTCCCGCGTGCCATCGCCCTGGTATCGGCACTTGCCGTTTCCGGTGCGGTCTTCGCGGGGCTCGTGGTCCTCGGAATCTGGTCGTTTGCCGGGTTCTGGCGCTTCCCGGACGCATTGCCTCAGGCGTTCTCGCTCAAAACCTGGATGCGGTCGGGCGACACGCTCCTGTCCCTCGTGGCCACCGGAATGGGGATTGCCGTTGCAAGTGTGGTCGTGGCACTGATCCTCGTGCTGTACCAGTTGCAGCAGACAACCCGCCTCGACGGTTCCCCGGACCGCGGACAGGGGATGTGGCTCATCTATCTGCCGCTCATTCTGCCGCAGATTGCGTTTTTACTGGGTCTGCAAATCCTCAGCGCGATCTCCGGCCTCGACGGGACCCATTTCGGAGTTTTTGTCTGTCATCTCATGTTTGTCCTGCCCTACGTCTATCTGTCACTTTCTGACCCTTGGAGGGCGCTTAATCCGCGGTTTTCAACCGTTGCGGCGACCCTCGGCTCCGGGCCGTGGCGCATCTTCTGGTGGGTGCGCCTGCCACTGATGCTGACACCAATTCTGACCGCCGCGGCGGTGGGCCTGGCCGTTTCGCTGGGCCTCTATCTGCCCACGCTCCTGATCGGCGTGGGCCGCGTGACCACCCTGACCACCGAGGCCGTGGCGCTTACGGCAGGTGGTGATCGCCGCCTGATCGGTGTCTATGGTCTGCTCCAGGCGATCCTGCCGTTTATCGGGTTTGGTGTGGCACTTGCGGTACCAAGGCTCGTCTGGCGGAACCGCAGGGCCATGGAGGCGCGACAGTGACCTCTAACGGTGATCTCGAATTCCAGGACGTAATCCTGACCCGCGACGGTCAGCGGCTCCTCACCCTTTCCGCGACGGTCGCGCCGGGGGAAACGCTGTCGATCATGGGGCCGTCCGGGTCCGGCAAGTCGACGCTGCTCGCCATGGCGACTGGCACGATCAGCCCTGAATTCGACACATCGGGTCGTATCATCCTGGGTGGCCGGGACATTACCGCTCTTCCGCCCCAGGACCGGCAGGTTGGCATCCTTTTCCAGGACGACGTTCTCTTCCCGCATCTCTCCGTGCGGGGTAACCTCGCCTTTGGCCTGCATCCCTCGGTGAAAGGACGCAAGGCGCGCATGGCGGCGGTGGATGAAGCCCTCGCGGGTGTCGGTCTCGCCGGATTTGCCGACCGCGACCCGGCAACCCTGTCTGGGGGCCAGAGGGCGCGCGTGGCACTCATGCGGGTGCTGCTGTCGCAACCAAAGGCGCTACTGCTCGATGAGCCGTTTTCCAAACTGGATGCGGGCCTGCGGGATCAGATTCGCAACCTCGTTTTCGATCACGCCCGTGCCGCCGGCCTGCCGGTTGTGCTCGTCACCCATGACCCGGAGGACGCCAAGGCCGCGGGCGGCCGGGTCATCACCGTCGGAGGCTGAAGTTTAGGTTTCGTCGCGCTTCCAGGTCGGATGAAAGCGCCCGGCCGGGGACAGCGTGAAAATCTCGCAGCCATCCTCCGTCACACCAATCGAGTGCTCAAACTGCGCCGACAGCGACCGGTCCCGTGTGACGGCCGTCCAGTCGTCATCGAGAACCTTGGTTTCCGGCCGCCCCAGGTTGATCATCGGTTCAATGGTGAAGAACATCCCCGGCTCCAGAACCGGCTTTGATCCCCAGCGGCCGTAATGCAGCACGTTGGGCGCGGCATGAAACACCCGCCCAAGCCCGTGACCGCAGAAATCGCGCACGACGGAACAGCGGTGCGCCTCGGCATAGCGCTGAATGGCCGCTCCAATATCACCAAACGTATTGCCGGGTTTGACCTGGGCGATGCCCTGAAACAGGGCGTCATGGGTGATGTCCATCAGACGCGCCGCTTTGCGGTTGGGCTGGCCCGCCACATACATGCGGCTGGTGTCACCAAACCACCCGTCCACGATCACCGTCACGTCGATGTTCAGAATATCGCCCGCGTTGAGTTTCTTCTTCTCCGACGGAATGCCGTGGCATACCACATGGTTGATCGAAATGCAGGAGGCGTGCTGATAGCCCTTGTAGCCGACCGTGGCCGATTTGGCGCCCGCATCAATCACCATCTGATGGATCAGCGTATCCAGTTCCAGAGTGGTAACACCAGGGACAACGTGATCGGTAATCCGGTCAAGTATGTTCGCGGCAAGCCGACCGGCGGCATGCATGCCGGCAAAATCGTCTTTGGAATGAATGCGGATGCCATCCTTGTTGAGGTGGCCTGGCAGGTTGCCTTCCAATGGTTCGGTCTCCCGGCTGTCGCGACCGGCAAGATGTAACTAAGGAAGGCCCGGTTTGCAAACCCCTCCGGGCACGCTTCAGGGATGTTCCATCGGGATCGCACGGCCAAACTCAACGCCGGAGGTCGTAATCACTGTGTCAAACACCAGCGCCTCCACCCCCGCCGCACGGGCTTCCGCAAAAGCGGCTGCGTAGCCAGGGTCGAGATCGGCCGCGAGCCGGAAGCGGTCACAGTCCGTGCGCTGGACCAGAAACAGCATCACCGCCCGGTGCCCCTCCGCCACCATGTCCGACAGCTCGCGCAGATGCTTGGCCCCGCGCAGCGTGACACAGTCGGGAAACTCCGCCAGCCCAGGTTCACGCCGCAGATGCACGTTTTTGATCTCCACATAGACATCGGGAAGACCGTCGCCGCGGCCCAGCCAGTCAATCCGGCTGTTGGCGCCGTATTTCACCTCCGCCCGCCATTGCGCATAGGCGGCCAGCTCCGGTACTACCCCGGAGGTCAGCGCCTCACCCGTCACCCTGTTTGGCAGGCTGGTGTCAATTCCGGCCATGTGCCCGCCGTCCAGTTCAACCAGCCGCCAGCTCCATTTCAGCTTGCGTTTAAGATTGTTCGACGGCTCCAGCCAGACGGTGCTGCCAAACGCGTTCAGGCCCAGCATCGCGCCAGGATTGGCGCAGTGGGCGGTGATCTCCGTGCCGTCCTCCAGCAATACGTCCGCCAGGAACCGTTTGTAGCGCCGCAGCAGTTGACCACGGACAAGGGGTGCTTCAAATTTCATGCGCGCGACCATGGGGGTTACGCGTTTCAGGGACAAGACCTCAGATGAGCAATCCAACCGCCGCAATGATCACCATAGGTGACGAGATACTGTCCGGCCGCACGCAGGACACCAACATGAATTTCCTGGCGAAGGAACTCACGGCCCGCGGAATTGGCCTGCGCGAAACCCGCGTTGTCCCGGATGTGGCCGAGGAAATCATCGCAGCAGTCAACCACCTGCGCAAACGCTACACCTATGTGTTTACCTCCGGCGGTATTGGCCCGACCCATGACGACATCACCGCAGACTGCGTCGCCGCCGCATTTGGCGTGAATATCGACGTGCGGGAGGATGCCCGGGCAATCCTGGCCCAGAACTACGCCAATCCGGAGGTGGATCTGAACGAATCCCGCCTGCGCATGGCCCGCATTCCCGATGGCGCGACCCTGATCGAAAATTCGGTCTCCAAGGCGCCGGGTTTCAGCCTGGAAAACGTCCATGTGATGGCGGGTGTCCCGTCGGTTTTCAAATCCATGGTCGGTGTCCTCCTGCCCACGCTGCGGCAGGGCCGGGCGGTTCTGTCGCTCACGGTTCGTGCCGGTATGCCCGAGGGCGAGCTTGCCGGTCCACTTCGTGAGCTGAACGAGGCCTGGCCGGGTGTGGATATCGGCAGCTATCCCTTCAACCGCAACGGCGGTTTCGGTGCCGATGTCGTGTTCCGCGGGGACAACCAGGCGGAGCTCGATCGGGCCGCCGCCGCCCTGCGCGAATATCTCGGCGACCGGGAGCTGCCCATCGACTGATACCCTTGCCCAGACGCCGCTGAAACCGTAGGAAGCAGGGGCGTGCGGGCGTGATGGAATGGTAGACATACCGGACTTAAAATCCGGAGGGCGTGAGCCCGTGGGGGTTCGAGTCCCCCCGCCCGCACCATCCTGCATAGTGCGGTGCCGTGGAATTATTGCCCCGACGAGTCGCCCGGGTGACGGCGCCGGATCATCGCTTCGAAAACCCGTGTCGGAGTTCAGCTCTTGATATTTTCGGCGGAACTGACCGGGCTTACCACTGCGTCAGGCATCCTGCTGCTCCTCGCCGTAGTCAGCCTGTGGATCAAACGGTACGTGGCCCTTGGGGTGCTTGGACTTGCCACCGTGGTCTCCGGCGTCGCCGGGCATGTCACATTCGTGGGTGCGTTATGCCTGGCCGGTTTCGCGGGGCTTGCCTGGTGGTATCGGCAGTCAGGCGGATGGTCGGCATGGGCAGCACTTGTCATCGCTTCGGCCGTGTTTTTCCTGCATCTGGTGCCGGGAATTACGGGCTGGCCGATTTTAGGGCCGATGCGGATTGGCGCGGGCGCGGAATATGGCAAATGGCTGTCCGTCGACAAGGTCGGTGCGGGCGTACTCCTGCTCGCAGTTGCCCTGCCGGATCTCCGGAGCCGCGCCGACTGGCGGGTGATGCTCGTGCAGTCCTGGCCGTGGATTGTCGGTGTTCCGCTTTTGCTGGCCATTCTGGCGGTGCTGTCCGGTTCGTTGCATTTGGACGTGACGCCGGTAGCGGCCTTCTGGCCCTGGGCCGTGGTCAATCTGTTAAGCGTTTGCGTTGTCGAAGAGGCCCTGTTTCGTGGCCTTATCCAGTCCCGCCTGGTCCACACGTGCCGTGACCGGCGACTACCGGCGTTGGCGGGCGTGGTGCTGGCCGCCCTGCTGTTCGGTCTGGCCCATGCCGCTGGCGGTGTTGCTCTCGTGGTCTTCGCGACACTCGCTGGGCTTGGCTACGGGTTTGCCCGCCATGTCACCGGACGCATCGAGGCCGCGATCCTGGTGCATTTTGCCCTCAATGCGGTTCATTTCTCGTTTCTGACGTACCCTGTCCCGGCGTAACGGACCGACCTGGGGCCACGCCGATTCATTGGCAGAGCCGGCCAAAACGCTGGCAGGTTGCGCCAATACCGGGGCGGGTCAGGGGCCTATCTTCAGGGCACTGAAACACACCTGGAGAGACACA
Organism: Amaricoccus tamworthensis; assembly: GCF_049800875.1. NCBI lineage: Bacteria > Pseudomonadati > Pseudomonadota > Alphaproteobacteria > Rhodobacterales > Paracoccaceae > Amaricoccus > Amaricoccus tamworthensis. Next base: position 23,657 of record NZ_JBNAFV010000008.1, on the reverse strand, counting down.
ACATGTCCCGTATCACCCTGCCCGATTCCATTTATGAGACCCCCGCCGCGTCCCAGGCCCAGCTGGAGGGCGTGAAGAAGATGCTCGGCAGCGTTCCGAATATGTTCCGCATCACGGCCAACAGCCCGGCGGCGCTGACCGGATATCTTGGCCTTAACTCGGGCCTCGCCAAGGGCACCCTGACGCCGCAGACCCGCGAGCGCATTGCGCTTGCCGTGGCCCAGATCAACGGCTGTGACTACTGCCTGTCGGCGCATACCTATCTGGGCAAAAACGTCGCGAAACTCGACGAGGCGGAAATCGCCGCCAACCGTCGCGGCGGATCGTCGGACCCCAAGGCGGATGCCGCCGTGCGCTTTGCCGCCAAACTTGTTGAGGCCCGTGGCCAGGTGTCGGATGCGGATGTCTCCGCCGTCAAAATGGCCGGCTACACCGAGGGTGAGATCGTTGAGATCGTGACCCATGTCGCGCTCAACACCCTGACGAACTACCTCAATGAGGCGCTCGGCACGCCGATTGATTTCCCCGAGGTCAGCGCCCAGGCGGCCTGACCTCACCCAGGTCCCGGTCGCATTCACCCCCACCCCCTTCGTCCGCGACCGGGGCCGTTTTCCGAATTTCACACGAGGCCCGCACCATGACACGCCCTCCGATTCCGCCCTTTGACGAAACATCGGCCCGCACCAAGGTCCGCCTGGCCGAGGATGGCTGGAACAGCCGCGATCCCGAACGGGTGTCGCTCGCCTACACACCCGACAGCCGCTGGCGCAACCGTGCGGAGATTTTCGAGGGCCGCGCCCGTATCGTCGAATTTCTGACGCGGAAATGGGCCCGCGAACTCGACTACCGTTTGATCAAGGAGCTTTGGGCCTGGCAGGGCAACCTCATCGCCGTGCGCTTTGCCTATGAGTACCGCGATGATGCGGGCAACTGGTTTCGCGCCTATGGCAACGAGAACTGGGAATTCGATGGCGAGGGCCTGATGCGCTGGCGTGTCGCGTCGATCAATGATCTGCCCATCGCAGAAGCGGACCGCCTGATGCACTGGGCGGACGGACCGCGGCCCGAGGATCACCCCGGCCTGACCGAACTTGGACTGTAGGAGGCGTTGCCATGTCAAACGCACAAACCGCATTTGCGCCCGAATTTTGCGATTACCCGCCGCATGTTTCCGTCGCCGGAGATTACGCCGACATCCGGCCGCCGGAAACGGACTACGGGCAGGAACTTACCGCACGCGAGGCCACGTTCCTCACTGAACGGGACGGACTCTTCCAGGCAACCGCCACTGAGGCCGCCTGGCCCGACGTTCAGTTTCGCGGCGGCCAGCCGGGTTTCATCCGCATCATCGACCAGCGCACGATTGGATTTGTCGAGCGCCGCAGCAACCGGCAGGCCATTGGCGCCGGTGGACCGGAGCAGAAAGACCGGGTGTCCATCATTGCCGTTGATTTCGCCCGCCGCAGGCGTCTGCGGCTGATCGGGCATGTTCGGACCACCGATGATGCCGATGTGGTCGAGTTCCTCAATCCGCTTGGCGTACCGGATGCAAATCTCGCGGTTGTCGTTCGAATTGCCGCGTTCGACTGGTCCGGTTCAGACGACATTCCACTGCGCCTCACCGACGGGGAACGCCACGGTGAACTGGCCCGTTTGCATGCGCGTATCCGCTGTCTTGAGCGAAACATCGACCCACTCACAACCAGCGCGTGCAAAATGGCCCGCTGAGTTGAAAACCTGCCCCTGTTTGCCGTACGTGCCATCTTCCCCGACCGCGCGTCCCGGCGTACCATTCAGTATGCCGAAGGTGACGAATGCATTCGCCCGCGCCATGGCGCAGGCCGCGGGCATGACGCTCAGGGAGGACGGTGCGCTGGTCTCCGATGGGGTCGTGGTGCGCCGGATTTCGGAAACCACCGATGACCAGCTGACCGATACGGACTACTTCGACCTTCTCGACTGGATCCGCCGTGAGCATGAGGATGAGGTCGCACTGGTTGAGGCCTATGCGAAACTGATCCGCGTCGATGACATCGGCGTTCTCGGCCTCGCGATCAAAACCGCCCCCACGCTTCGCGCGTCACTGGAACGTGTCGAACGCTACTGGCGGGTGGTCACGGACACGGCGGTTTACACGCTGGACCAGTCCAGCGATCCGGCCCTGCTGGTCTTTGAGGCGCGCACCGGCCACCATCCCGTTCTCGACTTCCGCAACGAGGGCGCGCTGGCCGGTCTCGCCCGCAACATGTACCGCTTCGTGGAAAGCGGCCTGGTCCTCGAACACGTGGCATTTCGCCACGCCTGTCGAAGCGATCCCGGACGCTACGCCGATCTATTCGGCTGCCCCGTCCGGTTCGATGCCGACCGGAACGCCATAGCCCTCAGGTCATCCATGCTCGACCTGCCCAACCGGCTTGGCGATGCGGCGGTGTCGGATTTTCTGACCGCCCATCTCGAAACCGAAATCGGCCCGCTCACCCATGACACTTCGATCCGCGCCGACCTTCTGCGCCGTTTGACCCCGGCGCTCAGCAACGGTCTGCCCCAGGCGGCCGACATCGCACGCGACATGGGCATGAGCGAACGCACCCTCTACCGGCGCCTCTCTGACGAGGGTCTGACCTTCCGCGATGTACTGACCGAGGCGCAATCCTCCCTCGCGCAGGAGCTTCTGCGCGAGAGCCGCAGTTCCATCGCCGAGATCGCTTTCCTCACCGGTTTCTCGGAACAAAGCACCTTCAGCCGCGCCTTCAAACGCTGGGTCGGCCAGGCCCCCGCCCAGTACCGCCAGCAGCGCGAACCCGCCTGAACCCACGGTTGGCAGAACCGGCCAGGCACCTGTCAGAAACTGCCGATACCTGGACACACGCTGCGTCGTATTCACCCTCCATCGCCGCCACACCGACACACCGGCGGCTCCACCAACCCGGAGGGCATCACAATGCGCATGAGACACGACATCACCCATGGAAAAACCCACAGCCCGAACGATGCGGGACGCAATACACCCCGTCACCCGCGCGGGGCGGAGATGGAGGACATGGTCTATCTCCTGATCATCACCGTCGCCATGGCCTGCATGACGGGGATGCTGGCACTTATGGCCATCATTCCCGGCGCCGTCTTTGCTTGAAACCGGCCGCGAACAGGCGGCCAACCGTTCGTCGTTGCCGTCGCCTTTCAGGTGCCGTCTTGCGGAGCGGATTGGAGTGGTTAGGTATTCCACGGATACCTCCCTTTCCAAACGCAATCACGGACTCTTTCATGCCCGATCTCTCCGCCCTGAAGGTACACGCCCGTCCCCGCGCTCCGAAAATACCCGGGGCCACCGACGCGCAGCGCGAGCAGGGCAGGTCGCTTGCCATGATCCACGCCATGCACCTCTCGGACATGGCCATGATCCGTCAAATGGTGGAGCGTATCGAGCACGACCGTAGCGCCGCCAAAGACCTCGCCGAGGCCGTGCCGGAACTCGCCATGACCCGGAACCTTCGCAATTTCGGCGCGCTTTGCGGTCGGGAATGCAACAACCTTCTCTTCCACCACGGCGCGGAGGAGCATCACATGTTCCCGGCCCTGGAGGAACTTGGTGACACCGGTCTTCGCGCGGTGATCGCCAAACTCCGTGAGGAGCACGAGGTCATCCACGCCCTTCTGGAGGATCTCGGCACCGGCGCCATGGCCGTAATGCAGTCGCCGGATCCGTCAACATACGCGGCACTCAGGGACACGTTCGAGATGCTGGACGCGGCGATCCGGTCCCATTTCGGGTATGAGGAAACGGAACTTCAGGAGGCGCTGGGCGTTTTTCAGGTTCTGTAACACTCTGAAAGGTAGCGAAAAATGACACTGAAACTAAAGGTCATCACCGGCTCCACGCGACCTGGCCGCAAGGGGCCGAAGGTCGCCGAATGGGTGAATGCCGCCGCCCGCGAACATGGCGGGTTCGAGGTGGAGGCGGTTGATCTCGCTGACTTTAATCTGCCTCTGCTTGATGAGGCCAGCCACCCGGCCGCACAGGATTACGAGCACGAGCACACCAAGCGCTGGAGCGCCGTGATCGACGATGCCGACGCGTTTGTTTTTGTCACCCCGGAATATGACTTTTTCGCCCCGGCTTCGCTGATCAACGCGGTCCAGTTCGTGTTTAAGGAGTGGGGTTACAAGGCGGCCGGTATCGTCAGCTATGGTGGCGTGTCCGGTGGTCTTCGCTCTGCTGAAACGCTGCGCCACATCCTGATGAATGTCGGCGTCATGCCAATCCCACAGGTCGTCCCCGCGCCGTTCTTCACCGGTTTTATCGATGATGACGGCGTGTTCGAGCCCAACGACGAAATGCGCAAGGGTGCCACCGGGATGTTCACCGAGCTGCAGAAATGGGCCGCCGCGCTCAAACCCCTGCGGAACGGCTGACATATTCCTTTCCCACACAAGCCGCTGGCGGAACCCGGTCGCCCGCGGCCAAACAGAAATGGAAACTGTCTGTTTCCCCATCGGCGCCATACCCCCAGATACCTTGTGCCTTCTGCCCTGTTGAGGTTTGACTGTTCCCACAACGCGCGTCCGACGCGGAGCTGACAGAAAACAGGGGGAACCGCTTTGAGCGTTGAAGCCATAAAATCCGGAAACACCGCACTCGTGACCGGCGGAGCTGCCGGCATCGGTCTCGCGGCCGCCCGCCGCTTTGCGAAAGTTGGCATGACCGTCATCGTTCTCGATGTCCGGGACGAACTTTTTGCGGAGGCCGAAACAACCCTCCGGGACGATGGAGCCGCGGATGTCATTACCCGCGCCGTTGACGTGTCGAACCGCAATGTAGTTGAGGCCCTGCGCGACGAAGTCGACGGACTGACCGGTGGCATTGACGTCCTTATGTGTAACGCGGGCGTTCAGCCCGGCAGCGATATTTTCGACAGCTCAGGAACCTGGGAGCGTATACTCGGTGTCAATCTCGGCGGCATCGTCAATGTGTGCCAGGTGTTCGTTCCTGGGATGATGGAGCGGGGCAAACCCGGTCTGGTCATCAATACCGGTTCAAAACAGGGGATTACCGCGCCTCCGGGCGATCCGGCCTACAACATGTCAAAAGCGGCGGTGAAGGTCTTCACCGAGGCGCTGGCCCATCATCTGCGCGAATCCGACTCCGCCCTGACCGCGCATCTGCTGATACCAGGGTTCGTCTATACCGACCTCACCCGTGGGGATCGGACGGAGAAACCGGCGGGAGCCTGGCTTCCGGATCAGGTCGCGGATTTCATGATGGAACGGCTGGAGGCGGGCGACTTCTATATTCTCTGCCCCGACAATGATGTGCCGCGTGACCTCGATGAAAAGCGCATGGCCTGGGCGATGGGTGACATTATCGAAAACCGCCCACCCCTGTCCCGTTGGCATCCCGACTGGAAGGATGCGTTCGAGGCCTACCTCCAAAATACGACGCGGCCGGCCGTTTAGGACGTCTGCTGCCGCATCAGCGGGTCGGCGAGGATTGCCTCCACGACATCCTCCTGGGACCGGTCAATATCCACGGTGAGCGAAAGCTCATCGTCTTCCGGCGGTTCGAGCGTCTCAAACTGGCTGTCGAGCAGGCTGGTCGGCATGAAATGCCCCTCCCGCTCGCCCATGCGTTCTGCGATCACGTCACGGCTGCCGGCGAGGTGAATGAACATCACCGGTTCACTGACGCCCTCGCGGATCCAGTGCCGGTAGATTTTGCGCAGCGCGGAACACCCGATCAGTGTGACGCCGTCGCTTTCGGCCAGCGTCGCGGAAACCCGCGCCAGCCAGGGTGCGCGGTCACTGTCGTCCAGGGGCTCACCCCGCGACATTTTTGCAATGTTTGCAGGAGGATGCAGGTCGTCCCCGTCGATGAACACGGCGTTCATGTGACGCGCCAGCATGTTTCCGATGGACGTCTTGCCGCAGCCCGCGACGCCCATGACCACGAATTTCCGGGTCATACGCAGGCCGCCATGCCGCCATCCACGAAGAGGGTATGGCCGTTCACGAACGACGATGCCGCGGAGGACAGGAACACACACGCCCCGACCAGTTCCTCGACATTGCCCCAGCGGCCCGCAGGTGTGCGTTTCTCAAGCCACGCGCTGAACTCCGGATCGTCCACCAGAGCCTGGTTCAGCGGTGTTTTGAAATACCCCGGCGCCAGACCGTTGCACTGAAGCCCGTGCTTGGCCCAGTCGGTCGCCATGCCCTTGGTCAGGTTCGCAACGGCCCCTTTGGTCGCCGTGTAAGGCGCGATGCCGGGACGGGCGAGGGCGGTCTGGATCGAGCAGATATTGATGATTTTGCCGGCCTTCCGGTCGATCATGTGACGCGCCACGGCCTGTCCCACATGGAAAACGGAGGCGATATTTGTCTGAAGCAGCCGCTCAAACGCATCCGCCGGGAAGTCTTCCAGCGGTGTCCGGTGCTGCATGCCCGCGTTGTTGACCAGAATGTCTATCGGGCCTTTTTCCTTTTCAAAACCGTCAATTGCCGCACGCACGCCGTCATGGTCGGTCACGTCGAAGGCCAGAATTTCAACCTCACCGCCGCTCTCGCGGAGCGCGGCGGCCGCAGCCTCGAGCTTGCCCGCGTCGCGTCCGTTCAGGACAATCGACGCTCCGGCCTCCTGGAGGCCTTTGGCCAGTGCGAAACCGATGCCCTGGGAGGATCCGGTTACAAGAGCCCGCTTCGCGGTCAGGTCAAACAGGGCGGTGCTCATTCAGGGCCTCTTTCAATTTCGGCTGGATCAGGTGACACCGGTCTTGTTTTCGAACGCGCCTAAAGTCAAGGTGCGCGCGCAGATGGGATCGCTTTGATTTCCGGGGTTTGAGGGGCAGTAAGATGAAAACGGTAGTCATTCATGAGGCGCATGACCTGCGGGTCGAGGACCGGGAGCCGGCGGTGATCGGAGAGGGGCAGGTGCTGGTGCGGATGGCGGCTGGCGGAATTTGTGGCTCGGATCTGCATTACTACCACAATGGCGGATTTGGGGCGGTTCGGCTGCGGGAGCCCATGATTTTGGGGCATGAGGTGGCCGGATACGTGGTTGAAACGGGGCCTGGCGTGACGGGGCTGGAGCCTGGGCAGCTCGTGGCCGTGTCACCCTCAAGGCCCTGTAAAAACTGCAAATTTTGCGCCGAGGCGATGTTTAACCAGTGCCTCAACATGCGCTTTTACGGCTCCGCGATGCCGTTTCCGCATATTCAGGGGGCGTTTCGGGAGATGCTGGTGGCGGAGGCGGAGCAGTGTGTGCCGGCGGATGGGCTGACGCCGGGGGAGGCGGCGATGGCGGAGCCTCTGGCGGTGACGCTGCACGCGACGCGTAAGTTGCGGAATATGCTGGGAAAATCCGTTCTGGTGACCGGGTGCGGGCCGATTGGGATCCTGTCGATCCTGGCGGCGCGCAGAGCGGGCGCGGACAGGGTGGTGGCGACGGATCTTTCGGCGTTTACACTGGAGTTCGCCAGGGCCGCCGGCGCCGATGAGGTCATTGATTTGTCGAGTGATTCCAATGGCCTGGACCGGTTCGCGGCGGATAAGGGGACGTTCGATATTCTGTATGAATGCTCGGGCGCGGTGCCGGCTTTGACGGCTGGAATTGGGGCGATGCGGCCTGGGGGGACGGTGATGCAGCTGGGGATGAGTGGGGATATGAATCTGCCGGTTTTGTCCATTATTTCCAAGGAGTTATCCCTGCAGGGGTCGTTCCGCTTCCATGAGGAGTTTGCCACGGGCGTGAGCCTGATGCGGAAGGGGCTGATTGACGTCAAGCCATTGATAACGCACACAAAAAGTCTGGACGACGCCGTTCGGGCTTTTGACCTGGCCGGGGACAGAAAACAGGCGATGAAGGTCCAGCTGGCCTTCTGAGTGGCACGGATTGTGCGAAAAGTGGCACAGATGTGCAGGGATTTGGCACAGATTGTGAGTCAAATGGCACAGATTGCACGGGGTTTTGCCAAAAATGGCCGAAATTGGGGGTGGTTTTGGTTGCCGTGGTGTCGGCAACTAGTCGAGTTCAGTTGTGCAGAAGGGGGGAGCAATGAGCCCCTCTGGAGTTCTCAAACGACTTCCAATTTTGGCGTAGGTACGTCAGTATTCGAAGGCATGTTTGGCCGTCGGTTTGGGCAACTTTGATCTAGGAACTTACAGAACGATTGCTTCTCCTTGTTCCGATGTTTCGGGCCAGGCCGGCAATCTTCCAAGCACATCCCATTTTGGCAACCCAATGAGGAGATGAGCATCACTAACTACTGGATCGGTTGAGGTTCTGACATCTGAGCGGCATTCAGATGCGGTATGTACTACAATACCGTCCAACGGCTTGGAAAAGGACTAAGGGCATGTCGGAACTGGATCAATTATTCGAAGACGATGAGTCCGCCGAGGGTAGCGATGATTACAGAATCGCGCCTTCAGATTTTTCTGATATATTTGTGATCCCTTCAGATTGGACTGTTTCCACTCTTCGCCACGAGATGGTGGATATCGTGGACTTGGAGCCACACTTTCAGCGGCGCAGCGTCTGGTCCGAAACGTCCAAATCTAGATTCATAGAGTCATTGATATTAGGAATTCCAATTCCACAAATATTATTGGCCGAAAATTCCAATCAAAGAAACAAGTTTTTAGTTTTGGACGGAAAACAAAGACTATCAGCTATAAATGAGTTTTTTACAGGCAAGAATTCGTCTGGAAATGAGTTTAAGCTAAAAGGTCTAAATGATTTGAAAGATCTCAACGGGGAAAGTTGGGGTTCGATCAAAAAGGGTTTTCCACAAATTGCCCGAGCAATTGATGCTGCGATTATCAGGACTGCGATAATTCGAGGATGGCGTAGAGATGATGTGCTGTATGAAATTTTTCATCGACTGAATTCCGGATCGGTAAGGCTGTCGCCGATGGAATTACGAATGTCACTTATTCGAGGGCCGTTTGTTCGTGAAGCGATCAAGCAAACGGCTGGCTGTCCAAATCTCCAAGAAATGCTTGGCCTCAGTCAACCCGATAAGCGAATGAAAGACGTCGAAGTTGCGATACGTCACTTCGCTTTTCAAGATTTCTCGATCGAATATCGCGGAAACCTGAAAGATTTTTTGGATGCTTACTGTCGTCAAAAGAACAAGAGATTTTCGGAAGGTGAAGCAATTGCAGAGGTCGCAGATCTCGAAGATATGATATCTGTTGGTTTGGAAATTTTTTCCAAACGTCAATTTTCAAGAAAATACGTGCCTGATTCAAAAAAGTTCGAGGGTAGTTTTAATAGAGCGATATTTGATGTCTTGGGTGGATCTCTCGCTGATGGAAGCATTCGTGCAAAAGCCGCTGCTGATCCGGATAAGTTTCAAGATCTTTACAAACGGATGTTTGATAATGTTAATTTTGTTCGATCAGTTGAAACCACAACAAAGAGTATTGCAGCCACTAAGTATCGTTTCGGAGCTTGGTATGATTGTCTTTTTAGTAATTTCGGTAAAAGGCCTCGTCTTCCTCTGATAAAGTAATGACTGAGACCTCTGTGGAATTTGCAAAATTGGAGTTAGCTTTAGTAGAGGCCGGTGGTTTGCTCGCGGACCTTCCCCAACATGACGTTGGAAACCGTCTTCAGCAACTTAAGTTAAAGTCTTATGTATTGCTTTGTCATGCTGCCATTGAGGAGTATTTGGAAAGCGTGTCCTTGGCAGTTCTGAACGATAGCTTGGTGGCTTTCGAAAACGATTCAGTATTCAGGGATCCGTTGTTGTCTGCATGCAGTTATTACAAGATAGTATTGAGCGAGGAAGCGCCTAGCAGGCAAGCAGGTGATAGGTGCCACGACCTATTTCTGATCTTGTTTAAAAAAGCACGTTCCGAACACGTCAGAGCTTTAGAAGGCATAAATGGGATAAAGACAAAAGACCAAGATGCAATTCTTCGTCCAATTGGAGTCAGATTGATGGAATTTGACCGCATTTTGTGCCAAAGCCTAAATTCATATGGCGGAGTTCGAGGTGAAATTGCACATCAATTCGGAGTGAGAACAGTAGTACCGCGGGCTGGTCAAGAAAGAAACGTGTGGAATCTATTCCAGTTGTTGCGGCCGCTCGATAATATGCTGTGTGAGAGGCACCATATATCTTTTAACCTTGTTTGAGCTAAATGTTCCTCATGGATATTTTTTTGCTGGTTTCCGCCCATCCCCTGAGGGCAGGGGCAACCGCGGGCGGAGCGGAGCGCCGCCCATGGGGGCGGTTGGCGCTGCCCGGCTTGGTCGCCGGGCGGGACGGGTGTGTTGGGCGGTGGTGGTGGATTTACGGTTTGGGTGAGGCTCCGTTCCTGGAGAGAATTTATTCTGGCGTCTCAAACCATGGATATCGAGTTCGTGGTGCGACGAATTCGTAATCCTCCTTACAAGCCTCAAACAGATCGACAGCCCATTCCCCTGTTTCGCCCATAGCGGCACACCAGGCCGCAATGACCGCGTCACCTGCATGATCCGACCCATCATCAATGACCTGTTGCCAGGTCTCCCGGATTTCATCCGCGACCCAAAGTTCAAGCAGTAACTTGGGATGGCTTTCGTAAAGCGGCAAACCAATCCGTTTGGCAACGAAAGCACCATTCAAGGTCATTGAACTGTACAGTGAGTTTTGAGTGATTACCTTGCGGCTTTTGTATTTGGCCCTTAGCGCTTTGTCACACGCGCGGTCCCCGTGGAGTGTCCATGCCAGAAGAGTATCGATACCCAGCGCTGTTGCTTCACCGTCGAAACCCTTTAACCAAAGCAGAGCCGCGCCTGCATCTTCGGTAGTCGATGCTTCTATTACTTTGGTGATTTTTCCGACCACTTCTATTGCGGCGACGCCATGTTTTCCGCGCCCTCCAGGATCGTACCCAAGAAACAAAGCCATAACGTAGTTCCAGATTATCCGGTTTGTCAGTTTCCGTGATGCTCGCAGTGGTGGAACCTGCATGCAAGTTTGGACGGGCCTTCCGCCCTTTCCCCTGAGGGCAGGAACAACCGCGGGCGGAGCGGAGCGCCGCCCATGGGGGCGGTTGGCGCTGCCCGGCGGTGCCGCCGGGCGGGTGGGGTGTTTTGGGCGGTGGTGGCAAAAAAGCCGTGCCGCCGGGCGGGACAGGTGTGCGGGTTGGACCCCAGGGGTCTGCGACATTATATTGCATGCCCCCGTGGGCGCGGTATGCTGGGTGGATGAATGATGAGGCCGGCATCGCGAAGTATGAGGAGATCCTGCGCGCGGCGGGGTTTCGCATCACGCGGCAGCGGCAGCTGATCCTGAACATCCTCAATGACAGCGCCGGGCATCCGGACGCCACGGAGATATTCGAGCGGGCGAACCGGATCGACCGGCGGATTTCGCTGGCCACGGTCTACCGGACGATGAAGGTGCTGGAGGAATCGGGTACGATCCAGCGCCACGCCTTTGAGGGCGGACCCGCGCGGTTTGAGCAGAATGACGGGGAACACCACGATCATCTGATCGATCTCGACACCGGTGAGGTGATTGAGTTTGCCAGTGAGCGGATCGAGGCGCTGCAGGAGGAAATCGCCGCAAAACTGGGCTACCGCATCGAGCATCACCGGCTTGAGCTTTATGGGCGGAAGGTCCGGAAGGGCGGTTAATCCGCCTGCAGTCGAATCCTTTTTGGGACAAAATTCTGGAAAATCTTTAGTATTTGCAGATTGTTACGCGGCCGCATTTACCATGGCGTTAGTGATTGCTTCACGGATTCCAGGCTATCACCTCCTCAAGCGACCCACGAGGTTGGCGCGACCGGGACTGGCTACCAGTTCCCACCGCACAGTCAGAATGGCGATTAGTTGCTCCGGAAGATCCGGAGTATTCATCAAACGTGACGTCGAAAGCGTCACACGCCAAAAGGAAATGACTATGTCCAGCATTGTAACGAACAACTCCGCTCTGGTTGCTCTTCAGACCCTGAAGTCCATCAACAAGGACCTCGCTTCGGTTTCCAACGAAGTATCCACCGGCCTCAAGGTTTCGACCGCCAAGGAAGATTCCTCGACCTGGTCCATCGCTTCGACCATGAAATCGGACCAGGGTTCGTTCAGCAAGCTCAATGAGGTTCTGACCTCGAGCTCCGCCATGATCGGTGTTGCACGTTCCGCTACTGAACAGGCTGCTGATATCGTCCGTCAGATTCAGGAAAAAGTCATTCAGGCTTCCAGCCCTGACGCTGACCAGGCCATCCTGCAGACCGAGATCGAGGCAATGGCTGAGACGATCCGTTCGATCGGTAACTCGTCCCAGTACAATGGCATCAACATGACCGGCAGCGCCGGTGCTGCTCAGACCATCACGACTTCGGTTGTGCGTGACAACGCCGGTGTTCTGACTGCTGAAACCATGACGATTGCCGCGGTTGACCTGGACGCTGTTGCAAGCTCCATGACCGGTCTCGCCTTCGATGGTTCGGAAACGGACATGGACGCCGTTGACGACGCTCTGGACACCATCAATGCGGCTGCTGCTGCTTTCGGTGCTGCCCAGGCACGTGTTGAAGCCCAGATGGACTTCCTGTCCAAACAGGCTGATGCGCTCGACACCGGTGTTGGTGCTCTTGTGGATGCCGACATGGAAGAAGCTTCCGCTCGACTGTCCGCTCTGCAGACTCAGCAGCAGCTCGGTACGCAGGCCCTGAGCATTGCGAACCAGCAGCCGCAGACCCTGCTGTCGCTGTTCCAGTAAGTTCCTGACAGGGGCGGGCCCGGAATTTCCGGGCCCGCTTCACTTCATATCCCTTTGCATTCCGCACGCATTCGCGTTGCGGTTTTTTTGTTTTTGGGGCCAGGCTGGCGGCCTTCTGTGGGGAGGATTGTCCGGGGCGGGGAGTGGTTAATAGGGTTCGGGTCGATTCTTGTTTTGGACAAAATCCCGGAAAATCTTCATTATTTGCAGTTAGTTACCAGTCAATTTTCGATTTGTGGTTAGGACTTGGTTCACGGTCTGGGGGTTATCAATCCCGCAGGCGACCCAGAAAGGTCGGCACGACGGAGATTTAACCCTAACTCGGTCGTACAGTCAGAATGGCGGTCACGTGCCCCGGTTTTCCGGGGTTTTTATGAAATGCGACGCTAAAAGTGTCGCGTGCCAGAAAGGAAACAGCTATGTCCAGCATAGTGACGAACAACGCCGCAAAGGTCGCCCTCCAGACCCTGAAAACGATCAACAAGGATCTGGGAGCGGTTTCCAATGAGGTCGCAACCGGTCTGAAGGTTTCGACCGCCAAAGAAGACTCCTCAACCTGGTCGATCGCGTCCACCATGCAGTCGGACCAGAATACCTTTAGTAAACTGAATGAGGTTCTGACCTCCGCGTCGGCCATGGTCGGTGTTGCGCGTTCCGCAGCCGAGCAGGCTGCGGACCTGGTTCGCCAGATCCAGGAAAAGGTCGTCCAGGCTTCCAGCCCGGACGCTGATCGCGGCATTCTTCAGGCCGAGATTGAGGCAATGGCTGAGACGATCCGTTCGATCGGTAACTCGTCCCAGTACAATGGCATCAACATGACCGGCAGCGCCGGTGCGACGCAGACGATCACTGTTTCGGTTGTACGTGATACCGCCGGTGTTCTGACCGCTGAAACCATGACGATTGCCGCTGTCGACCTTGACGCTGTTGCAAACTCCATGACCGGTCTGGCCTTTGACGGCTCCGACACCGACATGGACGCTGTCGACGACGCATTGGACATCGTCAACGCCGCTGCTGCCGCGTTTGGTGCGGCTCAGGCCCGGGTCGAGGCCCAGATGGACTTCATGTCCAAACAGGCGGACGCCCTTGATACCGGTGTTGGCGCCCTTGTGGATGCCGATATGGAAGAGGCTTCCGCACGACTGACGGCTTTGCAGACCCAGCAGCAGCTCGGTACGCAGGCTTTGAGCATCGCGAACCAGCAGCCGCAGACACTTCTGTCGCTGTTCCAGTAAGCTGACGACGGGAGCGGGTGGGCCTGATCATTTGGGCACGCTCCAACCCCTGGGATTTTTGACACGCCTCCTGCCCGGTGAAGGACTCCCGGTCTGGTTGCAATGAGGTTTCGCGATGAACAACCAAAACAATGCAAGCTCCGGTTACGCTGCTGCCGTTAAACCGACCCGTACCGATCGTGGAATGGAATACAAGATCTTCGCCAGAGTGACTCACCGAATGAAGTCCGTGGATGAAACTGACAGGGCTTCATTCCCGGAACTGGCCAAGGCCGTCGCGGAGAATTCACGTCTTTGGGCCGCGCTGGCCGAGGATCTGATGAGTGAGGAGAACAAACTCTCCGACGAGATGAAGGGACAGCTGATCTCGCTGGCGATGTTTGTCGCCAGGCATACACATGCCGTTCTCTCGGGCCGTGAATCCGTGGAGCCGCTGATTGACATCAACACGTCCATAATGCGCGGTCTGCGGGGAAACGGAGGGAGTAAATCCGTGGAGGCTGCGGCATGAGTGGCCTTGTCCTTAAACTGGGGCCGCGTGAGCGGATCATGATCAACGGAGTGGTCATGGAAAACGGCGATCGCCGGACCCGGATCAACATTGTTACGCCCGAAGCCAACGTGCTTCGACTGCGTGACGCCATCCATCCCGAGGATGCCAAGACGCCAGTGAAGCGCGTGTGCTACGTCGCCCAGCTGGTTCTGGCCGGGGAGGCCGATCCCACGGAGGCGCGCAAGCAGCTTCTGAGCGGGATCGAACAGCTCAGCCAGGTTTTCCTGGATGAGGACAGCCGCAAATTCCTTTCCGATGCGACCGATGCGGTTGTGGAGGGGCGGTTTTACCAGGCCATGCGGGCTCTTCGCGGACTTATTCCGCGTGAGACGAGGCTGCTGGCCGTAGGGGCGGACGGGGAGTCCGCGTCGGGGGGCGCCGCGAGCGCCTGAGAGAGACGGAGACGGGACGATGTATCAACCTCAAATACCACTTGCCGGTGTGGCGGGATGGCGGTTTCTTGAGAGAACCCAGGAAACGCAGCAGGCCGCGTTTGATGCATCGCCCGAACTCGACCGGAAGATCGAGTATTTCCGGGAGAAAATCGGATCGGTGACCGAGGTTGCCGACCTGATGCAGGATCACCGTCTGCTCGAGTTCTCGCTCACGGCCTTCGGGCTTGAGGAGGAAATCGACAAGAAAGCCTTCATTCGCAAGGCGCTTGAGGAGGGTACTGACGACGAGGAGTCCTTCGCGAACAAAATCGTGGACAAAACCTATGCGAAAATGTCGGAGGCTTTTGGCTTCGGCAATGAGGGTGGGGTCCAGACCGGTAATCCGGAGTTCGTGGAGGACATCGTCAACAGGTTCCGCGACCACTCGTTCCAGGTGGCCGTGGGCAATGCCGACAACAACATGCGTCTGGCGCTGCATTTCAAGCAGGAGGCGCTGGATCTGGCGGAAGGCGGGACGGATGACGGTCCCCGAAGCTGGTACACGGTTCTGGGGTCTGAATCCCTGCGCACGGTGTTTGAGACCGCCTTTGGTTTCCCGTCGCAGTTTGTGAACCTCGATATCGACCGTCAGGCCGAATACATGGCCGACAAGGCCAGACAGATGTTTGGATCCGAGGATCTGTCGTTTCTGTCGGATCCTGAGAATGTCGAGAAGATGATCGTGAATTTTCTCGCCCGCGCGCAGTTGAACGGGGACTACAATGTTGCCACCGGTCCGGCGGCGACGGCCCTGACGCTGTTGCAGTCGGGCTCGTCGCAGGGGTCTTCGGGGCTTCTGAACCTGCTTTACGGTTACTGAACCGG
This sequence comes from Amaricoccus tamworthensis, assembly GCF_049800875.1. Lineage (NCBI taxonomy): Bacteria > Pseudomonadati > Pseudomonadota > Alphaproteobacteria > Rhodobacterales > Paracoccaceae > Amaricoccus > Amaricoccus tamworthensis. The sequence continues at coordinate 7,894 of NZ_JBNAFV010000008.1, read as the reverse complement.
AGTGGCGAGGATGTCGGCCAGGCGCTGAAAGCTCTGCTCCGGGCCGCCTTTTTCCCGTTCCGTAAAAAACTGGTCCAGTTTGGGCCACAGGGTAATGGCCTCGTCGATGGCGGGGTCACTTCCTTTTGCGTAGAGGCCCGTCTGGATCATCAGGGCCGAGTTTTCGTAGGTGGTGAGCACGCGGCGGACTTTGGCGATCATCTCGTTTTCCGGATCGGAGGCGATGCCCGGCAGGCTTCGCGAGACGCTGCGGCGGACATCCACGGCCGGAAAGCGGCCGCGTTCGGCAATTTCACGTTCCAGAACAATGTGACCGTCGAGCACGCCGCGGGTGATGTCGGCGACGGGTTCGTCCATGTCCGAGGCCGCGACCAGAACGCTGAAGATGCCGGTGATGTCGCCCTTACCGAAGGGGCCGGGGCCGGCGCGTTCGCAGAAGGATGCGATCAGGTTTGAGGTCGAGGGCGGGAAGCCGCGCAGGCTGGGGCTTTCGCCGGCGGTGAGCGCGATCTCACGATGGGCTTCGGCGAAACGGGTGAGACTGTCGGTCAGCAGCAGGACATGGTGGCCCTGGTCGCGGAAGACCTCGGCCGAGGCCATCGCCATCCAGGCGGCGCGGCGTTTGATCAGCGGCGACTGGTCGGAGGTGGCGGCGATCACCACGGAGCGGGCCATGCCTTCCGGTCCCAGAACGTTATCGACGAAGTCGCGAAGTTCACGACCGCGTTCCCCGATTAGAGCAAGTACCACGATATCGGCCTCAATGCCGCAGGCGAGATCCGCGAGGAGGGTCGATTTACCCACGCCGGAGCCTGCGAAAATGCCGATGCGCTGGCCGGTGGCGAGCGGCAAAACGGTATCAAACGCGCAAAGATGGGTGGGAATGCGGGTGCCGAGCGCCTTGCGGGTGGCAGGTTCCGGGGCCGGGCGACGCAGGTTGGCGCTTGCCACGCCCTGTTTGAGGGGCCGTCCGTCGAGGGGCTGGCCGAAGGCGTCGACAATGCGGCCGACCCAGGTTTTGTCGGGGTGCACGCCGGTGGGGCCAAGAAGGGTAACGGCGTTGCCGATGGCCGCACCGTCGAGCGGTGAGTAGGTCATGGCGCGGGCGAGGCTTTCCGTGATGTTCACGATTTCGCCGCCAAGCTCCTGGCCGTTGCGCAGGTGAATGGCGACCTGGTCTCCGATTCGCGCCTGGTGTGTGAGGCCCTCGATTTCCAGGAAGGCCGTGCTGACGGACACCACGCGTCCGACCCGTTTATAGTTGGAAATTCGGGAAATTTCGGACGTCAGTGACGTGAAGTCGATCAGCATGGAAGCCCCGGTTTTGTCTAAAATCTGGTTACACTTTTTAAACACTGAACCGTTAATTGAGTGTTTCAAGCTTACTGGCGGGAGAATCCGGCCCATGAATTTAAACCTGAATATTCTACGGCTTGCGAGCAGTCTTGCATCGCATTCGGCCGCGCGGCAGCAGGTTATTGCCGAAAACATCGCCCATGCGGACACGCCTGGGTACAGGGCCCGCGACATCGCCGATTTTTCGGAGACGCTCGAGCAGACCCCGTCGAATTTCTCGGCCCGGACCACGCGTCCAGGGCATGTGCAGTTCGGCACCGCTCCGAATGAGTACCGCTCCCATGAGGAAGCGGCGTTTGGAGCGGAATCCCCCAACGGGAACAACGTGTCCCTGGAGGATCAGATGGTCCGTTCGGTTGAGTTGCAGCAGAATCACCAGCTTGCGCTGGGCGTCTATGAGAAGTCCCTGTCGATTTTGCGCACGTCGATCGGCCGCAAGTAGGCCGCGCCCCTGTAGTAATGGAGTACCGGTATGAGTGATTTTGCGAAGACCATGGCCGCTGCCGCCAGCGGCATGAGGGCCCAGTCCACGCGACTGCGGCTTACGGCGGAAAACGTGGCCAACGCGGATACGCCTGGCTACCGGCGGAAAACCGTCTCCTTTGAGGAGATGTACAACAACACCAGGGATACCCGCGCCGTCGCGGCGGGGCCGGTTCAGCTTGACCGGTCCGATCTGGAAAGGGTGTATCAGCCCAATCATCCGCTTGCGGGTGTGGACGGCTATTACGAGGGATCAAACGTCAACCTTATGGTTGAGGTTGCGGATGGTCGGGAAGCCGGCCGTTCCTATGAGGCCAATCTTAAAATGTTCGATCAGGCGCGTCAGATGGCAAGCTCCGTGCTTGGCCTGTTGCGCAAGTAGTAAAAGGAACCAGTTATGGACGTTAAGGCTACACTTGCATCCCAGCTCTACAGCCAGGCACAGGCCGCCGCGAAACCCGACCAGGATGGTGGCGGATCCGGTGGCGCCAGCGAGGCCTTCAAGGTCGCGGCGGATGATTTCATGGAGACCCTGCGGGCCGGTGAGACCACCGTGACCGCCGGTCTGGCCGGTCGTGCGGATCCGCAGGCCGTTGTTGAGGCGCTGGCCGCGACCGAGCTGGCCGTGGAAACCGCCGTTGCCGTGCGCGACAAGGTGGTAGAGGCCTATCAGGAAATCCTGAGAATGCCCGTCTGACCGTTATGGGTGAGGCGGAAGTCCTTGATGTATTACGGCAGGGTCTGTGGAAGGCCCTGCTGATTTCGTCCCCGGTTCTGGTGGTCGCCCTGGCCGTTGGTCTGCTGATCGGTCTGTTGCAGGCTTTGACCTCGGTGCAGGAGATGACGCTGACCTTCGTGCCGAAACTCGGTGCGATTTTGGCCGTTTACTGGGTGACGATGGGCTATTCCAGCCAGGCTCTGGTGCAGTTCTACCAGGGTATGATCATTCCCATGGTGGTCGGGAACTGATCATTTAAGGCGCTGAAATCGTTAGATTTCGGACGTGTTGGATCACCTTTTTCACGGATATTCCGATCTGAGGAATCGCGTCAGCGGGGCTCCTGTGGAGCGCCGCGCGATTCGTTCGGCTGGAGGGCTGCGCCCGGAGGCCGAGAGGGGTTTAGCTGGTAACGAAGGCCCGGATCGGGGCGTGGCTGCCCTGCGGTCGCGTGAGCGCGACTGCCGTGGGAGGGCAGTCGCGGCCCGATTTGCCACGGGTCAAATCGGGCGGGTTGAGGCGGGGTTATCCGGTGCGGGCGGTTGGGTCGACTTGGGTGTTCGGTCGCTTCGGATGAAATCGTTCGGATTCAGGCAATTGCGGAATTTTGGGGCCGTGTCGGATGGCTGATGCCGGATGATTCCCCCGCCGTCATACACCGCAATTGATCTGTATTTTACATATATTTCAGTCGCTTGCCGGCCCATGGCCTTGACCAAATATTTACCAAGCCTGGTCAGGTTGCCCCCTGAGCGCCAGTACGTGCGTGGACCCTTGCAGAAAGCGGGAGTGTGAGATGGATACAGCCAGTTATGTGATTCTGACCCGGCAGACGGGTTTGAAAAAGGAACTGAATGCGGTCGCGAACAACGTCGCGAATCTCAACACAACCGGTTACCAGCGCCAGGGCGTTGTCTTCTCCGAAATGGTTCAGAGCCTTCAGACCGATGGTGGCAGTGTCGCCATGTCCGGGGCGCGGGGCCGTTACAATGACGAGTTGCAGGGCGCTCTGGTGCAGACCGGCGGCAGGCTCGACATGGCTGTCGAGGGCGACGGGTATTTCCAGGTCCTGACACCTGCCGGTGAGCGGCTGACCCGCGCCGGTGCGTTCACGCGCGACAATATTGGTCAGGTCGTCAACATGGATGGTTACCCGCTGCTCAATGATGGCGGCGGTCCGATTGTCATTCCGTTTGAGGCAGAGAACGTCGATATCGGGCCGGATGGCACGGTATCGGTCGATGGCGATCCGGTTGGACGCGTCGGTCTGTTCGTGCCCGAGGATCCCACGACGGTCCAGCGCGAGGCCGGTACGATCTACCGCGTCGATGGCGAGGTGATCCCGGTTGAGACACCCGATGGCCGCATCGTTCAGGGTTTCGTTGAACAGTCCAACGTCAACGCCATTACCGAGATTGCGCGGATGATCGAGGTGCAGCGTGCCTATGAGCGCGGTCAGAAGCTCCTGGAACAGGAGAATGAACGCATCAGCAAGACCGTCGATACCCTCGGCAAAACCCAGTAAACTGAATCAGGAGTAGAGTAATGCGTGCCTTGAGTATCGCCGCGACCGGTATGGCGGCCCAGCAGAAGCGGGTTGAGGTCATTTCCCACAACATCGCGAACTCCAACACCACCGCCTACAATGCCCGCCGGGCCGAGTTTTCGGACCTTCACTATCAGCAGGTTGTCACGCCCGGGTCGATCAGTTCGGCGGATGGCACGGTCATTCCCGCCGGGGTTCAGCTTGGTCTGGGTGTGCGCACCTCCGCCGTGTCGATGCATGTGCAGCAGGGCGCTCTGCGCGAAACCAACGGTGCGCTGGATATTGCCGTTGATGGCCAGGGTTACTTGGAGGTGACGCTGCCCAATGGTGAGGCGGCCTATACCCGTGACGGTGCGCTCAAGCGCAATGGCGAGGGTCTGATTGTCACGAATGACGGGTTTGCCGTGGTTCCCGATGTGACGATCCCCGAGGAAACCGTGAGCCTGACCATCAATGCCGATGGTGAGATCTATGCCCTGTTTGAGGATCAGATCGAGCCGCAGCTTTTGGGTCAGTTCAGCCTTGTGACCTTCATCAACCAGAAGGGTCTCGAGGCGATGGGTGACAACCTCTATCGCGAGACCGAGGCCTCCGGGCAGCCCAATGTGGGTGATGCCGGTGAGGATGGCCGCGGGATTTTCCGTCAGGGCTACCTGGAGGAATCCAGTGTCGATGCCGTGCGTGAGCTTACCGATCTGATCGAGGCGCAGCGCGGGTACGAGCTGAACTCCAAGGTGATCACGGCGTCCGACCAGATGCTCTCCGCAACCGTTCAGATCAGGTAGGAAAATGTCCCTCAAACCGCACCGTTTGATTTCCGTTCTTGCTCTGCTGGCCTTTGGTCACGGAGCCCTCGCCGAGGCCGTGGTTCCGATCCGCGCCATTCGCGCCCAGCACATGGTCACGGCGGACGATCTTCAGGTCGTCGACCAGAACGTGCCGGGTGCGGTGACCGATCCTGCGGAACTGATCGGCAAGGAGGCCCGCATCACGCTTTATCCCGGCCGTCCCATTCTGAAGGGTCAGGTTGGCGCGCCCGCGCTGGTCGAGCGCAACCAGACGGTGCGGATGACATTCAGCCACGGTCCGCTGACCATTTCGGCCGATGGCCGGGTGCTGGATCGCGGCGGCGCGGGGGAATCGGTGCGGGTCATGAACCTGTCCTCCCGTCAGATCGTATCCGGCACGGTTGGTGCCGACGGCTCAGTCACGGTGGTAAAATGACACTGAAATCCTTTCCGATTCTCGTGGTTCTGACCGGGGGGCTTGCCGCCTGCGGGATCTCAAACTCAACGCCGGGCATGTCGACGATCGACGCGGTTGATCCGCGCACCGATCCGGTGATGTCCGCCGAGCGGGCCGCTCTGGCCGTGCCGCCGCCGCAGGCCGCGAAATATGTCTATCAGCGCGGGTCCCTGTGGAATACCGGGCCGACCGGCCTGCTGGGTGACAAGCGCGCGAGGACACTCGGTGACATTCTGACGATCACCATTGAGATCGATGACGAGGCGGAGTTCGAGAACTCCACCACGCGCGACCGGTCGGGCAGTGAGAGCGCCGATGTGGGTGCGTTTTTCGGCATTGGCAGCAAGCTGCCGGGCGCGTTCGACAGTCTGAACCCGACGCTTGAGATGGGGTCGTCCTCGACCTTCTCCGGCGATGGATCGGTGAGCCGCGGTGAGCGGATCACGCTGCGGGTGGCCGCGACGGTGGTTGATGTTCTGCCCAACGGGCATCTGGTGATCCAGGGCGATCAGGAGGTTCGGGTGAACAACGAGCTGCGCGATCTGCAGGTCGTGGGCATCGTGCGGCCCGCCGACATCTCCCGTCACAACGAGATTTCATATGACCGGATCGCCGGCGCGCGGATTTCCTATGGTGGACGCGGCCAGATCACGGATGCGCAGCAGCCGAGATACGGCCAGCGCACCATGGACCGGGTCATGCCGTACTAAGGAGCCAAGGAGACTCCCCCAATGATGAAAATTCTAATTCCAGTTATTCTGGCGATTGCCGGGCTTGGCGCGGGGGTTGGTGCCGGTTTGATGCTCAAGCCCGCGCCGGAAGTGGCCGCGACCGGTCCCTGTGGCGAGGGCCAGACTGCCGAGGCCGATGCCGATGGCGAGGCCGTGGAGCCCGCCGCGGCGGAGGACTGCGAAACCCAGGTTGCCGCCGATCCGTTTGACGGGGAGCCGGAAGCCGAGGGTGAGGCGGAGGAGCTTCTGACGACCTTCGTGCCGTTCGAGAAGCCGTTCGTGGTGCCGGTGTTTGAGGGCGAGAAGATCGCCGCGATGGTGGTTGTGTCCCTGTCGGTTGAGACCGGTGAGGAGGGCGCGACCGTGGTTGGCACCATGGAGCCCCGGCTGCGGGACCGGTTCCTGAAGGTCTTCTTCCTGCATTCGAATTCCGGTGGGTTCAATGGCAGCTTCACCAGTGGCCGCAAGATGACAGACCTGAAATCGGCTCTGTTGAAGGCCGCGAAGGAGGTCATGGGCGGCACCGAGGTAAAAAGCGTTCTGGTCACGGAGATCGCGCGTCAGGACATCTGACGCAGGGGTTTCCGGTACGGTTTGAGGCACCCGCCACGGTATGTGGCGGGTGTTTTTTTGTGTGGGTGGTGAGGGGCACGGAACAGAGGGGCTTCAGCCCCGCCGTTCCAGCCCCGGACCGGTCCCATGGGCAACTGTATCGTTTGAGCGTGGTGTCAGGTGGCGGGCTGCCAGGGTTTCTGGTCGCGCAGGACGGCGTTGGCGATGGTGAGCAGCTTTCGGGCGACGGCCACGGCGATCACCTTGCCCGGCTTTCCCTTCGCGCGCAGGCGTTCCACGAAAGCCGGGCAAAGCCTGCGGTGGCTCATGGCGCTGACCGCTGCCATGTAGAGCCCGCGCCGGATCTGTCGCCTGCCGTCGCCGGTGAACCGTTGTCCACGCCAGCGTCCACTTTCCCGCGCCCGTGGTGCGAGGCCTCCCAGTGAGGCGACCGTGTGGCGGTCGAGCGTGCCCAGCTCGGGCATGTGCGACAGGAGCGTGACGGAGGTCACCCGCGCGATGCCGGGCACGGTCTCGAGCAGGTCGAGCTGCCTCGCAAGACGCGGGTGTGCGGCGACGAAGGCGTCGATGGCGGCCTCGATTTTGCGAATGCGACGGGCGATCGCCCTGAGAGAGGCCGTGATGTCGGCGCGGATCGCGGCGGTGGAGGCTTTGGCAAGCCGGTTTCTTTCCTGCGTTTCCATGCGTTTGAGCTGGTCCCTGCGTCCGGAGAGCTCCGCCAGTTCCGCCCGTTCGGGCAGGAAAACCGGAGAGGGCCCAAACGCGCGTTCCGCCCCCATCCGCGCCAGCATGCGGGCGTCAACACGGTCGGTTTTTGGGAGGTTGAGCGAGCGGGCGAAGTGCCAGGCGTGCAGCGGGTTGACCCTGTGGAAGGGAATTCCCGCCCCCAGGGCGGAGCGCAGCAGAAGCCCGTCGCAGCCGCTCGTGGCCTCGAAGACCACCATGTCTCCGCGGTCGAGTTCCGACAGAAAGCGTTTCACCCCTGCCGGGGTGTTCGCACGGCGGATGTTGCCGCGGCGCGGGTCGAAAATGTCGAGCCAGTCCTTCGAAAGGTCGACGCCAACAAAGATCCGTGTCATCCTGGGTTCCTGTCCATGTCTTCGTGCTCATGCGGCACATGCAACTGTTCAGGCTGGTCAGACCAACCGGCGGCGGCCCAATCCCATGGCCGGGGTCAATCCCCCCAGGCCGACGCACGGGCTCGCCGCCGGTCCCAGGCATACCACATTCACGATAGACAGG
>NZ_JBNAFV010000007.1:0-164611 GCF_049800875.1 Amaricoccus tamworthensis | reverse complement strand
TTACGCAGTTCCTCATAGATCCGGATGAGCGTCAGGCGTTCCCGCTTCGGCCGCCGGACGTTCTCGGCCAGCATCCCGTCCAACTCAGAACGCCAGGGATCAATCTTTGGGCGGGGCTGCGTCGTGCGGTCATAACTGAACTCGGTCGCACCGGATCGGATGACTCTACGCACCGTATTGCGGGATAACCGCAGTTCACGGCAAATCTGCTTGATCGACTTGCCTTCGATAAAATGCGCACGCCTGATCTTCGCGATCGTCTCCACAACCAACATCCCCTGACTGCTCCCCCATGCTTTTGAGGAAGCTTCTGAACAGATTTATAAGGGGGGTCACTTTTGGACGCCGATTACCCCAATATGAGGGTCAAAATTGCATGCCGTTTCACACATGGGTTCTACCGCCTCGCCGCACTTACCGTCGACGCGCAGCGCACGGGCTGACGGCGGAGGTGTGGTGCCCGGTTTGATAATCGTGACCCAGCTCCCAGTCCCGTCTGCCGTGCATCGTTATGGCGGTGGTGGCGGGTGTGCTGCCCTCGCGGGGTTCCGCGAGGGCGTTTGCCGCTCCGGGGCCGGTCAGCCGGTCGATAGGGTGTATTGGCCTTCGGTGTGCATGTAGAGGATGCAGGCGTCATCGGATGTACAGGAGACGGTGTGGAATGCCTCGCCGTGGGAGCCGAAATAGCTGCCGGGGTTGAGGGTCTGCCCTTCGGATTCACCGGACATGGTGACACCAGTCGTACCCTGGATCGTCACGGCGCGCATCAGCGGGGCTTGGGTGCTGAGCGACCCGGTGTAGCCTGCGGGTAGTCTCAGAAAGGTGCCGTTTTTGTCGGTGCCCTTCAGGCTGCCCCAGAGAAACGCCATCTCGGCGTCGCCATCGCCCTGGATCCACTGCGCGGCCCCGGCATCCAGCCACACGATGTTTCTGCATCGATATTGATTGGAAGCTCGCCACCGTCGAAGCGGGCGTCGATTGGCTGTACAAGGTAGGGCCCGGACAGGATTTCAAGGAAAATCGTTGTGCGTTCGCCATCGGGTCCGTTGGCGGCGGTATCCGGCTGCAGGAACCGGGGGCTGATGGAAAGGGTTACTTTATGACATCAAAAAACAGGTACCTATAATGACAAAACTCGAAAACTGGACGCCAGAACGCGTAAAGACGGCGCTCGACGCGCAGGAGATCGTTTTGATCGATGTGCGCACGCCGCCAGAATACATGATGGAGCATATTAAAGGGGCTCTGCTGATGCCAATGGCGTTCTTTCGGCCGGAGGCGCTGCCTACGCAGGACGGAAAGCGTGTCGTGTTACACTGCGGTTCGGGCGTCCGGTCCGCCAAGATGGGAGAAATAGCCATCGAGGCCGGGCTCTCGCCACTCGCGCATATGGAGGGCGGCTTTGGCGCATGGAAGCAGGCCGGTCTGGCGTATACTGGAACCGACATGGCCACGGGCGCGCCCACGGCAATGAATGCGGATTCGTGAACGTGGGACGTGTGGCCGAGCCGGCATCGGGCCGCCTAAAGCCGATTTTTTGCGGCTCGGCCACACAGTTTAAGCACAAATCCAGCTATGCAGCGTTCGCTTTCAGGATATCCATGGCTGCCTGCGCACCTCCCGGTGTGTGAGGGACCCCGGAGTTTGCGAGGCCCATTTCGACGCCGGACAGCGTTGCCATTAGCATGAGGTCGTTAAAATCTCCCAGATGGCCAATGCGGAAGACCCTGTCCGCGACTTTCGACAGCCCGTTGCCCAAGGACATGTCATAGAGCTCCAGCGTCTTGGCGCGGAACGCGTCTGCCGAGTGGCCCTCGGGCATCAGGACTGCTGTCAAGACGCCGGATTCCTGACCTTGCCGATTGCAGAGCACCTCGAGCCCCCATGCCCGGACAGCGGCGCGTGCCGCTGCGCCATTGCGCGCGTGACGGTCAAATACCGCGTCCAATCCTTCCTCGTGCAGCATGTCGATGGCTTCGTTCAGGCCATAGAGAAGGTTGGTCGCGGGAGTGTAGGGAAAGTATCCGGTCTTGTTTGGCCCGGCCATGTCATGCCAATCCCAATAACTGCGCGGCAGGGACGCTTGCTTCGCCGTTTCCATGGCCCTGTCGCTGACCGCATTGAAGCTGAGCCCTGGCGGCAGCATCAGCCCTTTCTGCGATCCGGAGACCGCAACGTCGACGCCCCAGTCGTCAAATTGAAAGTCAATGGATGCAAGACCCGAAATTGTATCGACCATAAGCAGGGCAGGGTGCCCGGCGGCGTCCATCGCTTTGCGGATTTCAGAGATGGGAGACACCGACCCGGTCGACGTCTCGTTGTGTACGACGCAGACAGCCCTGATCCCGTGTGCCCTGTCCGCCCGCAACCGGTCTTCGATCTGATCGGGATCGGCGCCGCCGCGCCAATCACCTTCGATGATCTCCGGGTTCAGCCCGATCCTGCGGGCCAGTTTGCCCCACATGAAAGCGAAGTGACCGGTTTCGAACATCAGGATCCTGTCGCCCGGGGAATGGGTATTCACAAGAGCGGCTTCCCAGGCGCCCGTGCCGGAGGAGGGAAAGATGAACACGTTCTGCCGTGTCCTGAAAATCGACTTCATGCCATCGAGCGCGCGCTGGCCAACTGCTGCGAAATCTGGACCGCGGTGGTCGATGGTCTGTTGGCCGATGGCCCTGAGTATGCGATCGGGCACCGCGCTGGGGCCCGGGATTTGCAGAAAATGTCGTCCGGGTTGGCGCATTGAAGTGTCTCTTTCCTGTTTCGATTGCGGTTCACGCTATGGTATTGCGTAAACGTAATTATGAATTCATAATTCAGTCAATAGCAAAGAACCGGGCAGACAGGCCCGGTGAGAAAGGAACGAAAGAGGTGAGACAGATGCAGGCAGAACACCGTCTTGTCAGACGTGTATCCGCTGCCATCTCTGGTGATGTTATGGCCGACGAAGCCTCCCGGGCCCGATATGCAACTGATGCATCGATCTATCAGATGGTGCCGAAGGCTGTGGTCGTTCCCCGTACGGTGCAGGACATCGAGGCTACGATGGTAGTGGCCCGGGAAGAGGGCGTGCCGGTGCTGCCGCGTGGTGGCGGTACTTCGCAATGCGGTCAGACCGTGAATCATGCCGTCGTGCTCGACAATTCCCGCCACCTGAACCGGATCCTTGAAATTGATACGGAAACGATGCGAGCCTGGGTGGAACCAGGCTTGGTGCTTGACGAGCTTAACCGGGCGCTGAAGCCACATGGTTTGTGGTTTCCCGTCGATCCGTCGACGGCGTCGCGCTGCACGCTGGGAGGTATGGCCGCGAACAACTCTTCAGGGGGAAAGTCCCTGCGCTACGGGGTCATGCGGGACAATGTAAGAGCGATTTCGGCGATCCTGCCTGATGGAACCACGGCGCGTTTCAACGGAACCGGCCCGGCGCCTGGACCGTATGCCGATCTGGTGACCCACCTGCGCGCTTTGGGTCAGCGGGAGGCATCCGAGATCAAGGCCCGCTTCCCCGATCTGCTTCGGCGCGTAGGAGGCTACAATATCGATGCCTTGACCGGCAATGACGTGAACATGGCACATCTGCTGGTGGGGTCGGAAGGCACACTGGCCTATTTTACGGAACTGGAGTTGAGCCTCGCGCCATTACCTGGAGAAAAGGTCACGGGTGTATGTCACTTCCCGACGTTCCGGAGTGCGATGGACGCCGCGCAGTATCTCGTCAAACTTGGCCCGCTGGCCGTGGAGTTGATCGATGACACAATGATCGGGCTGGGGAGGGAAATCCCGCTATTCCGCAAAACGATCAATGCGTTTGTCGAGGGCGATCCCGCTGCTTTGCTGCTGGTGGAATTTGCCGAGGGCGACGCGGCGGCTAACACGGGCAAACTGGCGGCTCTCACGGAACTGATGGGGGATTTGGGATTTTCGTTCAATGGAACCGACGCACGCTGGGGCGGTGTCGTGCCCGTAGTGGATATGGGGCTGCAGGTGGCTATCGGAGAGTATCGCAAGGCCGGGCTCAACATCATGATGTCGATGAAAGAGGCTGGCAAACCGATCTCGTTTGTTGAGGATTGCGCCGTCGCGCTTCCCGATTTGGCGGATTATACCGAGGGCCTCACCGATATCTTTGCGCGGCATGGAACGAGGGGCACCTGGTATGCCCACGCTTCCGTTGGTTGCCTTCACGTGCGCCCGGTTTTGAACCTGCGGCAGGACAGTGATGTTCGGAAGATGCGTGCGATTGCCGAGGAAGCGTTCGATCTTGTCAAACGCTACAAAGGTTCCCATTCGGGTGAACATGGCGATGGGATCGTGCGCTCCGAGTTCCACGAAAAAATGTTCGGGCCGCGCATCGTCAAGGCATTCGAGGAAGTGAAAGCGCTCTTTGACCCGGACGGGTTGATGAACCCTGGCAAGATCGTCAATGCGCCGGCGATGGATGACCGGCGCCTGTTTCGGTACAGTCCGGATTATGCGGTGCCTGAGTTCGAAACGGCACTGGACTGGTCGGCCTGGCCAGGCTCGGGGGGCGGTTTTCAGGGCGCAGTGGAGATGTGCAACAACAACGGGGCCTGCCGGAAACTGAAGGCTGGGGTGATGTGCCCTTCGTTCCGGGCTACCCGCAACGAACGGGATGTGACCCGAGGCCGGGCAAACACGCTGCGCTTTGCGATCAGTGGGCGGTTGCCGGGTGGACTTGCCTCGGATGAGATGGCCGAAACCCTGAAATACTGTGTGTCCTGCAAGGCGTGTCGGCGGGAGTGTCCGACCGGCGTGGACATGGCGCGGATGAAAATCGAGGTGCTGGCCGCGCGGCGCAGGGAGCGCGGACTTGCCTTTGGCGAAAAGCTGGTTGCTTACCTGCCACGCTACGCCCCGTATGCAGCGCGTGTCGCGTGGCTGATTAATCTGCGCAACAGAATCCGCCCGCTGCGAAAGTGGACGGAAGGGCTGACCGGCATCTCAAGTAAGCGGGACATTCCGATCTGGTCGTCAAACCCCTTTCGCGACGATGAGGCGCAGGATGCCGATCCCGATGCTTTGCTGTTTGCGGATGTATTCAACCGCTACTTCGAGCCCGAAAATCTGAGGGCCGCTGTTCGCGTTCTACGCACTGCCGGCCTGCGTGTCGCGATCGCTCGGGATGGCTCGGGAAGATCGCTGGACTGCGGGCGCACCCTGCTGTCGGTCGGATGCGTGGATGAGGCACGGGCCGAGGCTCGGCGGGTGATTGCCGCGACGCGTATTGCCGTGCGACAGGGCGTGCCCGTGGTTGGGCTTGAGCCGTCTTCGATCCTGACCTTCCGGGATGAATTCCCCGCCATGTGCCCGGGACCGGAGGCTGAGGCGCTGGCGGCGGCGACCCTGACAATTGAGGAATTCCTTGTCCGGGACGTTGATCTGCCGCTGAAGCCCGCGGTGGCTCCGATCCATGTTCATGGCCATTGTCACCAAAAGGCCCAGGACGCCGTTTCCCCGGTGATAGCGCTGCTGCGGCGTATTCCGGACGCGCAGGTATCGCTGATCGACAGCGGCTGTTGCGGAATGGCCGGCGCTTTCGGCTATGGTAAGGAAACCTACGACATATCGTTGAAGATGGCGGGCCTTGATCTGTTTCCGGCACTCGCGGCGACACCCGATGACGCCATTTTTGTCGCTGACGGCACGTCCTGTCGCCATCAGATAGCGGATGGGACCACCCGTCAGGCCATTCACGTGGCCCGTTTACTGGATCAACTGTTGCAACCGGGAGTTTGACATGACCCTTGCTGGCCCGATTCAGCGCTCAACCCTGCACGAGGAACTGGTTGAGCGGTTGCGAGACCTGATCGTTCAGGACGGATTGAAGCCGGGAGAAAAGGTCCCGGAAAAACACCTCTGCGAAACATTCGGCGTGTCGCGCACGCCTTTGCGTGAGGCGCTCAAGGTGTTGGCCTTCGAAGGTTTCGTCGTTTTGGAGGCGAACCGGGGTGCCCGTGTCGCGCGGGTGACCCGCAAGGAGCTCGAAGACAGTTTTGCCCTGATCGCAGTGCTCGAACAACTGGCCGGTGAGCAAGCCGGTCGGAATATCGACGACCAGACCGTTGCCCGGATTGAGGAGCTTCATGCCGCCATGATGTCAGCCTATGCTCAACGCGACCGGGAGAAGTATTTTCAGGCCAATCAGGACATTCATCTGGAAGTAATTCGCGCTTCAGGAAATACCCAGCTCGCAACCCATCACAGGCTTCTTGACGCAAGGGTGCGCCGCGCCCGGTTTCTCGTCAACCTGTCCGAAGATCGCTGGACGCAGGCGGTCGAGGAGCACGGAGCGATTATGGACTGCCTGCGCAGGCGCGACGGTAAGGGACTTGGCCAGTTGATGAAGCGGCACATGATGAACAAGTGCGCGGCTTATCTCAAGGCGCTTGATGCCTGCCCAGGCGAAGACGGCTGAGTCCGGGTCTCCGGCGGCTCAGGCCGCCGGGTCGTTTGGAAAGGGTGGCGATATGTCGCAGTCGCCAGCGAGGGCGTTTAGGTCCCTGCGCAAAGCGGCGTTGAGCGTCAGACCGTTTTCGCGGCGGCTTGCTGCGAGCGCGGTCTTGCCGTCACCAGGCAGACGCACCGGATCGTGGCCGGGCAGGGGTGTGGAGGCGCGCATTTCCGAGAACACGCGCGCGGCCTCCTCGGCGAAACCATCCCCGATGCCAAAGGCGGCGGGGTCAATCGCTACGACGAACTGCCCCGTGTTTGTGGGTGATGTTGTGTCCTTCGTGAAATCGACCACGTCCGAGCCAAACGCTGCACCGTTCAGAACGCCTGCCATCAGGCCAATGGCGACCGACAGGCCAAACCCTTTTGGCCCGCCAATTGGCAGAAGGAAGCCTTCGGATTTGCGCGCCGGATCGGTCAGGGGCTTGCCATCGCGCCCGACCATCCAGCCCTCGGGCATCGGTTCACCCCGCTGAAGAAGCGTCTTGATCTTGCCCATGGCGGCCACCGTGGTGGCCATGTCGAACACGAAGGGATCCGGCCCTGTGGCGGGAGCCGAAAAAGCGATCGGATTCGTGCCGATCAGAAGGTCCGAGCCGCCATAGGGTGGCACGTGGTTTGCGCTGCCCACCGCAGCCGCCATGCCAAGCAGTCCCGCCTCAGCCTGTGGTCGTACGTAAAGCGCCAGGGGCCCGGCGTGGTTGCCGCCCCGCACGCCGACCCAGCCAATACCGGTATTCCGCGCCTTTTCGATTGCCAGATCGCGGGCGGCTGCCATTGCGAGATGGCCCAGCCCGTGGTCACCGTCGACGACTGCGGTTGCCACGGTTTCCTGCACCACGGAGATTTTTGGTGTCGGATTGCACCCGCCACCGGCCAGTCGCGCAAGGTATTGACGAAGACGGAAGACACCGTGGGTGCTGTAACCGAAGATGTCAGCCTCGACCATCAAGCCTGCGACACTGGTCGCGTCAGCTTTTGGCACCCCGCGCGCCATGAGCGCGCGGGCGACGAAGTCGATCAGGTCTTCGGTCTCGATGGGAGAACCGTCAGCCATCGTAGGACCCCACGGTTTCTTTCTGCCAGAAAACAACCCGCCGTTGTGTCCACTGCACGATTACGTACAGAGCAAGCCCAACCAGGCTGAGATACAGGATCAGCGAAAACACGCGTGGCGTATTCAATTGCGATGCGGCAACGCGGATCAATTCACCAAACCCTTTACCCCCACCGAGGAATTCGCCTGTGATCGCACCTGCCATCACACCCACTGCGCCAATCTTAAGACCGGTGAATATCTGTGGAAGGCCGGTGGGCAGCTTCATCTTGATGAGCGTCTGCATCCGGCTGGCACCCATGGTCTTGAATAGCATCCGTGCATTTTCATCCGCCGCGTGCAGTCCTGCCGCCGTGCCCACCACGATGGGGAAGGTCGCGATAAATGCGGCCAGTGCAACCTTGGATTCAATGCCGAAGCCCAACCACGCCACGAAGAGTGGTGCGAAGGCTACTTTGGGCATGGTATCAATGGCCACAAGGTATGGCATCACCGCTTTCTCTCCGAACGCGGTCTCTCCCACGAGTACACCCAACGAGAAGCCAATGGCGATGGCCAGCGCAAACCCAATGATCACTTCCTGAATCGTGATCCAAAGCGACACGAGCATGTAATCGCCTGTCAGAAGGTTTGCCCCGACAAAGATCATGTCTTTCAGGGTTTCCATCGGTGTGGGCAGGATGATCGGCGAGACGAGGCCCAGACTTGTCACCAGTTGCCAGGTCCCGATGAACACCACAAAGACAAAAGTCATTGCAATCCAGCGCGGGACCGAGTCGATAAAGGCGACCTCCTGCGTCCAGACAGTATCCTGGACGGTTTCGTCGTCGGCGGGCGCGTTTGTCACATAGTCAGTCACATGTCTTCTCCCTTGTCCAGCATGCCCCGGATCCGGTCGACGATTTCACCGAATTTCGGCGTGGTCATCATGTCGAGTGTCCGTGGCCGCGGCAGGTCGACCGTCACGACTTCCGCGATCCGTCCGGGGCGTGGTTTCATCACGACTATCTCGTCGGAGAGGATCACGGCTTCCTGAATGGAGTGGGTAACAAGGAAGGCGGTTGCTTCCTGTTCGCGACAGATCCTCTGAAGTTCCATGTTCATCATGTCGCGTGACAGCTCATCGAGCGCGCTGAACGGCTCGTCCAGCAGCAGAACCGCGGGTTCGGTGATCAGCATCCGGCAGATCGAAGCGCGCTGCGCCATTCCACCCGAAAGTTCATTTGGATAGACGTTTTCAAAGCCCTTCAGCCCAACGATGTCGAGAAGTTCGGTCGCCTTGTCCAACGCCTTGTTGGCCGCAGCCTTGCCATCGCGGATTTCGATGGGGAGTACGATGTTCTCAACGGCGGTTTTCCAGGGGAAAAGCGTCGCCTGCTGGAACATCATGCCAATGTCCCGGCGGGGCCCCGTCACGGCTCTGTTTTGCAACATCACCCGGCCGGTGGTCGGCGGGATCAGCCCAGCCATGATTTTGAGCAGAGTGGATTTGCCGCAGCCGCTGGACCCGATAACCGAGGTAAAGCTACCTTTACGCAGGGTGAGGCTCACGTTTTCAAGCGCGATCACATGATTGCGCGCGTAGGTCTTGCTGACCTCCGTCAACTCGTAGACCGGCGCGCCAAGAGGCGCGCCGGAGTAGTCGTGTGCAACGGCCGTGTTCATCTGCCCGCCGCCGCGCTACCGATTTCAGCGAATTCGTTCGTCCAAGCCGCGCTCAAATCGTCGAGAGGCCCGGAGATCTCGCCTCCCGCAATGAGGGCTTCCTGCCATTCTTCCCAGACTTCGGCCGGGTACCAGCCCAGATGAGGGGCCTCGTCGGTCGGGATTGTCTTGGAGCGGACCGCGTCAAAGAGAGCGGACTGGAACTCCTTGTCCTCGCCTTCCTGGGGGTTGCCCTCCGCGAGGTGGGACAGGACCGCCTCCCGGTTTGCATCGTCCAGGGCAAAGGCGTGGCCTTTGGCAAATGCACGGCTCCACGCTTCCACCAACTCGCGGTCATTTGCGATAGTATCGGCCATCGTCGCGATACCATTACCGAAGAAGCGGGCAAATTCAGCCGGCGTGATATCGCGAACGGCCATGCCGCGCTGGTTGAGGATCGCGGTGTCCGCGGTCGATGAGGAATAGGCGTCGATCTCACCATTCAGGAAGGCTGCAGTTGCCGGGCCACCGTCACCGACCGTGAGGAATTCGTAATCTTCTCCCGCAGACATGCCCGCGCCTGACATGACATTGCGGGCAAAGCCCACTTCCGCTCCGTCAGCCGTTCCGGTTCCGATCACCTTGCCGGAAAGTTCCTCGATGTTTTGGATTTCGCTGTCCTCCTGCACCGCGATACCAAAGTTGCTGCGCGCGGCGACGTTGTAGATGTGAACCGCGTCCACACCGCGCGTGCGGGCTGCGATCAGGGGACCGGGGCCTGGACGGCCGAAGTGGGCCTGACCTGCGGAGAGCGCCTGCAGAACCGCTCCCGAGCCATTGATGGCTTCGACCGTTACATTCAGGCCCTCTTCCTCAAAGAAGCCTTCACCGATTGCGACAAAAACCGGGAACGAATTGATGGCCGACGGGCTTGGCTGCACGAAGGTGATTTCGCGCAGGTCCTGTGCCAGTGCAGATGTCGCCATCAGGCCTGCGGCCGGAAGAGCGGCAAACAGTGTGGCCGTGAGTGTTCTTCTATTGATCATGATGGTTGTCCTCCCAATTTTGACGACCCGTTTCGCAGCGTTTCGGCGGCGCAGGGTCTTTTATACGGAGCGCACGGAGTTTCTGAGCGTTCCGATTCCCTCCACGGAGCATTCCAGGGTATCTCCGTCCCTTAGATACTGCGGTGGATCCATGGCGTAGCCGACGCCCGATGGTGTGCCGGTGGCGATCATGTCTCCGGGTTCGAGCGTAAGACCCTCGGACACGGATGCGATCAGTGTTGGTATGTCGAAGATCATGTCCTTCGTGTTCCCGTCCTGACGCTGTTCGCCATTGACCGTGAGACCGATGGACAGGGTATGCGGATCGTCAATTTCGTCAGCAGTGACGATCACCGGGCCGATCGGGCAGGAACCGTCGAGTCCCTTTCCCTTAAAGTACTGCCCCCCGTGGCGGCGCTGGATGTCCCTTGCGGAAATATCGTTGACGATGGTGTATCCGAAGATGTGATCCATCGCGTCCGCTTTGGAAATGTTGCGGCCCGGTTTGCCGATAACCACGGTCAACTCGACCTCATAGTCGATGCATGTCGAGACTTCGGGAAAGATCAGAACGTCGCCTTCCGGCGGGACGACCGCGGTCCGCGGTTTGGTAAAGACCACGGGATGCTCGGTCACCCCGACATTCTGGTTTTGGGCCCGGTCACCTTCAGCGATGTGCTCGGCATAGTTGCGCCCGATACAAAAGATGTTTTTTGACGGCCGCGGGATTGGCGCCATAAGCGGCGCTTCCCGCTGGATCACCTTGTCCTGGTGTTTTCCTTCACCGGCCTCGGCCACGAGTTTGCGTGCCGCGTCGAGAGTGGGCTTTCCACCCTCGATCAATGCCTGCATGGACCTGGCGACTTCGGACAGGTTCAGCATGTTTCCGTTTGACAGATACGCAACGCAGATGGGGTCTCCATCCACTGAAATGGTTGCCAATCGCACTCGGCAATCCTCCTTCGTACTGGTGCCACGTCATGTCGCTCTGTTTATTGCGCGACTCACTGGCACCTCTCCCTTTCCATTCATATTTCGCGGTCCTATGGTTTCAATCAATCAACCAATCATCGAATTGGGCGGAACATGACCTCAATTGACGACCTGACACAAAGGCTGCGGGATTTGATTGACACGGCGGGATACCGTCACAGTGACCGGGTGCCGCCGGAGCGCGAGTTGTGCAGGTCCCTTGGCACGACTCGAAACCAGTTGCGCAAGGCACTGGCCGAGCTTGAGGCTCAGGGGCGCATCTGGCGGCATGTTGGGCGGGGCACCTTCGTCGGCCCGCGCCCCGTGCTGAACCTGCAGGACGTGACCTATTTGGGGGATCAGATCAAACCCGAACAGGTGGTGGCCGTGAGGTTCACCATTGAACCGCAGCTGTGCCGTCTTGCAGCGGCGCATGCAACACGCTCAGATCGCGAACAAATGCGGCTTTGTGCACAGAGATGCCGTGAAGCGGACGATTGGCGTTCCTATGAGGCCTGGGATAATAACCTTCACCACGCAATCGCCCGTGCGACGCGCAACCAGCTTTTTCTCTACTTCTTTGAAACACTAAACGCGGTGCGGCGTATGATACTTTGGGGACAGCCACGGGTCACGCGCAAACCGTCGGAAAACTACAGCAGTTTTTACGAGCACGATGTGATTGTTGCCGCCATCGGGGCCGGTGACGCGGAGTTGGCCGCGAACGCGATGCATGTGCACCTTGCGTCGGTTTATTCACCCATTATGCCAGAGTGCGAAATCCCTGCGTTCGGGTCACAGGGTTCGACCAATTTAGAAAATGGTTGAGGCTCCCGTCATCCTGAAACCTTGCAAAAGCCTGGCGACTTTCGTGATTACATTGGTGACGGCTGCGCCGGATTGGTCGGGCCGTGAGGGAAACCCTGAGGGGCACGAAGCTCTCCCGGAACAGACCCTTTAGAATGAAACGCTCAGGAGGAAAGCGATGTCCGATCATGTCATTCCCGCGCCACAGGTGCATGCAATACCAACCCAGGACGGTGGAACCTTCCCCGTCAGACGGGTGTACTGCATTGGCCGCAATTTCGCGGCGCATGCCGTTGAAATGGGGCACGATCCAGACCGGGAACCGCCGTTCTTTTTCCAGAAGAACCCCAACAATTTGGACGCGTCGGGCGAGTTTCCCTATCCGCCACATTCATCCGATGTGCATCACGAGGTGGAACTGCTGGTCGGCCTGAAATCAGGCGGTACCAACATCCCGTTGGAGACCGCGCTGGACCACGTATGGGGCTACGGCGTGTCGCTGGACATGACGCGGCGCGATCTACAGGGCGAGATGAAGAAAATGGGCCGTCCGTGGGAGATCGGAAAAGCCTTCGAACGGTCCGGCCCGGTCGGTCCCTTGCTACCGGTAGCCGAAGTTGGGCATCCGGATCAGGGGCGTATCTCGCTGCTTGTCAACGGAGATCTGCGTCAGGATGGCGATCTCAACCAGATGATCTGGAAGGTGCCGGAAATGATCTCGTATCTCTCGAACTATTTCGAACTGGCTGCAGGTGACGTGATCATGGCTGGCACCCCATCGGGGGTGAACGCGATCGTCAAGGGCGATGTGATGGAAGCGACCATTGAGGGCGTCGGATCGCTGACTGTAACGGTCATTTGATTCGCTGAGAATTCCGTTCCGGTGCGCTATTGATCTGGCGCCCCGGAAGCTGCCTGAAGGTAAGCTCCGCCTATAGGCCTCTGCCCGATCGGCAGCTCATCCCATTAGGTCAAAGAGCGACTTTGTCGCCGCATCAACAGCAAAAAAGACGAAAATGATCCCGGATCCAAGCTTCTCAGATCGAGGGGCAGAACGACAAAAAAGTCATTTTTCAAATTAGGCCAGGATCGTCCGGGCGACAAACCGTGATGTCGCCCGAGACTGGTGCCGTCCTATTGCTTGTACGTGACCTTCAACTGGCTGATTTCACCGTTGAAAGCAAAAGGTTTACGGTCGTAGTAGGCTTCGGAAACCGGGGAGTAGCTGTCCCTGCCGACATCAAAAGCGTCGTTCGCAGTAAATGTAAGCTGAGCAGACCGTGGCACTGTTCCTTCGGCCATCTGCGTACCATTGACGCGTATTGCCACGTCGAGGGCTGGTGGTCTTGCATCATTGGCCACCGTTGTATCGACCTCAATTGTGACCTTTCCGGTGGGCAGCGGATCTGTGGTTTCTATGCGGGTACGTTCTATTTCAAAGAGGTTGTATTCGTAGGTCAGTTTGCCCTCATCGACCCACAACGCGAGGCCGCCGGAGAATGCGCCCAGTGCATAGAGTACACCCTCCGAGTCGTCGGAAAGTTCAGCCTCAATCTTCACGAGGTTGCTTCTTGCTCCGACTTTGGGTGCGGTGAATTCAGGGACCCCGATTACCTCCTGTGTGTAGGTGAACTCGGTCGCCGGATTCGATGGCGCATCTTCGGGATGGAACACAAGCGACTACAGACCTCCGCCAATCGGGAACACCTTGTTGTCTTTCGCGGTTTCGCGGAATGCTTCTTTTAGTGCCGTAACCATATCCGTGTTCCCCTCCGCCAGATTGTGCACCTGCGAATGGTCGGTGCTCAGGTCATGGAGTTCCCATGTGTCACCGTCGGGTGTCCATTTGAAGATGGACGGGCTGATGCCGGGCGTCCAGGGTGTGCGGGGGCCGAAAACCGATGCGATCCATTCGTACTCGTAATATGCACGGCTACCCATAACCTCAAAATACTGGTGCGGTTTCTGGCCCTTTGCATCCGCGTCGCCAAATGAATATGCGAGGCTGACACCATCCAACGGGTCTTGCGTGATCCCGTCAACGGTTTCCGGCGGGGTGATGTCCAAAACGTCGTAAATCGTGGGAACGATGTCGTTGACATGATGAAATTGGGGACGAGGGGTGTCGTCGGGGTCGATCTGTTTTGGCCATGAAACGACCAGTGGCGTCCGTGTACCGCCGAAATGGGCCGCAACGAGTTTTGTTGAGCGATACGGTGTGGATCCCGCCCATGCCCATGCGGCGTGGTACATGTTATCGGCCTTTGGAGAGCCAAGCACGTCCAGTCCGCCAAGTTCGTTCATAACCTTAATGTGGTCCTTGATTTCGGTTCTGATACCGTTCTGAGCAAGGAGTTCGCTGATGGTTCCGTTCTGCCCCTCTGCGCTGGAGCCGTTGTCCCCCCAAATGTAGAAGATCAGGGTATTTTCCCGTACGCCCATATCGTCGAGAGCGTTCAACAGGCGTCCCGCCTGGGTATCAGCGTGTTCGGTATAACCGGCAAAGACCTCCATCAGGCGGAGTTGGAAATCACCTCTGTGTCGTGTTCGATGCCTCAGATCTGGTGAGGCAAGCCAGAGAAAAGCCAAGAGTTGCTTTGACAACGATTGAGGACGTTGCCAGGGCGCGCCTGGCGCCAAAATCGCGAGAAAACATGATCGGTGCGGTGATGAACCATATCCGCTGCCAGGTACTGTCCGGCAGAACGTCCATCGAGTACACGGCGCAGTCCCTTGGCACCAGTGTCCGGAGCCTTCAGCGCGAGATGAATGCCTCGGGACGAAATTTTCGTGACATGGTCAGTGAGGCGCGTGTGGAACGTGCAATCGAGTTGTTGCGGGACAATCAAAACACGGTAACCGCCATATCCTCAACGCCGGGGTATTCATCGTCCGCGCATTTCGCGCGTGCGTTCCGGAAAAACGTTGGCCTCTCTCCTCTGGAATTTCGCAACAGATTTCCGGCTTAATCCGTGCGTGTGCATGGGCACGTTTGGCGTGTTCCGGGCCCAATTGCGCCACTCCTAACTCAGTTTGCAACTGCTTTGAACCGGTCCGGGAAGCCCACCAGGTGAGTTGTACCTGACTTCATAAATTTCCGCGGCCGCGGAGATGCCATTCGATTGCAGTGCCTGATGGATCTCCCGATATAATTCCTCCCTTCCGGCAAACATTGCCGGATAATTCTCAAAGTGAACCCAGACCATATAGGTGTAAGGAGGGCGGGTCCCATCGACCAGACGTGCTACCGGTCCAGGTTCTGACAATACACTGATGCAGCGTTTTGCGGCCCGCAGCAGGCATTCATTGACCTCGTTTGGATCCACTTTCTCGCTTATCTGAATGTGATACCAGGGAGCGTACACGTGGCTTGGTCCGTGCAGATTGGTGAAACTCAGGCGCGCAAGCTGACTGTTTGGAACCACGAAGGTTGTGTTGTCCCATTTTTTCAGGTGTGTGGCCCGCCAGTTTATGTCCGTGACCTGCCCTTCCTCCCCATCCGTAAAGCGAAGCCAGTCTCCGATATTGAAAGGTCGTTCAACACTCAGTGCCACACCGGAGAAGAAGTCTCCCAGTGTTTGTTGCGTTACAATTGCAACAAGTGCGGCCGCGGCCCCGGTGGAAACATAGATTTTCGTCGGTGAGTAATCGTTTACTATCAGAAAAACTATGAGACCAACGAAGAGGAATAATCCATGGAGGACACTCCTTGCCATCTGTGACAGCTTGCCGCGAAGTTTCGACTGATCCTGTGCCACCAGCCAAATTTCGGCGATCCGCGCACATCCTGAGGCAACGGAAAGAAAAATGAGCAATTGAGTGATCTGGCGCGCCGGGCCTACCGCTCCGAAAAGATCGAACGAACTGAACAGATGGATTACAAGGACGCCGAACCCGTATGCCGCGGTCGGAAACAGTATCAGATCGACAACCGCTCCACCCCACGGGTATCTCGAAAGAACACCACGTGCCCTGCGGAGCCGTTTCATAATGCTCCACGTGATGAACGGAACGAGTAGTGCTGCGGCAAGTAATACTCCGTCACGTGGTGCGCCAAGGTCTACCAGCGTTTGTCCCAATTTATTCCGCTCCGTACAGCCGGTCCCAATGTATTGGAGAATAGCTGCGGCTGGCGGCTCTGCAATGGCTGGTATGGGTTCCGCGTATGCGATCCCTGTTGATATTTTTAAGCCCCTGGTCCACACGAGGCCAGCGGGGATCACGAATGAAGCTCCGGTGAAGGCTGGTTGATCTGGAACGGCAAAGTATTCGGGACGGAGGCGACTGCCGCGATTTCGACAGTGTTAACCACTCGAGCAACGAACGGCGGCACAGCACAAGTCAGTCGAAGAAGTCGCTGTCTCCGTCCGTAAGATATTTGCGGGCTTCCTTCGGAATGAGGTTGACGCCGAGACCTGGGCGGTCGGAAACCTCGATCAGGCCTCCGTTGACGGGCACGCCGTCGAAGCCTTCGGTTATGTCATACCAGAACGGATCGAAGCGGGCGGGGTACTCAAAGGCAATCAGGTTGTCGGGCAGGGTCGCGCAGACCTGCACGAGCGCCGCCAGGCCAAGGATACCGTTGGCCGTGCCGTGAGGTGCAACGGCTATGCCGTGCAGGTCCGCATGTTCGGCGACCCACTTGATTTCAGCCAGACCACCAACGTCGCAAGGATCGGGGCCAATCACGTTGACGGCGTGGCTTTCGATCAGGTGTTTGTAGTTCTGACGGAGATAGATCTGTTCGCCGCAGTGGATCGGTGTTGTCGTCGCGTGGGTCACATCGCGGTAGACGTCGTGATTCACGTAAGGCGAGTAGTCGCCGGTGACCGTGTCCTCGATCCAGAGAAGATTGAGATGTTCCACCGCCCGGGCAAATTTCAGTGCGTCGAGAGGCATGTAGCCTGGTCCCGCGTCGACGGCGAGGCCGATGCTGCTGCCCAGTGTTTCCTTGGCGGCCGTAACGCAGTCCACGAGGAACTTCATGCCGTCTTCGGTGATGACCCCCTTGTGTGGATAGGGAAACGGCGCGTTTTCCTGAACGTCGCCATAGAAGAAATTCGGAACGTCCCGCACCATTGAGGAATGGAAAGAGGTCGGCAGTTTGAACATTGTGAAACCTTCAGGCAGGGCCCGGCCGTATTCCGCCCATTTCACATAGTCCTCCGGCGAATGACCGACGCCGAGTTCGCGCTGATAGAGCGTGCGGTAGGTACGGACCTTGTCGCGTACCTTTCCGCCCAGGAGCCGATAGGCCGGAACGCCGGCGGCCTTGCCTGCAATGTCCCACAGTGCGTGCTCGATGGCACTAACCGCCGAGCCAAAAGGTTTGAATCCGCCGCGGACCCGGATGCGCCGCATGACGCGTTCCACATCGCGGGGATCCTGTCCGACGATCCAGTCGCGCAGGTCCAGCACCTGTGGTTTAACGTAGGGCTTGGGTGTCTCGATCTGGCTCCAGCCCGTTATGCCCTCATCCGTGGTGATCCGGATGACCGGGCTGTCCGCGATGACCGCGCATTTGAGATCGGTGATTTTCACCGTGTCTTCTCCTTTTTTGTTGGCATGTTGTGGCGGCTGGTTTCGGCCATCCGTTGCAGGGTAGGGGGTTACTTCCCCTGTTCCGCCTTCCACTCGAGATATTCGTCCCAGGCCTCAGTCCCCTCCTTCATCGGATAGTACCGGCGCAGGTCGCCGCCCTCGCTCAGGCGCAGGCGGGAGAATTCCTCCCACTCGACGTGTCCCCTGGCCCGGCCAAGAAGTTTGTCGACCATGCCAACGGGAACCACGACCGCACCGTCGTCATCGGCGATGATGATGTCACCCGGCGCCACGTAACAGTTACCGCAGGCAATGGGCACGTTGACGGCGTAGGGAAAGATGCTGCGCTGGGTGTGGTAGTTCGGTGTCACGCCCCTGATCCAGCACCCGATGTCGACCTCCTGGATATTGGGCCAGTCGCGCAGGCAACCGTCAATAATGACACCCTCGCCGCCGCGGCCTTTCAGGTAGGTCATCATCATCTCGCCAAAAACACCACTGTCCATTCTGCCGCGTGCGTCGACGACCACCACGTCGCCTGACTGCGCATGATACAGGGCGTGGCGGTGAAGTTGCGCCTCCGGGTCACCGTACTCGTCGTCCTGGTAGACGTCCTCCCGCAGGGGCATGAACTGCAGCGTCAGTGCGGGCCCAACGATGGAGCGGCCGGGGGTCCAGCTTTTTATTCCCTCGAGATGGGTGTTTCGGATGCCGAGCCGGTGCAGTTCCGCGCTGGCCGTTGCGGCGCCGATGCCCCGGAGAGAGGCGATAACGGACGGGTCCGGCCTTGAGATGTCCGGTGTATGGGTCATTCAAAGAAGTCCTTATCCTCTTCGCGCAGGTATTCCTGCGTTTTATCCACGTTGAGTTCCACGCCCATACCCGGGCGGTCCCACACCTCAATCAGTCCATCGCTGACAAGAGGATCCGGAAGACCGTCCACAATGTCGAACCACCATTCGGGGCGGCCGGTCGGGAGTTCAAAGCCGATATAGTTCAACGGCATGGTGGCACAGACCTGGACGAGGGCGGCCAGGCCGAGAAGCCCATTGCCGGTGCCGTGCGGTGCCATCATGATCCCGTGCAGGTCTGCGTATTCCGCGATCCATTTGATTTCAGCGAGGCCGCCGACATCGCAGGGGTCGGGCCCGATGACGTTGACGGCGTGGCCCTCGATCAGTGACTTGAAATTCTGCCGCAGATAGATCTGTTCGCCGGTGTGTATCGGTGTGGTGGTTGCCTGGGTCACGTCGCGGTAGACGTCCGCGTTGACCCATGGCGTGTAGTCACCGGTGATCATGTCCTCCAGCCACATCAGGTTGAAGGGTTCCACGGCTTTCGCGAATTTCAGGGCGTCAATGGGCGTGAAGCCTGGACCGCAATCCAGCGCGAGACCGGTTTCATCGCCCAGCACCTCCTTCATTGCGGCGACACATTCCAGCAGGTGTGCCATGCCCCGCTCGGTCATCAGGCCGCTTTCGTTGAAACCGTGGAAGGGGTTGGGTTTCTGGACCTCGCCGTAGTGGAAATTCTCGACCTGGTTCTTCATGGGGCTGTGAAATGCCACGCCCATCTTGATAAAGGAAAACCCGTGGGGAAGCTCCATCATTTTCCGGACCGCATCGGCGTAGTCCTCGGGCCGGGTCCCGGCCATTTCAGTACGGATCGCGCCATTGTAGACGCGGACGTGATCGCGGACCTTGCCGCCAAGGAGTTTGTAGACGGGGACACCGGCGGCTTTCCCGGCAATGTCCCACAGCGCGTGCTCGATCATGCTGATGGCTGCGCCCCAGGGCTTGAATGCGCCTCGGCGGCGGATTCGCATCATGACCCGTTCGACATCCGTGGGATCCTCGCCAATGATGGCGTCGCGGAAATGCAGCACGAACGGTTTGAGGAATGGTTTGAAATACTCTCCCTCGCCGTATCCTGATATTCCCTCGTCGGTAATGATGCGAACTACCGGGTTGTCCCCGATCACGGCGCATTTGACGTCAGTAATTTTCATTTTTTCCAATCCCGCTTATTTGGGGTCCCCGCGAAGTAGCGGTGGGTGCCGAGAGTTTTCACTGTAATTGGGGGCAGGGCTCCGGCAGGGCCCGTGCGCCGGTGAGGGGCCGATCGGTGTCAGCCGGGTGGAATTCGCTGTTCGGTTTCGGCGTCGAAGACGTGCAGCCGCTCCTGGTCGAATCCGATCCAGACCTGTTGATCCGCATTTAGCCGATGCTGTGGATCGGTGCTGATCACGAAGGTTTTGCCGCCGATATTGGCGTGCGCATAGGTCAGGTCCCCCGTAGGTTCCACGGTGTAGATCCGCGCCGGGATGGATCCCGGCTTTTCGCCGTCATGGAGGCTAAGGCTGCTGTGTCGTGCGCCGAGTATGATTTTATCGGTTGAGGAAGCGCGGGCGCAGGCGGCGTTGCGCGGGGCGAGTTCCAGCTCCCATCCGTCGCCGGTGGCGACAACCCTGCCGTCTCGCTCGGTTGCCAGGGCGGGAAGAAGGTTCATGGCTGGGCTGCCGACAAAGCCTGCGACAAAGAGGTTGGCGGGTTCCTCGAAGACCCGTTCGGGTGAATCGTACTGTTGCAGGCTGCCGCCACTCATTACGGCCATTTTGTCGGCCATCGTCATTGCCTCAAGCTGGTCGTGGGTGACGTATATGATGGTGGCGTTGAGGTCCTGGTGGAAACGTTTCAATTCCGCGCGCATCTGCACGCGCAGCTTTGCATCCAAGTTCGAGAGTGGTTCGTCCATCAGGAAGACCTGCGGATCGCGGACGAGCGCGCGGCCGAGTGCAACCCGTTGTTGCTGGCCGCCGGAAAGTTCGCGTGGCCGCCTGTCGAGAAGATGGGTGATATCCAGCAGTTTCGCGGCCTCGGAGACCTTCTTTTCGATCTCCGGTTTGGGGACCTTCCGCATTTTGAGCGGAAAGCCAAGATTTTGCTTCACGGTCTTGTTGGGGTAGAGCGCGTAGTTCTGAAAGACCATCGCGATGTCGCGGTCCTTGGGGTCGAGATCATTGATGCGCCGGCCACCAACGTTGATTTCACCGCTGGTGATATCCAGCAGGCCCGCAATCAGGTTAAGGGTTGTCGTCTTGCCACAGCCTGATGGGCCTACAAGTGCGACAAACTCGCCGTCGCCCACTTCAAAGGACACATCCTTCACCGCCTTAAATGCGCCGTAGTTTTTGACTACGTTGCGAAAATCAACCTGCGCCATTCAGGCCCCCGTTCAAATCTTGTATTGATGGTGTCTTCATGCCTTGACCGCTCCCTCGGTCAGTGCCCGGACGAAGTATTTCTGCAGCACCAGGAACATCACGACGACCGGAACACTCATGATAAACGACGCGGCCATGAGGCCGGGCCAGTTGGTGGCGTATTCGGTGAAAAAGCGTTGCAGCCCGACCG
This sequence comes from Amaricoccus tamworthensis, assembly GCF_049800875.1. Lineage (NCBI taxonomy): Bacteria > Pseudomonadati > Pseudomonadota > Alphaproteobacteria > Rhodobacterales > Paracoccaceae > Amaricoccus > Amaricoccus tamworthensis. The sequence continues at coordinate 143,657 of NZ_JBNAFV010000007.1, read as the reverse complement.
GGAGCGTCAGCTTTTCATCGCTGTTGAGAAAGGTCAGCGCGTAGACATATTCGTTCCATGCCGTGATGAAGGAGTAGATTGCCGTTGCGATGATGCCTGGCGCGGACAGGGGCATGACAATCATCCAAAACGCTTGGAAGCGTGTGCAGCCGTCGATACGCGCCGCCTGTTCCAACTCAACGGGTATATTGTCGTAGAACCCCTTGAGCAGCCAGATGGACAGTGGAAGGCCGAAGGTCAGGTATGTGATCACCAGGGAGGCATGTGTGTTCACGAGACCCATCCACCGCATCATGATGAAGAGCGGCATCAGGAAAACGACGGCAGGGAACATGTTGCGAAACAGCACCGAGAAGAAGAGCGCGTTTCGTCCAGGAAACCGGAAGCGTGCGAAGGCATAGGCCGCAGGGACAGCGACCGCCACGCCAAAGATCGTTGTCAGGGTGGAGACGTAAATTGAGTTCCACATGTAGCGCAGGAACTGGATCCCGATGTCGCTCGATGGCGAAAGCAGCCGGTAGTACTGCTCAAGCGTCGGGTTTGAGGGTATGAATTCCGGAGGATACTGGATTGCCGCAAACTGGCTTTTCACCGATGTGATGAGCATCCAAAGCATTGGAAGCACTGAGAAAAGCAGGAGCAGAAAGAGAAAAATCCATCCGGTGAGACTCCATCCACCGATACGTCTGTCGCTCATCAGGAGTACCTCCTGTCGTCGCCTGACGTAAGCGCCCGGACGTAGAAGTATCCAAGCACCACCATCACGGAGAAAAGGATTACGGAATATGCCGATGCTATGCCGAAGCGGATGCGGCCAAAGGCAATCTGGTAGATCTGGGTGATCCAGATGTCACTGGCTCCGGCCGGGCCGCCTCCAGTCATGATCCACGGAATGGTAAAATGGTTCAGGTTTGCCACGAACAGCAACAGCACCGTGATGATCAGAACGCCTTTGAGATGCGGAAGTGTAACATGGATAAACTGGTTCAGGGGGCTGGCCCCATCCACACGTGCGGCCCGCAGAAGCTGCTGCGGTACGGTCTGCAGGCCTGCAAGTATCATGATCATGGCGAAGGGGAATTCTTTCCAGACATTGACCACGATCAGGGATGGAAGGACGCGGTCGACATTATCCAGGAGGTTGAGTTTTTCATCCATGATCCCCATCCGGATCAGGGCGGACCCCAAAACGCCAAGATCGCTGTGGTAAATCCAGCGCCAGACATAGGACGCCGCCACCGCGCTGATGACGTATGGGATCAGGAGCAGTCCGCGCAGCAGTCCGCGCCCGATAAATTCACGGTTCAGAACAAGTGCCGCGCCAAATCCGAGCACCACCGCGAAAAAGGTCGACCAGATTGTCCAGACCATGGTGTTTACGGTGACGTCCCAGAAACTGCTGGCATTCAGTAGCCGGATGTAATTGTCGATGCCATTGAAGATCTTCTCCGACATCGCAAGGCTGGGCGCTGTTTTGTAGAAGGAAAGGACGAAGGTGTAGTAGATCGGGTAAGCGATCACGAGCAGCATGACGATCAGTGCCGGCGCGATGTACATATAATCCCAGCGACCGTCCCAGATCCGGCCAAACAGTCCGCGATCAGCGACATGGTCATGCGGCGGGGACAGGTTATCCGGACCGTCCGGAACGGTATTGGTCAAGGTATTCTCTCCGGTGGGGGGATGGATGGCCCGGCGGGACGAGTGTCCGGCCGGGCTGAATGGTAAGGGCGTGCGCCCGGCGGTATCAGAACCCGTCAAGCAGGCTTTGGATGCGCTGCTCGGCGTCGGCCGTCGCCTCCTCAACCGACATCTTCTCCGTCATGACGTTCTGAAGCATTTCCGGAATGATGATGTTCATGATTTCCGTGCTCTCGGCGACCACAGGGAACGGAATTCCGCTCGGCAGCATCGAGGTCGAGACATCAAGGAACTTGATCGAGTCCAGGCGCTCCTTCATGGCGGTGGTCTTAAAGCCGCGGATATTGCCCGGGTTCGAGCCGGTCCAGTGTAGTTTTGTGGACCATTCCGGACCGGTCATGAAGCAGATCAGCGCCAGAGCGGCATCCCTGTCCATTTCACCCTCAACAACATCCGGATTCATCAGATGGACGTTGCCGCCGCCAAATACCACGGCCCGGCGCTCCGCACCGCGCGGGATTTTCCCGTAGCGCATGTTCTCCACCACCTTCATGGCGGCCTCCTTGTCGCTGCCGGTGGCATTATTGGCGCGGTCGAGCATGGTGCCGTATTCGCTGGGATGTGCGATCACCATTGCAAGCTCGTTGGCGATGAACGGGTCCTGGTTTTCCGTCTGTGTGTTGGTCAGGGCCGAAACCGGCACGGATTTGTCCCGAACATACATGTCGTAGTAGTTCTGCACGGCTTTTCGGGCGCCGGGGGTGTTGATCTCAATCTCCTGCAGGGTTGGTTCCGCCTGGGCCTCGTCAAGCGCGCCCCCGCCTTCGCCCCACATCATGGGCATGAAGCGGAACGGCGTGTTACCCGCGTTTACCCTGGCAACCAGGCCGTAGCCGTTCTTGCCGGTCTCTTCCTTGATGATCCTTGAGTACTCGACAACATCGTCCCAGGTCTCGGGAGCCGTGTCCGGATCGAGGCCCGCTTCCTCAAAGATGCCGGCGTTCCAGATAAATGCCATGGTCTCGTTGTTGGTCGGGATGCCCCAGGTCTTGCCGTTGAGTGTCACGGACTTCATTGCACCCGGCCAGAATTCATCGACGGAGTAGCCCACATCCTCGGGTCCAAGTTCGCTCAGTTGTCCCTTGGAAGCAAATTCCGAGCCCCAGAGGATGGGAAGCCGGGCGACCATGGGTGCCGCATTTCCCAGGGCCGCGGTGCGCAGTTTGTTCAGCAGATCATTGTAGCCAATGTTCTGCGCGTCCAGTTCGATGTTCGGATAGGTTGCAGCGAAGTCGTCGAAAAACGCCTGCTCCATGTCACGTTCAATCTGCGGATGCGCCTCGGTCGTGCCATAGAACCAGTAGGATACCTTTCCCTCGTAATCGAGCGGTGTGATTTTTGAGCATTCCTCCGCGGTGTTCACATCCTCGGTGCCCGCAATGCTCATGACGTGTTCAGGCGTCCAGGTTTCCGGATCAATACCGGTTTTCGTCTCCTGTGCCATGGCGGTGCCCGAGAGCACCATTGCCGACGTGGTCAGCAGTGTGCCGATCCCGCCAACAGTTTTATGCCGCGATGCAGCAATTAAAGAAAACATTGCATCCTCCACTTGTAATTTTTGTTCGTTTTTAGCACATCATTTGATTTGAGCGAGGCCCGTGTCAAGAAAATTGTTTGACCCGAACCCTAATAGGACTGGATCCAGTACGCTGGCGGCCGGGTCGGAAAAGGATGTAAAGAGGTGCTGAAACACCGTGGTTTTCCTTGAGTTTCCCGCTTTGCGGGATCGGAGGAGACCACGTATCGCAACCTGAACGCAGACAGGACGATGAAAAAAATGGAAGGTAATCCCGAAGAGGTCCTGAGCGGTGAGTCGCTCTATCAGCGGTTGCTGTCCGACATGACGGCAGGACGTTTCCGCAATGGTACGCGGCTCAGGGTTAAGGCCATTGCGACCGAATACGGGACCAGTGTGAACCCCGTGCGGGAGGTCCTGAGACGCATGGAAGGGGAGGGTCTCGTCCGTTTTGAGAAGAACAAGGGCGCCACGATCACAACGCTGGACCGCCAGGCGGTGATCAATGTGTTTGAGCTGATCCGCCTCGTCGAACCCTACCTCGTCACCGGTTTTGCACGAAGCTGCACCAGTGCGGATGTGGACGAACTTGAACGGATACAGAAGCGGATCCGAGAAACCCCCGCAATCGATAAGCCAAGTTTTGGTCCGCTGGACATGGCGTTTCACGAGACGATTGCGCTGAAGCACTATAACGACCGGGCGAGGCGGACCTGGTTGAACCAGCGGCAGTTGCTCAACACTCTGACGATGCGTCAAAGCCTGACAAAGGGCAGACACCAGGACATTTTGCGCGAGCACGAAATGCTGATCGAGGCATTCCGGGCCAATGATCATGTCCGGGCGATGGAGGTGATAACCGAACATATCGATGGGGCGGGCAGAGCGCTGGAAGCCCACTTGGGGTTTCGGTGAGGTCGCGCATGGTTGACCCGAAAGTCCCAAACCCGGTGTGGTTGCCCCGGTCGGGGTTTGTCGCGTTGTCTGGCGTATTCGTTGATGCGGTTTTATTTCTGGCGGCGCTTTTTGTGAACCCGTCCCCGGCGGGGTCAGGGGAAATCCGCAGTGCCGATTTCTCCCACCCCCTTACCTATGACGTCATTGGTGTCGACGGCAGGTTGACAGTCACCCGGGCCGACGCGGAGGGGTTTGTTTTCCTCGGGAAAGGTGAATGCGTGGAAGTTCAGGGGCCGGTTGTCGTTGACAGGTCGCGGTTGCAGCGTTTGGGGAAGCTGGAGGAGGGCGCGTTTCAGGTCTGCGGCGAGGGGCCGCTTCGTATTGGCCGTCCTGAAGCTGCGCCTTTAGCCGAGTAGGGTTTCAGGGAAATCCGGCCGCCTGCCCGGTGGAGAGAACCGAGGACATCCGTCATGCGAATTCTGCGATCGGTATTGAAAATTCTGATCAACAAAAACTCAAACAATCATCGTAAATGAAATAATTGTCAGGTTTTAAAGAAACTACCGCACATTATTTATTTATAGATATCGGCAAATATAGCTCCCGAATTCAGATTAATTGACGTTGTTTCACGCGGGGGGCTGAAATTGCGAAACGGAACTGTTGCAGGCAGGGTCGAAGAGACCTTCGTCTATCTGGAAGCGAATTTTGACCAGTACAATTTGAATGGTGCGGAAGCCGGATTAACAGTGGCCGGTGCATGGCAGGATTATTCAGGATCCGGTGTCACGGTAGCGGTAATTGATGACGGGTTCGAGGCAGGTCATGCGGAACTGGCTCACGCCTATGATTCCGGCGCGGACAGGGATTTTCTGGATGACGACAATGACGCGTCCGCGAGTGCCAGTAACACACATGGAACGGCGGTTGCGTCCCTGATCTTTGGTGCACGGGATAACAACGGAATGGATGGTGTTGCCGAAAACGCAAACCTCATCGGTCTCCGCATCGGATTTGGAAGTGAGTTCAGCAGCGCGGCGACCAGCGCGGCTCTCACATATGGATGGCAAAACGCGGACGTAATAAACAATTCCTGGGGAGCCTCTACGCACTTTTCGGACAATCCGCTGCATGCGAGTTTTATTAGCGCGCGAAGTGCGGTGTTCGAGGCCGCGGTGGCAAATGGTCGCGACGGACTTGGCACGGTGATCGTCAACTCGGCAGGCAACTATAAGGAGGATGACGACAACACCAACTATCACGGCCAGAAGAATGCCGTTGAGGTCGTTGTGGTTGGCTCCGTCGATTCCCTTGGCGACGCATCCGACTACTCTTCTCCGGGGGCGTCCGTTCTGGTCTCTGCCGGTGCAACCTTGGCGACTGTCGCCGATTTGTCCGGCGCTGCGGGTGCCTTTGGTGGCGACTACAAGATGGGATCTGGCACATCCTATGCGGCACCGCAGATTGCGGGCGTTGTGGCCCTGATGCTGGAGGCCAATCCCGAGCTCGGCTATCGCGACGTTCAGGAGATCCTCGCTCTCGCCGCGCGCAAAACGGGAACCAGGAATAATTTCGAGGATAACGCGGCCGGTACCTATAACGGTGGGGGCATGCATTTCTCCGATGAGGTCGGATTTGGCGTCGTGAACGCAACCGCTGCCGTGCGCCTTGCGGAAACCTGGGAAAAGACCCAGACGGCCGACAACCTGATCACGACGAATATCGAAAATAACACCTCTCATGTCCTGTCATCAACCGGCAGATACACCACGACCGTCACCACAGCGAAAACGGTCGATCACGTCGAGAAAGTTGAGGTCTATCTCAATATTTCTCATGGAAAAACAAACGAATTGACTGTGAAACTGACGTCGCCGTCCGGCACGGAGGCGGTTCTTATCGCGCGGCCGGATAATGGCACGAACGGGGCCGGTGGCCTGGTTTTCGAGACTACTGCCAACACTTTTTGGGGTGAGTCCGACGCCGGTGAGTGGTCCCTGGAAATCCGGGACCATGCGGGGACGACTTCGGGAACCCTGCATGACTGGTCCCTGACAATCCTTGGCGATGCCGACACTGCCGACACCCTGCATGTCTATACCGACGAATTCGTTTCCGGCTGGAAAGCCGCCCGTCAGGAACTGGAGGACACGGACGGTGGAACCGATACCGTCAACATGTCGGCGGTCACGGAAGACATCGACTTCGACATGAATTCGGGAGCTTCAGGCGCGATTGGCGCCAAAACACTTAAGGTTGCATCCGGGACCCAGGTGGAGCGGGTTTATCTCGGCTCGGGCGACGATGAGGTTCAGGGCAACCAAGTCGACAACATGATCGACGGCGGTCGCGGTCAGGACACGATTGACGGTGGTGCCGGTGACGACATGATAATTGGCGGACGCGGTTCCGATACCCTCTCGGGTGGTGATGGTGCTGACGTTTTCGCAGTGCGTGACCTGCGCGAGGCCGGAGATACGGTTTCCGATTTCTCCTTCAGCGACGGGGACAGTATAAGCGTTGATGTTCTGTGCGAGGCTCTTGGTATCGAGCCGCTCGGTGGCCATATCACACTTGAGGACAGGCCTGGGGGATCGGCAGTGGTTTACACACCGGACACCGGACCGGCCGTGGAGCTTGCGTTTCTCTCCGGCATTTCCCATGCCGTCGGTATCGAGGCGGTGCTTGGACTGGGCGATCCGCTTGTTCCGGTTGACCCCGTCGATCCCGATCCTGATCCCGCCGATCCCGACCCCGTCGATCCGACGCCGGACCCGGACCTGCCTTTCGATCCGTGGGATTTCACGGGGAATACGGTTTACAAATATGGGGACCCGGATTTTGCGACACGGCTCCGGCATGGCATCGATGACGACAGCGGCAACGCGGCTCTGGACCTGTCCGATATGACGAAGGGTGTGCGGATCACCCTCGGATCCGGCAAGATTATCAGGATCATCAAGGCCCAACTCGATATTTCCCAGGGCTCGGTCTTTGACAAGGTCGCTCTCGGCTCAGGCAATGACAGCTTCAAGGCGGACGAAGCCTCAAACATCATTCTGGCCGGTGACGGAAACGACCGAGTCGATGGACTGGAGGGCGATGACTATGTCGAAGGCGGTGCGGGCAAGGACAGAATTGGCGGCGACGAAGGCAATGACACGCTTTTTGGCGGCAGCGGCAATGACCGGCTGGCTGGAGATGATGGAGAGGACTGGCTTAGCGGCGGTGATGGCGACGACCGCATGGACGGTGGTGACGGAAACGACACCTTGCTGGGCGGCGTGGGCGATGACGCCATCAGTTCCGATGACGGTGAGGATCTGATTGAGGGCGGCGCCGGAGACGACAAGGTCGATGGCGATAATGGCAATGACACCGTCTCCGGCGGGATGGGAGACGATTCCGTTTACGGTGGCAAGGGTGATGACGTTCTCTACGGCAATGATGGCGATGACCTGGTTGCCGGAGAGGACGGGGACGACACCATAACTGGCGGTGCCGGTGCCGACACGCTCGAAGGTGGAAAGGGCGACGACATCATTTACGTTGGTGACGGCGCGGATGAAGTGGAGGGCGGCAAGGGCGCGGACCGGTTTGTCTTTGTGGACGCCAATTCCGGCATGGGCATCCTTGATTACGACGCTTCAGAAGGGGATGTTCTCGATGTGTCCGGCCTTCTAACCGGTGCGGCCGCGGGACTGGACCCGATATCGGCCGGGCTCTTTTACTGCACGGCGGCCATTGGGGGTGCGCAGGTGCTGCTCGACACGAACGGTGCTGATGAGGGCGGTGTCGTCGAACTGGGCTTCATCAAGGGTATCAATCCGGGGGATCCCGGTGCCCTTGGCGACGCTGACAACCACGGCGACACCTACCATGATTACACAAACGGCGTGATCAGCACTATGGGACGCGGGAGGTTCAGTCTGAGCGACCAATCCGGCAATGATGAGATTGATTTCTCGGACTGCCAGGACAATGTGACTTTTGACCTCGACCGGGGTGGCAAGATCGGCAGGACCTCGATCAAACTCGAGAAAGGGAGTTCAATCGAAACAATTCGATCCGGCTCCGGCGACGATCGGCTAACGGCCTCGGATCAAAACAGTTTTCTCGATGGCGGTGCCGGGGATGACGCGCTTCGTGGAGGCAGGGCAGATGACGTTCTGATCGGCGGCGGGGGCGACGATCAGCTGTCAGGCGGGTCCGGAGCGGATACGTTTGTCTTTGTCGGGCAGGACGTAGGAAACGGCTTCGATACGGTCAGGGATTTCAGGGAAAACCAAAATGACCGCATTGATGTCACCGGCATTATGGAAGCGTTTGGCCTGAACGGCGACCCGGTAGTGGAGGGCTATTTCCATTTCACGGAAGACAGGAAGGGCGGAGTTCTGATGTTTGACGAAAGTGCCGCTGGCGGCGGTGTCGAACTGGCTTTGTTTAGAGGCGTTTCCGGCGATGAAATCAGCGGTGACTGGTTTGTCTAATGCAACGGGCCTGCGGACTGCCACGGGTTCGGCGTGGCAGTCCGTCGGTTCAGTGTTCAGGGCTGATAGGGGAGCGATGAATGGTGCAGGACGATGCGCAGGTGTCCGTTGTCGTCCTTTCGGTAGCCAAAGCTTTTGTCGACCTTGGTCACGTTCCCGTCCCGGTCGGTCAGGCTGACCCATCCCATCCACATGGCGATATCACCCTCAATGAACTCCGCCGATGTCACGCTTTCCATGGCCCGCCATCCCCTGATCGCGAAACCCGCGTCAAGCGGGTACTCGTCGGAATGGCCACAAAAGTAGGCAAGGGCTCCGTCCATTGTTGGACGAAAGGTCTGATCTCCGCTCGCCAGAGTCGGTTTGAACAGAACGGGTCCAAGATTATAGGCGTAGTTCGTTTCGAGATGAGCCCTGGCGGCTTCACGCGCGGCTTCAATTCCACCTTCTTCGAAGGCCTTTGAGATGGCGATTTTCTGGTCGCCCCAGATTTTGAGGGCTGCAGCAATGTCGTCTGAGGATATCAAAGGCGTATTCTCCTTCGCAGGTTCGGTGCTGGAAAGCGTTCCATACCGATTGTGGTGTCTGTCCGGGAAAACCCTAACGGGTTCCGCGCCAAGCTGATACCCCGTAACTGACCGGACTGACACACACATTTTCACGAGACCATGGCGGGTTTCCGCCGAACGCGTTGAGTGTCGCTCACGTCGGTGCAGGCGCAGTTTCTTTGGGCATATGCCCTTTCGCATTTTCGCGGCGCATCAGCAGGACCTGAAGGCTTTCCTCAAGATCAGCTTTCGGAATGTCGCGTGCGATTACGACAACGCGGCTGGTGGTGTCGGTCCCGGCCCAGGATTTCAGCGGAACAGGTGCGTCGAAGATATGCTGCACGCCGTGAAAAACGAACGGGAAATCCATTTCCTCCACGTGGACGATACCCTTCATCCTCAGAATATCCGGGCCTCTCATGGCGATGAGCGTGTCGAGCCAGAAATCGAACACCCTTTCTGAAATGGGCGTTTTGACTTCAATGGACGCCGTGGTTATCCGGTGATCATGCCGGCTCTGTTCAGGTGCATTTATCACTGAAAGGGTACTGGGCGGTTTCTGCTTCGGTGCGAAACCGCTCAACCCGGCGAGCGGGTTGGCCTTGGGTGCCGAGGTGCCGAGCCACGTCAGTATGTCCTCCTGGCTGACGCTGTTTCGCATGGCCGAGAGCCCGAACAAACTACCCGGGGGTACGCGTCCATGAGTGGCGCGCAGGTGCCGGGCGGTGCTGTTGATCGCGTTCAGACGCACCTCAAAGGTCGCGATCTCACGTGAGCCGACAAGATCGGTTTTGGTCAAAATAATCAGGTCAGCCATGGCAATCTGCTGAAGCGCTTCGGATTGGGTGTCGAGCGTGCGGACACCGTTGACCGCATCAGCCAAAGTGACCACTCCGTCCAGGCGGTAGGTCGCGGCGATCAGCCGGTCGGCTACGAGGGTATGAAGGATTGGTCCAGGATCAGAGATCCCGCTTGCCTCGATCACCACACGATCGAACTCAATTTTGCCGGCGGCTTTTTTGGCAATCAAGGCGCCAAGAGTTTTTGCAAGATCACCCAAGATCGTACAGCACAGGCAGCCGGACTGCAGGAGAACGGTTTCTTCCGTTGCCTCCTCAATCAGGTCGTGATCCAGGCCGACATCGCCGAACTCGTTCATGATCACCGCAATACGGCCTGCATCCGGGTCGCGGATCAGGTGATTGAGTACGGTCGTTTTACCTGCGCCCAGGAACCCCGTGAGCAGGGTCACCGGAACCCTTCTGTCCTCGTCCGTCAATGCCATGACACTAACCTGCCCCGATAGAAAACAAATCGAGGGTATTGGTATGTTATAACATAAGGAGTGGCAACAGATTGCGTCCCGGCCCTATCGCAACGCCTTGCCGCTTTCGATGTCGAAGACATGCAACTGCGACGAATTCAAACATATATCGAGGGTATCGCCCAGCACCGGATGGTCGGCCCCACCGACCCGCGCCAGCAACCTGGCCTCACCTATTCCCAGGTTCAGGAGTGCGTCCGCGCCCAAAAGCTCATCGAGAAGAACCCGGGCCGGATAGGTCATTTCGCCCGCGCCGGCACCGCCCGGCACCACTTCGATATGTTCCGGGCGGACCCCGAGCCGCACCTGGTGTCGTTGGCCGGTATTTACCGGCAGTTGAGGCAGGGCCATGCTGCCGCAGGTGCTTCGCCAACCGCCCGTGTCGTCACGGGTCAGATCGAGGAAATTCATGGCCGGGCTGCCGATGAAGCCCGCTACAAATTCGTCTGCCGGATTGTCATAGACCTCACGCGGCGTGCCGACCTGTGCCACGACACCACCGTTCATAATGACGATCCGGTCGGCCAGGGTCATCGCCTCGACCTGATCATGAGTGACGTAGACTGAGGTGGCTTTAAGTCTTGCGTGCAGTTCCTGCAGTTCAAGACGCATCTTGACACGCAGCTTGGCGTCAAGGTTGGACAGTGGCTCATCAAACAGGAAAACTTTCGGCGTTCGGACTATGGCCCGGCCAATGGCGACCCGCTGACGCTGTCCACCGGACAGGGCGGCGGGTTTTCGTTCGAGATATTCTGTCAGGCCCAGCAATTCAGCCGTGCGCCCCACTCGGTCCTGGATTTCTGCCGCCGGAACCTTCTGCAGCTTCAGCGCCATTGCCATGTTGTCGAAGACGGATTTGTGCGGGTAGAGCGCATAGTTCTGGAACACCATCGCTACCCCGCGGTCCTTGGGGTCGACATCGTTCATTCGATCACCGCCAATCAGCAGGTTGCCGCGGGTGATGCTTTCAAGTCCGGCAATCATGCGCAGGGTTGTGGATTTACCGCAGCCCGAGGGGCCAAGCAGCACCAGAAACTCTCCTTCCCGGATGGTCAGGTCGAAATGCTGCACGGCCTCGACCGCGCCATAGGATTTTCCAATACGGTCCAGTTTCACTTCGGTCATTGTCAGGGTCTCACTTGCCTGCGCCCGCGGTCAGTCCGCCGACGATCTGCTTTTGGAAGATCGCGGTGATGATCAGAATCGGAACAATGGCGATCACGGTTGCGGTTGATATTGTTTCCCAGGGGAAGGCGTATTCGCCAGGGTAGAGCGAAATGCCCACCGGCGCCGTGCGCATGGCGTTTTGGGTCATCAGAACCAGCGCCAGGGGAAACTCGTTCCAGGAAAAAATGAATACGATCAGCCCGGTCGCGACGAAGCCTGGCCAGGACAGCGGAATTACAATGGACCAGAAGATTCGGAAGAAACCCATACCGTCCATCCGTGCGGCCTCCTCGATCTCCGGTGGCAGTGTCGCGAAATAGCTGGCCAGCATCCAGACCGTGAAGGGCAGAAACAGGCCTGTATGGGCGATGATCAATCCAGTATATGTGTTGAGCAGTCCAAGGCTGAGGAACGTCTGGAACAGCGAGGGCAGCAGCGACACCGGCGGGAACATCGAAACGGCAAGAATGAAAACCATCAGAACACCGGCGCGGCGCATTCCCAGCCGCGACAGGGCATACCCGGCCATTCCACCAAAGCTGAGCGCCACGATGGTGCACCCCAGCGCCACAATGAAGCTGTTGAGCACATATAGCAGAAGCTCGGGCGAGTTGGTGATGATGTTTGTGTAGTTTTTTAGGGTGAATGGCTTGGGGATGTATTGCGGCGGCCAGGCATAAATGCCTTCGGTGGTCTTGAGCGAGGTTAGAACCAGCCAGATGATCGGCAAAAAGGAGATGATCACCGACAGGATTATTAGAGCGTAGAGACCGAAACGTGGACGTTTTTTCATGGTGTCAGTCCCTGTTCCGCAGGGTAAGGATATAGAGTAGGCTCATGGCGAAGATCACGAGGAACTGGACCACGACAATGGCGGCACCGTAATTGAACTCGATGAAGTCAAAGATCACTTTGTAGGCATAAAGCGACAGGCTTTCCGTCGCCGTTACCGGCCCACCATCAGTCAGGTTGAAGGGCAGTTCAAAGGTCCGCAAAGCATCCATCGACCGCACAATCAGAGCCACCAGTATCGGACCTTTCAGCAGCGGCAGGGTAATTTCGCGAAATTCCTGCCAGCGGGTCATGCCGTCCATGCGTCCGGCCTCGTAGAGATCCCGGGGAATTGACTGAAGCCCGGCCAGGATGATCAGGGCCATGAAGCTGGAGGTCTTCCAGACCGCGACAACCACCATTGACAGCATCGCCAGGGTCTCGTCACCCAGCCAATTGATCGGCCGGTCGACAAGCCCCGCCTGGAGGGCAGCCGCATTAAAGAGGCCATAGTCCGTGTTGTACATCCAGCGCCACATCAGGGTGTTCAGCGCGGTGGGCAGCGCCCATGGAAACAGCACGGCGAGTCGCGCAATGCCCTTGAACCGGAAATGTTCGTTCAGCAGAACCGCGAGGCCGATGCCCATCGCCAGTTCCAGCGGAATCGAAATCGCGGTGAACACCAACGTCACCCAAAGCGAATTCCAGAACCTTTCAGTGCCAGCGAGGGTCGCGTAATGCTTCAGACCGACAAACTGCCAGGGTTCGGAGCCGTCGATGCTGGACCGGCCAAAGCTCAGCACGATGGATTGCAGGATCGGATAGACGAGGATCGCAATGATCACGAGCATCGTCGGGGTGATGAAGGCCATGCCCGTCAGGTGCCTGCGCCTGTCGAGCGGTGAGATCGTGGTTGTCATGGGTCCACCGTTGGGGTGTCAGGGCTGCCCGGCGACCATCGCCGCCGGGCACGGGTTCGTAGTGTCGGAGAGCTTATTCAGCCAGAAGCGCGTCGAGCTGTTCCTGTGCGTCGCTCAGTGCTTCTTCCACCGTTTTCTGCTTGTGCAGGGCATTGGTGATTTCGAGCTGCATGATTTCGGACACGCGGGGATAACTCGCGCCGGTTCCGGCCGAGGGGCGCACCACGCCGAATTCGTAGTTGGCACCGAACTTGGCGAGCACCTCATTGCTCCCCATCGCCTCGTTTTCGTAAACTGAGGGAATAGTCGGTGCGCGGTTGTCTTCAACGGCTGCGGTGAGCTGCTGTTCCTCGGCCGTAAAGAAATTGAGGAAATCCGCCGCTGCTTCCCTGTTTTCCGAATTTGGATTGATGCCGAGGAACCAGCCGCCCATGGTGGTGGAGTTTGCATCCTCATTACCTTCGAAATACGGCACGCGGGTGAAATCGAACTTGCCGGCAACGGGGCTGTTGTCCGCGCTCAGTGGTGCGTGCACGAAGTCCTGCACCATAAGGAAAGCCGCGCGTCCCTGCTGGAACAGCGTACGGGCATCGTCCGGGCGGGCATTCAGGATCGAATCCGGGGTCAACCGGTGTTCATGCAGCAGGTCGACCATGAACTGCGTCGCCTGTATGTTGGCGGGCGAGTTCACCGCGACATTGCCGTCAGCATCATAGAAGCCACCACCGTTGCCATTGGTAAAGGCAAGCCAGTTCATGAACAGACCTTCGATTTTCGCCCACATCGACACGAAACCGTAGAGCTGCGGGTTGCCTTCGCCCTCGATTATGGTTTGCGACGCGGACACAACCTCTTCCCAGGTCTGCGGTACGTCGAGCCCGTATTTCTCAAGCAGGTCGCTGCGATAGAAGAAGTGGATGCCGTCGGCGTAAAGCGGCAGGGCGTGTACCTCTCCGTCCACGCTCGAGGCCGCGAGTAGAGAGGGGTTGAATGCATCAATGGTGTCCTCGTCCAGCAGACCGTTGAGCGGCTCCAGCCAGCCGCGCTGCGCAAACTCCCCGGCCCAGATCACATCGACCGCATAGATGTCGGGTGTGGGGCTTTTGGCGGTCAGGCCCGTGACGTAGAGCTTGCGGGTTTCCCCGGGCACGTCGGAGACCTTATTCCACTCGATGCTGACATCCGGGTTTTTCGCGGTATAGCGTTCGATATTGCGTTCGACCGCCGGGCCGTAGCCGCGCGATCCGATGGATAGCACGAGGTCCTGGGCAAAGCCGGGCAGCGCCGTCAGCGCAGCAGCAGTGGCCAAAGCCGATATTCTGAATTTCATGGTGTCCTCCCTTTGGATTATGGCGCGTTCAGCCGGTCTTTGCGGAACCGGCAAACGCGCTTTCGATCATTGATTTCCGGGTCATCAGATGGCTGCGCACGTTGGCGACATGCTGCATTTCGTCACGTACCGGAATTGCCGCTTCGGCAACCGTCAGCAGGCAGACCATCCGGCCGTCGGGTCCGTGGATTGCCACGCAATAGCGGCGAATGCCCTTTGCGTTGCCCATCATGTCATACTGCATCTCTCCAGGATCGACGGCAGTAATCATTCCGCGCGCCTCGCCCCAGTCCAGTGACCTTCGGTCGACCCCGGTGGTGTAAAAAGCTCCGGTATCCCAGGATTTCTCAATCGCCTCCAGCGGACGATGCGCCAGCGCAAGCCGCGAGATGCTGTCGAGTTCATAGGCGCCGCGCATGAAGCCTGGAAAGGCGCGCAGACGGATGGCCTGGTCGGGATGCTGCTGCACGATGTGCCAGAGCATGTTGTGACCACTCAGCATGACGATTTCGGCCGCTGAGGTCAGTCTGTCGCTGAGCGCGGCGCAGGCATCGGCCAGCAGTTCAGGATCAAGCCCGGGGCAGTGCAGCCGCCGCTGGAAGCTGAAATTGGCCATGATCCTGCGCGTTGCGGTGCGGTGGACCAGACCCATTTCCTGCAACTCCGAGATGATTCGATAACCCGTGGAAGCGGGCAGACCCGAGCGCTCCACAACGTCCTGGGCGCTTAAACCGTCCGCTTCGGGGCCGGCCAGGGCCTCCAGGACCGCAATCACTCTGCTTGATGTTCCAGACATTCTTGAATCCCATATTTGGTTTTGTTATTACCATATTTGAGAAAACGGTCAACAGTTCGCCAAAAAAACATCAGGAATGGAGCCGCACATTGAGACCAAACATCCTTTTTATCATGTCAGACGATCATGCCTCCAAGGCGGTCTCAGCCTATGGCCACGGTATCAACCACACCCCGGGAATCGACCGAATCGCCGAGGAAGGCATGCGGCTCGACCACTGCTACGTGACCAATTCAATCTGCACGCCGTCCCGCGCCTCGATTTTGACCGGCACATATAATCACGTGAACGGCGTCACTACACTGGACACCCATATCGACAACCGTTGGCCAAACGTGGCTAAACACCTGCGGCAGTCAGGCTATCAGACCGCGATGGTGGGCAAGTGGCACCTGGGCGAAGGTAAACCGCATGAACCGACCGGGTTTGACTACTGGTCGGTGTTGCCGGGGCAGGGCGACTATTTCGATCCGGTCATGATTGAGATGGGAGAAGAACGCGAGGAGCCTGGTTACGTCACCGACATCATCACTGACAAAAGCCTGGACTGGCTGAAGCAGCGCGATACCGACCGGCCCTTCTTCCTGATGTGTCACCACAAGGCGCCGCACCGCAATTTCGAGCCGCACCCGCGTGACCGTGACATGTTCGAGGGCCAGGTCATTAAGGTGCCCGCTACGTACAACGACGACTACGCCAACCGCGCCCGTGCCGCCGAGGAAGCGCGCATGCGGGTACGGATGGACCTGAAATACGCAGATCTGGGTCTGATCCAGCCCGAGGGCGGTTCGGAAGTGGGCGAGCGCTGCACTCCCGGTGACGTGGACCGGCGGGTGCCGCATCCTTCCGATCCGCGCGATCTGGTTCTGATCGACCGGCACACCGGCGAGACTTTCACCTTCGAGACCGAGGAGGAGCTCGCGCTCTTCAAATACCAGCGCTACATGAAGCGATACCTTGCGACGATCCACGCGGTCGATGAAAACGTTAGCAGGATGCTGGACTGGCTGGACGAGGAAGGTTTGGCCGAGAACACCATCGTCATCTACACCTCCGATCAGGGCTTTTTTCTCGGTGAACACGGCTGGTTCGACAAGCGGTTCATGTATGAAGAGTCGTTGCAGATGCCATTTCTTATCCGCTATCCGGCGGCGATTGCGCCCGGGTCGGTCGCGTATGACTTCGCGACCAACGTCGATTTCGCACCGACCTTCCTCGATTACGCCGGGGTGGCGATTCCAAGCTACATGCAGGGGCGTTCAATGCGTCCGCTACTTGAGCGGAAAGTGCCTGAGGACTGGCCGACAAACGCCTATCACCGCTACTGGATGCACAAGGACGAACATCACAACGCCTGGGCGCATTACGGGCTGCGCAGTCATCGCTACAAATTGATCTACTGGTACAATTCGGATCTTGGCCAACCGGGTGCGCACGGCCCTGACGAGCCGCCCGAATGGGAGCTGTTTGACTGCGAAAAAGATCCACTGGAACTGGTCAACGTGGCGGGGGATCCGGCATATGCGGATGTGTTCAACGACATGCTGGCGCAGCTCGACGCCCGCATGGCCGAGATCGGGGACGTGGCTGAACACGACAGCGCCGGAGCACGCCGCGCGGCCTGAATTCCGCATGACGTATTGAGGGCGGACATGCCGGGGCTGGTGGCGATTTTCTCCACGTGGGCTGGTCCCGCGTACTGTCTTGACGGACTGAGCGGACGCCGACCATAAGCCGATGGCCGTCTTCACCGGGGGCGGTCTGGTTTCATTGTTAAGGAGGCCGGCTCGCTGGACATTCGCTCTCTCGTGACTCAAACGCGGTCAAGCCCCCGGACTGTACGCCTTTTCGAGCCCTCTGACTTCCGGCTCTTCGGAGCCGGGGTCAACCGCCAGGAAGCAGCCGTTCGTCGAGAGGGTAAACCGACATGGTGTCAAAGCCGTCTTCGGTCACCACGCCCTGCTCCTCCAGCTTAACCATGTGATCGCCGCCAACCTCTCCCACCAGCGCCTCGACGCAGAGCGTCAGGCCGGGTTCGAGCACCGCGTCGAAGGCGCCCTCGACCAGACGGTCGGGGTAGGCGATCAGCGGCCACTCGTCGCACATCCCAACCCCATGCATCGGAGAGGAATATTTGAGTGCGTCATATTTGTCCTGAAGCACATGCAGCGAACGGGTCAGCTCCTCCATGTGAAGGCCCGGCCGAAGCAACCCCGTATTGTAGCGGATGTGCTCCACCGCTTCCGTAAAGCTCTCACGCATGTGGGCAGGTGCCAGATCGTCTCCGATCCACCACGTGCGGCTGAGGTCCGCACAGAGGCCATAGGGTGCGATCAGATCGGTGTCGAAGGCGAGAATCTCATTCTCTGAAATGATCCGCGGGCCGCATTCCTGAAACCACGGATTGGTGCGTGGCCCCGAGGTGAGCAGCCGTGTTTCGATCCACTCGCCGCCGCGCCTGATATTCTCGGCATGAAGCACGGCCCAGACGTCGTCCTCGGTCACACCACCCTTGGGGATTTCCGTGCGAGCGAAGTCTTCCATCGCGGCCATGGCGCGCTCGCAGGAGTAGATGGCACAGCGCATGGCGCGCAGCTCGTGCTCCGTCTTGATGCCCCGCGTGCGCTCGGTCACCTCTTCGCCGTCGCGACATTCCAGACCCGCGCGGCGGATCGCATCGAGCCCCGCGGGCTGGATTTTGTCGATCCCGATCCGTGTATGACCGGGCGCGTGGCTGGCCAGAAGGTCCGCCACCTCGGCGGCAAAGGCGTCGGCGGCCGGGCCGATCCGGTCGCCACGGGCGAAGTAGAACATGTCCGCACCGGACCGGCTCTCACGGACGAGCGGGTTGTATTCGGCGAGGAAGGGCGCGTTCCTGTAGTCCCAGAGCACCATGTAGCCGTCGGCGCAGAGCAGGCAGGCACGGAACGGATTATGGGTGTTCCACAGCTGCATATTGGTGGTGTCGGTCGCGTAGCGGATGTTCAGGGGATCGAACATCAGAAGACCGCCATAGCCGCGGGCCACAACGGCGTCGGTCAGGCGCTGGTGCCTGGTCCTGCGCATCTCGGCCAGGTCCGGCAGGACAAGCCCTGCCTCGCGCCATTCAGCAAGAGCCAGCGCCGTCGGCCCGATCTCGACCCGGTCACCGTCATTTACCGTCCCGTCGCCAAGGCGGGCGCCCTGGCAAGGGTCGATCCTGCGTTGATCCCTGTAATGGGTGTTCGGTTCCTGCTTCATTTCATCCCCACGCAAGCGTCCGACCTCATCGCGATAAAACGACCCTTTCGTCACAGGGCGATTTTCCGAAGTGCTGTTTGTATCGTTTGGAAAACAGGCTCTGCGTTGAGAAACCGCAGGCCGTGGCAACATCGATAGCCCGCATTGGTGTTTGCTGAAGAAGGGTCCGTGCTCTTTCGAGTCTCAGGGTCATCATGTAGGTCTTCGGGCTGACCCCCAGGTAGCGTCTGAACAGTCTTTCAAGTTGTCGCGTGGATATTCCAACCTGGCTGGCAATGATGGACGGTGAAACCGGCTCGTCCAGGTATTCCTGTATATTCGCAATCGCTTTGGATAACTTTTCGTTTCTGTTTTTCATGCCGGACAGGCTGGAATTGCTCTGACGGCAGTGCCCGTCGCGCACGGACCCGCACAGGAGTTGATCCGCGACCCTGTCGGAGGTTTCAGGGCCTGCCTTTTGGCGGATCAATTCCAAAAAAAGATCAAGCGTGGCGGCGCCTCCGCCACAGGACACGATATCGGAGGTCATTTCAAAAACCGTGCAGGCCGGGTCGAGGTTCAGATAACGTTCCTCGAAGACCGGTTTCATTTTCCAATGCGCACTGATGCGGCCTTCGCTGGCTATACCAATGCGGGCGAGAAACAGGGCACCGCCTCCCACACCGCACAGCCGTGCGCCCTGTCGCGCCGCTCGGCGTAACCAGGCCACGGCCTTTCCGGACCTGTGATGGATCTGCGAATTAAAGGCGCAGAAGACAACTACGAATTCACCGCGCTGAACCTCAGGTAACGCACCATCTACCGCCACTGTAAGACCGGATGAGGATGCGACGCTGTCGCCCGTTTCACTCGCTGTTTCCCATTGAAACAGCTCCCGGCCCAGAGTTTCGTTGGCCGCGGCCAGTGAATCGGTTCCCGAACCCAGTTCGAGCGCGGAAAATCCGGGCATCAGTAGGAATACGAAACGGTTCGCTTCAACCGGCGCGCAGGACACCGCTTTCATGCCTCTTTCCGGTCGCGCCATAATTCCCATCCCCTGTCACGAACGCATGTTCGCGCCGTTGGCGTCGTAGATTGGCCCTGAGAGAACCTGAGCGTCGTAGAAGTTGCCCAAAATTTCCACCTGGAGCGTCGTTCCCGGCGTTGCGAACTCGGCTACGACGTAACCCATTGCCATCGACTTGCCGACATGGTGCGCATAGCCGCCCGAGCTTACGTAGCCGACCGGTTCACCATCTTTCAGGATCGCCTCATCATGGGCGACGTCGATCCCATCGACGTCGATGGTCATTGTCACCAGCTTCTGCGACACACCTTCATCGCGCGCCTTCAGCGTTGCCTCTTTGCCGACAAAGTCCTTTTTCCAGTTGATGAAGACATCCATCCCGGATTCGACCGCGTTGAAATCCGGGCGGTATTCCATAGTCCAGACACCCCAACCCTTTTCGAGCCGCATCGACAGCAGCGCACGCGCGCCATACCAGCAAAAGCCCAGATCAGCACCGGCCCCTTCGATGGCGTCTGCAAGGCGTATCAAGTATTGCGGCTTGCAGTAAATCTCATAGCCCAACTCGCCGGAGAAGCTGATCCGGTTGAGGGTCACCGGCACCCCGCCAACAAACGTCTGCCGCACGTCGCGGAACCTGAAGGCTTCGTTGGACACATCGTCGCGTGTGATCCGAGCCAGCAGCTCCCGCGATTTCGGGCCGGACAGGGCGATGCCGTGCCAGTCGTCCGAAACATTGGCGTAGGCAACGCCGGCGGGCAGGTCTTTTTCGAACCAGCGGCGGTGCGCCTCCTGCATGGCCCCCGACCCGAACAGCATGAAATGATCCTCGGCGAGGCAAGCCACCGACAGATCGCCGTAAAGCTTGCCTTTGGGCGTAAGCATCGGTGTCAGCGTCAGGCGTCCAGGCTTGGGTATGTATCCCGCAAGGATGTGGTTCAGGAAATCGCGCGCACCCGCGCCCTTGAATTCGTGCTTGGCGAAGTTGGCGATCTCGATACCACCGACTGCTTCGCGCACGGCCTTGATTTCCCGCGCCACATAGTCATGCGACCGGTTGCGTTCAAAGGTTGGAACTTCATGCGCGTCGTTGGGGCCATCCGCAAACCAGAGCACGTGTTCGAGGCCGAAGCTCTGATCCATCACCGCACCTTTGGCGATCATGCGATCATAGAGCGCGGTCGTTTTTTGCTTGCGGCCTTTGGGCAGGGTTTCATTCGGGAAGGTCATGACGAAGCGGCGTTCGTAGTTTTCCGACGATTTGATCGTGCCCCAGTCAGGTGTCGCGAACTCACCAAAACGCGCGACATCCATCGCCCACACATCAATCGATGGCTCCTCGTCGATCAACCATTCCGCAAGTGTCAGGCCCACGCCGCCGCCCTGGCAAAAGCCCGCCATGACGCCAACGGCTACCCAATAGTTCCTCATACCTGGAACGGGACCGATTAGCGGATTGCCATCCGGGCCAAAGGTAAAGGGACCGTTGATCACATCCTTGATCCCGGCATTGGCCATGGCAGGAAGACGCTCGAAAGCGGTTTCCAGGCGATCCGCCACGCGATCAAGATCCGGCGGCAGCAATTCGTGACCGAAATCCCATGGAGTGCCGCCGATCTTCCAGGGGGTTGCCTGGGCTTCATAGGTGCCCAGCAACATGCCCTGACCTTCCTGACGACAGTATACATTGGCCTCGAAGTCGATGCCATGTGGCAGTTGCCGGCCGAAGTTTATCACCTCATCCATCCGCTCGGTAATAAGGTAATGATGCTCCATCGGTTGTACGGGTAGATGGACACCCGCCATGTGGCCCACCTCACGCGCCCACAGACCGCCGCAGTTCACCACATACTCAGCATTGATCATGCCTTTGGGCGTGACGATGTCCCAGCTGCCGTTGGGGCGCTGCTTCATACCGGTGACACCACAATGGGTGAAATACCGGGCTCCGTGGACCCTCGCGGCTTTGGCAAACGCGTAGGTCGTCCCGGACGGGTCCAGATGGCCGTCTTGTGCGTCCCACAGAACCGCATGATAGTGATCCGGATCTATCAGCGGGTGACGCTCGGCCAATTCCCTGGGGGAAATGAATTCCTGATCCAACCCCATGTAACGCGCTTTGGACCGCTCACCTTTCAGGAAGTCATACCATTCCCGCGTGGATGCAGCATAAAACCCACCTGTCTGATGCAGGCCAACCGACTGACCGGAAAGTTCCTCGATCTCCCTGTAGAGATTGATCGTATAGGATTGCAGCCGTGAGATGTTCGGATCCGAACTGATGGTGTGAATGCCCCCCGCCGCATGCCATGAGGAGCCGGATGTCAGCTCGTTCCTTTCCAGCAGCACCGCATCTTTCCAGCCGAATTTGGCCAGATGGAACAGGATGGAGCAGCCGACAACACCGCCACCAATGACTACGACTTTGGCGTGTGACGGCAATTTTCTTCCGCCTGTAAACTCATCGGTCTGAATGGTCGGCATGTCCCGGTATTCCTCAAGTCACCATGTCACGGCGCATCTCAAAAATCAGTGGCCGCGCCACCCTCGGCCTTTCGCCTGGTGACAAAGGCATCAAGCTCCTCTCGAATCGCAGGGTCGAGCGGCGGCGCCTCGTAGGCGGCAAGACGGTTTTTCCATTCCGCGTTTGCCCGTTCGATCGCGATCGGCGATCCGGCCTCGGACCAGGTTTCGAAATTCCGCCAGTCGCTCAGAATCGGGGAATAAAATGCGTCGCGGTATCGCGCCTGGGTGTGATCAGTGCCAAAGAAATGACCCGCCGGTCCGACCTCATTGATTGCGTCCAGCGCCAGATCGTCCCGACCGGTCGAAACCGGCTGAAGGAACTCGGAAACCATCTGCAGAAGGTCTATATCAAGCATGATCTTCTCATAAGAGCAGCACAGTCCTCCTTCGAGCCATCCCGCTCCGTGCATGAGCATGTTGGCGCCCCCATTGATGGCGCCCCAAAGGGAGAAGACCGCCTCATAGGCCGCCTGCGCATCCACCGTATTGGCGGCACACACATTTGAGGAGCGATAGGGAATGCCATAGCGCCGCGCCAACTGCCCGCCGATATGCTGGGCTTTCATGTATTCCGGCGTGCCGAAGGCCGGCGATCCGGTTTTCATGTCCACATTGGAAGTAAAGCCTCCATAGACGACCGGTGCGCCCGGCTGGACCATTTGGCTCAGGGACACGGCCGCCAGGGCTTCGGCATTTTGTAGCGTCACTGCACCTGCAATCGTAATCGGCGCCATCGCCCCTGCCAGCGTAAACGGCGTGATGACAACAGGCTGACCCATTTCAGCCATGGCCATCACGCCCTGCATCATCGGAATGTCGAGTTGGAGCGGAGAGTTCGTATTAATGATCGAAAACACGCAGGCCCGGTCACGCAACTCTTCGCGGGTCAGTCCATGGGCAATCCGTGTCATCTCCATTGCATCCGAAACGCGCTCCTCCCCAAGCGAGTAGATGCAGTAGGCCTTGTCGGTCAGAGTGATGTAATCCTGAATGCAGTCCAGATGCCGGATCGAGGCGTGAATATCCACGGGCTCCACCGGATAACCGCCCGTGACGTGGAGGACATTGTGCATCTGGGCCAGGCGCAGGAAATTGCGGTAATCCTCCCGGTTTCCCGCGCGCCTGCCCTGGTCGGTATCCGAACAGTTCGGCGCGCTCGCCATCATGTTGAAGACAACGCTGTTCCCGCCCATGGTGACGGTATGCCGAGGATTTCTGGCATGCAGCGTGAACTCCGACGGCACGGTTGCAATCACTTCGACGATTAGAGCGGGGTCAAAACGCACACGCGGTTCACCCTCCCTGACGTCGGCCCCCGCCTTTTTCATAATGGCGCGGGCTCCCTGATGCAGCACATCCAGACCAGTTTCCGAAAGCAGTTTCAGGGATGCCTGGTGTATGTATTCGACCTGGTCCTCAGAAATCAGAGTGACCGGCGGATAGGGCAGTGCAAGCCGTCTGAACGGACGCTGCACGAGTGCCGGAGCGGATACTCCATTCTGACGGCGACGCCCACGCCGTCCATGCGCCACCTGCACCATCTGGTCATTGGCCATACGAAGACCCTTTCACTACGGAGGAGTTGCCTCGACCCGCATAAGTTGACCCGGCTCCGCCCGCGTCATCCAATACCGCCGCGTGAGAGCTGTTACACTCGCCCCTGAAATGATTCATGGAACCGACGCCTTTCCTATTGGGAACTGCCAGATCAGATCTGTGACCAGTTTTTCGATTGAGACAAATGACCATTAGGAACGCTCATTCATTTTTGTAATGGCTATTGCAGGGCAGTGGACTAAAATGCATGATGATCGCATCCGGGAGAACAGTGCTCCATGACCTTAAAAAACTCTCCCAGCCTCACCTCGCTTCGGGCGTTTTCGGTTGTCGGCGACTGCCTGAGCGTCACGGCCGCGGCGGGGCAGCTTGGAGTCACCCAAAGCGCTGTCAGCAGACAGATCAGGGCGCTGGAAGACTCGCTGGATTTCAGGCTCTTCCACCGCGTCGGAAACAGCATCGCGCTTACTCCGGAAGGCCGGGCCTTTCACCAACGGATCTTCGCGACCTTCGGCCTTCTGGAAGATGCGGTGAACGATGCGACCGGGTCTTTCCGGCGTCAAAAGATAAACCTGTTGGCGCCCCCTACGTTGGCTTCACGGTGGTTGTCCCGGCGTCTGTCGAAATACCCTTTGCGGTTCCCAGGTGTCGAACTGGCCGTCCACACCGGGCCACGGCCCAACATCCATATGGACTGCGTTATCCGGTTCGGTTCGCATCCGGCGCCAGGAACGGACCATGTTCAGTTGTTCGTCGAACAGCATGTCGCCGTCTGCTCCCGTGAGCTTTTCGAGGACCGGGAAGCCATGCGCAACGGCTGCCTTTTACACGTTTTCGACAAGGGTGTCCGCTTCCCGCTGTGGGAGGACTGGCAGGCCCTCGAGCCAAATCACCCGGACCTGCCCACCGGGGCATCCATGGAATTTGCGTCACTTGAGCTCGCCATACAGGCTGCCAAAAACTCGGTCGGCGTCGCCGTGGTGGATCGTAACATGATCGAATATGAGCTCGACGCTGGCAGCCTGGTTCAGATCTCGCCCACAATGGTGGAAGGCCCTAACGGCTACTGGCTGGAAATTTCGACTGAACAACAGGCCAAGGCCCGCTCCGTACGGTTTTTTCGCTGGCTCAACAACATGGCGGGCGGAACGCCAGGCATGTTTCAACAGTAGACCAAATCTCGATGAGGAGGTCGTTCGGACTTGGGGCCGGATACACCGGCACCGGAAGGCGTTGGACGTGAACGGGAATGTGCGCGACATCCTCCTCGAGGTCAGGACTCATTGATTTTCGACTGGATCACGACTCACGGATCGAAAACGAACGGTGATCATGTCCGGGTCTATTCTGGGCTCAAGATGCGCAGATGGCGCGGATGGCGCAGCTTGAGCCTCTCTTCTGGAAGTTTCACGGCAACCCGAGGCCACCGTTGATGGTCAACGCCGGTGGGCACAGGGCTATCGTTTGTCGCCCGGTTTCGTTTGAGCGGACTTCGGCGCCGCTATTGCCGTTAGCGTAGTGTCTGCCGCCCGCCGTCCGAGCGCCTCGACATTCTCGAGCCCCTGAACGAACGGGTTGTGCTTTGAAAGCACCGGAATCGCGGCGCAGGTGATTTTTGATTCCGAACAACAATCGTAAGTGACGCGCAGGGACTCTGGATCGAAAATGCCGCCTTGTGACAGGCTGGGAACGCTGAGGTCGGCAAGCGACAAAGCAGCCTGACCCCGCGCATCTATCAGATGATCGAATTCGTAAACGGCCACAGTTTCGTAGAGAAACTATAGCGCCTTCAACCGCTCGATATCTTGAACAATATTGTCGAATGCCTCGCGCGGTAGTGCGGCCCTTTCGGCGGTGCCGGGTGCCGGTGATGTCTGGGACAGCAGGTGGAGAAGACGTGGGAGCGGCCAGGTCTCAGGTGGCATGCGACGCCAGAGCAGCATGTTGCAGACCTCATCGGCGACTTTCGCGCCCGCGGTGCCGGCGACGGCCGCGCAATGCGCGATGATGTCTTCGCTGTAATGCAGCAAGATACGCTGCGCTTCGGCGATCAGCGTTCGCTGAGACCGGGTCAGCCGGACATGCAGTTGCGGCAAAGCCGACTGCGAAACAGAGAATGGTTCCATTTTCATGTGAGGACCCCCTCGGGTTGTGGTGCGCCAGAATGGCGGACCGTCAAGCCGCCCGGACCTGCCGGGCGGGGAGCGTAGGCGGGAGCCTGCGAGGATGATCCTGTCCGGTAAAACTTCACCGGGCAGTGACGGATGTTTCAGCCAAGTGCGGCGACTGCAGTGGACGCGGCGCGCAAATCGTGAATCCGCGCGATAAAATCGCGCATTTCACGAAGTGGTTGGGACGCTATGGCCAGGGCTTCAGCTTCCGGCAGCATCTCGCTCGCCGGGACGTCCATGAAGCTTTCATTTCCATTCTCATCCCAAGCTGGATGGGTTTCCCATCCGTGCACCGTATGTTCTTCGATTTTCCGATCGATATCGGCAATGACGCCGGCAAAGCTTTCGAAAAAGAAAGTTTCGAAGATTCTGCGCTCCTTGGCCAAACGTGCGAGAAGATTTGGTTCCTCTGTCGATTTCCCGCCAAGTGCGGTAGCGATCTGTCCGTCGAGCAGATCTCCCAAGTGAGGGCTCCGAAGTAATAGTTGGCCTGCGCCCCCAGCATCTGTCGGTGCGTGCAGGAGATTCTCCGGTCAAGGTCGACATTCGGGAGCGGATGGGCGGAGTCGCTTACGATTATCTGAACACTCCCACAGGTGAACGCATCGTTGTCGAGACCAGGGGCGATGAGGCAATCGCGGAAGAGACCGGAGTGCTGGTTGATTTTGATCCGGCGGACGCGATGCATCTTTGATGCCGGCTCTGAAAATAGGCTGCGCTAAGCGGATCGGCCTACGGCGGTCTTTCCTGTCCATGTCAGTTTACTATTGGCGCGGACGGCTCCGTTTCCAATCGGGCCCTACGTACCGTCAGGCACACTTGGCATTTTTGGTTTCAGGACATGTGCAAAGTAGGCATCCGTGATACTCGCGGCTCCAGGGCGTCGGTCCAGGTGATCTGGCCTGGCTCCAGCACAATCCCATAATGTGCCAGCGACCGGGCCACAGCCTGACGGGCTGCTGAACCGGCCATTGATGCCGCTGCATCTGGTTTAGCTATGGACCAGTCCACAAGATTTCTTACGGCCTGATCCAAGCGCAGCGCCGACCCGGCAAGATCGGCGCCTGTGGGCTGCACAACACGTCCGTCGTCAAGCAGCCGCACCTGCATGCCGCCAAAACCGTAGGTTCCCGGCGGCATGCCCGCGGCCACCACCGCGTCACTCACCAGAATGCAATTCTCAGGCCGTTTCAGCGCGATCAAAGCCCGCAATGCTTCACGTGGGATATGGACACCATCAGCGATCAGACACGCCGCCACCCGTGGTTCAGCCAGTTGTGCCAGCAGGGTATTATCCAGCTTTGGCAAAACCTGGGGCAATCCGTTACCCAGATGGGTGGACAGGCTCAGCCCCGCATCCGCTGCCGCACGCATGGTTTCAAAGCCGGCTGCCGAATGCCCGACCGCCAGTGTCTTGCCTGCATCAACCCATTGTCGGATCGTCGCAACCGCACCGTTACGCTCCGGTGCCACCGTCAATAGTAGAATGGGCCTGGACAGGGTTGCTTCAATCCTGCTCAGAAATACCATGTCGGGATCGGTCATTTTGGCGGCGGGATGACAGCCATGATAGCCTTCTCCCGCGTTCAAAAATGGCCCCTCCAGGTGATAGCCTGGCACCATCACCGGACCCAGCCGACTATCCCGCACCGCCGCATCCAGAGCGGCAAACCGAACACTCAATTCATTGAGGTTGGCCGTAATGAGCGTGGGCAGGCATCCGGTGACCCCGTCCCGAAGCATTGCTTCCAAAGCAGTGTCCAGACGGTCGGCCGTAAGCCCTGCGTCGTTGAAATCAACCCCGGCGTAACCGTTTACCTGAAGATCGAAGAGCCCCTCGCTTTGCACGCGCCGCCCTCAATCAGTATGTGGCTTGAGAAGCCCTGCGGCTGCCGGATCCATATGTACGGTTACCGCTTCATGTGTCTGTAGGATCGACGCAGGCGCAATGTTGGTCACCGGCCCCTCCAGCGCGGCTTTCACCGCCTTCGCTTTCCGTTCATCGGGGATCGTCAAAATGATGTTCCGGGATTTTAGGATCTGATGCACGGACATGGACACCGCCTGCGCCGGGACATCCTCAAACGTGGGGAACCAGCCCTCGCCAAACTGCTGCTGACGACACACCTCGTCGAGGGTCACAACCAGGTACGGCACCTCAGTCTCAAAATCAGCGGGGGGATCGTTGAACGCAAGATGACAGTTCTCGCCAACGCCGGCAAAACAAACGGCAATATCCTCAGCCGCAATTCGCCCGTTCAGGCGTGCAATCTCGGCGTCCAGATCGTCCGCGTCCCCATCGACGGCAACGAACTCTCCCAGGTCCGCGACTTTCTCCACAAAACGGGATTTCAGATAACCGCGAAAACTGGCGGGATGACTTTCCGGGAGACCGACATATTCATCCAAGTGATAGGCGGTGACCCTGTTCCAGTCGACATCCTCCTGAACCAGGTGTTCAAGCATCTCAAACTGGCTGGCCCCGGTCGCGACAATCACCGCTGCTCGCCCATCCCGGGCAATGGCTTCACGGATGATCGCGGCACCCTCCCGGGCTGCGGCACGCCCCATGGCCTGTTTGTCCTTATGCACGGTCGTTTTCATTTTGATGCCTTTTGAACGGTACTGTTTTGAATAAAAGGTCTGATAGGAAGCAAACTGTCAAGGCATAAGCCAGTCGAGGAAACTTTTTTGAACAAAGATGTTTAAATATGTTGACGTAGTGCCGAATGCGGGCTTTGCTGAGAAAAAATCAACCACGACCAACAGGAGCTACCATCATGAAACTACGCCACGCACTGTTCGGCCTTATGGCCTGTGCGGCCGTCCTGCCGGTTGCGGCTACGGCCCAAACGGTCATGCGACTGGCCGAAAACCAACCCGACTCAAACCCTGTCACCGTCGCCATGTATCGCTTCGCCGACCTTGTGAAGGAATATACAAACGGAGAGATTGAGGTTCAGGTGTTTTCCGGCGCACAGCTCGGACAGGAACCGGAAACCATCGAACAGGCCCAGGCGGGGATCATCGACTTTACCCGTGTGAACTCGGTAGGTCTGGCCAATGTCAGCCCCTCGATGGGCGCGTTCACGCTGCCGTATGTCTTTGCGGGATGGGATCACAAATACAAAGTTCTTGATGGCGACATTGGCGCCGAGGTTCTGGCGGATCTTGAGGATGTGGGCCTTAAGGGCTTCGCCTACATGGATGCCGGTGCGCGGTCCTTCTACACTGTTGAAGGCACAACCATTGAGAGCATCGACGACCTCAAGGGCCTGAAAATCCGGGTTCAGCCCGCACCCATTTCGATCCGTATGATGGAGCTTCTGGGCGCTGTCCCTACGCCGATGAACTATGGCGAGGTCTATTCCTCACTTCAGACCGGCGTAATCGACGGGGCTGAGAACGATTTCGTCAGCTACCATACCTCCGCCCACTACGAGGTTGCGCCGAACTACGTGGTCGATGCCCATCTTAGCCCGCCAGCGCTGATCCTGATGAACAAGGCCCGTTTCGACAGCCTGTCGCCGGAACTGCAGGAGGCCGTGACCAAAGCCGCCGTGGAGGCCTCTCTTTATGAGCGTGAAATCATGCGTGAAGCCAACGAGCAGGCCCGGGATACCGTGATTGAGGGCGGCTCCACCGTCACAGAGATCGACAACGGCCCATTCCAGGAAGCCGTGCAGCCGATTTATGAGGAGTTCCCCGACCTTATGCCGCTTCTCGAGCGCATCCAGGCCGCGAAATAGACGGGGCTCAAGACCATGATGTGGCGCGGCCGTCTGGCCCAATTGATTGATGGGCTTAACCGACTGGCCGCGTTCGCCTGCCACGGGCTGCTCGTGGCGATCACAACCGTTACCGTGGCGCAGGTTTTCCTGCGCTTCGTACTCAACAGCCCGACCAGCTGGTCCGAGGAAATCGCCCTGCTGTTCCTGATCTGGTTCGGCCTTCTGGCCGTCGCCGTGGGGATACGCCGTCACGAGCACGTGGCGATTACCTGGCTCCGCGATCAAATGCCTCTACCCGTGGCGCTTGCGCTTGACTATGCGGCGCAGCTGGCGATGGCGGGTTTCATGTTCACCGTCATGTATTTCGGCCGCGATCTCATTGCGTTGACCGGCGTACAGGTACTTCCCGCGACCGGCCTGCCAAAGTCCCTCCTGTATTTCCCCGCCATCGTCGGTGGCCTCCTTGGCATCACCAACGCAATCGCCAACGTAATCCTGCGCGACGTCACCCTGACAGACCACCACGACCATCCGGAGACGCAGCATGTCGGTTGACTGGATAGGCATTCTGCTGCTGCTCGGCGGCTTCCTTGGTTTGATGCTGTTGAGGGTGCCTATTGCTTTCGCGCTCGGCCTTGCCTCTCTTGCCACGGCCTTGCATCTGGGCCTGCCTCTGCTACTGGTGGCACAGCGCATGATCAACGGCCTGAACTCGTTTACTTTTCTCGCGGTGCCGTTCTTCATCCTGGTCGGCAACATCATGACCGAAGGCGGCATCTCCGACAAACTCGTCAAACTCGCAGATGTCCTGGTCGGCC
Source organism: Amaricoccus tamworthensis (assembly GCF_049800875.1). NCBI lineage: Bacteria > Pseudomonadati > Pseudomonadota > Alphaproteobacteria > Rhodobacterales > Paracoccaceae > Amaricoccus > Amaricoccus tamworthensis. The sequence continues at coordinate 113,148 of NZ_JBNAFV010000007.1, read as the reverse complement.
GGATGCGCGGCGGACTTGCTCAGGGCAATGTGGTCGCCAGCACGATGTTTGGCGGGATATCCGGCTCATCCGTGGCCGATGTCGCCTCAATCGGATCGTTTCTGATCCCTGCCATGAACAAAAGCGGATATCCCGCAGGATATTCGGTTGCCGTCACCATCACTTCGTCGGTGCAGGGCGTCCTCATTCCACCGAGTCAGAACATGATCTTTTATGCCTTGGCTGCAGGCGGACTTCCGATCTCCACACTCTTTTTGGCAGGTTACATACCCGGCCTGATGCTGGGTCTGTCACTCATGCTGATCTGCGCGGTCATGGCAAAGCGGCACCACCATCCCAAAGGCGAGCGATATTCGCTCCGGGGCGGATTGGTCGCTCTCGCTGACGCTGCCATCGGACTGTTCACCATCGTCATCATCATCGGCGGCATCCTGTCGGGCGTGTTCACCGCCACCGAGTCCGCAGCCATCGCAGTGATCTATGCACTCTGCGTCACGCTGTTCTGGTATCGCAGCCTAAGTCTGCCCGCGATCTCCCGGATTTTCTCCACGACCCTGACCACGCTGGCGATGGTCACCGCGATCATCATGACCTCGTCGGTCTTCGGGTTCCTCCTGTCCTATCTCAGGATCCCTGCGTTGCTCGCCGAGGGTATTTTCCACATCTCCGAAAACAAACTTTTCGTACTTCTTGCAATCAATGTGCTGCTTCTGGTGCTTGGGATGCTGATGGATATGGGTGTACTGATTCTGCTGCTGACACCGATCCTCCTGCCCATCGTGACCAAAGTCGGCGTCGACCCGATCCATTTCGGCGTCATGATGATCCTGAACCTCGGCATCGGCCTATGCACACCTCCGGTAGGCACTTCGCTCCTGGTCGGGTGCGGTATTGCTCGAATACGCCTGAGCCAGGCCACACGCTACATGTGGCTGTTCTACTTGGCCATGATTGTGGTCCTTCTTCTGGTTACATATATCCCGGCCCTCACAATGACCCTTCCAGCCCTGATGGAATAAGGCATCGCCTATGGATACCGGACGAACCGATGACCTGATCGCAATAGCGTCGCTGGTCCGCGCGGGCAAAGCCACGAGCCGCGGTGAAATCGGCCGCCAGCTCGGGCTGCGCTCGACCACCGTCTCCGAACTGGTCGGTCAACTGGCCAGTCGCGAGGTCCTGCTCGAAAACACGACGCGGGGCAGGGGCAAGGGACGGCCGGCGGCGGTTCTTTCCTTCAACCCGCTGCGACTGGGCGCAGTGTTTATCACTGTGCTTGACCAGTCCCTGGTGGCAAGTGCCGTCGATCTGGATCTTCGGGTCCTGGGTCAGGTTTCAACCGCGCCTCCGCCTGAGACCGACAATGGCGCAATGGCCAGGGCCATTCAGCTGCTTGTTCAGGAAGCGCAAGCATTTTTTCCGCCCCAGGTGGAGTTGAGTGCAGTTGTGTGCTCGATGTCCGGGCTCCTGGACGTTGGTCGCAAAACCTGGTGTGTGACAGCCAGGTGGCCAAAGGTTCGTAACGTGGATCTTGGTGCCGCACTCGACAGTTTCAGATGTTCTATCTGGTTGATCCGCAATTTGGATGCTGAGCTGGCCGGGGTGCGGCACAAGGAAAACCACGGCGTGGAAGAGACTGCTCTTATGTTGCACTGGGGCTACGGCATTGGTGCCGCCTATTCGGCAGGCGGCGATGTCGTTAACCGGACGAGGGGCCGCTTCTGTGAGATCGGCCACTGGGGTCTCGGAAACGGTCGCGGTTTGCGGTGCAGTTGCGGCAATACCGACTGTCTTGAAACCGTGGCGGCACTTTGGTCAATCCGTACGCAACTTTGCCGGGAAATTCCCGGGCTACCCAACAGCGAGCACGGCATAGGAGGACATCTGCGTCAACTCGACCTGTCGACCTCACCGACCCTCCAGGAAGCACTGGAAGAAGTCCTGCGCGTCACCGCGAACCTGTGCCGGCTGCTCTTTCCTGACCGGGTCATACTGACAGGACCGTTCGTGCAAAACCCGGAGGTCTTCAGCCGTTTCGTCCAAACACTCGAGGTCGCTCCAATTCTCCGCTCACTCGACAAGGTTCAGGTCTCGGTCAGCAACGGCGGCCAAACCGAGGAACTCGCCGGAGCCGTGCGTACACCACTGGCGTCCGAACTGCGACGAATAGTCAGCTCCTGAGCTTGGCAACGGGGCGAATTCCAGCGGTCACCGAATGAGACCGTATGCCCGCGAACAAGTGTGCTTTGATCGTACTGCAAACAGGTCAAAACGGCTGCTGCTAACAACGTAACGATAGTTGTCAGTTGCATCTGTCTGTCTTTTTATACTTCTTTGGAACGAACCTTTTGGCCTCGCAGCAGTCGAAGCGATGTCCTGTGGCGTACCTTTGGCCGCATTCGATGCGGGGCCGTGTCGGAAGTGGTCGGCAAGGGCGGTGTCATCGTTGACGAGGGTGATGTTGCCGGGCTTGCCGCCGCAGCGCTACGAGCCGCGTGCATGGATCGTCGTGAAGTTCGGCGCTTGGCAGTCAGCCGCTTCGGTCTGGATAAAATGATCGACCGCTACGAAGAGCTTTATCGTCTTTGTATTGCGGGACAGGACAGCCCGGCTACCGAAGTGGATTTCCCGTCAATCGAACTTCCAGCCTCGGATTGTGTGCTGCCGCTTGAAACCAAATAATCGCTGTTTCTGGCCAGAAAAAAGTTAACAGGGTTAGGCCGCCAACCAAAAGCCTGGAGGCTCGTGGAAACCCGATAAGACTGTCTCCGAAGGTCGTCGTTAGGTCATGGCGCCCGCGGCACCAGTCAACCAACGGTTATGAGTCCCGGCCCCGGTTCTCCGCTTTCGGCGGTTAGCCCGTGTGGTCAAGCAATCTGAATGAATACATACCTTTTTTAACATAAGTATCATTATTGGTGCAATTTGTGGACACTGGGCTAATTACAGTATCCGTTACGATCGCACACACGATTGATCCGCCGCCGGTCGGCCGACTTGACCCGCCATCATCACTCTGCGCCTATCATCCCGCGCGTGGCGCTCAGCGCCTCGGGCAAAAACGCGAGGGACCATCAAATGCGCTTTTCCTCGCCATCCAGACCAACGCTCGGGCCGGCGGTGCCCAGAACCCGCCGCCCGCCGGGTGGCGAAGCCTCGCTCGCAGGCCGGGCCGGGACGAAGCAGCCTATTATTGCAACGCGTCCTCGCCCGGGGGTGAAACAATGAGATGGCGCGCATTGCGGGTGTGAACCGTGCTCTCGATATGGAATTCGAGCAGCTCGCTCAACAGCTCCTGTTTGACGCCGGTATGATCGGCATCGCTCCAGAGATTCACCCGCTCGCCGGGGTCGGCCACGAGATCGAAAAGCTGACCCTCGTCAGAGCCTCGGAAGTGCACCAGCTTGTGGGTCTTCGAACGAACCATGGTGAGGTAGCTCGCTCCGGTCATGTTCACGTCACCTGCCTGTTCACAGAACACGTGGCTCCGGCCCTCGAAGTCCGAGCCCTCCAGCGCCGGATTGAGGGAGATCGCCTCGAAGCTCGGATCGGGATCGACACCGGCCCACTCCAGGATAGTTGGGGCGAGATCGAAGAGTTGCACCATTTCCTCTACTTTCCGGCCACCTCCAAAACGGCCCGGTGCAGATACAATCATTGGTACGCGGGTCACCTGATCGTAGGGTGCCCACTTTTGGCTCAGCCCGTGATCGCCCAAATTATCGCCGTGATCGGAGGTAAATATGACGATGGTATTCTTCATATTTCCGCGCGCCTCAAGTGCATCGAGGATATTGCCCACCTGCGTGTCTATCATTTCCATGTTGGCGTAATAGTAGGCCCGCATTCGCTTCAGTTCCTCGGTCGCGGGTTTCAGTTTCCACGCAACGCTGTCGTGATCGACCTCCACGTCGTGCTGGCGCTTCTCAATCCAGGGGCCGGCCAGCGCTGCCAGTTCCTCGTCCGAGACCTCCGGCAGAGGCACGTCGCGGGCCATGTATTTCTCCGCCATCTCCGGCGTCGGATCGTAGGGCGGATGCGGTCCGGGAAAGCCCACCGTCAGGAAAAGCGGCTTCTCCACTGGCTTGGTCTCGAGCCACCATTTGGTGGTCTCGCCGATAAAGTTGTCCGATTGCAACGCGGGCGGCAGGTCCCAGGTGAAGGCGCCCAGCCGGTCCTTGTAGTCGGGGCGCTGGCGGTAGGTCTCGCGCTGCTGCTTCTTCAGCCCGTGGGAAGCGAGAGCCTTGTCCCACTCGTCGAAGAACCAGCGGCCCTCCATGTAGCGGTCCTTGTTCTCGACCACGTAGCGCTCGTGAAAACCGGCCTTCGCGTCATAGGGAATGGTGTGCATCTTGCCGATGTTCACGCAGTGGTAGCCAGCCTTCGCCAAATCGCTTATCCATGTCCTGCTCCAGGGCTGCCCGTTGGCGAGGACGCCGTTGGTGTGGGGATAGTAGCCGGTGAAGAGCGAGGCACGGCATGGCACGCAGGACGGCGCGGTAACGTGGCACTGTTCGAAGCTGACGCCGTTATTCACCAGCCGGTCGATGTTGGGGGTGTCCATATGCGATGCCCCGAGCGCGGCGATGGTGTCATAACGCTGCTGATCGGTGATGATGAAAACGATATCGGGCTTCTGTGCGGTCATTGAGGGCCTTCAGAGTTTGAGTTCGTAGAAACGGTCGGCCAGCACGTCGAGATGGCTCTGCATCGCGGTGCGGGCTGTATCGGAGGCGCCGCGCTCGATGGCGCGCAGGATCACGCGGTGGTCCTGGGCCGAACGGCGACGGTTGTCGGGGTGACGGGTCTGATCATACCAGAAAGCCCACATCTCGCTTTCCCGCATCCGCCAGAGGTGGGCGACGAACCCTGCCAGCACGTCGTTACCGGCGGCTTGGGCTATCAGGTCGTGAAAGCGGGCGTCCGCGGCATCGAAAGCCGCGACGTTTTCCACATTTGCGGCGAGTTCCTCGTTGGTCTGGGCCATTAACGCGATCTGTTCCGGCGTCGCATGGGCAGCGGCCAACGCCGCGGTCTCGCCCTCGACCAGCCGTCGGGCCGCCAGAACCGCAGAGGGAGGCGCGGCATCTGGCTCATACAGCGGCGTCGGCCCGCGCGCGGCGTCATCGCGCACGAAGACGCCGGAGCCCACACGAATCTCGATCATCTGCATGATCTCCAGCGCCAGCAACGCCTCACGCACTGTCGTGCGACTGACGTCGAGCACCTGGGCCAGTTCCCGCTCGGGCGGAAGACGTTCGCCGGATGCGTACTTGCCCTCCTCTATTTCACCGGCCAGATGGCGGGCGATCTCGAGGTACCGGCGGTTGCCCGTGGGCAGATTTAGAAAATTCATGACGCGTCCTCCGCTTGTTCGGCCCGCGCCCGTGCCCGGGCCCCAAGACGGGCGGCGACATAAGGCCAAACCACGGTCACCACTGCGAGAGCAAGGAAGAGCAGCGCGTAGGGACGAGCGAAAATCTCCAGCAAGTTGCCGTCAGACATCATCAGCGAAGCCCTAAGCTGCTCTTCGGCTATGGGCGACAGCACAAATCCGATGACAAATGGGCCGAGCGGCACGCGGCAATATTCGAGCCCCAGACCGATCACTCCGAAGCCAATCATCACCCAGACATCGACGAAGCTGGAGTTCACGGCATAGGAGCCGGTGACGCAGAAAACCAGAATCACCGCCATCAGCCCCGAGCGCGGAAGCTGTACGATGCGGGCAATGTGTCGCACCGCGCCCCACATGAGCATCAGCATCAAGACGTTTGCCACCAGATAGGCCGCGATGATGCCGTAGGCGATCTCAGGCGCGTTCTGGAACAACAGCGGCCCCGGCTGCAGGTTGTGGATGGTCAGCGCGCCAATCAGGATCGCCTCGGTCACGGAGCCGGGAATGCCCATGGTGATAAGCGGAATGAGCGCCCCGCCGATCGAAGCGTTGTTGGCGCTCTCGGCGGCCACCACCCCGGGCTCGTGGCCGGTGCCGAACTTCTCGGGCTCCTTCGAGAGCTGTTTTTCGGTGGAATAGCTGACAAGGGCAGCGATATTGGCGCCGATGCCCGGCAGGAGACCAATCCAGGTGCCGATGACCGAGCCGCGCACGAGCTTGAGTGCATAACCAAAATCGCGGCGGTAGATCGGCAGCGTGCGCTTGGGCATGTCCAATTGGCCGCTCTGCTGCGGCGTGGCCGCATCACGCAGGATCTGGCTGATCGCGAACGCACCGATCAGCACCGGAAGCAGGCCGAAGCCAGCCAGCAGCGAACTCGAGCCGAAGGTAAGCCGCGCCTGGCCGATCGAACTGTCGATCCCCGGCAAGGCAAAGGCCATGCCCAGAGCAGCCGCCATCAGTCCTTTTATCATCGAGCCCTGGCTCAGCACGGCCAGCATAACCAACGCCATCAGCACCAGCGTGAAATACTCCCACGGCCCGAACTGCAGGGCGAAGCGCGCAAGCGCCGGCGACATGCCGGCAAGGAAGCCCCAGGAGATGATGCCGCCCACGACCGAGGCCATGATGCCCAACGCCAGGGCCCGCTCGGCAAAACCGTTCTGTGCCATCGGGTAGCCGTCGAAGGTGGTGACGATGGACGCCGGTGTGCCCGGCATACGCAGCAGGATTGCGGTGATAAGACCGCCTGAGATACCGCCGACATACTCCCCAATCAACAGGGTGACGGCGCTCACCGGGTCCATATGGAAGGTCAGCGGCAACGTGAGCGCGATCAGCATCGAGGCGGTCAGCCCCGGAATCGCTCCCACAACAATGCCAAGCGCCGTGCCCACGAAGAGGAACAGAAGGTTCTGCCATTCGAAGAGGAGGAGGAAGGCGTCCAGCATCTGTCAGCCGATAGAGATGTAGAGAAACCGTTCGAGCACGGTCGAGATCGCCAGTGAGAGAACCAGGCCGAGAGCCGCGAAGACGAACAGGTTCACCCAGCTTCGCGCTCCGATGACCAGCCCGGTAGTTGTTACGAAGACCATGGTTGCGGGCACAAAGGGCACGTGGCCGATGTCCAGCGCGGCGACGTAGACAACCAACGCCGCGAAGACAAGCGCACCACGGCGCGGATCGGCGTGCGAGGTGACCTCGTCGCGCAGGGTGCCGGCGCGGATCCGCAGCACGGCACGCAGGCTCAGGACCACGGCGAAGCAAATCAGCAGCGCGCCCAGGATGCGCGGCAGCGCGGCTGACCCAAGAGGCTCAAAGCGCGGCGGCGGCAATTCGGCCGCACCGATGAAGAGCATTACCGATCCCGCCGCTACAAACGCGGCGAGGATGATGTCAGCGATGTTTTGGCGTGTCGCCTCGCGCATGGTGGGCTGCCTTCTGGCGAAGAATTGTCTGCTGGCGGGCGGAAAAGCCCGCCAGCGGGAGGATCAGTTGATAGTGGCAGCCACGGCCTGAAGTGCTTCGAGCTGCTTCCGGGCGTCGTCCATCGCTTCGTCGCCCGGCGTCCAGTAAGGCTGGAGGGTGTTGTTCTGGAAGTACTCGACGATTTCCGGGTCGTTGATCGCCACCTCCAGCGCCGCCGAGAGCGCCGCGACGTGCTCGTCGGGCGTCGAGGCGGGCGCGAGCCACCAGTTGGGATTGGCCCAGCTCACGTCGTAGCCCAACTCCATCGCGGTGGGCACGTCGGGCAGGTCCGGCAAACGCTCGCGGCCGAAGTAGACCAACGCCTTCAGCCCCTCGCCTTGCGCGATGTATTCAGAGGCCGCAAAAAGCGCGATATCGGCATTTCCGCCCAGCACCAGCCGCAGCCGGTCGGCGGCCGAGTTGGCGGTGACATAGCGTGTCTCGAAGCCCGCCTCATTAGCCAGCATGGCGCCCACGAAATGCGGGATGGTACCGATGCCCACGGCCTCGATCAGCCCACGCGGGTTTTCCTTAAGATGCGCGATCAGGTCCTCCAGCGTGTCAAATTCGCCGTCCTCGCGTACCACCCAGACCGGGCTACCGCCGCCGGTGTAGCCGATCGACTTGAAGTCCTCGAGGCCGAAATCGCCCAGATCCATCGCCATCGCGATCAGTGCCTGGTGGTGCCAGTGTACGATGGTATGGCCATCCCCGTCGCCACGGCGCATCCGGTTAACCGCGTTGGCCCCGGCCCCGCCATCCGCGTTGACCACCGCCATCGGCTGGCTCAGCAGCCCTTCTTCCTGGATTTTCTCTCCGATAAGCCGAGCCACCACGTCGGTCCTCCCGCCGGGCTTGAACGGCACGATCACCTCAATCGGCTTGGCCGGAAACTCTTGCGCCGCCACCTTGCCAACGCCAATTGGTCCAACCGGCACGACCAAAGCAGCAAAGCAGAGGCTGGCAATCAGCGCGATTCCCCTCGAGATCTTCGACATTTTAACCCTCCCTTACTTTATTCGCTTTAAAACTTGCGATATTGGACCAACCAATAAGAGATACGATCCGAATTGTCCAGACCAGTTGCGAAAATCTGCGACAAGCTCACCATTTTGCTGGTGATGACAGATCAGCACGCCCCCTTGGCGCCTGACTACGCGAGACCGCGCGCACTCCGCTATCAAGCAGTATCTGCGCTTCGCCAATATCCTTGTCCGCTTTAATTTCCGAATTATTCGCGAACGTCATCTGCCGTTCCATGAGGTCATCGCCGACACTTGGAGCAGCTGCTCCTTGATTTTAAATAGTACGGCGTAAGTCGCCGCCACTTTCACACGCTAAGGTTCGAGCAACATCTTAACCGAGGCAAACCGGCAATCAGTTTCGATGAAGAACTCGGTATCAAGGTGCCACAATACGCGGCAAGTCAGAGGGTTCAGAAGATTGCAGCGTTGCAATGCACAGAGTGCCATGCTGCATACCCTTTGCCAGCATCGTACCAAAGCCCTTCGCCACCGCACACGGGCGGGCTGCGGCCCGAAATGGCTTGTCAGGAACTCACGCTCCGTCCAGAGCCTGGCAACCTGTTTCTTCAGGGCCGCAATCTGCGTCAAATCTGCGCGTTGCTGTCCGTTGCCTTGAAGGACGCATGCAGAAGTTGCGATGGCTTGCCCGATCCAGCGGCACAGAACGCTTTCCGCAGCCTCGGGATCCCTGTTGGCCTCAACAACGGCGACGCTGCGTTCCCGCAGCAGCCCCATTGTCCCGATCTAAAACACTTTGCTGAAAGTCCTTCTCTTCATCGCCTGTCTCCAGTGTCGTGGTCACGATCCTGTCTTCCTGTACACGAAACCGACAGCAGGGACGTAACACCGACATTCAGTTTCATGTCCCCCACATTCCCCGTAGAGAGAGATCCATGAGCATCCCGACGGAACATGAATTCGATTTCGATCCGACCTACGGCTACGGACTTTCCGAACTCCTGGCGCTGAGGCCTCCGATGGCCCCAACGGGGTTCGATGCATTTTGGCGTGAACGTTATCTCGCCGCCCGCGAAGTCGATCCGAACCCACGCCTGAGCGCCAGTTCGCAAAGCAATCCAAACTGGCACGTAGAATCCATCACCTACACCTCGACCGGTGGTGTCCGGATTTGCGGCTGGCTCCTCCGGCCCAAACACGGACGGATCACCCGGGGACTGGTGGTCGGTCATGGATATGGCGGCCGTGGCGGGCCGGAGTTCGACATACCGGTGGACGACACGGCCATACTCTTCCCGTGTTCCCGGGGCCTCTCGCGCAGCGCCTGCCCGCCAATCCCCGCTGAAGCTGCCGGGCATGTTCTTCACAAGATTGGCGACCCGACGCGCTACATCCTCGGCGGCTGCGTCGATGATCTGTGGCTCGCGGTCTCGGCCCTGACAAAGCTTCATCCCGGGATCGAGGGCCATATCGGCTACATCGGGACAAGCTTTGGGGGCGGTATCGGTGCACTCGCGATCCCCCACGATCCGCGCATTACGCGCGGACACCTGATTGTACCGACGTTCGGCAACATGCCGCTGTGGTTGACCCTGCCCACCGTTGGAAGCGGCAATTCCGTGCAGAGATTTCTGAAAACCCATGGGCAAGCCCGCGCATCGCTCGCGTTTTTCGATGCCGCCATAGCCGCGACGCGTATCAGTGTGCCGATGTTGGTGGCGGTGGCGCGTTTTGATCCTGCCGTCGCGCCACCATGTCAGTTTACGGTAGCGAACGCGCTCAACCCCCCAGACCACCATGAGACCTTCGTTCTCGATGCCGGGCACTACGATTATCCCGGAATGAAAGAGCAGCATGTGCTGCTCGGGGACAGGGTGAGGAGTTTCCTGGAAGAGCTTTGAGGTTCCATTACTTCTGACGTTGGATAAAAGGATGGCCGGTGAGGCAGCCATTAGCAGGCTGTTCGTTATGGCAAATCGTTTACCCTGTCAGCATCGACGTCGAAAAGCAGGCCCGTCGTGAACCGCCAAGCTGCTTTCCTCCCAACGGCCAGAAAACTTGTCACGGCCGGTTGCTTGAAAGAAACTCCATGAACCACAACTGACAAACGACGCCTCACGAAACGACGGATACCGGGAGTTGACCAAATGGACCGCAGAGCCTTTCTTGCTGGCGGGACCGCCATACTCGGAGCCTCCGGCTGCGCGGGGGACCCCGACGTGACGCCGGCCCCCTCTTCGCGCGGCCAAACCATTGTTATCGACGGAGTTGCACTCCACTACGAACGCCTGGGCTCCGGCCCGCCTCTTGTGTTGATCCATGGGGCCAGCGGGAACCTGCGCGACTGGACGTATCAAGCCGCGGGGCGCTTCGCCGCGACCAACGACGTCATCGTATTCGACCGCCCCGGCCACGGGCTGAGCGGTGCTCCAGAAACCGGTGTTTCCAGTCTCTCCCTGCAGGCGGCCCTTATGCGCGCGGCGCTCGCGGACATGGGTGTCGACAGGGCCATTGTCACCGGCCACAGCTACGGCGGCTCGGTCGCACTTGCCTGGGCCCTCGACGCTCCGGACAGCGTCAACGGTCTCATGCTGCTCGCCGCCCCCAGCCACGAATGGCCCGGTGGCGTCGGCTTCACCAGCGAGCTTCTGGCCAATCCCGCACTGGGCCCGTTTGCCGCCCGAAGCGCGTCAGCACTGGTCACAGACGGTTTCGCCAGAAGGACCGTAAACGGAGTCTTCGAACCGCAGCAGGTACCCGTTGGCTATCTTGAACATCTCCGCCTCGACCTGATCCTGCAGCCATCGGCCCTGCGCGCCAATGCGCTCCAGCTCACCGCGCTTAAACAGCAGATCACCATGATGCAGACGCGTTACGGCGAACTCGCCATGCCCGTCGAGATCCTCCACGGCAACGCCGACGACACCGTATGGCTCAGCGTTCACTCCGAAGCACTCGCCCGCGAAACTCCGGTCGCCCGGCTGACAACCCTCGACGGCATCGGCCACATGCCCCACCACGCCGCTCTTCCGCAGGTTGAGGCGGCCCTGACCCGCCTCAATGGCTGATCTTGGCATCGGTGGCTCCAGGGTCCGGCTGGCTGTAGACCGGTTTCAATTCATGGCCCGTTGCCGCCGTTAAACCGCACCATTGAGTGTTGCTCCGCAGCCCATCGGACCGAACTTTCGATGCTACTGCAGCCCGGGGCTGGGTTGGACCGGGATTGTACGGACAGAGCAAGCTTTTGCTACAGGTGTGCAGGGTCTGCACCGCAATCCGGCTTTCGCACCGGGCCAAACCCGGAAACGGCAGCGTCCTCGCACGGCGCCTTCCGGCGCTGTCCTCCCGCAACCGTCAGCCTTATCTGCGTCGGTATAGCCACAGCACCACAGGCGCCAGCGTCAGGGTCAGGACGACGGGCGCGATTAAGGCCAGACCAATCTGTGACAGGCTGGCTGTGCCGGACATCAACCCACGCAGCGCGGTTGTTATCAGCGATACCGGGTTCACCTCCACGAAGCTGCGAAGCCAGCCGGGCATCGTCGCTGGATCGACCATGATGTTGGAGGCGAAGGTGACCGGAAACAGGATGGTAAATCCCAGGGTCATGACCGTCATCGGGGTCCGCACCAGAAGACCCAGCACGATGAACACCCAACCCATACCAAAGCCGATCGTCAACAGCATGGCAAAGGCGGCGAGCGTGCCAACCAGACCCGCTTCGGGACGGTAGCCAAGGGTCAGTCCGATGCCAAGAATGATCCCGCCCGCGATCAGGTGGCGCAGGAGGTCACCGACCATCAGACCCGCAAAAGGTGCAAGAGACCAGATGGGCAGCGTGCGGAAGCGGTCAAACAGGCCTTTTTGGAAATCAGTGGAAAGACCCATGCCGGAATAGACCGAGTTGAACACGACGGTCTGCACCAGAATGCCTGGCAGGAAGAACTGCAGATAGTCGCCCGTCGAACCGGCCAGTGCTCCGCCAAAAACAAAAGTGAACAGGAGCGTGAACATGATCGGCGTCATGACCAGGTCGAACAACTGCTCGGGCACATGGCGGAACTTCAGGATCGCCCGCCAGCCAAAGACCAGCGCGTTCGACAGTGGCCCGGGCGTCGGCGGCGGAGGGACCCTTCTCAGAGCCGCGATGCCGGGTGTTCCGGGCGTCCGGGCGCCTGTCCTGGGGGCGGCCGCCGTCTGGTCGGTCATGGCGAAACCTTTGGGTCTTCGGGGACCGATGCGTCCGGCCGTCCGGTGAGGGCAAAGAAGACTTCGTCGAGGCTCGGCGTGCCCATACGGAAGTCAGCCAGCGCAAAGCCTCCGGAGATCAGCGCTGCGACGGCCGCATTGGCCGCGGCCGCGTCGCCGGCCAGCACCGAAAGCTCGGCCCCCTCGGGGCTGCGCTGCACCGCGCTTCCCAGGTGCTCAGACAACAGCTCAGCGGCAGCCTCAATCTGGCCGGGATCGGCAAGCGAGACATGCAGGACGCCCGAGCCGGTAGCCGCCTTCAACTCGCGGCTGGTCCCTTCGGCAATCTTGCGCCCATGGTCGATGACCGCGATCCGGTCCGCGAGTTGATCGGCTTCTTCGAGGTACTGGGTCGTAAGCAGGATTGTTACGCCCGACGCGGCAAGCTGCCGGATCAGCCGCCACACTCCCTTTCGCGCCGAGGGGTCCAGTCCGGTGGTCGGCTCGTCCAGAAACAGCACCCCGGGCGTCACGATCAGGGAGGCCGCGATGTCGAGCCTGCGCCGCATTCCGCCGGAGTAATCCCCGACCTGCCTGCGCGCCGCCGCCGCCAGCTCGAAAGCGTCAAGCAGTTCGTCGGCCCGCGCCCGCGCCTGGCCGCCCCGAAATCCCCAGAGGCGGGCCAGCATCACCAGATTTTCGCGTCCCGTCAGATCCTCGTCGAGAGAGGCAAACTGGCCCGTCATCGCGATGCTAAAACGCACCTTCTCCGGCGCGGTGGCGATGTCATGGCCCATCACCGTCGCGCTCCCGCCATCCGGGGGCGATAACGTAGCCAACATCCGCAATAGCGTGGTTTTTCCTGCGCCGTTTGGCCCCAGCACTGCAAAGATCATGCCGCGCAGCACCTCAAGATCGATCCCCGCGACGGCCGTCAGATCCCCGTAACGGCGCACGAGGCCGCGGGCTTGGATCGCAAGGTCTGAGTGTTCGATGTTCACGTTCGGCGTCCGGGGCTGATGCGGGTCATCTGGCACTGCGCAAGGTACATCACCCGCCGGATTAGTCGATAGGATCGTGCAGGAATTACGAGCCGAACGCGGTCGTCGCCAGCTTAATGGCATGTGATCCCAAAGGTCAGGAATAAAGTGTCTTGGACAGAAAACCGGACACGGCGCGACAATGTCCGGTGAAAACAGTCCAAATACCGTGGAACGGATCGCACCCAGGCCAGTTGTCTCCCGGAACAGGCAAAGGAAAAATTTCAATGACAGCCCCGAAAAAAAACGAAGGCAAGAAGACCAAACACCATGTTGGTCCGTGGGTTGGTCTTGCAGGGACTGCTATCATTCTCGTTTTGTTGAGCGTGTTTGTCTTGGGGTCATAGACATCCTGAGATTCCGCTCAGCAACACTACGGGCATCGTGATGTGTGGGAACGGTGCATCCCGTATATCGGGAAAGCCTATGAGAAGGCCTCACCCACGATGCGTTCGAGCATGGCGATCTCATCATCCGAAAGCCTGGAGAACGGTTCGCGAACACGTCTGCGTCTGGGAAACCTGCCATCATTTTGACGGATAAAGACTATGATTTGCTGGGCCATACTGTCCGGCATTTCGAGGGCATTCATAATGCCCCGCAATGCCTCATCATGGCGCTTGAGATATTCGATTTCTCTGGGCAGGTCTTCCTCAATGGTTCTCTGAACGCATTCATACAGAAACTCGGCTTCCGCCGTGCAGTCAAAGAAGCGGTAGAGGTCCGCCGTATCGTTCTGAACCTCGACATTTCCATTCGGTAGAGGGCGCCAATCGATGGAGTCCATCAAAGGGGCGGAATGCTGTTGAAGAACCGCGCGATAGTCGTCGATGCGATCAAGCATCACTGACGATACCGGAAATACCATACCGGTCGGCGTGAACTTTCGTTCCGCCAGAACATGATGGATCAGGCAGCGGTGCAAACGACCGTTCCCGTCAGCCAGCGGGTGGATGTACACAAACCCAAACGCAACCGCAGCCGCCTGAAGGACGGGATCAACCTCGTCCGTATCGGTGATCCGAAGCCGATTGTTGCACTCGTTCAGCCCGGCCATCAACTCAAGCACATCCTCTGCGCGCGCGCCTATGAATTCCGGGATTGGCTCATTGTTGTGGTCGCGTTCCCCGAGAAAGACGCCGTCCTCGCGGTAGCCAATAGGGGTCAGACGTTCATCGCCGATCAAAATTCGGTGCAGGCGGTAGATTTCCGTTTGGTTGAGTGGACGCTTGCCCGCTTCCAGGACGGCACGCCCCCACCGCTCGAGGCGATTTACGGGAGGACGCTCTCCCTCGATCTCGAAGCTTGCACGGCTGTCGGCCAGCAGCATGAAGCTTGCCGCGCGTGCGAGGACATGGCCGCCGGTCCGTCCAATCGTTTCCTGGGCCTTGTGGGCAAGATCAAGCGCGACCAGAGCCTCAAGCTTTCCAGTGCGCCGGATGGTCGGGCAGAAATCGCCAGTGCCGAGCAGATTATCACGTACGCGATGGCGCTGGGAGAAGCGTTCCGTGCCGGTGAAGTAGCGTTTGGGATCAAGTGCCGGGATGGCCGTGACCTTTTGCGCATCTGCGATATCCAACGTCCTGCCGGTCAGGGTCTCGTAGAAGAACCAGATGCGGCGGGAGAAAGCTCCGGTCGGCGTCGCCTCTACCAGTGCTTCAATATCATCCTGCGGCACGGCATCGAAGACCCGCTTCAGGATAAGAAGATCAATGTCTTCGTGCCGGAGCGCGAAGTTCAGGTGGCCTACCAGCGTCTTCTCTGGCAGGTAGCGCCTGTCGAATACGGCCCAGATGCCTTCCACGCGCCTGTTGCCGCGCACGTGCTTCTCCGAGATACAGGCAGGACTGCGCACGGGCCCGCGAATACCGAGACTGGAAACAAGTGCGGACCAGCCCGCAAGGCTCGTACCCTCTGGCAGAGGCTCATCCAGGAAGAATGGCGGACGGAGGTCGTCCAGTTGCACCGGTCGAAAACTCCTCACTAATGTTGAAATCAGGTTTACGGATCCGATTTACGTCGAAAACCAATATACAGAGAGAGCGACGAATATCAATCACCAACGTCGAAAACCGATCACCCCAGATATCTGTGTCGAAAATCGCATCAGGATGTGGAGCATGAGAGGCACCGATGGCCATCTTCTCATGAGCGCCCAACCATAAACTGAACGTTGAACAGCCGGTGAACGACTGATCCGCTCCAACCGGCACCCGGCGACTTCAGGACGCCAGCCAGATTTCAATTGTCCCGCGTCTGGGACTCGGACGAAAGGTCGAGAAATCCCTGATTGTCGCGCCGGAGTTGGTCATGACACCGCCAACGCGACGGGCCACGGAACTGTCCGCTGGGAAGAAAAAGCGAATGTTGTCGCGCGATATCTCAAAGCCGACACTCCGCAGCTCGACGCTACCGATCCCGGTTGCCGAGAGCTGTTGCGCAAGCCCGTCCGCCCGCAACCTGCCGGAGTTCACACTGTTATAATGTATGACGATCCGGGCCGGCCCCGAACCGACAGCAGTCGCGGGGGCTGGTGACAGGGTCACCGGATCGGGCCGTGCGCGTGGACGTGTCAGACCCACCGGTTCACCTATTTCGGGAAACCCGGTATCGACATCAGTTGCAGGCTTAATGAAACCCGTCAGCGAAGGTCGCGCCACCTCGAACAGAGATGCCGTCCGGACCGGCGATGGGGATGAATTCGTGTCGTCGATGAGTGGCAGAGCAGGAACACTCGCAGCCCGGACTGGCAACATCTGTCTGAACCTGATCCCATCGTGGAAGTTATCGGGTGTGTCGATCACTGCCGCCTGATGTTGCAGGCGGTTTGGCACGCCTGGGAGAACCGGTTTGGATTTCAAAACACCCGTTGCCGGTGACCGGAGGTGAACCGCAGGAACCAGGTCCGCCCTGCCCCCATTCGGCACAGGCTCATAGGTCGGAGTGAACGAGGCCAACTGAAGCGGAGGCCCATTTGGTAGGGAAGTCCGGACTGCCACGGATGCCATTAAATCCGGCTGCGTCTCCAAATACTGGACGGGAGTGACCGGGCCATAGGACCGTGTCGGCCGGTCCCACATCGTCCAGGTCTGAAGTCCGCCGGGTTCCAGACCGCGGATGGGCCACGCGGTCGGCATCGAGGGTCGCGGCGGCGCAGCCGTATCAACCCTCGCGATGTCTGCCGCGACGGGAAAAACCGATCTCTGTCCATCATGCACCACAGCCGGAATAACGACCGCCGGCATGACCAAAGCGAGAACCGCGGCGACCCTGAGATACACCCCGCGTCCCGACCACGAAACCGCGTGTGACCCGGGTCGGTTATCCGCCGCACCCCGTTCTGCAGGAGGCAACGTGTCCGCGACGGACGTTGCCATGCTGGAGCCACAGGGTGGATGAATATCTGTGTCATCCCGGTCCAACAGAAATGACGGTTGCTGGCGCCGTTCCGGCTTTCCGTCTGCATGAAGGGCTTTTGTGACCCTCGTGATGCGGTCAAGATCGAGATGCTCGCGAAAGAGATCCTGGGCAATTTCACGGCGATCGGGCTGCCCGGGCGCCGAAGACCGTTTTCGTTGTGAGGAACCGCCCATCGTCTATTGTTCCCGCATGGACCGGGCGATCGCGTCGGTCAACGGGGAGATCAGGTAGTCGAGGGCCGTTCGGGCATCGGTTGCAATAACTGAGGTGACCGGCATTCCCGGTTCGATATGAATATCTTCTGGAATATCGTCCAGGGCGATCCTGACCTCATAGGACGGCTCATCCCCCTCGCCCGTTCCGTCGGGGTCCTCGGTAACTTCCGCCGAGATCAGGGTTATTTCACCGTCGAGCCCCCGTTCCTTGCGGGAACGTACACCGGGAAGGCGCAGTTCAACCGGCATGCCCACACGCATCCGCTCCCTTGCGGCGGGCGCCAGCCGCGCCTCCGCGACAAGCGTGCCATCGGACGGCACAATGTCCAGAACCGGTTCGCCCGGGGCCAATACACCGCCAATCGTTGCGAGTTTTAGGTCCACCACGGTACCCGCCATCGGGGCCGTAACCTCGGCCCGCCGAATGCGCTCCGCCTCGGCACCGATGCGGGGCTCCAGTTCCGCCAGTCCGGCGGACACTTCCGCCAGTTCCTTTGAGATTGCGGAGATGTACTGGGTCTGCTGCCTCGCGTGATCGAGCCGCGCCTCATTCCGGGCCGCTTCTGTTTCGGCAATGCCGGCGGTCACGGAGGCCACCGCTCCGGTCAGCGAGGCAAGTTCCCTCTCACGCCCGTTCAGGTTTAAACGGGTGACCAGGCCCGAGTCGGCCAGTTGACGTGCCGCGTCCGTGTCCTCCGTGGCAAGCCGCAGCTGGGCTTTCAACGAGTCCAGTTCGGCCAACTGCGCATCATGCCGAATGTCGAGCCGCCTCAGCGTGCCCTCAAGCATTTCCGATCTCGCCAACCGCTCTTCCCGACGGGCCTCAAACAGCGTTTTCTGACTGGCAACGGCCGCACCACTCACCGGTCGGTCCCCGTCCGTGAGCGCCCTGAAATCCGGGGCATTCGCGCCATGAAGTTCCGCCTCGAGCCGGGCCCTTCTGGCCAGAAGCGCGTCGCGGTCGGCCAGAAGGCTTGCATGAATGGCGAGAGCATCCGTCACATCAAGACGAAGGAGCACGTCACCCGCGGCGACATGGTCGCCGTCCCTCACCAGAAGTTCGGTCACGATGCCGCCTTCCAGATGCTGCACGGTTTTGACGCTGCCATCGACTTTAAAGCGTCCCTCGGCAATCACGGCACCCGAGACCGGTGCCGTCCAGAACCATACCCCGAACCCCGCAACGGTCAGGCCGATCAGGGCGAGTGCGGTCATCAGTGGACGGCCTACGCCATCCCGCGGTCTTTTGGCGGACTCTGTCATTGGACGGCCTCCATTGGACGTGTGACGGTTTTGGCGGGTTTGCCGGAAGACGAAACTGAGGACAGCGACTGGTTGCGCATGGCCCCGATTACAGTCTCGCGGGCCTCGAAGAGTTCCACCGCACCGTCCCTCAAAACCAAGATTTTGTCTGCGAGCGCCGCGAGAACGGGCTTATGCGAAATCACGATGACCGTGGTACCCGCCTCCTTCAAAGCCCGGATTGCGTTGAGTGTTGCCACCTCGCCCGCGGCATCCATATGTGCGGTAGGCTGATCCAGCACGACAAGAGCGGGTTTGCCGAGCAGAGCGCGGGCCAGGGCTATCGGCTGTCGGATGCCAGGCGATGGATCCAGTCCACCCGCACCGACAACAGTGGCAAAACCCTGCGGCAGGCGTTCGATAGCCTCCCGCGCGCCCGCCCGCTCCGCCGCAGCCAGTATTTCCGCTTGCGGCACGTCGCAAAAGCGGCCGATGTTCTCGGCCACCGTGCCAGGATAGAGCGTTGCGTCCTGTGGCATCCAGCCGATCAGACCGGCAGGCATGTCCATACCGGCCGGATCCTCACCCGCTACACGGATCTGACCGCCTCTCAACGGCTCAATTCCGACAATCACGCGACCGAGCGTGGACTTGCCCGACCCGGTCGACCCGGTAACGGAAACCACCTCACCGGGCGCGAAGTCGAGACTGACACCCCGCAGGGCCGGGCGTGTCGCCCCTTTCGGCAGAACCAAGGCACGGGACAGATTGACCGCGGCACCCTCGCCCGCAACTGACGGAGCGGCCAGACGCGTCGAATCTTTCCCGGAGCTGGCAAGCCGGCCAAGCGCACGGCGGGCGGCACCGGCCTGTCGCAGGGCACCGGGCAGGGACTCCATCGGGCCAAGTGCGCGCCCGGCCAGGATCGCCGCCGCAAGCATCGCCGCCGGTGCCAGTTCGCCATTGAGGGTCAGAACCGCACCGGTTGCCAGCGCACCACTATGTGCACCCATACGAACCATGCGATTAAACGCCCCGAGCGAGGCCGACTGCTCACCATTTTGCTGACGCAGGCCACCGGTCTCGGAAAGACCGCCCAACAACCGCGCGGTCAATCCGCGCTCAGCTCCCAAAGCACGCAAATCCCCCCGGTCGCGGTCAAGCACGGCGGACAGGTCATCAAGACCGGATTGTCCCGCCTGAATGCGCCGGTCACGTTCACGGCTCAGGAACCGGGCGATCGTGACTGCCGCGAGAATGATTGCCGCACCCAAAGTGGCAACCAGCCCCAAAACCGGGTGCAACATAAAAAGAACGCAAAGAAAGAGGACCGTAAAAGGTGCGTCGAACAGGGTCGTTGCAGCGCTTCCAGCGAGAAACGTGCGTAACGTGACCAGGTCTGTCATACGGTCGGCATGACCCGTAGTCCCTGCCGGTCCTACACCCGCAAACCTGCCTTCCAGGCGGGATGCGGCCCGCACCAGGATACGGCCCCGCGCCGCATCCGCAGCAGCCATGGCGACAAGGGCGAGCAGAAGAGCCACCGAGAGGGCCACAAGCGTCTCAATGCTGCGGGAATCCAGCACACGGCCATAGAGCTGCATCATGTAAAGCGGCGATGCCAGAAAGAGCATGTTTACGAGGGCACTGAATATGAGTGCCCATAAAAGATGGGGCGAAATCGCGCTCCGAACCTGGCTTACCGTGCGCGGGTCTGATCTGCTGTCGCTGTTCTGCATCACTGCCTTTCCGTCAAACTGAACCCGCATTCCGCAGGCCGGATTGCCCGCGGCGCGATCTTCGCCGCGCCGCAGGCCTTGGATCAGGCCATGGCCGACATGTCGTCTTCCATGTCGTCCATCACCGGCATGTCCGGCATGTCGGACATTTCGGTTTCCTTCATGTCCGGCATGTCATCGGAGCTGTCCTCCATCGCCATTTCCATATCGGAATCATCGTCACCCATCATGGCGGCGAAATCGGCCGTATGGACCGAGGAGAGCGAACCGTCGCCGTTCACCATGAGGAACTCCGCATCGCCATCCGCGATTTCGTCGGAAAAGCCTTTCAGCGTGTAGGTATTGTCCTCATTACCAAGCACAAACTCGTTCGCCTCAGTCGCGGTCGCACCGTTACCAATGGCGGTGGAGTTCGTGTAATTGGCGCTGGCGGCCTCACCCACGGCGAGCGAGAAGTCTCCGCCCGCCTCTGCCAGATGACCAAAGGCATGAGCCCGTTCACCCGACGCCTCGGACTGCCATCCAAACGCCGTGGCAGCGGTGTTGCTCGCTACACTTTCGCCACCAACAGCCGTCGTGGACGTACCGGTTGCCGAGGCATTGTCACCCATGGCCAGCGCATCCACTCCATCGGCATGTGCCTGGTTGCCAATTGCGGTCGCGTTGTCCGACGTGGCATTCGCGTCCTCACCAACCGCAAGGCTGCGCACACCATCGGCGTTCGCCAGATGACCAAACGCCTGGGCACGTTCCGCACCGGCACTGGCCTGCCAACCAATGGCCGTTGCCCCCGGTCCATGCGTTTCGCTTTCACCACCGACCGAGGTCGTGGATGGACCGGACGCCATCGCGGTATCACCGATTGCAAGCGCGTCAATTCCACTTGCCGCCGCCATGTTGCCAATGGCCGTCGCGTTGTCGGTCTGCGCGTTTGCGCCCTCACCTACGGCGAGGCTGCGGACGCCTTCCGCATTTGCGAGGTGGCCGAAAGCCTGCGCACGTTCCGCACCTGCACTGGCCTGCCAACCAATGGCCGTGGCACCCGGACCGTGGGTCGAGCTTTCCCCGCCCACGGATGTTGTCGACGGACCGGAGGCCGAAGCCGTGTCACCAATTGCCAGAGCGTCGATTCCGTTGGCCGTGGCCATGTTGCCAATGGCCGTTGAATTGTCGGACCCGGCATGTGCCGCCTCACCGACGGCCAGGCTCCGGACACCTTCCGCATTTGCGAGGTGGCCGAAAGCCTGCGCACGTTCCGCACCGGCCTCAGCCTGCCAGCCGATCGCGGTCGCACCTGGCCCCTTGGCCGAGCTTTCACCGCCGACCGATGTGGTTGACGGGCCGCTTGCCCGGGCCTCGTCGCCTATGGCAAGCGCATCCTGCCCCCTGGCTTTGCTGTCGGCGCCGATAGCCGTGGCACTGTCTCCAAGGGCCCGGCTTTTTTCACCGATGGCGATCGTGTCATCTCCCTGGGCCTTTGCCCGGCTACCGATCTCGATTTTGTCGTCTCTTTCGGAATTGTGTCTACCTGACATTCCATCCTCCTGTTGCCGTTCCCCCGACACGGGTTTCTCCCGAGCATCGAACGGTCACTTATCAAGACGAGCGGAGATGCGGGTTTGGATGCACCCAATCGAAAAAAAATCCGCTACCGGCAACAAAACCGTATGCCAGACGTCGATTTTTGTCTTTGGTTCAGGAGTTTACGTAATTCGCGACAACACCTTCCGGATCAGCCAAAAAAGCCAAATGGATATACCAGTCAGAATTCCCGCGCCGGAACGATTTGCCGTTCACAAGTTGATCGTGGCGCCCGCTCGCAGGGGGACCTGCCGATCCAGGTCCGGGAAAGATCTTGCTTAGGCCGAATGGTTGATCACAACTCTGGCGGAGTCCCGTCCTTTCGAACTTGCTGAGGCCATAGAGGATACGAGTAATAGGGGGCGAAAATGCCGGAACGCAATCGACGCCGCCCTGAATAGCCGGCCGGCGCTCAGAGAGTTGATTAAAGGGCTTTGGTTCGGTTTTCGAACGCCCGGCGACGTCCCGCGCGAAGCCACCAACACGATTTGCGGACATTCCCTAATTTATTGACTGCCTAAACCGCCAAAACCGTAGCGTCTCGACCAGGCACCGTGATCCCGGGCCCGGAATCTCTGCCCATCAGGCACCGGCCAGATACCTCCTCGCCGTCGACAGTCAAACGACCCGCTTGCGGAAGCCTGGACGGATTCACAATCCAGAGGAAGCGACCCCCCTCACCTTCGTGCAGCCGTGCCACGAGTTGGGCGTTGCCGGTTTCGACCCGTGGGGAGACGCCAGACCATGCCAGGCAACCGCGCCACCATTGTGGGGCGCCCAAGCGGCCGCTTTCCCGCTCGCGGAAGTGGCCGACCGAGACGTGGGAACCTACGAGCAGGGTCCGCCCCTTACCGTAGGTAGCCTCGACCATTGCCGTGCCACCTGTGTCAAACGTCGCAAGCCCCTTGCCCGATGTCGGTTCATAAACCTGTCGGAATCCGCCGCACGGCAACTCCGTGCCCTGCCAGAAGATGCGGTCGCGGTCGGCGATGTCGGGCATAAACTCAACATGCGTTTCCCTGGCGCCAAAGACCTCGTCAAAGCCGAAGTTGGGCTGATGAATTCCGATGCGTCCGCCGTTCCCGAAGTAGCCTGGACAAGCCTCGGAGATCAGGATGCCACCGGCAGCAATCCAGTCGCGCAGACGCTTCGCGATCAGCTCCGGCCACATGATCGGATAGGGCGCGTAGAGAACCGGATAGGCTTCAATATCGTCGACGTGAACCCAGTCCGCCTGAATATTCTGTTCAAAGAAGCCGCGATAGGCGCCCCACATCGCATGGGAGTAGATCTGAAACCCGCCTTCCGCAGAAAGCACGGTATCGAAGGCCTGTGTTTCCGGCACGACCAAAAGGCCGACCTCCCCACGGACGGGCTTTGCCTCCATGGCGTCCCTGTGGCCCGGGTCGTTCAGCCAGCGTGCTACTGCGGCGGCAGCTTCCGAACGATCGGTGCGGGAACCATCCAGCGCATAGGAGCCGAAAGCGCCGAAGAGAGGGCCGTCGACCAGCGGCCGGTAGCGCAGGTTCATCATGCCCCGCGCCCCGGCGGCGAAGGAGGCCAGCGACCAGAGCCGGACATCCTCGGCCTCGGCCACCCGCGCATCCTCGCGATCACGGCCAAGTACCTGCGGCTGCATCCAGAGCGGGCCGCCCTGTCGTTCCGCATGCCAATAAGGCTTGCCCCGCGCCGCGCCGCGGATCAGGTCGCCGGCATAGAAGTTGCGCCAGGGCTGGTTGCCCTTCCGCGCGGCAATCCAGGTGTACCCGTAGACGTCGACCTGACTGGCAGCCATCCAGTCGTCACAGCCATGCCCGGCCATCGCAGTCATCGCCCCCGCAATGCCGTGAGAGATGATGGTCGCGTCCGGATCGACTGCCTTGATTGCTGCAATCTTGTCGGCAACGTGGCCATAGAAGTTTTGCTTTCGGAACTCCATCCAGTCGAGACACTCGGGATATGGCTGGACCTGCCGGGGAGGCATGACGTCGTCCCATTCGGCATAGGAATACCGCCGCCATGCCTCGCCCAGAGCGTCAAGGTCGCCGTATTTCTCACGCAGCCAGATACGGAAAGCCGCCTTGGTTGGGTCGGAATGGTCGAAATCAGGCTGGTAGTTGACCTCGTTGTTGACGTCGTACCCCAAAAGACCCGGATGGCCCTTGTAGCGTGTGGCCAGGAGCGTGAGGAACTCCATCACCGCGCCATGAACCCCGGGATCATTCAGGGTCAGGGCACCTGCTCCGCCCAACCCTTGCCCAAAGCCACCGACCGCGACCGATGGTGACAGGGTCGATGCCATTGTTGTTCCGTCCGCCTTTTTTTGAACCGCATGGGAGAGCCTGCGCTGCAGCCATTCCGGCGCGGCCATCGTGAATTCCGCAATCACCGTTTGCATGCCGTTCTCAGCCGCGAGGTCGAGCTGCCGATCACAGTCGTCCCAATCATAGACACCCGGCCTCCGTTCAATGGCGGACCACATGAACCAGTGCCTGAACGTGTTCAGCCCATCCTCGGCGGCGATCCTGTAATCACGTTCCCAGTCTTCGGCTGGCGGGTTCGACTTCCGGTAATAAACGGCGCCGAAGGGTATCTGAGGCTGCTTGTCTGGCAATTTCGTATTCCTTTTTCAGTTCCTGCGGGTCGTTACCGCCCCGGGATATCCTTGAGTGTTCGAATGAGAGCGGAATGGTCGAGGTCGCCATTGCCTCGCCCAACCGCCGCGTTCATGAGCTGTTCCATGGTCGCGGTGTTTGGCAGCGCGAGATCAAGTGCCCTCGCCGCATCCACGGCAAGCGACATGTCCTTGCGGTGAAGCTTGATGCGGAAACCGGGATCAAAGGCCCCTTCGATCATCCGCTTGCCGTGGACGTTCAGGATGGTGCTGTCGGCAAATCCGCCCATGAGCGCCTCGCGCACCATGGCCGGATCAGCACCGGCGGCCTCAGCGAGGGACAGCGCCTCCGCCACGGCCTGAATGGTAAGACCGACGATGATCTGGTTGCAGACCTTGGCGGTCTGACCTGCCCCGGCACCGCCGACGAGGGTGATGCGTTTGCCCATGACCTCAAGAAGCGGTTCTGCAGCGGAAAACGCCTTCCCGGAACCGCCACACATGATCGTCAGGGCGGCATTCTCGGCACCCGCCTGGCCGCCCGACACCGGGGCGTCCAACCACAGGCCCCCGGCGGCTTCGATACGTTTGGCGAAATCCTTGGTCGCCACCGGTGAGATCGAACTCATGTCGATCACCAGAGCGCCCTTGGCAAGTTCACCTGCCACGCCGTCTTCGCCGAAAAGTACGGCTTCGACATCGGGCGTGTCCGGAAGCATCAGGATGACGGCGTCAGCCCCCGCGACAGCCTCACGCGCACTGCCCGCCTCAATACCCCCCTTCGCGACGAGGAAACGGCTGACCTCTTTCACGCGATAAAGCGCGACGTCATGACCTGCATCGATCAGGTGCCCCGCCATCGGTCGCCCCATGACGCCGAGTCCGATGAAACCGATTTTCATTGTCAGGTCCCTTTCATCCATTCGAGGCCCTCGGAGGTTCCGGCGGCGGGTCGGTATTCCGCGCCGACCCATCCGGTGTAGTCGAGGCGGTCGAGCGCGCCGAACAGCCAGGGGTGGTTGATCTCTCCGGTACCGGGCTCATGCCGCCCCGGGTTGTCGGCAATCTGCACGTGGGAGATGCGGTCCTGAAGCGTTTGGAATGTTCGGATCAGGTCACCCTGCATGATCTGCATGTGGTAGAAATCGTATTGCAGCCAGAGGTTTGGGGAATCTACCCTATCGGCGATCCGAAGGAACTGATCGGTACCGGTGACCAGAAATCCCGGAATGTCGCGCGTATTGATCGGCTCCAGCAGCAGCCGGATTCCTGCCTCTCCCAGCCTGTCGGCGGCCATCTTGAGATTCTCGACCAGCACAGCCTCATGCGCGTGCTCGCGCCCTTCCGGTGCAATGCCCGCAAGGCAGTTGACCTGTTTGCATCCAAGGGCCGTGGCATAGATGATGGCCCTGTCCACTCCATCCGCAAACTCCGCTTCCCGCCCCGGCAAACCACCGATGCCCCGCTCCCCGCCAGCCCAGTCACCTGACGGCAGGTTGAACAGCACCTGCGTCAAACCGGTATCCGACAGCGCCTTTGCGATGTCATCCGGCCTTTCGTCATATGGCCCGAGATACTCGACCCCC
This sequence comes from Amaricoccus tamworthensis, assembly GCF_049800875.1. NCBI lineage: Bacteria > Pseudomonadati > Pseudomonadota > Alphaproteobacteria > Rhodobacterales > Paracoccaceae > Amaricoccus > Amaricoccus tamworthensis. Next base: position 87,174 of record NZ_JBNAFV010000007.1, on the reverse strand, counting down.
TTGAAGCCGTCAGCAGCGGCCGCAGTCAGACGATCAAGAAAAGTGTGTTCCTGGTAGAGCATCGATAGGTTGGCTGAGAATTTGGGCAAGACAGACTCCATGTCGTCGTAAGAAGTTGCTCCGCCGCAACCCTGACCTCTGAATGTTACGCGGTCCGGGCGGCAACGGGGTCAGATGTCAAATCGCGTACGAAGTGACATGCGTTTGTTGCGGGGGTCGGGGCTTGGTACGGCTGAGATCAAAGCCTTGGTGTAGGGTGCCTCAGGCGCGGTGCAGATGCGTTCGGCGGTCCCGGTTTCGACGACCTTGCCGCGATGCATCACGGCAACCCTGTCGCAGAAGTACCGCACCGTTGAAATGTCGTGGGCAATGAAGATGTAGCTGAGCCCCAGTTGGTCCTGCACCTTGAGAAGCAGGTCGAGGATCTGGGCTCGAATCGAGACATCGAGCGCGCTCGTCGCCTCGTCGGCGATGATGACCTGCGGGTCCAGCGCGAGGGCGCGGGCGATCCCGATCCGCTGCCGCTGACCACCGGAGAATGCGTGAGGGTAACGCTCCATGACGGAGCGGTCGAGGCCAACGAGTTCCAGCAACTCTCCCACGCGTTCGTCAAGTGCGCGGCCCCGTGCCTTGCCGGTGACATGGAGCGGGTCGCCAATGACCTGCTTGACGGTCATGCGCGGATTGAGCGAGGCAAAGGGGTCCTGGAAGACCAGCCGCACTGCGCCGCGATAGGCCTTAAGAGCGTTCGGCGCCATCCCCGTCACCTCCTGCCGCGGGTCCGACTGCGATGGTCGCCAGAGGATTTTTCCCGTGGACGGTTCGGTGATCCGGAGAAGCATCTTGCCGAGCGTCGTCTTCCCGGAACCCGATTCCCCAACGATGCCAAGGTTCTCGCCCGGCCAAAGATCGAGGTCGACATCATCGACTGCGGTGATCGACCACTTGGTCTTGCCGGTCCACGTGTGGGCACCAAAACCCTTGGTCAGGCCCCGCGCCGACAGGATCGGTTCGCCGTCTGTTGGCGGCGCAGGGCGGTCGTGCGGCTTTTCCAGCTTCATTGTCGCGCCAAGGAGCTTTTGGGTATAGGCTGTCTGTGGCTGGTGGAAAATCCGATCGACGCTACCCTGTTCCACGATCCGACCCCACCGCATGACAGCAACCTCGTCGGCGATCTCCGCGACGAGGCCCAGATCGTGGGTGATCATCAGCATCGCCATCCCGCGCTCTGTCTGAAGGCGTTTGATCAGATCCATGATCTCGGCCTGTGTCGTCACGTCGAGCGCAGTCGTGGGCTCGTCCGCGATTAGAACGTCCGGATCGCAGGCGAGAGCCATTGCAATCATGGCGCGCTGGCGCATGCCGCCGGAGAACTCAAACGTATATCGGTCGGCCATCTGTTCGGGATTCTTGATTTCGACCTGCCTCAGCAGGCGAACCGTCTCGGCCTTTGCTTCGGCCCTGGTCATGTCGCGATGGAGGAGCAGGCTTTCGACGATCTGGGCACCGATGGTCCTGACCGGCGAAAGAGAGGACATCGGTTCCTGAAAGATAAGTGCAATACGCCCGCCCCGGACACGCCTGATCTCGGGACCGTTTTCCCGGAGCCTGTCCAAACGTTGCGCCCCGTCCGGCCCATTCAAGGTGATTTCACCCGACGTCACGGTTGCCGGCTTGTCGATGATCCTCAGAAGCGCGCGGGCTGTCACGGATTTGCCCGATCCACTTTCACCGACAAGGGCGGTTGTGCGGCCCATTTTCAGGTCAAAACTTACCTTGCGGACCGCATGCAGGATGTGCGTGCGCAGGTGATAGTCAATGGACAGGTCGCGCACGGAAAGTACAACCTGCGGCTCCAGCGCGGAATTCATGTCACTTGCCCCGGGCATCTTCATGACTCGTACGGGTCTGCGGCATCGCGCAACCCGTCCCCAAGGAAGTTGAACGACAGCACGGCCAGAACCACTGCGAGCGAAGGCCAGATCAGCAGCCAGGGCGCCGTGGCGACCGTGCGGATATTCTGTGCGTCCTGCAGCAGTACGCCCCAACTGACAACCGGCGGTTTCAGACCGATGCCAAGGAAGCTGAGCGCCGTTTCGGCCACGATCATGGTCGGGATAGCAAGGGTCACGACGGCAAGAATATGCGAGGTCAGCGAAGGAAGGATGTGGCGGAAGATCACGCGCCGCTGCCGTGATCCGTCGAGGATGGCGGCGGTTACGAAATCCTCGTTTTTCAGAACGAAAAGCCTCCCCCTCACCTCGCGGGCCAGCGAAGTCCAGGCCAGAAGCGACACGATCAGAGTGATTATGAAATAAACCTTCAGGGGCGACCATGTAATCGGGATCGCCGCCGCGAGGCCGAGCCAAAGCGGAATGGTCGGCATGGCGCTGATAACCTCGATAAGCCGCTGCACCGCGAGATCGACCCAACCACCGTAATAGCCGGACAGTGCCCCCAGAACAGTGCCTATGACGAGGCTCGAGATCACGCCGATCAGCCCGATCGACATCGAGATCCGCGCGCCGTAGATCAGGCGACTGAGCAAATCGCGGCCAAGAGAGTCGGTGCCGAGGAGGTTCATCGGCTGTTTGTCATCAAGCGGACCGATCAGGTGCGTCGACATGGGAAACAGGCCCCAGAGTTTGTAGGGTGTACCTTCAACGAACAGCCCGACCGGAATCACCTTTTCGTCGTCCACGGTAAAGCTTCGCCTCAGGGAAGCCGGGTCGACCGTCATGGCATAGCCCTTCACATGTGGCAGCCATTCGCGCCCGTTTTCGCCCTCGGTGAAAAACGCCAGGGATTGCGGCGGCGCATAGGTCAGCCGGGGCTGCGCCCGCGCTGGATCCGTCGGGGCCAGGACCTCTGCGAAGAGTGCGACAAAATAGAGGAAAAAGACAACGCATCCAGCGCCAACGGCGACCTTGTTACGGGTGAACTTTGTCCAGATCAGCGTCCATTGGCTGGCGACCGAGATCTTCGAGGGGTCGTCGCCCTCCCGCAGGGGGCTGATGGCAGGGCCGGTTTCGTCGCCGTCGACCGTCAGCGGCGGCAGATCGGAAGTGGGATCACTAATGTCGTTCATGGCGTCCTCACGTGAAGCGGATGCGCGGATCGAGCGCGGCGAGAAGAAGGTCCGATATCAGCATTCCGACCAGCGTCAGGAGACCCATCAGAAGGATGAAGCTGCCGGCGAGATACATGTCCTGGCTGACAAGGGCGCGGATCAGCATGGGCCCGGCGGTCGGCAGGTTCAGAACGATCGCCGTGATGGTGACACCGGAGATGAGCTGCGGAAGAACCCAGCCGATCGCTGAGACGAATGGGTTGAGGGCGATACGGACGGGGTATTTCATCACCACGTCAAACTCGCGCAGACCCTTGGCACGGGCCGTGATCACGTAAGGCTTGCTGAGTTCATCTGTCAGGTTCGCGCGCAGGATGCGGATCAGCGCGGCTGTACCCGACGTGCCAATTACCACGACGGGAATCCAAAGGTGTTTCAACAGGTCCCAAAACTTTGCGAAGCTCATCGGCTCGCCGATGAATTCGTTGGAATAGAGCCCGCCGACGCTTTGGCCAAAATGTTTGTAGCTGATATACATCAGCGTCAGCGCAAGGATGAAGTTGGGGATCGCCAGACCGAGAAAGCCGAGGAACGTAAAAACGTGATCTCCAATTGAGTGACGACGGACCGCCGAGTAAATTCCGATCGGCAGCGACACCGCCCAGACGAAAATCAGGGCCGCGATCGACACGCCCAGCGTGGCGCCCATCCGCTCCCAGATCAGCTCACTGACCGGGCGTCCCCATTCAAAGGAGTAGCCAAAGTCACCGCGCAGAACGATCCCGGTGATCCAGTTCCAGTATTGTACGATTACAGGGTCATCGAGACCGTAAATGCGGCGCAGACGGGCCACTTCCTCGGGATCGACGGCCTGACCGGAATCCGACATCCGGGCGATCACGGACGTCAGGTAGTCGCCCGGCGGCAGTTGGATGATCAAAAAGGCGATGATCGAGATACCGATCATGGTCGGCACCATCAGGAAAATCCGTTTGATGATATAGCCAAGCATTGCTTCTCCTCCCTGGCGTCCGGTGGCTCAGGTCCAGTCGATGCGGACAACTTCTGCAAGGTCGATGGTCGGGACGGTAATCTCTGCAAAGCCGTCGGTGAAGCCTACCGGCACCTCCGTTTCAGCGACCAGCATGCGTGCAGTCGCTCCGGTGCTGCCGTTCGGAACCGCTGCCCGTATGGTCTGGTTTTCCACCGGGTAGCTTTTGCGGATGGGCCCTTTCATCATCATCGGGTTGGTGAGGTTCGTCAAAAGAACGGCGGTCAAATCGCCGCCGTCGCGCACCGCCACGTCCAGCACGGCGTCACCTTCGACCTGGACCAGCGGCTCCGCGTTGAGCGCCCAACGCACCGCGTTTTCAATCAGTCGCTGATGGTCACCGGCCAGTACCTCCCAGAAAATGCCGCCGACATTCCAGGGAATGTGGACCGTGCGTCCGCCGGCCGCTGTCTCACGGGCGATGACGGCCGCGCCTTTCGGTTCCTCGCGGGGATAGACCTCCTCCATCGGAAGATCGGGGAAGTCCGGGACATAGAGGAAGGGAGAATCCGCCTTTTCCACCGGTTCGACCGCCAACAGCCGGGTTCCTCCGATTATCCGTTCAGCGCCATCGAAGCCTGCACTGATTGGATGGTGGCCGTTCAGCGAGACGTAGGTGTTCCTGACCGGCCCCCGGGGTTTGCCGGTCATCCGGACCCCCAACGCCCGTGCCAGTCCCAATTCATCGCGTAAGTTCGCGTCACCGTCCTGAGTGGCGCTTTCACCCGCCACGACGAGGCTGCCGCCCCGACCAACCCAGTTCTCAATCATCTGACACTGCCCATCGGTCAGGCAGATGGCGTTGGGCAGGATTAGAAGCCTGAAACGATCCAGCATCTCCGGCGTCATCGCGTGGTCCGAGACAAACTCGAAGGGCAGACCGGCTTCAACCAGCGCGTGGTAGAAACCAAGCTCGTCAACCTCGGCGGTGCGCCGTGACTGCCAGTCCCAGTGACGCAGGGTCGTGGAGGCATCGAGGATCGCGATCTCAGTCGTGGGCTCGGTCTCGGCCAGAGTACGCTCGATTTTCTCGTGCAGTTTGAAACCGTCGGCCACCGGGGCGATCCAGCGGGGGTCAGGGACGACGCCGTTGAACTTGGTAAACCACGGCAGCATGCCATGCATCGCGCCATTGACGATCCAGGCTTCGGTTTCGGCGGGGGTGTTCACGCTGTCCTTCCAGCGATGCAGCGGCTCCTCGGGGCCGACCGACGTGATCAGGATCGCGGGCCTGTTGCGGAAGGTGGCCCGCATCCGCTTGCCGTTGCGGCCTGCCATCCAGACCGGCTCGGTCCCGTGCCGACCCTGATGGTCAACCACGAGGAAGGGGCAATGTTTCTCGATCAGCTCCGGATCGAACTCCATCAGGCTGGCCCCGCCCATGTTGGGAATAAAGCTGGCATGCGGGCGGATTTCCTTCACCGCGATGTCCCAGTCTATGACCATTTTTGTCAGGACGTCGCGACGCCAGGCCGACCAGGCGCGCCAAACAGGGTCGGCAGCCTCGGTGCTGGTGGGCAGGTCCATTCCGGTGGAAGCCTGAAACTTCGAACGGCAACTGTCGCAGTAGCAGATGCCGTGTCCCTGCCAGCGATTGGCGAAGACGGCGTCTATGTCGTAGTCGCGCACCAGCTCTTTCACGACCTCGGGCATGAAGCTCGCGTTGTAGTCGCCATAGGCGCAGGTCACCCACACATCCGGGAAGGCCCAGTGGCGGCGCGGGTTGCCCGTGGCATCCACCGCTACCCATTCCGGGTGGGCATCGGCAGCATCCTGGTGGATGGCGTGCGGATCGACACGGGCCATGACATGCATACCAAGATCGCGCGCACCGTCGACCAGCTCTCCGAAAGGATCGTTGCCGTCCATGAACCTGCTGACATAATGCAACGGTACCTTCGAGGGGTAATAGGCTACGTAGCCTCCCGCGCTCAGACAGGTCGCGTTCGAACGGGTCTCGCGAAAGATGTTGATCCACCGGGAGACATCGAACTTGACCGGATCATCCTCGGCAAGGGTAAGCTGTGTCCAGCGGGTCGCGGTACGGTACCACTCCGGCGTGCGCAGTGTAGAACTCGTTTCGGTGCGGACATCATCGCGCATCGTTGTCATCCTGATTATCAATGTAGGGTGGTTCGGGGTCCCACCTCAAAGACGGACGGGCCCCGGGTATGTCGATCGACCTTCGCTACTCTTTGAAGAGCTGCTCGGTCCCTATCGGCATCGGCGTCGGCCAGACGAAACTGTTGGGCATCTCGTCCAGCATGTTGACGACATTGTTCCTCACCACCCCATAACCGTCGGGTGGCAGGCTGACGCCAAAGACCAGGAAGAGATCCGCCGCATTCTCCAGTATCCGGCTCATGATCTCGTTCTGCCGGGTAGGGTCGCCGGTCGCGAGAAGGTCGCGCAGAAGCTGCTGCTGGACCTTGATCTCTTCGGGCGGTTCGATGGCCGCCGCGTTGTCGGGATTGGAGAAGTACAGCGCCCAACCTGGCGCATAGATCGAGTTGTTGTTGAACGGCACGAAATAGCGCGGGTCGATCATGGCGGCGATACCGCCGTTCGCGCCGAATTGGTGCGCGGTGGCGTCAAACTCTCGCCCGTTGCGCACACGCTCCTCCCACAGAGACCGGTCCATGGTGCGGATCTGCGCATCGATCCCGATATCCCGAAACATTGGCAATGCGAGTTCGAACATGTCGAGGAAAGTGGTACGGACCTGGTCGATCTCGAAAATGATCGACAGGCGGCGGCCATCGCTCATCAGCCGATATCCTTCGCCGTCTTTGTCGGGTACGATGCCGTCGAGGATCTCGTTCGCGCGGTCGGGATCGTACTCGGTATGCTGCTTGGCCAGCCGCTCATTGTAGAGGGGATCGCCCTCGCGGATCGACGGCTGGGCGGGAGACCCCTGACCCACGAAAACCGCGTCGATCAACGCCTGACGATCCACCGCAATCGACATCGCCTCGCGGAACTCGCGCGTGTTGAAAAGCGCGTTCTTGACCGCGTCCGTGTGGTTCAGGTTCAGCTGGAACACCATCACGTTCGCCGCCGTCTCCTTGAGCGTGTAAAAATGGTAATCGCCGCTTTCCTGTTCATCGAACAGAACCGGTTTGTTGGCCGGGGTGTTGACGTAGACGTTTTCCACATCGATTTCGCCCTGAAGGGTTTTCAACAGCAGAACCTCGGGATCCGACACCATCTGATAGTTGATGCTGTCGAAATACGGCAGTTGAGTGCCTTCGGTATCAACCTTGAAATAGTAGGGATTACGCACCGCAATCGCTCTTTCCGTGTCCTCTCCCGGCGCCGAAGTAAACATCCAGGGGTTTAGCGTTGGCCGGTTCGAGTTCTGGAAGTGAACATTATCCTCGTTTAGACCGTGTTCGCGCTGGAACAGCGCAATCCAGCTCTCGAAACCGCGTTCCACGGCCAGCTCATTTGCCTTGTCGTTATACTTGATGTGAAACTGTTTGAGGTAATGCGAAGGGCAGCGGACGAGTTGGTCGATGTTGGATTCCGCCATCTTGGTCGCAAAGAAACCGTTCGGAGACGGGAAGACCACGCGGAAAGTCACGTCGTCGACAATCTCGAGCGTGGCCAGTTCCCCGTTGGCATACCAATGTTCCTCACCGGTCAGGCCGGCGTCGGGGTCCTGGAACACATCCTCAAACCAGAAGCGGACATCCTCAGTGGTGAATGGTTCGCCATCCGACCATTTGTGCCCCTTGCGCAGCTTGAAGGTATAAACCGTGCTGTCTTCGTTGATCTCGTAGCTCTCGGCCACGTTAGGCTCTGCAGCGCTCCAGTCGGCGTTCCAGCGCAGAAGCGGATCATAGGCCTGGTAGCGAAACAGCATCGACAGCGAACCGCCGCCCACAAGCGCCATGTTCCAGGTGCCGCCCTGTTGACCGGGGCGTTCGTGAGGCGTGACCACGAGCGGGTTTTCCGGCAGCCGCTCTTCCAACGGCGGAAGCTCCTGCGCCCATGACATCCCAGGCAACCCTCCGACAATCAGAGCGGAACTCGATGCAAGAAAGCCTCTTCTGTTGAGTTTGAAGTTCATTGATTACCTCCCTTACTGCCCAAACTCCCTAACTTTGGACACAAGATCACTGTGCCTGTCAGCTATCGTTAGGTAAAGCGTTAGGTAGTCTGAATACCGCTAAAAACAGAATCTCTGGACTAATTTATTGTTCTGAATAATAATTTGCTTCGGCGCACGCACCTAATTTTTATGGAAGCAATGTTTTGAGTAAGGTCACACTAAGAACCATCGCCGAGAAAAGTGGCATGTCGAAATATGCCGTGTCGCGTGCGCTTGCGGGCAAGGACGGCGTCAGCGAGGCAACGCGTCAACGTATTCTCGAGATCGCCGACTCCCTCGGCTACAAACGCCCCAGCCCTCAGATGTCACAGACACGGGAAATCGTTGCCCTGTTTGACGACCCGCTGAACGTCAACACGGAACTGCACACTCAGATCCTCGGCGGCCTGCAACAGGAGGCCTCGCGTCTGGCCATGTTGGTGCGCGTCCATTGGCTTCATCACGAATTGCCGCTTGAGCAGGTCTTCAAAAACTCTCTCGGGGTAGCGGCGGTGAACCTGTCGCAAAAACACGAACTGAAGCTCATGCGGGACCTCGACATTCCCGTGGTCTACACGGTCCGGCCCGAACCGTTCTTCCCGGCGGACGTTGTGTCCGGCGCCGACCAGGAATCGGGCGCGGCGGTCGCGGAATATCTGATCGGCCTTGGCCATCGGGAGATCGTCTATGTCCATGGCCGCGAGGACCTTCGCGGCCGGATCCTGCGACTGAACGGACTTAGGGACATCATCGAACGCGCCGATGGCGTGTCGCTTCACGATTTGCGGTGGAAAGATGTCGGTGGGTTCTCGGACGCCTTCTCAGAACACCTGGAGTCGGGAGGACGACCTACCGCGCTCTTCTGTGCTCACGACGGCCTGGCCCTGAACGCCGTCACTGACCTGCTGTCACGCGGGTGGAAGGTGCCCCAGGACATTTCCGTGATCGGATTCGGCGACTACAGCGTCGCACGTCAGATCCGCCCCGCTCTTACGACGGTAAAGACGAAGGGACATGAAATCGGCCGCGCGTTGATGCGCCTGCTTCATCACAGGCTGAGCGACGATCACTGGCCCGAAGCCACCATGCGTATCCAAATCGTCAACGACCTGCTGGTCCGCGGGTCCTGCGGATCCGCGCCGGTTGTGCACCCTCTGGACAGGACGTGACCGGAAAAGGAAGTACACCGCCCAATCGCGTGATATGCGCGGTGCGCGGAATTTCGGCCAATGGATAATACGCCTGGCGGGGGCGGCCGGAGAGCCGGCGCAATGTCGGGAACCGGGCGGCTCTTGACGAAGTCCTGCCACCCGTCCCGCGCGCCGGGTGACCCACCGGCGCCCGGGTCGCGGGTAGAGGTCAGGCGAAGTCGACCTCGTCTATCATCGGCAGTACGGTCACCCGCGCGCTACCTGCACGGGCGATCGCGTTTGCCAAAGCCGGGCCCGAGGGTGGTGTTCCGGGTTCGCCAACACCGGTCGGCGCTTCCATCGACGCGATTATGTCGACCTCGATCGCCCCGATATCGGTAATCCGCAACGGCTCGTAATCGGGGAAGTTGTACTGATCCACCTCTCCATCGGTCAGGGTGATCCGGTTGCGCATCACGTGACCGATGCCATAGCCGATGCCCCCCTCGATCTGGGCGCGGATCACGTCGGGGTTGACCGGCACTCCGCAATCGACCGCGGCGAACACCTTCTCAATTTTGACCGGGTCGTCACCCCCGCCGGAGACCTCAACCACCTCCGCGACAAAAGAGCCAAAGGAGTGATGCACCGCCAGACCACGCGCGCGACCTTCCGCCGGCGCGTCCGACCAGCCGGTCATATCCGCGACGCGGTTCAGCACACCGGCCATGCGCGTCTGCGCCGGCGTGTCGCCCGGCAGCATGGACAGCCGCAGCGCCAGCGGGTCCGCGTCCGTCTCCTGCGCGACCATGTCGATCATGCTTTCCATCACATAGGCCGTGTGACTGTGCCCCACCGACCGCCACCACAGCACACTGGTAGCCTTGGCGTGATCCGTCAGGCCCACCGCCATCCCTGGCACCGCATAGGGCGTGTCAGCCACCCCCTCGACGGAGGAGTGATCGACTCCGTCATGCACGGCCATCTGCTCCATCGAGGTGCCCTTCATGATCGACTGACCCGCAATGCGGTGATCCCAGCCGACAATGGCACCGTTTTCATCCAACCCCACCCGCACGCGATGGGCAAAGGCCGGGCGGTAGTATCCGCCCCTGATGTCGTCCTCGCGGGTCCAGACCAGCTTGACCGGGCGGGTCCGGTCGGTCATCGCAAAAGCCATGGCGCATTCGAGATTGTAATCCGCCGTCGGATTGGCCCGGCGCCCGAAGGACCCCCCGGCCAGCACCGTTTTGACCTGAACCTTTTCCATCGGCAACTCGAGCACCTGGCTCAGCGTCATGTGCCCAAACGTCGGGAACTGCGCCCCGTCATGCAGGACCACACCGCCATCATCCAGCGGTTCAATGGTACAGGTCAGCGGCTCCATCGGCGCATGGGCGAGCAACGGGAAATAGAACGTTTTATCTATGACCGTCGCCGCACCATCCACAGCCGCCGCCGTCTCCGACTGGTCGCCCCGCGTCTCATAGGTGCTCGGGCCATTCACCCCGGCAATCAGTTCTTCCCTGATCTGATCCGACGAGCGGTCCTCAGCGGCGGAAAAGTCCCACTCCACCGACAGCATGTCCCGCGCGCTGATCGCAGCCCAGGTCGTCTCCGCATAGACCGCCACACCCGAGGCATCGGGCAGGGTCTGCGCCATAACGAACCCGTTCATGCCCTCGGCATCCGACGCATCGAACCCGGCGACGGTTGCACCACGCCGCGGGGCACGGGCAATAACCACGACCAACTGGTTGTCGAACTGCAGATCCATGGCAAACACACCGCTGCCGTTGATCTTGACCGGCGTGTCCTTCCGCCGCACCGCGCCGTCCTGCCCAATCAGCCGCCATTCCTCCGGCGTCCGCAGCCGGGGCTCAGCGGGCGCCTCCAGCGCCGCGGCCGCGGCAACAAATCCCGCCAGCGGCGCGGCCTGACCCGCCCCGGTAATCTCACCGGCGACAATGTCGAGCTCCGCCGCATCGACACCCCACTCCGCTGCCGCGGCTTCAATCAGCATCTCACGCGCCGCAGCCCCTGCGGTGCGGTACTGCGTATAGCTGTTGGCCATGGCGGTTGATCCGCCCGTACCCTGGAACGCACCAAACAGCGTGTTGTTGTAGACCTGCGGATTGGACGGCGCGAACTCGTAGTCAATCTGGTCCATGGTCACGCCAAGCTCCTCGGCGATCAGCGTGGTCAGACCCGTGGACGGCCCCTGCCCCATTTCGAAATGCTTCACGATGGCGGTCACGCGACCATCCGCGCCAATGCGCACGAACGGATTGAGATCAGTGCTGTCCGACGACGCGGCCAGGGCGCCATCGGAACGGGCACCCACATAAAGAACGGCAGCGGTCGCAGCCGCACCCTGCAAAAATCCGCGGCGGGATGTGGAAATGTTCATGGCTCAGCCCTCCAGGATCTCGGATGCACGCAGAACACCGGCGCGAATGCGCTGGTAGGTGGCACAGCGGCAGGCATTGCCCCACATGTAGCCGTCAATGTCCTCAACACTCGGCTTCGGATTTTCCGCCAGAAGACCGACAGCCGACATGATCTGCCCCGACTGGCAGTAGCCGCACTGCACCACGTCAAGCTCGGTCCAGGCCTGCTGCACGGCTGTGCCAATGCGGTCCGTTTCCATCGCCTCGATGGTGCGGATCTCGCTGTCGGCCACATCCTCAATATAGGTCTGACAGGACCGGACGGGTGCCCCGTCCAGATGAACGGTACAGGCTCCACAGGCCGCGACACCGCAGCCGAACTTTGTTCCCGTCATCTTCAGTTCGTCGCGAATAACCCAGAGCAGCGGCGTTCCGTCCTCCGCCTCAACGGTGCGGGTCTCCCCGTTGACTTTCAGTTCCCGTGTCATGCTTTCTCTCCCTATGCGCGCCTTGCTGGACGTCATCGCGTTCGGTCAGTGGTGATCCCGGCGGGGCATCACCTGTTTCACAAACCGGTTGTGTGGGATTTTTTAGCACGAATGCCAATAAGGATCGTGTCACGATTTGGCGCGCACAAGAAAGTCGGACCGGCCGCACCCCAGGAGCGCGACCGGCCAATTTCAAAAGCGGGAATCCGGAAGATAATGAGAGGTGCCATCGAATGCTGAAGCCCCACTGAAGGAGCCGACGTCACGAGGACAGATCGCCTCTCAGGGTTCCTTCGGCTCAGTAGCCCGAAATTTCCTTTGCCAGCCCAAAGAAGCCCCGCTTCCTTGCCGAGCTGATGCCCCAGTTCACGGGTACGCTCTGATAGCCCTGTTCGAAGGTCTCGCCCTTCATCCGGTAATCGAAATACCCCCATGAGGCATACTCGCCCACCGCCGCGATGAAGTTGTTGTCGGGCCGGTCGAAATCGAAATGATCATCCTCATTGAACAGGATCGGCTTGGGCGTGTAGCCTTCCACCTGGCGTGTCTTTTTGACCATCTCGCGGATGATGTTGGGGTCTTCCTGGGCGTTGCCGTGGATCAGCATGAAGTCACTGACACGGGCAACGTTCGATCCCGGGATCGTACCCCCGCCATAACTCGTTCCAACCAGCAGACGCCGTCCATCCAGCGTGATGGCTTTGGCCCGCTCGATCAGCTCATGCACACCTTCCGGCCGCATCACCGGCAGCTCATAGCGGATGTTGCATTCGTTGTTGATCTCAAGCAGCAGATTCTCATGACCGGTCGCCAGCAGCCATTCGACCGCATTGTCGACGGCCTTGCGAACGGCATCCTCGTTGCCCTCGAAAACCTTCTCCTGACCGAAGTAGAACAGACCAACAATCACAACCATGCCCAGCTCATCCGCCGCCTTCAGCACGCGGGCCAGCCGGTTCATGAAGGCCGGACGCAGCGATCCGTCGCTCTCAAAGGCCGAGTTGATCCAGGGCTGGTCGGTCGAATAACCATAGGGGCTGCCGCCCTGCAGGTTGATGTCAAAGGCCAGAACACCATGCGCCTTATAGGTCGGCAGCATGTCGATAAACTCGGATGTGTTGCGGTCCGCATCCCACACTCCGGTATCGGGATAGGCGAACTGCTGAACCGTGTCCGGGTTCACATCGTCGAAAATCCCCTGCACCATCCGCGTGTTCAGCAGCAGGCCCTCGATTTTTTTCCCGTGCCACTCACGACCCTCATAGGTCGGGGTTCCGTTGATCAGGAAGCCCTCTCCCTGAATTTCCACTTTGGTTGACATCTGTGCTTCCTCCTTTTCAACGCACTCGGTAGCGAATGCATTGTTTCAACGCATGGCACGCCGGTATTGGCGAACCTTGTCAGTTCGTTCTGGGTGTCCGGCCTACATCTGCGCGCCGCCCAGGCTGCGCAGAATGTTCACCAGCAGTTCCTTGGCCCGGGTCCGGTGCTCCTCATGCATCCGGCGCGCCTCCGCCGGATCGCCACTGGCGATGGCATCGACCAGGGCGCGGTGTTCACGGTTCGACTCCGTTGGCCGCGGCCGCAAAAACAGCGTCGCCATCCGGGCCCGGTGCGCCTGGGCGCGCAACTGGTTGACCATCCCGATCAGCCGTTTGTTCCGCGTCAGGTCAATCAGCCGCAGGTGGAACAGATCATCCGCCTCGGCCCAGTCGGCCAGTTCGTCCGCCGCCAGCGCCGCCTCCATCTGCTCAACCGCATCCCACAGCCCGTCCAGTTCGTCCTGGCTCAGCCTGCGCTCCGCGAGCAGTTCGGCCGCTTTGCCCTCCAGCGCGGTAAGAACGTCGTAAATGTCGCGCATGTCATCGGCTGAAACCGGCAGGACCCTCATTCCGTGGCGCGGCCGCAACTCGACCATGCCCTCCTGCTGCAACAGGATCATCGCCTCCCGGATCGGCGTGCGACTGATCTTCAGGCGCTCGGCAGCCTCGGACTCCAGCATCTGCGTCCCGAAAGGCAGCGTCCCGTCGAGCATCATGCGTTTGAGCTCCGCATGCGCATATTCGGCCTGGGTTGGCTTCGCTGCCGGGCGCTTCTCGGCCTTCGTCGTGGCTTTGGTCATGACCCCATCGCTCCGCATTTCCTATCCGGCCGCCCCGATCCTGCGCCCGCTGTCCTCATCGAAGAAATGCAGATGCGCGGGATCAATGGTGACCCGGGCGGTTTCGCCCATCCTGACATCCGGACGACCGTCCAGTTCACAGGTGATAGCACAATCCGCCGCTCTGCCGATAAGAAGCGTATCCGAGCCCGTGGGTTCCGTTACGTCGACCACGATGTCGAGCCCCATCCCGCCGGTGTCCCCAATCGTCATGTGTTCGGGCCGCACACCCATCGTCACGCGGTCTCCGGGCGCCAGCCCCAGGTCACGCCCAGGCAGGGCAATGTGGCTCCCGTCCGCCAACCTCAGCGACAGCGCACCGGCGGCGCCGGTAATCTCGCCGGGCAGCATGTTCATGGACGGAGAACCCAGGAACTCGGCCACAAAACGGTTCATCGGTCGGTCGTACAGCTCCAGCGGCGTACCGACCTGCTCGATATTTCCTGCATTCATCACCACGATCCGGTCGGCCATGGTCATGGCCTCGACCTGATCGTGGGTCACGTAGACAATGGTGGTTTTCAGCCGATAGTGCAGCGACTTGATCTCCGCCCGCATCTGCACGCGCAGCTTGGCATCCAGGTTGGACAGCGGCTCGTCGAACAGAAAAACCTTCGGATCACGCACAATGGCCCGGCCCATGGCAACACGCTGGCGCTGCCCCCCGGACAGCTGCGCTGGCTTGCGGTCCAGCAACGGCGTGAGCGCCAAAATCTCCGCAGCGGCAGCGACCCGTTCCTCAATCTCCGCCTTTGAGCAGCGGTCGAGCTTCAGCGAGAAACCCATGTTCTGGGCCACGGTCATGTGCGGGTAAAGCGCGTAGGACTGGAAGACCATCGCAATATCCCGCTGCCGGGGCATCTGGTCGTTGACCACCTCGCCATCGATGGCAATCTCCCCCTGCGAAACGGATTCCAGACCCGCAAGCATTCTCAAAAGGGTCGACTTGCCACAGCCCGACGGCCCCACAAGGATCAGAAACTCCCCTTCCGCGACCTCAAGGGACAGATCGGGCACGGCCACGAACCTGCCGTATTTCTTTGTCACCTGTCTCAGGCTGATATGCGCCATTCCGGTATTCCTTTAGTATGAGACGGCTATTTGACGGAGCCCGCGGTCAGCCCGGACACGAGCCAGCGCTGGACAAACAGGAACATGATCAGCGCCGGGATCGTCGCCGTGACGCAGGCCGCCATAAACATGCTGATGTAGCGCACGTTGCCCCCCTCGCCCGAGAAGTCACCGATACCAACCTGCACCGTTTTCATGTCCCCCTGGTTCAGCAGAAGCGAGGCCCACAGGAAATCGTTCCAGGCGTTCAGGAAGGTAAAGATCGTCACGGCCGCCAGCCCAGGCAGTGAGATCGGCAGAATGATCCGCCAGAACGCGCTGAAATAGGAACACCCGTCGACCAGCGCCGCCTCCTCCAGATCCGGCGGGCAGTTGTTCATGAAATACCCGCGCAGCAGCATCACACAGAACGGCAGCGAGAAACCGGCATAGGCGATGATAATCCCGGTATAGCTGTTCAGCAGGCCCGCCGACTGGATCGCGGAGTAAAGCGGAAAGGCCCGTGTGATCGGCGGGATCAGCTGCGTGGCAAGGATCGCCACGAGGCACAGCGTCATGCCCGGGAAGCGGAACCGCGCCAGAACATAGGCCGCACTGCACCCGATCAACGTCGACAGAATTGCGGCGGCCGCGGCCACGTAGATCGAGTTCAGAATATAGCGCCAGATCGGAATGACATAGGTCATGTCCAGATAGGCCTGAATGGTGAACTCATGCGGATACCAGTGCGGCGGCAATGCCCGGATATCCGCATTCGTCTGAAACGAGCTTTTCACCATCCAGTAGACCGGCAGAAGGATGTAGACGAGCGCCAGCACCGTCACAACGATGACGATTGCCCGCGTCAGCCGGTCCGCATTCCTGCTGCGCGCGAAGCCGCCCTTGCGACCGCTCCGTGTACCGGTCGCGCGGGGCATGTGCTCTGTGGTGGTCGTGGTCATCACCGGTCCTCGTTGCGCAGCTGCGTGCGGATGTAGAAGAAACAGATCGCCGCGGTGATCAGCAGGATCAGCCCGCCCGCCGCCGACGCGAGGTCAAAGCGGAAGAAGTTGAACGCCTGAAGGTAGGAATAAACCGCCATCACGTTGGTCATGTCCTGCGGACCGCCGCCGGTCATGATGTAGTTGATCTCGAAATGCCCGATACCGGTGATCAGCAGCAGCATGATCAGAACACCCAGGATCGGCCTTAGCAGAGGCAGCGTCACGTGCCGGAACTTGCTCCAAAGGTTGCCGCCATCCACATCAACGGCCTCATAGAGATCACGCGGGATCGACTGCATCCCGGCAAGAATGAAGATCACGATGAACGGCAGACCGTTCCAGATCCGGACCGCGGTCACGGACAGAAGCGGGATGGAGAACGGCCCCCAGGTCGAACTGTCGGTTAGAAAGCGGATGTTGGACTCGATGATGCCCGCATCCATCAGCGCCGAATTGATCGGGCTCCGGTCCGCGTTCAGCAGCCAGGCCCAGATCGCGGCGGCCACCACCGGTGGCACGAACCAGGGCGCACAGATCAGAACCCGCACGATGGCCCTGCCCCGGTATTCGGCCTTCATCACATGTGCGAGGACCAGGCCAAGCGCGATGGCAACCACCACCACCAGTCCGGTCATCACGAATGTATTGCTGATCGACCGCAAAAACCGCCCGTCGTTCAGAACCGTCCGGTAGTTCTCAAGCCCCACAAAGGGCGTGCCATGCTCCTGGACGCGCATCAGGTCGTATTCCAGAAAACTCCACCCCAGCGAGGTGAACATCGGGATCAGACCAAGCACGACCGTAAACAGGATCGCGGGCAGCACCATGAAGAAGCAGAACCAACGCCTTTTTCGTTCCATCGAGTGGACCCTTCAACGGTATGGTAATTGGTGGACGGGGGCTGGATATGTGACGTGCGGCCCTGCCGTGCGTAACGGAAGAGCCGCCGGTCTCAGGTCAGTCGCTGAACGCGCGGTCCATCTCGGCCTGCATGCGCTCCTGCGATTCCGCAATCACGGTATCCAGATCTTCCTGCTGGATGACCGCGCGATACACCATGTCATAGATGACCGCGCCCGGCTCTGGAGACACCAGCGCGTTCCACACCGGCGACGGGTGCTGCGAGGTGTGCGCGTATTCGAGGGTCTCGTTGATCACCTCTTTCCACTCGGTATCGCTCCAGTAGTCGGAAGCCATCACCTCACGCATCGGGCTGACATTGCCGCTCGCTTCGCTCAGACGCTGCATGTTTTCCGGACGCGAAAGGAAGCTGATCCAGTCCACGCAGGCCTCGACATTGTCCGTACCGCGCAGAACCCCGAAATATCCGCTGCCGGCATAGGCGTCACGCCCCTCCGGTCCGGCGGCCGGTACACCCAGGGCCCACTTGCCGTCCATTTCCGGATAATCTTCAGCGAGCTGCGGCGGGATCGGACCAGGAGTGGACGCGATCATGCCAAGCTGCCCTGCGAGGAAGTCACCCTCCGCGCTGTAGCCGCGCTCCATGAAATCGGGGCTGAGAACCTCATGCTCCCAGACCAGGTCACGAATGAAGCTCAGCGCCACCCGGGTCGCCTCATTATCAATCGTGGCCGTGCGCCCGTCCTCGGTCATGAAGTCGCCACCGGCCTGCCAGTAAAGCGGAACATAGCTCTGGCTCGGATTGTCCGGACCAAGCGCCAGACCCCAGCGGGTAACATTCCCGTTCGAGTCCCGCTCGGTCAGGGCTTTCGCGTATTCCACCAGCTCATCCCAGGTTTCCGGCGGGCCCTCAAGCCCCGCCTCGGCGGCCAGGTCCGTGCGATAGATCAGCGGACGCACGTCACCGCGCCACGGGATGCCATAGAAATCGCCGCTCCAGTTCACGTCCTGAAGCGAGCCCTCATAGAAATCCTCTTCCAGCGTCGGCCAGGTGTCGCGATATTCCGTGATTGGCATCGGACCATACTGATCGCCACCAATGGCGGAGAAGGAATGCAGCCAGAACATGTCGGCGCAGTCCGGCGCCGCGCCGCCCTGTGCTGCGGTCAGCCAGCGGTTGAAGGCAACCGACCAGTTGACCTGTTCGTAATTGACCTTGATGCCCGTCTCGGCCTCAAATTCATTCGTGAATTCCTCCATCGTGCGCTGCCAGGCGATCAGATCGCCATAGTCCTGCGACCAGAATTCGATCTCCTGCGCGTTCACCTGCGGCCCGGAAAAGCCCAGTACGGCCAATGACATGGCGACTGCCGCACCTGTCCTGAGGCCGGAAAGCCTCCGTGTTCCCGAAACGGATGTGAGCATATTTGTTGTCCTCCCCAACGATCTGATGCCGTAATGTATGCGTTATTGCATCCATGAACGAATTCGTCAATTTAAAACTCGCAACACGCACAGACGCTCGTCAGAAAATATGCCGATGAACGGGTTTCACCTGAGACAACCCACATCCAGCCCCGTGCTCCCGTTTGCCCGGGGCTGTTGCGCCAGTAGTCGCCTCTATGGAAGCTGCCGCCAGACGTTCCTGTTCAGAGTTTCCATTCGAACCCGACAGCTTTTTCCGACACGTCCCAGAGACGCGTCATGACGGCCTTGTCATGGGCGTGTGCGTTCAGCGTACCCCTGCCGACCGGGCCAACCGCTTCCAACCGTCCTGTCGGGCCATAGAGCGCCCGCTGCTCCGTAAGTGCCTCCTCGGTCGCGCACATAACCTCCGGGTAGGAGCCCTGCTCTGCGGTCTGCACCATCGGGGTTTTGGTCATGAGCCACCAGATGAACCGCATCGTGCGGCTGCCGCTCGTGGTAATGAGCGACGTCGCCGAAGAGCCGGGGTGGCACACGTAAACCTCGACATCGTTGCGCCCGGCAGCGGCAAGCCTGTCCTGCAGCTCATATGCGAACATCATCTGGGCCAGTTTGGACTGCGAATAGGCCGTATTCGCGCCATACCCCTCATCCCAGTTCATGTCCTCGAACCTGATCGTCTTCAGTCCCATGTTGTAGCCGAGGCTCGCCACAACGACGATCCTGCCGCCGCTTTCGGCGATGCGGTCAAAAAGCAGACCATTGAGCAGAAAATGTCCCAGATGGTTCGTGCCAAGCTGGCTTTCAAATCCATCAACCGTCAGCCTGCGCGTAGGCACCTGAGCGATGGCCCCGTTGTTGATAAGGGCATCGATACGGGGGACGGCCTTCAGGACCTCTTTGGCTGCCGTGCGGACACTGTCCAGAACAGCGAGGTCCATGCGAATGAAGCTCACATCAGCCCCCGCGCCGAATTCCTGCTTCAGCGCGTCAATGGCCGCCTCGGATTTCCCAACCGAACGGTTGAGCATCACGACCTTTGCATGCTTTCTCAAAAGCGTCCGCGCGGCCTGAAAGCCTGCGCCCGCATTGGCTCCGGTGATAACATGGGTTGTGCCGCTCAGATCGCCGAGGCGCTCCGGGGTCCAGCCTTTCGGTCCAAATGTTGTGTCCGCCAATTTCTGTCTCCTGCCGGCCAAGGCCGGCGCTGTGGGGTGTTGATGTCTGGAACACAATTAGAAACCCGCACGACAGGAAAACAGGCGATATCCTCTCATTTACTTGCCCAATCGTCTCAACCCCATTGCAAAGGTGAAACTCTTCGACCTAATGGACGGCATGAGCAAAGAACGGATCAAAAACCTCATTGAGCGTCATCTGCCGGAAGCGGGCCTTGTCGAAACCGCTCTGAAGGGCGTTCAGATGTTTCGGGTAACCGAGGCCATGCCCTGCGTGCCCGCGGTCTACCAGCCCACGGTCGTGGCCATTCTCAACGGCACCAAGGAGGCGGTGCTGGACGGTGAACACCACGTCTACGGCAGCGATAAATACCTGCTGTGTCCCATGACCCTGCCGGTCGAGGCGGGCACGCCACAGGCGTCAACTCAGGATCCCCTGATTGGTGTGGTGATCACCCTGGATCCACGGCTCATGCGCGAACTCGCCATTGAGATCGAAACCGTGGCCGGTGGCACCACACGGTCCCAGGCCTCATCCGCATCGGCACTGGCCCTCGCGGACTGGGATGACGGTTTCACTCAGGCGCTTCTCAGGCTTCTGGAGCTGCTGGACAGTCCCGTGGCTGCGGCGGTGCTCGGACCTGGTCGCATGCGCGAGATCTGTTACGCGGTTCTCACGGGCGGTGCCGGAGCTTCGGCAAGACGCGCCTTTGGTGTCGGCAACGAGATCGCCCGGACCATCGAATATCTCTCGAACCATCTCAGGGATCAGGTCACAATCGACGACATGGCCGGGCATGTGGGGATGAGCCGGGCCGTCTTTCACCGGAGGTTCAGGGAAGCCACGACAATGTCCCCAATCCAGTTTGTGAAATCGATGCGCCTGAACAACGCGGCGATGATGATCGCCGGAGGAAAAACCGTTTCCGAGGCGGCCTGGGACGTGGGGTATCAAAGCTCCTCCCAGTTCAGCCGGGAATTCAGACGGATGTACGGCCAGTCCCCGCGGCAATGGAGCCAAACGGCGCAGCTGCCGGACCAGCTGAATTAGGACGCGGGCCCCGTCGACCGGCCGGGACGGCCGGTCACCAGGTTAACGGGCGCGGGACCCACACCAAAATACGGACCCCGCCTGCCCTCCTATACGTCGATCACAACCTTACCGATGGCCTTACCGCCGGTAAGGTGATCGTAAGCCGCACCGACTTCGGCAAGCTCAAAACGGGCCTCATCGACCACCGGTTTCAACGCACCGCTGTCAGCGAGCCCGGCCAGTTCCGCCAGGATCACGCCATGCTCCGCTCGGCCCGTGTCGTGCAGCATCGGTATCAGCATGAACGCCACATGCAGCGACGCGCCTTTGAGGTGGGCCGGTGACAGGTCAAGCTCGGCCAGCGCCAGGGTGGTGGCCACATGGCCGTTAAGGGCAACCGCACTGAAAGAGTTTGTCAGGTTGCCGGCACCCACAGTGTCCAGCACCGCATCGAAACCGGCGCCATCCGTGTGTTTCGCCACATACTCCTCAACGGTATCGGCCTTAAAATCGATCGGCTCGGCACCGAGGTCGCGCACCACCGACAGACGCTTCTCTCCGGTGTCGGTGGCGTAAACTTCCGCGCCAAAGGCACGGGCCAGCTGCACGCCGATATGGCCCACACCGCCGGACCCGCCATGGACAAGCACCTTCTGGCCCTTTTTCACACCGGCACGCTGGAGCCCTTCATAAGCCGTAATGCCGACCAGCGGGATGGCCGCCGCCTCCCGCATGGACAGCGACTTCGGCTTGCGCGCGATCAGCCTGACATCCGCGGGCATGTATTCCGCAAGCGCGCCCTGAAGATCCGCCAGACCACCGGCGCAGCCATAGACCTCATCGCCAACCGCGAATTCGGTCACACCCTCGCCGACCTCCTCAACCGTACCGGCGAAATCCATTCCCAGTACCGCGGGCGTCGCGGGCGAAAAGCCCAGATCCGTTCCCATACCTCGGATCATCGTGTCGATGGTATTGACGCTCGTCGCCTGAACGCGAACGATCACCTGCCCCGCATCCGGGGCCGGGCGGGGCATGTCCACCTGCGAGAACGGTGCTTCGGGTCCATATTCGGCAAGAGCCATGGCTTTCATCGGTCGATCCTTTCGATCCATTGCGTTGGGATCGACCTAACACATGTGATTTCGCAAATATTCAGCCTATTTTCGAGTTCAGTTTTCGGATTTCGGATATAATTCGGTTTCAGGCCCAGGTCTGACGGCTCTCCCGGCCTGCCGACACGTCACGCCACCTGACTTGCCATCGGCCCTGCCAGCCGGGCCGCCAGTTCACCAGCCGCCAGCGAAGCCGCCTGCTTCGACGCCTCATGCCGATGGTCGCCAAACTCCTGATACTCGATGCCTACATGGTAAAACTCCGACATCCCAAGGTAGCGCGACGCGAACCTCAGATGCGGCACCAGGTTATCACCGCCCTCGTTGAGCCCACCCTCTTCGAAACCAAACTCGCCGCATGAGGTCAGCACGACCACCACCTTGCCGGACAGAACCGGCTCAAGCGGCCGGTCACCGCGGGCGAGATCAAAGGTAAACGTCCTGTTGACCCGCACAACCTGATCGAACCATGCCTTAAGCGCCGCGGGCATCCCGTAATTGTACATTGGTGTCGTGATCACGATGACATCGGCCGCCGCCACCTCCGCGATCAGTTCGTCTGAAACCCTTGTCAGATCCCGCTGCTCCGCGGTCATCCCTGTACTGAAAACCGCCGCGATCCATGCCTCGGAAATAAACGGCGGCGGGTTTCGCCCGACGTCCCGCGCAACAACCTCAATGCCGGGCTCGCGCGCCAGCCATTCATCAACAAACCGGTTTCCAAGCTGGCGGGACAGCGATCGCTCACCCCGCGCGCTGGCATCTACTCTCAGAATACGTGTCATCTCAGTGGTCCTTCTCTCCAGTTTCAGGGAGTGGAAAAAATGCGCCCGGTACTGCGTCCGGGCGCAGGGAAAGTCACTGCGGGTCCTGGGCTCAAAGATCACCAATCGGGGTCGCGGAAATGCCAGGCCAGGTCTCATGCGCCACCTGGATCACTTCTTCGCTGTTCTCGAGGTACTTCTCGAAGATCGCGGCATTGACGAAGAGGTAAAGCCTGCCATCCACGATATCGGCATAGCGGACATCCCCGTCGAGCTTCTTGCCGACAAAGACGCCAAAGGCGCAGAAGCCGCCAAACTGTGGCAGATACGCAGCCGGATCGGCCTCGAATGTCTGCTGCGCTTCCTCACTGGCGAAGTAGTAATCCACGCCGTCATGGGTGGTGTCATAGACCGCGTCACCGGTTTTCGGCGCATCGCCATCGAACATCGACACGGGATCGACGCCATGCATGCCAAGCGGATTGCCGGTCAGTGTCAGGCCGTTTGTCACGTTGTACTCATCAGCCGCGAAGACACCCGTGGACAGGGCGAGAGAGACGCAAAGCGCCGATGCAAAAACGGAGGGTTTCATGTCAGATACCTTTTTTTGGGGAGATTTGGAAAAACGGTGCGGTCCGCGGTTACACGGCACTGCCGATGCGTTTCACGGCGTCGTCGGTCCACCAGACGGCGTTGGCGATCATACGGAAGTTGATCAGCGCGGCGAGATAGCCGTCACCTTCGGGCACCTTGGCACCAGCGGTGGCATCACGAACAACCGCAACCTCAAAACCGGTCTCCAACAGTTCCCGCATGTGGCTCTCCACGCAGAGATTGGCCGACATGCCCGCAAGGATCACCTTGTCCATGCCGATCTTGCGCAGCTGCAGAACGAGATCGTTCTGCTCCGGTCCGTAAACCTTGTGCGGCGAGCAAACGATGGTCTCGCCATCCTCGATGTATTTTTTGTACTGCGGCATCCAGTCCGCACCCGACCCCTCAAACCCTTCGAGATCCAGGGGATCGTTGCGGTCAAACATGTGAATGCCGTGCATCACGCGTTCAAGCGTCCCCTCAAACTGCCACCGGTGGTCCTGCGGGTAGTAGTAATGCGGCGAAACCACGACCGGCATCCCGGCGGCCTTCGCGGCGATGAACAAATTCTCCAGGTTGTCGACAACGCCCTGTTCACTCACGCTTTCGCCGACCACACCCCAGGCCACTCCGTTCTCGTCGAGAAAGTCCACCTGCGGATCAACAACAACAAGTGCTGTGCGACCCGGCACGATTTCCATGTCCATCTGCGGCAGGCCGGGCTCCTCGGGATCCGCGTAAAGCGCCCGCGCCTCCGGCGTCGCGGCAGCGACCGACCCGCCAACAGCCGCCGCGGCCCCAGCGGCCGTCGTGCCCGCAATCAGACGCCGCCGCGCCATATCCACCCGCTCGGGGGTTGCGCCGCAGCCACAGCCGCAGGCGGCCCCGCGTTTATGCTCAGTCTCATGATCCATGTCAGATCTCCATTCCGGTAGTTGAATTTGTCGCAACGCACTCCGCGTCCGTCCATCGACCACACCGGAAAGGCACTGCGCCGCCCAAAACGGCGTCCCGCTCCCGCGTGACATGAAGTGTTTCTAAAATCCCGGTCACCGCCATCACCTCCCGGTTGGTGGAGAGGCCTGACCCCTCCTGGTCGATGACCTGACACTATTCGGGCGACAGGCTCCCGGTATTGGCCCGGCCTGCCAGACCCCTGGCCGGTTCTGCCACCCTCCCCTACCGGAAATCCCTGCCCTACGCCCGTTATGTTGGGTACATCCTTGCAGGGAACGGCGTGGTGATGTGTAGTCCCCTTCCCTGCCCCAAAGTCGCGCAGAGGGTGATGGCGACTATCGCCATCAGGGCCGGAATCCGGGCGTTGGACGGTGGTTTGGATGAACAATCACACCCAAACCACCGTAGTGCCAAGAAACCCTGGTCCACCAAATCTGGAAAAAGCCTTGCGCGAATCCCGATCATTCGGCAATAGTCACGAAACAGTGGCGATAAACGTCATTTTCCGTGAACACGTCACGGGGCGAGAGAGCAGATGAACAAGACTTTTGCGCATGAAGACCTCAATGCGGTCATTCGTCAACACTCCGAGTGGCTGGCGTCCCAGCTTCATTCGCAGCGTGAAAGCATGTTTCCGCCGGATGCGGAAAAGAACATGCGGAAATTCACCTCCGGTGAGGCGGCGACCCTACTTGGCGTCAACGACTCCTACCTGCGAAAACTTCACCTGGATGGCAAAGGCCCCTCGCCTGAACTGACGCCGGGCAATCGACGGCATTACTCCGCTGAAAACATTCAGGAATTACGGGTCCTGCTCGAAAAGACGGCCCGCAATCCAGGGGATTACCTCCCCGGTCGGCGCGACGGCGACCATATGCAGGTCATCGGCGTGATGAACTTCAAGGGCGGCTCGGGCAAGACGACCACCTCCGCGCATCTCGCGCAGAGGCTGGCGCTGAAGGGCTACCGGGTCCTCGCGATCGACCTCGACCCCCAGGCATCGCTGACCGCCCTTCACGGGGTTCAGCCGGAATTCGACCTGCGCGACGGCGGCGGAACGCTTTATGACGCGATTCGCTACGATGATCCCGCTCCGATTAAATCGGTGATCCGAAAAACCTATATTCCGAACCTTGATCTGGTGCCCGGCAACCTGGAACTGATGGAATTTGAGCATGTTACCCCCCGCGCCCTCGCCCAGGGCAATGCGGGGCTGTTCTTTTTCCGCGTTAAGGAGGCTCTCTCCCAGGTTGATGATGACTATGACGTGGTTGTGGTGGACTGCCCCCCGCAACTCGGGTTTCTCACCATGTCGGCCCTGTCGGCCGCTACCGGGGTGCTGGTGACCATCCACCCGGAAATGCTTGACGTCATGTCAATGAGCCAGTTTCTCCGTATGACCGCAGACCTGATGGACGTGATCGCCGAGAGCGGCGCGGACATGTCCCATGACTGGATGCGTTATTTGCTGACCCGGTATGAACCGGCGGATGCCCCTCAAAACCGGATCGTGGCGTTTTTGCGCACCATGTACGGCGAAAAGGTGCTGAACGCCCAGATGCTGAAATCCACCGCAATTTCAGATGCCGGACTGACCAAACAGACCCTCTACGAGGTCGAGCGCAGCGCCTTCACCCGGTCCACCTATGACCGGGCCATTGAGAGCCTGAACGCGGTGAACGACGAAATTGGACAGCTGATTCAAAAAACCTGGGGGCGCTCATGACCACCAGCAAACGCAAACGCATGTCGATGCTCGACAACCTTGCCGCGTCCGGCAAACCCGCCAGTTCGGCACCCCCCTCCCCGGCCGCGACATCGTCGATGATGTCAAGCAACCGCGCCCTGCGCTCGGCCCGTGATGCCGTGGACGGCCATCATGTCTGGGAGTTGGATCCAGGCGCGATTGTCGATGACCGGCTGACGGACCGGCTGGATCCCGATGATGTAATTGATCTGCGCGACGCGATTGAGGCCAACGGCCAGACCGTTCCGATCCTGGTCCGCCGTCATCCCGCCGATCCCGACCGTTACCTGCTGGTCTATGGCCGCAGGCGTCTGGAAGCCATCCGGCTTTCCGACAAGGTCACCAAGGTCAAGGCGCTCGTCGCCAGCATGGACGACAAAAGCGCCCTTCGCGCACAGATTTCCGAGAACATGGCGCGCCGGGATCTCTCCTTCATCGAAAAGGCCCTGTTTGCGCGGGAACTCATCGATAGCGGATTCGGGACCCAGTCCCAGGTGGCGGAAGTCCTGACGGTCACCAAGTCATCGATTTCGATGGCGCTCGCCGTCGTTGAATCCGTGGGCGAGGATCTCATCCGCGCCATCGGGGCCGCCCACGGCATAGGCCGTCCCCGCTGGGAGGCACTGGGCAAGGTGATGGCGGACACCGGTGTTTCCCCTGACCGCATGGTGGAGGTGGCTGAGAAGACCCACCTGGAGGCCGCCAGCGCCGTCCTGAGCGGCGCTGAGCCGTCCGAGGAAGAGGACATCTCCGTCAGGGCCTTCCTGGCCGTGGAGAACTCTCTGGGGGCCCCGGCCCCCAAGAAACCGGTACCGGCCCCTGCCCGGGTCAAAAGCCGCACCCTGACCATCGCGGGCAAAAAAGGCGGCCAGGTGAAAAGATCGCCCAAAGGTCTGATGATCAGCCTGGACAGCGGCGCTTTTGCCGACTGGATCGACCAGGAGGCACAACAATTGATTAACGAACTTCACGGGCGCTGGTTAAGGCGCACGGAAGACTGAGGCAGAGCGGAACAAACACAGGAGGCACATAACAGGCAAAAGAAAAGGTCCCGCAAAGACAACGCTCCACGAGACCCTAACTTGATACTTGCACCCTCAAGTTAGTCCCCGGAGTCGCAAACCGCAAGTCCGAAGTGATTCTGCGGGCGGGTATTTTTTGTCTTCGTGAAAATAAAATGCACTACACTCCCATAACGCCGTTTCGGCGAACGGTGACGGCTGCCCTGATGGAACATCAGGAGCCCACCGAAGGCGACCTCGGTCTGGAGGCTGTCGACAAGTGGCATGTCTTTCGCGAACTGACCACCGGCCGCGCCGCCTTCGGGCTGTCCCATCGCGACCTTGCCGTCCTCCAGGCCCTTTTGAGTTTCCATCCGACCCGGGATCTCGACCCAGGTGCCGGCGACCTCATCGTGTTCCCGTCGAACAAATCCATCTGCGGACGACTCAACGGAATGCCCTGTTCAACCATGCGGCGCCACCTCGCCAAACTGGTCGACAGCGGCCTCATCACCCGCCGCGACAGCCCCAACGGAAAACGCTACCGCCGCCGCTACGGCCCCATCCAGGCCAGCTACGGCTTCGACCTGACGCCTTTGGTTGTCCGGGGTGCCGAAATCACCAAAGCTGCGAAACAGGCCCAGGCCGAGGGCGAGCGCATTAAATACCTCCGCGAACAAATCAGCCTCATGCGCCGGGATCTCACCGCCCTCGTGGACCACTGCCGGAAGGCCAAAACCCAAAAGATGGATTTGGCCGCTGTTGAGAATCTGATCGACCAGGTATCCCGCACACTGCGCCGCAAGTTGACGGTCGATAAACTGGAAGCAATTCACTCAGAACTGGAAGTCATTCTGAGCGAAACCAGAGCCGCCCGGTCACCTGTCGAAACAACGGAAATGAGCACCAGCGATGTTCATTCTGAGCAGCACATACAGAGTTCAGATATAAACCGTTCTGAAAAAGAATCTGAACGGATCGATGACCAGGTCGTGGTTTTCGAGGATGCCCGAGGTAAACCTGTGACCCGAAAAAGTGACCGAACCACGGATGAAAGATCATCCGTTCCAATGGCACTTCTTCTGTCATCATGTCGGGAAATTGCTGCCTTCGCTGAAAACGGAATTCGGTCAATGAACGACCTCGTGAGGGCTGCTGAGAGAAGTGTTCCGATGATGGGAATATCCGGTGATGCCTGGATGCAGGCGAAAAGCGTGATGGGGGCAGGGGAGGCATCGGTCGTGATTGCGGCAATGCTCGAGCGGTTTGAGGAGATAAAATCGCCGGGCGCTTATTTGCGAAGCCTGTGTATCAGGGCAGGAAATGGGGAGTTTTCCTGTGTTCCGATGGTGAAGGCGCTGGCGCGGAGGAGGGCGGCGTAGGAGTTCACAGCTGTGAACTTCTGCACGATCCGACCGAAAGTTCACAGCTGTGAACTTTTTAATTATTGGACATAAAAAGAGCGGAAATGCCACGGCGCTAACAAGAGGATTTCTCTGGTAAAGCGCCGTCGCAGGAGGTGCGAACACTTGATCCCTCTCCGAAAACCTTCGGAAAACCACGCATGTAGAGTCTAACCTGCGCACACAACCGGGAACCAAGGCAAAAACACCGCAAACTGCCAATATTACCAGCCTGCCACGCGAATATTGGATTATTAGGCGGGGGCGCCGACGAAAAGGGGCAAAGAAACAATTTCGGGTTGCGACAGTCCAGATGCGCTATAGCGAGGGTCAGCTTTGCGAAAGCAATCCTTAAAAGCTCTTTGATGGCATTTAGCGCCAACGTGCCAGCCCGGCGGCGCACTCAGCCGGGCTGGCAGCAATGTCGTATCAATCGAGCTGGGCGATCAACAACTCGGCCACCCTGTCGGAGGACATCGGGTTCTGACCGGTAATGAGGCGGCCATCCTGAACCGCCTTCGGTTCCATGTCGGGACCCGGTTGGAAGTTCGCGCCAAGCTCGCGCAGACGGGTCTCGAGGAGGAAGGGGACGACGGTTTCGAGACCGGTGCCCTTCTCTTCGCTGTCAGTGAAGGCCGAGACCTTGCGCCCCTTCACGAGCGGTTCGCCACCCACCTCGACCCCGACGAACGCCGCCGGGCCGTGGCAGACCGAGGCAAGCACCTTGCCCTGCTCCCAGGCGGCGGACAGGAACCGTGCCACCTCGTCGGAGGCGGCGAGGTCCCAGACTGCGCCGTGGCCACCGGGGATAAAGACTGCATCGAAATCCGCAGGCTGCTGGTCGGAGAGCGATGCGGGCGCGTCGAGCAGCGCCATGGCGGCCCCATCTTTTTTGAAACGGGCATCTGCGCCGTCGCCCTGCGGTTCCGAGTTCGGATCCACGGGAATGGGCTTTCCGCCCAGCGTTGCGACAGTGATTTCGTGACCTGCATCCTTCAGGGCGTAATAGGGGGCGGCCAGTTCCTCGAGCCAGACGCCGGTTCTGTTACCCGTCTCGCCGAGTTCGGCATGGGCGGTGGAGAGAATGAGGATCTTCGACATGTCTGTGTCTCCTTATGTTCTGTGCTGAATTTCAGTCCCAGTCAGGCGCGAGTCCGTCGGGCGAGACGATGCGTCCGTCCGGGCGCGCGAGGGCGTCGATACGCTCGATCTCGTCAGCCGTGAGGCTGATCCCGGCGGCGGCAAGGTTGCCGGCAAGGCGTGACGTCTTTGCGGTTTTGGGAATTGCAACGCCGAGCGGTTTGGCGAGCAGCCAGGCCACCGAGATGGCGGCCGGTGTGGTGCCGTGCGCGTCAGCGATTTCCTTCAACGTCCCGTCCTCCATCACGGCCCCCTGGGCGAGCGGCGAGTAGGCTTCAAAAGGAATGCTGCGCGCGTCCATGTACGTAAGCAGCCTGGATTGATCCACGAACGGGTGAAGCTCGATCTGGTTCGCCGCAAGGGGTGCCTCAAGAATGCTTTCAGTCTCTTTTAGTTGCGCGATCGTGAAGTTCGAAACGCCGCCAAAGCGGACCTTGCCCTCAGCGATGAGGGCGTCCAGCACTGGCAGCGTCTCCGACAGCGGCACCGTGCTTGAGGGCCAGTGCAGCAGGAGCAGGTCGATGTAATCCGTGCCGAGCGCCGCCAGCGAGCGGTCTGCGGCGGCGCGGAAATCACCGGCGGCGAAATGCCTGGGCAGGATCTTGGTGGTTACAAAGACCTGGTCACGGGGCACGTCCGCGGCGCGGATCCCCGCGCCCACTTCCTCCTCGTTGCCATAGGCCTGCGCGGTGTCGATATGCCGGTAGCCCTCGGCAAGCGCGGCGGCGACGATGTCGCGCGTCCCGCCCTCGGGCATCCTGTACGTGCCGAGGCCGAGGTTCGGGATGGCGGCGGGGCCGATGGGTTTGATCGTCATTGCGGGGTGTCCTTTTCGATCCGGGTGGTCGGGGTTGGAACAGCGGTCCGGGCGGGATGGTTCCACGCCGAAAGGTGCGAAGTTTGCGGAACCTGTTTCATGAGGGCGCTACTTTCAATTGCGATTTGTTCGATGGGAGGCGGTCATCCGGCGGCGACCGTGTGGCTGCTCCTGGCCAGGCCGCCGGACAGCCGGACCAGCGCGATGCCGGCGACGACGACCACGGCACCGATGAAGGGCGTCGCGGCGAGGCCGATGCCATCGACCACGAGACCACCGGTCCAGGCGCCCACGGCGATGCCGAGGTTGAACGCACCGATATTGAGGCCCGAGGCCACGTCGACCGCACCGGGCGCGACCTCGCGTGCGATAGCGACGGTGTAACTCTGCAGCGGCGGCACGTTGGCGAAGGCAAAGCCACCCCAGACTGCCACAACGGCGATCGCTGCGACAGGCGAGGCGAGCGCAAGACCAAGTGCTGCGAGAGATGCCGCGAGCCCCGCGAAGATAAGTGTCAGTGCCGGGACCGGGCCGGTCCGGTCGGCCAGTTTGCCGCCGAGGATGTTGCCCGCCGCCACGGAGGCGCCGTAGAGCAGGATCACGAGGCTGACCGCTCCGGCCGACAGGCCCGTCACATCCGTCAGCATCGGCGCGAGATAGGTGAAGGCGATGAAGTTGCCGCCATAGCCCACCGCAGTGATCAGGTAGACAAGCAGCAACCGCGGCGAGGTCAGAACCTGCATCTGCGCCCTGAGCGACGGGGGCGCGCCGCGGCGCAGGTTATTGGGCACCAGCACGGCGCTTGCGATCAGGCCGATCAGGCCGAGGGCGACAACCCCGAGGAAGGTCGACTGCCACCCGAAGGTCTGGCCGATCCACGTGCCGATGGGCACGCCGGTGACAAGCGCAACGGTCAGGCCAAGGAAGACCGTGGCGATGGCCGAGCTCTCCTTCTCGGGCTCCACCAGATCGGTCGCGATGGTCGAGGCGATGGCGAAGAAGACCCCGTGGGCAAGCCCGGTGATGAAACGCGCCGAGATCAGGCTGCCATAGCCCGGTGCAACGGCGGCAAAGGCATTGCCGGCAATGAACAGGGTCAGCAACGCAAGCAGCAGCGTCTTGCGCGGCAGCTTGCCGGCCAGAGCGGTCAGGACCGGCGCGCCGATGGTGACGCCAAGCGCGTAGAGGCTGACAAGGAGCCCGGCAGAGGGCAGCGGGACGCCGAGATCTGCGGCGATGGTGGGGATGAGGCCAACGATGACGAACTCGGTCGTCCCGACGGCAAAGGCGCTGATGGTCAGCGCCCAGAGGGCAAGTGGCATGGGTTTGGTCTCCGGATTGGAATTTTCGTCTCGACCGGAGAGATGGCAAGCCGTAGCCTTTGCGTGAACAGACGATAACGGAAAGGGCCATTGCGCGAGATGCACGAATTACCCCAGACCCGGGACCTGGCGGCCTTTGTCGCGATCGTCGAGGATAACGGCTTTGCCGAGGCGTCCAGGCGCCTGGGGGTCGCGCCCTCAACCCTCAGCCGAACGGTCAGCCGGCTGGAACAGCAGCTTGGCGTGACGCTTCTGCGCCGCACGACCCGGATGATCGAGATGACGCCCGAGGGGCGCGATTTCCTCGACACCGCGCGCGACATTTTGGCCCGGGCAGAGGCGCTCGCGGAGCTGGGCACAAACGGGCGCACCCCGCGCGGTCCCTTGCGTGTCAACGCGCCGGTGCCCTTCATGCTGCATGCCATCGCGCCGCGCCTGCCCGAGTTCCAGGCCCGCTATCCCGAGGTCCGCCTGCGGTTTGACATGACCGACGACGTGATCGACCTGATCGGTGCCCATGCTGATGTCGCCATCCGGTTCGGGCCGCTGGAGGACAGCGACCTGCTGAAGCGGCCTTTGGGTCGAACTCCGTGGAAGCTTGTCGCGGCCCCGCACTATCTCGAGGCGCAGGGATGGCCGGAGGTGCCGGGTGATCTCGCGCGACTGGCGCAGGTGCGGTTCTCGGCACCGACACATATCAACCTGCTGGAGTTCCGCGGTATGGAGCGCCCCGTCGAGGTTCCCGCCGCTGTCGAGGCTTCGAACGGGGAAGCGGTCCGGCGGCTGGTGGTCGCCGGTTGCGGCATCGCGCGCTTCTCCGATTTCATGGTTGCCGAGGATCTGAAAGCGGGCCGGCTGGTCGAGCTTTTCCCCGGGGAGGTTGCGGCCGAGCCGCTCGATGTGACCGCGCTCTACCTCACACGCGCCTCGGGGTTGCGGCGTCTGGCCGTCTTTCTGGACTGGCTGAAAGAGATCGTGGCGGCACAGGCAAAGTAGTTGCCGAATGATTTTGCAGGCTGGGTCGTTCGGTGCGTATCCGATTAAATTTCATACTCCGTTTCACAACTTGTCCATATCCAAAAAACTGATATAAACGCCTGATTGGTAGAGGCGGAAAAATATGGCACAGCGGTTTTTATTGGTTGATGCGGAGGAGGATTTTGCTGTCCTCAGGGCTGCGGCTTCCGAGGTTCGTGTTCGGATCCTGAAAGTGCTGCATCGGCAGGGTGGGCTCAATGTAAATGAGATCGCGACCCGTCTGGGCCTGCCGCAGTCGTCGGTATCCTCGAACATTCAAATTCTGGAAGACGCCGGGCTGATCCGGACGGAATCGATCAAGGCCAAAAAGGGCAGTCAAAAAATCTGTCACGCCCGCTACGACGAGCTGATTGTGTCCTATCAGAAGGCATCCGAGAGGCTGGAAAACCGGTCGATTGAGGTGTCCATGCCGCTGGGTCTCTACACCAACTGTTCGGTTTCAGGCCCATGCGGAATCTGCTCTCCCGAGGGGGTCATCGGGCTTCTGGATGTGCCGGAGACGTTCATGGATCCGGAACGCATGAAGGCGGCTTTGCTATGGTTTACAAGCGGTTATGTGGAATATCAGTTTCCAAACAACGCCAAGATCAAGGCGATGGATATTGGCAAGGTTGAGTTCTCGATGGAGGTGAGTTCAGAGGTGCCAGGTACTCACACGGACTGGCCATCGGACATTTCTGTTTCGATAAATGGAGTGGAGCTTGGTCCCTGGACGTCGCCTGGAGATTTCGGGGACAAACGGGGGGTCTATACGCCTGACTGGTGGAAGCTGAGCGGGTCCCAGTACGGCATGCTCAAGTCCTGGACGGTCACCGACAAAGGCTCGTTTGTGGACGGTCAGATGATCTCTTCGGTCACGGTTGCGGACCTTGGACTGGATCAGCACAGATCGGTTCGCGTGAGGATCGAGGTCAAGGCCGAGGCCCGGCATCCTGGTGGGATCAACGTCTTCGGGCGCGGGTTTGGCAACTATGACCAGGATATCGTTTTGAGGCTTAGCGCCAAGGACTGAGTACTGCGCCGCAGGTTGAAGTTGGCTTTACAAAAGTGTTGACAGACGGCCCCTCATGCGTTTTGTATCACAAAAATCGGTTTAAACCGAAAAAATGAATACAGATAAAAGGGGGGATTGATGAAGGCGCGTGTGTCCGTTCATCGGGATTTTCAGATTGGCAGCATTGATGACCGGCTTTATTCGGCGTTCATCGAACATATGGGGCGGGCCATCTATGGTGGCATTTACGAGCCTGGTCATCCGCAGGCCGATGAGGACGGCTTCCGGCAGGACGTTCTGCAGTTCGTCCAGGATCTGAAAATTCCGGCGATCCGCTATCCTGGTGGCAACTTCGTCAGTGCCTATAACTGGGAGGACGGGATCGGCCCAAAGGATCAGCGTCCGGTCCGGCTTGATCTGGCGTGGCGGACCAAAGAAACCAATCAGGTCGGCATCAACGAATTTGCCAAGTGGTCCGAAATGGCCGGCATTGAAATGATGCTTGCGGTAAATCTGGGCTCCCGCGGCCTTGATGAGGCGCGCAACTTCCTCGAATACACGAATTTCCCCGGTGGTACGACATGGAGCGATCTGCGTCGCAGCCACGGTGTGGAAAATCCCTATGACGTCAAGATGTGGTGTCTTGGTAACGAGATGGACGGACCCTGGCAGATTGGCCACAAGAAGGCGGTTGAATATGGGCGCCTGGCCAACGAAACGGCAAAGGCGTTCAAGGGTTTTGACCGGTCGATTGAGACCGTGGTGTGCGGATCATCCAATGACGGGATGCCGAGCTATCCGGAATGGGAGCGTCAGGTCCTTGAGGAGTGTTACGAGAACGTAGATTACATCTCCCTGCACAAATATTTCGGCAACAGGAGCCGGGATACACTGAATTTCTTCGGCAAGGTTGAGGAAACCGGGCGGTACATCCAGACAATTGCAGGCGCGATTGATTACGTGAAGGCGAAGAAGCGGGCCAAGAACGATGTGTTCATCTGCTTTGATGAGTGGAACGTCTGGTATCACGAGCGCGAGGAGGACGGGCGTCGCATTCGCGAATGGGACTGGCCCGAGGCGCCGGCGCTGCTTGAGGAGACTTACAACTTTGAGGACGCGCTTTTTGTGGCATGTCTGCTCAACGAGTTTATTCGACGCTCTGACCGTGTACGGATTGCGTGTATCGCGCAGTTGGTGAACGTGATCGCGCCGATCCGAGCAGAGAAGGGCGGACCGGCCTGGCGTCAGACGATCTACTATCCCTACCAGTTCGCTTCGCTGTATGGTCGTGGTACCGCTCTCAATGTTGGAGTGGATGCGCCAACCTATGACTGTCGTGTCGCAGATGATGTAAAGTACCTGGATGTGGCGGGTGTCCACGATCCCGGGACGGACATTGTGACACTGTTCATGGTGAACCGTCATCTCGATGAGGCGGCGGAACTGGACGTGAGCCTCAAGGGCTTTGCCGGGGCGCGTTTGATCGAGCATCTGTCCATGGAAGGGCATGAGCTGCTGGTGGGTAATAGTGGTGCCGACCCGGATCGGGTTGTTCCCGGCAAGGGCGACGGTCTCGGCGTTGAGGATGGCGCACTCAAGGGCAGCATCTCTCCGCTATCGTATCATGTGGTACGGTTGAGCGTAACGTGAGGGGGCAGTCATGGGGGTTCGTCTTCACAACGTAAGCAAGGAGTTTGGCGCCTTCGAGGTAATCCGGGACGTGTCGATGGACATCCCGCCGGGTAGTTTCGCGGTTTTCGTCGGACCGTCGGGGTGCGGAAAGTCGACGCTGTTGCGCATGATCGCGGGCCTCGAGGAAACGACAAGCGGGACGATTGAGATTGCCGGTCGCGACGTCACCCAGGTGGAACCGGCGGAGCGCGGTGTCGCGATGGTGTTCCAGTCATACGCCCTCTATCCGCACCTGAATGTTTTCGACAACATGGCGTTCAGTCTGAGCCTGGCGCGGACGCCGAAGGCCAGGACCCGTGAAATCGTGCATGAAGCGGCGCGCATTCTGAAACTTGAGGAACAGCTGGACAAGAAACCCTCCCAGCTGTCCGGTGGTCAGCGTCAAAGGGTTGCAATTGGCCGTGCGATCGTGCGCAAGCCCGAGGTGTTTCTGTTTGACGAACCGCTGTCGAACCTGGATGCTGAACTGCGCGTTCAGATGCGGCTTGAGCTGACACGTCTGCACCGGCAGATCGGTGCGACCATGATCTATGTGACACATGATCAGGTCGAAGCCATGACACTGGCTGACAAGATTTTTGTCCTGAAAGATGGTATTGTCCAGCAGGCCGGCGCGCCGCTTGAACTTTACGACAATCCCGACAACCGCTTCGTGGCGGGGTTCATTGGCAGCCCATCAATGAACTTTCTGCCGGCCGAAGTCGTCTCCGTCGAAGGCGGGAGTGTCGCTGCGCGGACGCTGGGTGAAGTGGCCCATACTTGGAGAGTGGCACTGACACAAAGCAGGCTGTCGCCGGGTGAGCGGATCTCAATCGGAATTCGCCCGGAGCACCTGAAACTGTCCGATGATGGCATGCCGGTGCGTGTTGAGGTGGCGGAGGAGCTTGGCGATGTGTCCTACCTCTATTCACGCATAGCGGACGGCACCGAAATCATCGTCGAGCGGCACGGATCCCGTGACCGGCTGGACGGAAAGAACGTCGGCGTGACAGCCGACCCTGCGAATGTCCTGGCTTTCGACGAGAAAGGCCAGCGGCTGCGATAGGTGCGGAAAGCACCGCGCTTTGGACCTGACCGCCAACCTGGTAGACGGCGGTCAAAACGGGAGGAAAAACATGAAAAACGTGAACAGCCTTTTGACGGCAACGGCCCTTAGTCTTGTTGCCATGCCTGCTCTTGCACAGACGGAAGTGGTCTGGTGGGACTTTCTGAGCGGAGGAGACGGTGTTCGCATGAAAGCCCTGATTGAGGATTTCAATGCGGAACATCCGGATATCCAGATTTCGGGAACGACGCTCGAATGGGGTGTGCCGTTCTACACCAAGGTACGTACGTCCGCCGCAGTGGGGGAGGGGCCGGATGTGATGACCTACCACCTGTCCCGTGCACCGCTGGCGATGGAAGAGGGTGTGCTTTCGGAGATCACAGCGGAGGACCTCGAAAACGGCGGTATATCGGTTGATGATTTTTTCGAAAGCAGCATTGGCGCGGCAACGTTCGATGGCGGACTCTACGCTGTGCCTTTCGATATTCATGCGATCGTTCTCTACTACAATGCGGACATGCTGGCGGGCTCGGACTATCTGGATGCGGACGGAAACCTGACCGGCCTGGATACGCTGGAGGATTTTGAGGGCGCATTGGCATGGCTGAAAGAGCAGGGCGTAGAGACGCCACTGTCCTACCAAACCGGCGGTGACGGCGGCACCTGGCGCGTTTTCTACACGCTGCTGAAGCAGCAGGGTGGCGATTTTATCGTCGATGGAGAGATCCTGCCTGGCGATAACGCTGAAAAAGCCGCGAATGCCATCAATACCATGGCCGGCTGGCGCGAAAACGGATACACGCCGGAGCTGGCGGAATATGAGGCGTCGGTTGCGCTGTTTACGTCCGGTCAGAGCGCCTTCCAGATGAACGGTGTCTGGGAAGTTCCCACCATGAACGACATGCAGTCCAAAGGCACGCTCGGCTACGAGTGGGGCGCAGTGGAAATGCCGCCTTTGATGGGAAGTGAGGCCACATGGGCTGACTCCCATGCATTTGCAATTCCCAATGAGGGGGACGACACCATTTCCGGTGAGAAACGGGCAGCCGTGATGACTGTAATCGGCTGGATGGAAAAGAACGCCATTCGCTGGGCTGACGCAGGTCATATTCCGGCATACAAACCGGTTGCGGAAAGCGACGAGTATAAGGGTATGGAACCCAATTCCACCTATGCGTCGCTGGCCGGGAATGCTGCATTCGATCCGCAGACCACGATCACCGGTGTTGCCTCACCGACCTATGACACGGCGCTGAACATCATCGTGCCGGCGGTACACGGGTATTTTTCTGGCGAGGATGCGGTCGCACAGATCCAGCAGGAACTCACGAACCTCATGCAGTAGGCCCCTCGGCCTCAATTGCTCCGGCCCTGACTGCAGGGCCGGGGATCGACACACGGCAATTGCGAAGGGCCTTTTCCATGGCCATGCTGGAAAACAAACGTAAGAAAAACCTGATCGCGCTGACTCTGGTTGCTCCGTTCCTGATCGTTTTTCTGGTTTTCTTTTTCTATCCGACCTTAAAAATGTTTCAGTTGAGCCTGACCGATGCGCCTTTGATCGGGGAGGGGAACTGGGTCGGTTTTGACAACTACGTGCGGCTTCTGAGTGACCGGCTGTTCAAAACATCGCTTTGGAACAACATCTACTTCGTCCTGTTGACGGTCGTGCCGACAACGTTGATCGCGCTGGGTATCGCATTGATGATCAACAGGCTGACCGGGCGGTTGCAGGCGTTGATTATGGTCCTGTTCTTCCTGCCCTATGTGCTGCCGGTGTCGGTTGTGACGCAGGTCTGGACGTGGATGCTGGACCTGCAGTTCGGAGTGCTGCAGCCGCTGATTTCCCTTCTGGCGGGCAAGCCGATCGCGGTTTTTAAAAACCCGGACTGGGTTATGCCGATGATCGCGCTGATTACGATCTGGTGGACGACGGGTTTCAATGTGCTTTTGTTCATTGCGGGATTGCGGAACATCCCGTCCGAGCTTTATGAGGCGGCGGCACTCGATGGCGCAACAACGCGGCAGCAGTTTTTCCGGGTGACCTGGCCGCTGCTTTGGCCGGTGACGGCTCTGGTGCTGACACTTCAGTTGATCCTGCAGCTCAAACTGTTTGACCAGGTTTATCTGACCAGCAATGGCGGTCCGTTCAACTCGTCCTACGTGCTGTTGATGCAGGTCTACCGGGAGGCGTTCCAGCTTAATCACGGTGGATACTCGTCGGCGGTGGCGTCGGTCCTGTTCATCGTTATCGTGGTGGTTTCGGTGCTTCAGTTCCAGCTGTTGCGGATTGGAGGACGTGGAAAATGACGATGCGCAGGGTCGAGAACGGTATTGTCACGGGCTTCACGGTAATCGCGGCGCTGTGCTGGATATTCCCACTATACTGGGCGCTGGTGACGTCGCTGCGCAGTGAGGAAAACGTGACGGCCAACCCTGGTATTCTGCTCGATGAGTTTAATCTTTCATCGTATATGTCGGCGGTTTTCGACACCAAGCTGATGATCTGGTATTTCAACTCCATCGGGACGGCGGTGATCGTGACGGCCGTGGTGGTGCTGATCTCGATGATGTGCGCCTATGCGCTTTCCCAGATTCAGTTTCCCGGGCGCAGGCTGCTCTATTTCGTGGTGCTGGGAAGCTTCATGATCCCCGCGCAGGCGCTGGTGGTCACGCAGTTCATTCTCATGAGCGATCTGGGGCTGATCAATACCTGGGCCGGTATTATACTGCCGCAGCTGATCGTGCCGGTGACCATCATCGTCTACAAGCAGTTCTTCGACGCGGTGCCAAAGGAAATGCGCGAGGCGGCGGTTTTGGACGGGGGCGGCGAATATACCATCCTGTTTCGGGTCTATCTGCCTCTGAACTGGGGTATTACCACGGCCCTGGCGATTGTCACTTTTATCGGGGTTTGGAACGCTTTCTTTTGGCCATTCCTGGTGATCACGTCTGAGGACATGATGACCATTCCGGTGGGAATAACACAGGTCAATGATGCCTTCGGTGTAGCCTATGCCCGTATCATGTCCGTTGCGATGCTGGCGGCGATGCCGGTGGTGCTGGCCTACCTGATTTTCCAGCGCCGGGTCACGGAAGCGGTCATGATTTCTTCCGGGATTAAGGGCTAAGGCGTTCCGCCTAAATCCTGGATTATGGGATTGAACGGGTCTGTTGCATTGTCCATCGCCCCGCAATCCGGAACAGCGGAACGGTCAGTGTTCTTTGTCCGCTCAACAGCGTCTTTCGCCTGCGTCTTCCCGTCCTGTTCAATGGATCACTCGCGCGTCCCGGTCTTCATGTTCAAGCTTCCCGAAGTGGCGGTTTCGCCTGATTTCTCCGGAAGCCGGGTGCAGCCCTGTTCGCGGAATTTCGGGCACCTGGTTAAGACCGGGTTGATTCCCGTGTCTCTTGCGGTCCGAAAAATATGGTCTTGCGTCAGGGTCACCGGGGGCCGATCGGCTGATAAATTCCGCCGCTCCAGATAAATCTCCCCCTGCGGCGGTCATGGCCGGGGGCGGCGGTTTTCAGGAACGGCTGTCCATCACCCCGTGCGGGTGATATGGGGCCGTTCTTTATCAGGCGTGCACTGGTATCTACGGGAGCGGCGGTCGTGAACGGGGGTGGTGGTGCAAATATCTTATATTATGAGGCTTTTCCGGTCAGTTCCGATCCGTCGGGCGATCGCGTTCTGCCAGCCCGTTGCCGATGCGAGTCCGTTGGAGTGGATGTAGAACTCGTCGGTGACACGTCTGTCACGATGCCCGAGTGTCGCGCTCGCCCGGACCGCGCCATTGACGGGATCAGCCTCGATGATCTCGGTCGCAACACAATCGCGCACCATGTGAATCGTGACACGCCGGCCGAGCCGCTGTTCGGTGCGATCGCCGATGATCTTTCCCAGGCTCTTCCCGGTCAGTCCATGGTGCTGATCGAGCCGCGATGGCCAGAGCCAATCGCCGCCATCGAACATCGGGCGATAGACGGCCAGCCACCGCGAGAGCGCGCGGTGGAGGCTGGGCCGCCGGATACTGGCGTGAAACGTCGTGCGTGGTTTGTGCGCCTCCCGCTTCTTCAGAAACGCGCCCGGGATCGCAAAACGAATGATGCCATCCGGTTCGAGAAACACGGTTTCATCGACGATCAGGGCTGACATTGCCCGGGCCCGTTCCGGGAGGGTTGCGGTCATGGCAAGCAGGAGCCCGTCCCGATAGAGTGTAGCCTCGGTCATGCGGCGCAGGGGCGCCGCATCGGCCTCGGCCATCAGCTCGAAGCCCAACTGATCCAGATCACTCGCCGGGACAATTCCGGCCGTCTTGTTTTTTCGAGATGGCTCGCTCAGCGATCGTGCGGCCCAGCGATCGGCTACGGCGGCAGCGGCATCATAGACCTGACCCGGGGTCAGGACCTTCTCGAACGCATCGACGACGTGCGAAATATAGGTCGAGATACTGATGGCCGCCACTTCAGGCGACTGGGAGTCCGCCCATGACTGACAGAGCTTTGCTGTCGGGACCGGGTCCAGACCGGCCTTCGTGGCGTAGTCGTGAAACCGGCGAAGGGAACCCGCAACGGATTCAATCCGGGCGGCACTCCAGATGAGTACACCACGCGTGCCAGGCGCATCTCGCGAGACGGTCAGCAGGTCGATGAATGGCGGCCGGATGTCGATGGGAAGCAACCCCACGGCCTTCCCGGCGCGGGCCCAACGATCTGCAGGCGGGGCTTTGTGTGTGACCCGCGCCGCCCGCAGGGTCAGCGCCAGATGGGATGAGGTCTCCGGTCCCCATGCGAGCCCGGCGGCAATCTGAAACGTTGCGAAACGGCTGTTGGCGGAACGCGGTGTTGCACCCTCCCGCAGATGCCCGAGATAGGCTTCCCCCGCCTCCGGAGAGAGCCGGTTCGGATCGCGCGCTTCCGTGAGACACCATCTGCGCCAACTGGCAAGGGCGCGCCGCATCTCGCACGGCTGCACCCCATTGGGCAGAAGCCCGGCCGCCATCGCGGACTCGAGTGTGCTTTCGGGATCATGTGCCATCAGGTCAGGCCGCGGCACTGTTGTCGCCGGCTGGCTTTCCGCGACTGCGGTTCCTTGTTTGGACCCTGGAGTTTCGTTCATCGGATTTCCTTTCCAGTTGGTCGGCCCAGTGTTGCAATGCCAGGGTTTCATCGAGTTCGGCGTAGAATTGCATCGTCGTCTCAAGCCGCTTGTGCCCCAGAAGCTTCTGAACGGCAGGCAGGGCATTGGGGTCTTCCTTCAGCCAGATCCAGCCGACGATGTGGCGGTAGAGATGGGGATGAATGCGCATGCCGACGCGGTGGTGGACCGTGTCGACGAGCTTTTTCGTCAGCATCGTGTAGTGCCCGTGAGGCGAGCGCCGCGCGGGAAACAGGTGCGTGTTGCCCGCATTAACGGGCGTCATCAGCGCAGGCCGGACATGCTCCACGTAGGCGTCGAAAAACGCCGACTGTGCCGTCCCGAGCGGGATCTCGAGCCTCATCTTTGTCTTGGTGAGATCCGGTGGCAGTTCGATCGTTATGCCACCGTCCGCCCGGCGCCGGACGTGATGCGCGAGATCGATGCACAGGAGGTTGGCCGTGCGTGGCGCTCTTGCCAGCATGATGTCATGGGCAAGGGCGACTTCGAGCTGCGCGGCAGGATCCGCATCGAAGCGGGGCTGATTCCCTTTGGCAGATTTGCGCTTCCTGTTCTTCCGGCCGCCTGATCTGCGGCTCTTTTGCTGCCGGTTAACCTCTGCGACGATCTCTTCCGACAGAGCCAGAAACCGGTCGATCCGCTCTGGCGTCAGCTGTTGTAACTTCCGACGATTGCGCGGCGCGATGCCCGCAAAATCCGGCTTGAAGTCCGAGATCAGGCTCGAGATGGCCATGACCTCTTCGGCGGATCTCCCGACATAGCCGCCTGCAAGCTTCTTGACCTTCTTGAGGACGCTTTCGACGTAAGAACTGCCAATTCCCTCTTCGTCAGTCATCTCATCGAGAGCGGTCGCCGCCGCTTCGGCGAGTTCCGGGTCCGTCAGTTCCTCGATGGATTCGAGGACGACCCCGGTCTGCGACCAGAGCGCCATGGCGAGCGATTTGATCCCCGCGCGCGCCTTTCGGACCGTGTTGTCCTGCCATTGCGCACGGCTAAGCAGCACACCGGCCGCACTGAGTCGCGCTTCGCGGTCCTTGCGTCCCGTACGGCTGCTCTTCCCGATATATTTCTTCGCTTGCGCAAGTTTGCAATTGCCGCTTGCGACCTGAACGGGAGAGAGTCGATCGAGGATGACATCCACGGGTGTTCCGTCAGGTGTCGTTTCGCCGCGGACCCAGGGAACAACGTGCCGGTCAAACTCGGCAAGAAGCGGCTCGAGAAGCTCCGGGGGCATGCCGTACCGATTCCGGTCGTCGCCAAAAGGCGACGCGACGGCGCGCATGCCCAGGTCCCGGTACGCATCTTGCGTCGTGAGCCTGTTCCAGAGCCGGTGGACTTCCATGGCGACCTTGCGGTGTTTTGCCTCGGAAGCCGTGAGCTTTCCGGACGTCAGCCGCATGTTCAGGTAGCTCTGAAACGTCTCCGGGACGACGTCCCTGATCCCGATACCTTTTCCAGAGCACCAGGCCAGGAAGGGGCCCGCGAGCCCCTTGTCCCATTCGGTGAAACCATGCTCCGACATCTGGTCGTATGCCTGACGCCAGGGTCCGGTCACATCGCGGATCTGCAGGGGCCGCCCCGTCCTGGCGACAAGATCCGCGACATCGCGCAAATGGCTCGCATAGGTCGAGAAGCTGTTTGGCTCAACGCCCTGCGCCGCCGCGGTCGTGGCGCTCAGAAACGACCGCATCGAGGGTCTGTCGAGGATTGTGTGCTCGGGACCTGCGGCACAGCTTGTCTTCGCATACCACCCAAGGGCGGAAATCGTGCCCCTGATCCTGGAGGTGCTCCAGTCTGTCGGCGGGTCTTTCCTGAGCCGCTCGATCATGTCTGCCACCGTGATCTGGCGGTTGACGGGCAGGGCCCTGAGATCGACGCCGATCTTTTCCGAGAGACGCTCGAGCGCCTCTGGCGTCGGCCGTTTGGACTTACCCGACAGGATGTCGGCGATGAATTTCTCGCCCTGTCCGAGTTCGAGGCTGAGTGCTCTCATGGATTTGCCGGTTTCAGCAATGTGGGCGCGGATGGCGTCGGCGATCGGGTTCATCAGGGTTTCCTCAGGTGATTGGGAGATCAGGTGGTATCGAGGGGCGTGCGCTGGCTGGAATGGCGCAGCCGCGCCTCAAAAATCTCGAGAGCTTCGCTGGAGACCGAATATTTCTTTCCGGCCCGGATCGCCTCGAGCCGTATGCGCCCGTGGGGCGTCACGCAGCCATGCGTTATCCAGTCGCGGATCGTTCGCGGGCTGCGCCGGTGGCGCGTGGCGACATCTTTCACGGTGAGATAGGCAATTTCATTCATGGGTCTGTACCTCCTGTTGAGGAGGACTTATGCCCCGTCGACATCC
This sequence comes from Amaricoccus tamworthensis, assembly GCF_049800875.1. Lineage (NCBI taxonomy): Bacteria > Pseudomonadati > Pseudomonadota > Alphaproteobacteria > Rhodobacterales > Paracoccaceae > Amaricoccus > Amaricoccus tamworthensis. Next base: position 43,106 of record NZ_JBNAFV010000007.1, on the reverse strand, counting down.
ACTCAAAATATCTCTGACCGCCAGGTTTGTTTCGGCCCGTCAATCGCAACGGGTCGAGGCAGATCGGCGGTCCTTACTCCCCCTCTCTGATTCTCCGGGACTGCGGCGGCGCATCCACATTCTCATGAAGCCGAGGTGTTCTCTGCACTGCCGCAAGGCGGCTGTGAGCCTGAAGCGGACCCAGAGACCTTTATGTGGTATGGTGTTGACGCGAGGCGAACGCTTTCATCTCGTGCTTCGATGAAGCTGGAGGGGATGAAAGATGCCGACACAATCAGATTTCGACTCTTGGAGTGCCGGCCAAAGCTACGAACACTACATGGGCCGGTGGAGCCGGATGGTGGCGAAAGAGTTCTTGAGTTGGCTTGATCCGAAAAAGTCGGCCGATTGGCTGGAAATCGGTTGCGGAACAGGTGCCCTGACCTCAGAGATCTTGCAGGATTATGAGCCCAACTCGATCCTTGCAACCGACGCGTCCGCCGACTTCGTCAACCACACGCGCGAGACCATCAAGGACCCCAAGGCCAGTTTCAAGACCGCCACGGCGCAAGACCTGCCCGTAGAGGACGAATGCGTCGATATCGTCACATCAGCGCTTGTCCTGAACTTCGTGCCGGATCACCGTGAGACACTGATTGAGATGCGGCGCGTACTGAGGCCGGGTGGCATCCTGTCGTTTTATGTCTGGGATTATCCTGGTGGAGGGGTAAGCTTCATTGATGCTTTCTGGAAGGCTGCGGCCTCACTCGACGAAAAGGCTGTCGATTTGGACGAAGGTGCGCGATTTCCCTTCTGTACGGCAAAAGGTCTGGGTCAGTTGTGTTCGTATGCCGGCCTTCCAGATGCCGATATTGCCCCAATCGAGATAATCACGGAATTTCCCGATTTCGAAGCCTTCTGGTACCCGTTCACCTTGGGGGCGGGCCCGGCTCCCGGCTACTGTAAGAGCCTTTCGGATGAGCACCGCGAAGCCCTGAAGGCACTTCTCGCGGAGAAGCTCGATGAAGGTGGCCCCGTGCGATTGACAGCGCGTGCATGGGCGATGAAGTCGGTCGCGTGGGGCTGAGGCGGTGGCGTCAAGTTCCAGTGCTGCCAGCCATGTTTCAGCCGCGGCCGTTCAATCGTTGGAAGAAGTGGATATTCGGCATCCATTTGATCCCGCATCGCACGTCTTCCTGAGACGTCTGGCGCCGATTTTCGGCTTGCAGCGTTTGGCCCGTTACATCGCGCGTGTGCCGCCTGGCAATGAAAGCTTTCTATATCACCGCCATGAGCGGGATGAAGAGTTCCTGTTTATCCCTTTTTGGTCATGGGCGTGTCGTCAATGGCCCATTGCAGCCGGAAATTTCTCATTCAGACCGGTCCAGATTTTCGGGATGGGACCAAAGCCTCACGGGGGCCGGGCACCCGTAGGGCACCCGGTAGCGGTGGGTTCACGCAAGCGCGAGATTGGTCGCGCTTGCGCGGCCATCGCGGCCGGTTTCGAGTTCGAACGTCACCTTCTGGGCGTCCGAAAGGCCGGTGAGACCGGCGCGCTCGACAGCGGAGATGTGGACAAAAACGTCCTTGCCGCCCGTATCCGTTTCGATGAAGCCGAAGCCTTTTTGGGAATTAAAAAATTTCACGGTGCCATTGGCCATATCCGTGGTCTCCTGTTCATATGCTGCCCGCAGGATGCGACAGCCCGGCAAAGTCAGACTGAGAGATCGACTGAAGCCGGATGAACGGAAGCAGAGGGTCGCAGAGAAAAACGATCACCGCACAGACTTGCGCCCTACCAATGCGATTTGCAAGGGGTGTCTTGCGACGTCGCCAAATTGCTTCACAGGCGATGACCGATGATGGGGCGGCATTGAAAAGGCATCGAGGGATTCCCATATAAGATTTGCGTTATCGCTCTGCCGCGTGAGCAGGCGGGTCCACTTCCGCCCCCGGCCGTGACGCACCGTTTTCCCACATCACGAAGGGGGGACGCTGCCCAAGGCGGCTCCTGGCACAATGCCGTGCCGGAGTGTTCGCCCCGGGTGCACCCCGACCGACCAAGCGCAATTGCGTTCGTTGGTGACGCCGGACACATGGTCCGGTCAAGGATTGGCATGAATTTTAATGAACTTGGGCTGAATGCCCGCATGGTCGCGCGGCTTGACGCCCTGGGACTGACGCAACCGTCCCCTATCCAGAAAGAGGCAATCCCGCAGGCGCTACAAGGCTGCGATATCCTCGGGATTGCGCAGACCGGGACCGGCAAGACCGCCGCCTTCGGCATCCCGTTGATTATGGCGCTGTCAAAGCGGCAGGAACGGCCCGTGCCGCGCTCGGCCCGAGGGCTCGTGCTTGCCCCGACCCGGGAACTCGCGAGCCAGATCTTTCAGAGCCTTCGGGGGCTGACGAAGGATCTGCGCATCACCCTCGTCGTTGGCGGCAAGTCGATCAATGCGCAGACCGAGAAGCTCGCCCGCGGCACCGACATCCTTGTGGCCACGCCCGGCCGTCTGATTGACCTGATGGATCGCGGATCCATCGACCTCGGGCAGACACGGTTCCTTGTTCTCGACGAGGCCGACCAGATGCTGGATATCGGCTTCATCCATGCGCTGCGCCGAATCGCGGCGAGGCTGAGCACGGACCGGCAGACCATGATGTTCTCGGCCACGATGCCGAAGGCTATGGCAGAGCTGTCCCGCCAGTATCTGGACAAACCGATCCGCATCGAGATTTCACCGCCGGGCAAGGTGGCCGACAAGGTCGCCCATTCGGTGCATTTCGTCGCCAAGAACGAAAAGCAGGACCTGCTGACCCGTCTGCTGGACGGGCACCGCGACGACCGGGCGCTGGTGTTTTCGCGCACCAAGCATGGGGCCGAGCGGCTGAAAAAGCACCTCGAACGCGCCGGATTCGCAGCCGCGTCGATCCACGGCAACAAGAGCCAGGGACAACGGGACCGGGCCATCGCTGCGTTCAAGGCGGGATCGGTGCGCGTGCTTTCGGCAACAGATGTCGCGGCGCGCGGAATCGATATTCCGGGTGTGGGCCATGTCTACAACTACGACCTGCCGAACGTGCCCGAAAACTACGTACACCGGATTGGTCGGACGGCTCGTGCCGGCAACAGCGGTCGTGCGATTGCCTTCTGCGCCGCCGATGAAGTGACAGACCTCAAGGCCATCGAAAAGCTGCTCGGCACCCGTGTCGAGACTGCCGGCGGCCGTCCCTGGGATGCGGTGACCGACGCGCCGCAGAAGAAAAGGCGGCCACGTCGGCGTTCGGCCGGCCGTCAGGATCGAATGGCTGCGTGACTTCAGGCCACGGGCGTTTCGAGACATACGACAGAGACTGCGCTGTACCGGCAGCTGACTGCGACCCGGGCAAGCTTTCACAGCGAGGCGGCGCTTTCTCCGCAGGAGGATACTTCAATGAACACTCCCGAATGGCTCAAACCCGGCATCTATGGGGCCGTGATCGGTGCCGCGGTCGTCGGTATCGGCGGCTTTACGTGGGGCGGCTGGGTGACGGGCGGAACCGCGCATGACAGGGCGATGGCGATGTCACATGACGACGTCGTCGCAGCCATGGTGCCGGTCTGCCTCGACATGGCGCAGACCGATCCGGATCGCTCGGCCAAGCTTGCGGTTATTCGCGACACCCAGACCTATCAGCGCCGAAATGCGCTCATGGCGGCCGGCTGGGCGACTGTTCCCGGCGCCGAGGCGCCGAACCGCGACATCGCGCAGGCCTGCCTGGCCTCACTTGACTTCGATGCGTCGCTGGAGCGCCCAGAAGCTGCGGCGGATGAGGGATGAACGGTTTCATCGCTTTGACACGCCAGGAATTCCTCAGCCGTGAGCAGCGGCTTGCCGTTTTCGGCATGGTGAGTTTGATCGCCTTCCTGGCGTTTCCGGTCCTTGCACAAAACGGCACCGGACCAATGCCCGCGAATGCGGAGGCGCGAAGTTATGGCGGCGGTTGGAACTGCGCCCTCGGATACCGGGTGGCCGGCGAGGAGTGTGTCGCCATCGACATACCGGACAATGCCTATGCAACCGGCCGGTCCTACGGTAAGGGCTGGGGGTGTCGGCGCGGTTACGAGGAAGCGGGAGGGACCTCCTGCGCAGTGATCCCGGTGCCGGACAATGCGTTCCTGCGATCCTCCGGCTATGACTGGCAGTGCGGTCGCGGGTACCGGCAGGATCGCGAGGCCTGCGTTCCCATCGTGCTGCCAAACAACGCCTATCTCTCCGACGATACCTCAGGCTCCGGATGGACCTGCGAACGCGGTTTCACGGCAAGTTCCAGCGACTGCGTTCCGATTGCGGTGCCCGAGAACGGCTATCTCACCAATGCGGACTACGGCGACGATTGGGCCTGCGAAAGGGGCTTCTTCGAAGTCGATGGCCGCTGCGATCCCGTCGCGCTTCCGGCGAACGCCTTTCTGGACCCGGCGTCCTACGGGCCCGGATGGCGCTGTGAGCGGGGATTTGAGACCGTCGACACCGCCTGTGTCGCGATCGACCTTCCGGCAAACGCGCATCTCGATCGATCCGGGAACACATGGCGCTGCGATCGCGACTTTCAACTTGCGAATGGGGAGTGCGTTCTTGGACGATAAAACGCTCCGATCAGACCACGGCGACGTCCCCGGCATCCGGATGCGGATCGGATGCCGCCTGGAATACCGGCTGACCCAACCGACACCACTCATCGCCATGTTGAACGTGCACTATTCGCGCTTCGGCGACCTGGAGCGCGCCGATTATCTGGTGACCTCGCCCAGTGTGCCGCTCGAAAGCTATCGCGACGGGTTCGGAAACTGGTGCACGCGAATGGTAGCGCCGGCCGGCGACTTCACGTTGTCCACCGACGGGATCTTCCGCGATTGCGGACTGCCCGATCCGGTCGCGCCTGACGCCACACAAGCGGCTGTCCAGGATCTGCCCTTCGCGACGCTGGTCTATCTTCTTGGCAGTCGCTACTGCGACACGGATCTTCTGTCGGAAGAGGCGTGGCGCCTGTTCGAGAGCACTCCGCCCGGCTGGTCGCGGGTGCAGGCGATCTGCGACTTCGTGCACACAACCGTCTCGTTCGATTACATGCAGGCCAGCGCGACGCGCACGGCGTCGCAAACGCTGGCCGGACGGCAGGGTGTATGCCGGGATTTCGCCCACCTCGCGATCGCCCTCTGCCGTTGCATGAACATTCCGGCCCGCTATTGCACCGGGTATCTGAGCGAGTTCGGCGAACCCGAGCCCCATGCCCCGGACGACTTCGCGGCCTGGATGGAGGTCTTTCTCGACGGACACTGGTGGGTTTTCGATCCGCGCAACAACACGCGGCGCAAGGGGCGCATCCTGATTGGCCGTGGCCGGGACGCCTCCGATGTGCCGCTGACCCAGACTTTCGGGCCGAGTACCCTGACGCAGTTCGACGTCTGGACGTGGGACGCAAGAGATGACCCAGCCGGTACGGCACCTGTGTCTCGGAATTGAACCGGTAGCGTCCCAGCAAAGGACGGGTGTGTTCGTTTGTCGCCGGCTCCCGAGGCCGGCCGCTTTGCCGGTTTCCCCGTCATGTCATCCCAAGTCACGAGCCGTTCTGGAGACCCTCAATGACCACTTCGATCAAGACGACTGCCGTATTCCTGCGACCGTTCCAGCTTCCGAGCTTCAACGAGACCCTTCCGCCGGGCGAATACGAGATCGAGACCCGGCTGCTGGAACCTGTGGACTGGATCGAACCGGGCACCTGGACCTCGTCGGTGCTTGTCCGGCTCCATCCGCGCACCTCGCATCCAGGGCTCAGCCGAACGCTCACCGTGCCGCTCGCCGAACTGGAGCACGCGGTTGCCAAGGACAAGCTGACCGGAAAAGCTCTCACGGATTTCTTTCTCGAGGAGATGCTGGCCGATCCGATGACCCGCCTCGTCATGCAGGCCGACGGCGTGGCCGAGCAGGACCTTCGCGCCCTTTATTCGCCTCGGTCTGAAAGACGGCAGGCAGCGCAAGACAAGCCCTGCAATACGGGAGAGCCCAGTCGCGGGACGCATGACAGCGATGCCGGCCCACGCTCCGGAAGCGCGCGCCCGGGCATCGGAGAATGACAGCCGTGTCGGGCAGACCGGTCGCCGTCCATTTTAGGAACGATGGGGTTCCGCAATGACCAATGACCCGATCGACCTCGACGGCCGCAGGTCCGTTGCGGGACAGCGTGCGTCGGAAATGCGACGGCGCCCTGCGAACAGCCAGCCACCACTTACACTCCCGCATCAACCGCACATTGAAAGCCTCGAAGATCAGATGCTGGCGGAGCCGGCACGGACGTGGGCCGAAGTCCTGAAAAAGTGGCGGTTCCTTCTCAACCGTTACGCGACAACGCCCGAGGCTGGCGATGAGCGCATTCAGAAACTCATCAAGCGTGCGCTTGGCGACATGGAACGATTGAAAAAGCGCGAGGAGCGAAAATGACGATCAAATCAGCGGAGTCCGATTTCGGGACAATTAAGGCGACGGCCGACGTTGCTACCGCGCGGGCCTGCCTGAGATGCAGGTCGACCTTCTGGAGCGAGGGGTTCGGCGAACGGATATGTTCCCGTTGCAAGGGGTCGGCCGTCTGGCGCTCGGCAATTTACGAGGGCATGGCAGACAGACATCGTTATTGACAGCTGTCTTTCTTAACGTGTAATTATACTACAAATGGGGAGGAATTGTCGTGCAGATCACCGGGATCAGCGCTGTCGCCTGCAATGCGCAGATGCGAAACTGGGTCTTTGTCCGGGTCGAGACCGACGTCCCTGGCCTAATCGGCTGGGGCGAGGCGACGCTCGAATGGAAGACGCGCTCGGTCATCGGGGCGATCGCGGACTTCGAGCCGCTGCTCCTCGGGATGGACCCGCGCGATATCGAACAGTGCTTCCAGGTGATGACCCGACACGGCTTCTGGCGGATGGGCGTGATCGGCATGTCAGCGATCAGCGGCATCGAGATCGCGCTGTGGGACATCCTCGGTAAGTCACTCGACACACCCGTCTGGCGCCTGCTGGGCGGCAAGTGCCGCGAGCACCTGCGCACTTACACGCACCTCGGCATGGGCAATATGAGCTCGGTCTACGAGACCAACAGCGCCGACGAACTGGCCGAGCGCGGCCGGCAGGTGGTCGACGCGGGCTATGACGCGGTCAAGGTCGTCTCGATCCCCTATGTCCATTACATCGCGCCCAACCGTGCAATCGACGGCGTCGGCATGGCGATGGATTCGCTGCGGCAGGCGGTAGGCCCCGATGTCGATATCATGGTCGATTTCCACGGCCGCCCGGCCTCGGCGGCGCTGGCTCGAGACTTCCTGCGCGCGCTGGAGCCGGCCCGGCCGCTCTTTGCTGAGGAGCCGGTGCCGCCGGAGCAGATCGAGAGCTGCGCCGAGTTGACCCGCACCTCGCGGATCAGCATCGCGGCGGGCGAGCGGCTGATCGGCCGGGCCGCCTTCGAGGATGCGATCCGCCGGCGGGCCTTTCACATTGCGCAGCCGGATATCGTGCACGTGGGCGGTCTGGGCGAGGCGAAGAAGATCGCGGCGGTCTGCGAAATTGCGGGAGTTGGCGTTGCACCGCACAACCCGCTGGGGCCCATCGCTGGGATCGCGGCGCTGCACTTCGGCGTGTCGACGCCCAACCACATCATCCAGGAAGAGATGGTCGGCGCGGTGCCCTGGTACGACGACGTCGTGCAATGGCCCATCGACCGCAAACCCGGTCGCTGGGATCTTCCCGATAGGCCGGGCCTCGGGCTCGAGGTCGACGAGGCCGAGATTGCCCGTCATCCCTTCGAGCAGGAGGTGCTGCACACCCGCAACGCCGTGATGCCCGACGGCACGGTGGTGGACTGGTGATGGCGGGGCGGCTTCAGGACAAGGTGGCGATCGTCACCGGTGCCGGTCGGGGCATCGGCGCGGCTATCGCTCGCGCCTTTGCCGCCCAGGGCGCGCAGGTGGTGATCGCGGAGATCGACAAAGTCGCCGGAACCGCAGTGGCAACCGAGACCGAGGGGTTGTTTTGCCGGTGCGATGTAACGGATCAGGCGGATATCGACGCGACGATCCGCCAGACCCTCGACCGTTTTGGCCGGATCGATATCCTCGTCAACAACGCGGGTGCCAACGTGTTTCACCGCCCGCACGAGATGCCACGGTCCGAGTGGGCCCGCTGCATGGCGCTCGACCTCGAAGCCGGCTGGGCCATGTCCGAAGCTGTGCTGCCCGACATGCGTGCCCGGGGCGCGGGTGCCATCGTCAACATCGCCAGTACGCATGGCTTCAAAATCATACCGCACACCTTCCCCTATCCCGTCGCCAAGCATGGTCTGATTGGTCTGACGCGATCGCTCGGCATCGAATACGCCGCCGAAGGTATCCGGGTGAACGCCATCGCGCCTGGCTACGTGGATACGGTTATCGCCCAAGCCTACTGGGACACGTTCGAAGACCCTGCCGCCGAACGCCGCAAGGCCGAACAGCTGCACCCGCCCGGACGGATCGGGCGACCCGAGGAGGTGGCCATGACGGCAGTCTTCCTGGCCTCGGACGAGGCCACATTTATTAATGCAGAGACGATCACGATCGACGGGGGGCGATCGGCACTTTTTCACGACTGACCTTGTCAATTCAATGGGAGGAGAAACCATGAAAACCTTGACACTGACTGCAATCGGTGCGGCCCTGCTGCTACCGCTCTCGGTCCAGGCTGAGCACCTCAAGATCGGCTACATTAACAAAATGGGCGATCACCCATGGTTCGTGGCCGAAGTCGCGGGCGCAGCCGAAGCGGCGCGCGAGGGCGGCGCCGAGTTCGTCAGCCAGGACGTTCAGTTCAACGCCGACCTCACGATCACAACGCTCGACACTATGATCGGCGACGGTGTGGACGGCATCGCCATTGTGGTGCCCGACCGGGCGCTTGGCCCGGTGGTCGCCGCTCGCGCCGCCGAGGCCGGTGTGCCGCTGATCGCGGTCGATGACGACATCCAGACCGAAAACGGCGATCCCGTGCCCTATGTCGGCCTAAATGCCTTTGCTATTGGTGAGAATGTCGGCAAGGAACTGGCCGACTTTTACAAGGCCGCGGGCTGGGACAAGTCATCCGTCGGCATTGTGTCGATCGAGGACCGAAAGGCCGACACCTGCATGCAACGCAATGGCGGCGCGGAAAAAGCTCTGCTCGAGAACTCGGATCTGACCGAAGACCAGATCGTGCGTGCCGCCTATGACAACACGATGGTTAACTCCATCGACGTCATGACCACGACGCTGACCGCGAACCCGCAGTACGATCACTGGATTTTCTACGCCTGCAACGATGACGGGGTGTTGGGCGCGGCGCGGGCGATGGAGAACTCGGGCTATCCGGCGGACGCGGGCATCGGCATCGGGATCGACGGCAGCCGCTCCTGCGATGCCTTCGGCAACGGGCGCGAGTCTGCCTTCAAGGGCACGATGTGGCTCAACTCGGCCAACCATGGCCGCGACGCGGTCAAGCTGCTGCTCGCCGCGATCCAGGATGGTGAGGAGCTGCCGCAGGCGACCTATTCCGACCCCGAGTTCATCACGCTGGACAACTTCGGCGACTACTCGGACCGGCTCTGCAGCTAAGCCGGGACGGCGGGCGGCGGTCTGCGCCGCCCGTCTCACGTGAACCTGACGCACAAGGGAGAAGAGCCCGTCATGAGGACACTATTCCTGCGCACCAGGGGGCTGACACGGCATTTCGGCCCGGTGCGCGCGCTCACCGACATCACGCTGGACGTGCGTAGCGGCGAGGTTCTTGCGCTCGTGGGCGAGAACGGCGCGGGCAAGTCCACGATGATGCGGCTGCTTGAGGGGGTCTTTCCGCCGTCTCGGGGCAGTATCGAGATCGAGGGCCGCGAGGTGCGCTTCGCTCAGCCGCGGGAGGCGCATGCGGCGGGCATCCGGGTGATCCACCAGGAGCCCGAGATCGTACCCGACCTCACAGTGGCCGAGAACATCTTTACTGGCGACCTGCCGCGCAGGGGGCGGGTCTTCCTCGACTGGTCGAAGCTCTACGCCGACACCGCCGCGCTTCTCGAGACCTTCGGCATGGCGGGCGAACTGCGGCCGCGCCAGCTGTGCGCGGGGCTGGGGCCAGCGCAGCGGCAGATGATCGAGATCATGCGCGCGGTTCAGGCGGGCGGGCGGATGATCGCCTTCGACGAGCCGACCTCGTCGCTGACCGACGAGGAGACGGGGCGGCTGTTCGACATCATCCGCAAGTTGCGGGCGGAGGGCGTGGCGATCATCTACATCTCGCACCGGCTGGCCGAGATCACCGAACTGGCCGACCGGGTGGCGGTGCTGCGCGACGGTGAACTGGTGGACGACCTGCCCGCCGACGGGATCACCGAGCAAAAGATTACCCGCCTGATGGTGGGCAGGCCACTGTCTGACATGTTTCCGGACCGCGCGGCCGCCACAGGCGATGTGGTGCTCGAGGTCGAGAATATTACGACGGAGCATGTCACGGACGTTTCGCTAAACCTGCGGGCGGGTGAGGTGCTGGGTATCGGCGGGCTGATCGGCGCGGGGCGGTCCGAGTTGGCCAAGGGCATCTTTGGCTTCCATCGCCGCCGCGCCGGACGGGTGCTGATCCACGGAGTTGAGCTGCCCTCGGGCGACACCGCCGCGGCCATCGCGGCGGGTATCGGGTTCGCCCCAGAGGATCGCAAGGAGGAGGCGCTGCTGCTGATGCAGACAATCCTCGAGAACGCGGTGCTCTGCGTGCCGCAGAAGGTGTCGAGCGGCGGTTTCTTCAGCCGTTCCAAGGCGCTGGAATTGATCTCGGGCATCTCGAAGCAGATGCGGCTCAAAGCCTCGTCGCTGGACGCGCCGATAACGTCGCTCTCGGGCGGCAACCAGCAGAAGGTGGTGCTGACCCGGTGGCTGGCTTCGGACCTGAAGGTGCTGATACTCGACGAGCCCACGCGCGGCATTGACGTGGGCGCGCGCTCTGAGATTTACGACCTAATCCGCAATCTCACCGACACCCAAGGGTTGGGCGTCATCGTCATATCTTCCGAGCTGCCCGAGCTGCTCGGGCTCTCCGATCGGGTGCTGGTCATGGCCGACGGCCGGATCCGCGCCGAGTTCGACCGCAACGATGCCAGTGAGGAAGCCGTTATGGCCGCGGCCATAACGCACGGGTCGGCCGAGGCCTCGGCACAACTTGAAGGAGTAGGTCAATGACCGAGCAGACCGCAGATTCTGGGCACGGAGGGTTCAGCATGCACCGTGTCACAGAACGTATCGGAATTCACAACATCAGCCTGCTGGTGGCGCTGGTGGGGTTGCTCGTAATTTTCGGCGTGCTGCGCGGCGACGTCTTTTTCTCGACGCGCAACCTGCTGAACATCGGCATGGGCGTGGCGATCTTGGGTGTACTGGCGATCTCGCAGACCGGGGTGATCGTCTCGGGCGGACTCGACATCTCAGTCGGCTCCATCGTGGGGCTGACGACCGTGGCCACGGCCATGGCGATCCAGGCCACCGACATGGCGGGCGTGGGCCTGCTGGCGGGCATCGTTGTCGGCGGACTCGCCGGGCTGGTGAACGGGCTGCTCATCACCTACGGGCGGATCAACGCGGTGATCGTGACATTGGGGACCATGGCGATCTTCCGCGGTATCGCTTTTATCCTGTCGAACGGGCAGTCGATCTCGATCTTCAACGACGCCTTCCGCTGGATCGGCACTGGCCGCATACTGGGCCTGCCCGCGCCGCTCTGGATCCTCGTCGCCGTGGCAATCGGCTTCTACGTCTTCATGCACAAGAGCATCGTCGGCCGGAACTACTATGCCATTGGCGGAAACGCCATCGTGGCGCGGCTATCGGGGTTGAACATCCCCAGTTACCGGGTGGCGATCTACGTCGTGTCGGGCATCATGGCTGGCGTGGGCGGCATCATGCTGGCGGCACGGACCGGTTCGGGGCAGCCTATCTCGGGCTCGGACGGACTGGAACTCGAGGCGATCACTGCCGCTTTCCTCGGCGGTTGCGCGATGCAGGGTGGCCGTGGCACGGTGGTCGGCGCACTGCTGGGCGTGGCGATCATCGGGGTGTTGAACAACGGCATGATCCTGACGGCAGTCCCTACGTTTTACCAGATGCTTGCCAAGGGGACACTTCTGATCCTCGCGGTATTTCTCGCGGAATACCGGCTGAACAAGAGCTGAGGACGCATGGCGATTAACAGGACAGGACCGCTGCGAAGCATACCTCCGCGCCAACGTGAAATGGTGACCAGTACGCTGGCACGGAGAATCCTGTCGGGCGAATTTTCGCCCGGCAGCCGTCTGCCGACAGAGGCAGAGTTGAGCCAGGAGATGGAGGTCAGCCGGACGGCCCTGCGCGAAAGCGTGCGGATGCTCGCCGGCAAGGGTCTGATCGAAAGCCGTCCACGCATCGGAACCGTCGTGTTGCCGTCAGAGCAGTGGAATCATCTCGACAGCGATATCCTTGCCTGGCGCGAACGCCTGCCTCCGGACGCCAGCTTCATCCGTTCCTTGACCGAAGCGCGGCAGGTCATTGAACCGGCTGCCGCCGAAATGGCTGCGTTGCGCGCTGACGGGACGGACCTTGGGCGTATCCAGACCGCATACGACCGCATGTGCGCCGGTGCGACAGGCGACATCGAAGGAACCGTCGAGGCGGACGAGGACTTCCACCAGTCTATCCTTATGGCGTCAAAAAACGACATCTTCGCCAATTTCGGTGCTGTTATCGGATCGGCGCTGCGCATGAGCTTCCGCCTGACCACGCGCGCGTCGGAGAACCTTGAGGCCTCGCTGGAAACGCATGGCGCCGTACTCGAGGCGATCCGGATGCGCGACGCCGACAGCGCGCGTGAATTGATGACCGGGTTGGTTGCGCTCGCAGCGGGGGAACTGAACCGTATTGCTGCGTTCGAAACGGGCAACCCGGGAAATCACCCGTGACCGCCCTCCCTTCTTTTGGCCATGATTGAGTTGTCCTCCGACAGGCTCAACCTTTCGGTCGATCCGGATCAGGGCGCGTCCATTCGGTCGCTTGACCTCGTGACCGCCTCTGGCCGTCTGCCCATTCTGGCAGCAGCCTGTCCAAGCCCGCAGGACGCAGGGCAATCTGCGTTGTTCCCTATGTCGCCCTTCGCGAACCGGGTGCGTGACAACCGTCTGACCATTGCAGGGCGCACTGCCGATCTTTCGCCCAATACCGACGATCCGCTCTGCCTGCACGGTTGGGCGTGGCATCGTCCGTGGCACGTCGCGCAGGTTGAGACGGATCAATGTCACCTGACCCTGCGCCTGCTCGATCACGGCTATAACTTGAGCCTTGGCTATCGGATGCGACTTTCGGAGACGGGCTTGACCCTGAGCCTCCGGGCCGTGAACGACGGCTCTGCTACCGTTCCAGTCGGGCTGGGGTTTCATCCCTTCTTTCCGAGGCATCCCGACACCACGCTTCGTTTTGAGGCCAGTACACTCTGGCCCGAAGGCCCTGGTCACCTGCCAATGGGACACGTCCCCGTGCCGGACGCCGCCGATTACAAGCTGGGGCGCAGTCTACCGGCGGGTTGGCGCAATGAATGCTATTCTGGTTGGAAGGGCACCGCAAACATCAGTCAACCCTGCCTTGAATACGATCTGACCCTCACTTCAATCGGCACGACGGTCTTGATGTTCTACGCCGACCCAGCGCTGAACCGCTTTGCCGTAGAGCCGCAATCGCATGTCAGCGGCGAAACGCACACTGGGCCAAATGGCCTGACGGCCTTGCGCCCTAAACAAGAGTACCGGATTGCAATGACCCTATCAGTGCATCCGCACAGTTCGGGCCCGCTGCATAAACAAAATGTAGCAACCTGACATTGCCTCCGCCGCCTGAGTCGCCTCATACTGGGGATCGACGAACCTGCGCCTCTGGTTGATGAGCGCCGAGGATACGGTCATCGCCCTCGTCAGAGACCCGCGCGGCGCGGCCCAGCAGGCAAACGCTGAGTTCGAGCCTGTCCTGTGAAACCTGCTCGCACGCGCAATAGCCCGGCCGCGTCAAGAGCCATCCTGTGGCCTGCATTGGATTGAGCGCGTGATGCTGCAAGCGGCCCTCAGAGCCCACCCCAGGCGTCGTTACTCGACCATTGGTTATCTAAGTCCGATAATCTTTGAGGAGCGGGCTATGAAAGCTTAAGTTGCCGTCCACGAAACCGGCAGCAGGCCAAACCGCAACAAGCTTGCTGCCGCCTTGGCCAACAAGCTGGCGCGAATGGCGTGGAGCATTTTGAGACACAAGACGGCGTTTGACGGGCCCAGAGACGAGGTTGCTGTCGGCGTATAAGCCGGATCGACCCAGAGGACTTCGCGACTGACAGAAAGCATGAAACGGAACAATTACGCCCCCAGAGTCTGACGGCCCATTCGGTCAATTTGGACCTTGCCGCTAATTAGACCACGGCGCGTGCGTAACCCCAACAGGGCCACGACCCGCGTGTCGATCAGTAGGCCGGATACGTATGAGCGACTTCCGAGAACATGCCAGAAATTATTTGCGAACAGCAGTCGGGACATACATATGGGCCGAATAGTTTTTGAGTGGTTCCCGTAAACATTGGGATATTCTGCAGTAGTAAGGTTGGAGTATGTTGGAAGTCTGCGTTGACACTCTTGAAGGAGCCCAGGCCGCAATAAACGGCGGTGCGGGACGTATAGAACTCTGTTCGTCACTATCTGAGGGTGGATTGACGCCATCCGCCGGATTGATGAGGGCTGCGGCTGGATTGCCAGTGCCCTGCTACGCGATGATCCGGCCACGTAGCGGCCTTTTTGTATTTTCCGATGCCGACACGAATATCATGCTGGCTGATATCGCCATTGCCCGCGAAGCAGGCTTGGCGGGTGTTGTTCTGGGCGCACAACTCTCAGATGGAACGCTGAACATGGCCGTCCTGGAGCGACTGGTCACGGCAGCCGGAGGACTCGGCAAGACGCTGCACCGTGTGATTGACGTGGTTCCCGACCCGTTGGTGGCCATGGAACAGGCGATTGCACTTGGCTTTGAACGCGTTTTGACGTCCGGCGCGAAACCCCTCGCACCGGACGGGGTTCACCTCATCCGAAAGATGGTTTCTCAGGCCGCCGGGAGGATATCTGTAATGCCCGGATGCGGCCTCACGCCGGAAAATGTTTCACATGTACTTGCGGTGACCGGCGCAACCGAGGCTCATGCCGCCTGCCGCAGAGCTGTTACGGGGGATCCGGCATTTTCGGATTTCGATCCGCCGGGGGGTCGTTTCGAAACATCCGAGACCGAAGTACGAATGATGGTCGCCGCACTCGGCGCAGCGTAGTGGCCGTCTTCCGTCCAGGACCGGCGCGGGTTCAAATCAGAAGCGTCAACATTTTGGTACGACATCCAAAAGCGCGTTCCATGCACGGGTCTCATTTCCCCCGGCATCGGAAATTCGTCAGATGGCTCTTGCCGGAGGCAGATGATCCGTCAGGGCATTCGATCGCTGAGCGGTCTGATAAACAGGTGTCGAAGGCGGACCACCGGGCGCCGGTCAGGTTACCGAACAGGCGTCCTTCTCACACGGGTCGACCTTTGAAACATGGTGGGACCAGTGTTGGAGACGCAGTGCAGCCTGGCCCGGTTTGGTCGGATTTGGGAATGGCTTCGTGTCCGGTACCTGCGGGCAACGCCTCGATACCGTGCCGGATCATGTCTGATCTGATGCGAAGGAATGCCGAATGGGCGGCGGCGTAACACCATGCCTCTCCCGCTTCTTCCAGTACGTCCCTTGCGGACTGCATTTCGGCAAGGGCCGGTGCGAGTCCCGATGGTTCGTTCCTGAGCATGCTTAGTTTCGCCCGTGCGTTTGCCATGTTGCAGGAAAGCACGCCCCATTTTCGCGGGTAGTCTGGGCGGGTCCACCAGGCTGTGGCTGCCTCCCACCAGCCAATTGACAGCTGCAGCCGTTCGCGGAACTGCATTCTCGTGATCTGTTGCCGGTCCCGGGCCAAATGATTGCCGAGTTTCGCCGCCGCCCTTGCGTAGCGCACGGGTGGACCATTCAGGGCCGCCGCGTAGACGCCCTGTTTCAGGAAGGAATCCCGCGGCAGGAGATCATCCACTTCCGGCTCCACCATCTTAAAGCCGCGCAGGTCCACGCCATAGAGGTGACGGCGCGTTCGGCGTGGCGGTGCTGGTGGCAGAAAGGGCGTCCCCTTGGCTGCCAGTTTTTGCGCGAGTGCGCGGACCTCCTCAATGACCGTGGCTGCAGCGTCGAAATCGGCAAGCTCAAGAAAGTCCGCCGTTTTCACGTATCCGTAGCGGGAGGCGTTGCCCAGACCATCCAGACGTTCGTGAATATCGCGAAGCCGTTCCATTCCCGTCCGCAGATGTCCCATCAGATCGGCTGTCGTGGCGCCCGGACTGGCAGCCTGAAAACCCTGCGTCAGGGCCTCCAGCACCGTTTCGGGAACGCTGGATATCATGAGCCGGTCCAGACGTTCCGACATGTCGCGCTTTTCAAGGGCCTCTTCCAGCCGTTTCCTACGCGCGCGGCGGGTGTCGAGGCTTTCATCGACGCCGAATTGCTTCAGGAACGCGGTGCGGCTTTCCAGCAGTGCGCGTTTTGCCTGCCCCGACCATTCCGCGAGGTGCGCGTTTAGTTGCGCTCGCAGGTGCCGCTGAATATCCACGATGTCGGAAGACGGGTTGGTTTCAAGAAATTCGCCAAGAGTGAACAGCATATGCGGCGGCATTTCCTGTTCGGGTGCGGTCCGCTTCGGCTTCGGTTCATGCTCCTCAAGCAGCCTGTCCCGGTTGCCGGTTCCGTAAAGATCGTGCCTGATCCAGTCGTCGGCCGCGTTCAGGGCCGCGGCGAGTCCGTGCCGGACCCGGGTCCATACTTCGCTGGAACGGAAGATTGTGCCGTCCGGCCAGGTTCTTTGCATCACCATGTCCGCGGCACCGGCCGACCAGCCATCCGGGTTTACCCTGGCCACCAGCATGTCAACACCGTCAAATCTGAGTTTCAGGCTCCTGTACAGAAGAGACCGGGCCTCAAGGATTGTGTCGCGAAATTCCGCGACATCGCTCTCTATGGACCACTGAACATCCACCCGGTCAATTTCGACGTCCATGGCGTCAACTGCCGAACTGATTTCATCACCGGACAGCGTCTCCATCAAACCTTGGGCGGCGTCCCGAACATTTTCCTTTTTCACCGGTTGACGACTGTTGATATCCGCAATGCCGAGCGCCAGCAGCGTGGTTGGGCTTAGTGAAGCATGTTTCATCTGGACCTCCGGAATCACCCAAAAACTGGTGGGTGCATTATAAACCCGTGATGCAACAGCTTCCCGGACCGCGACAAAACTCCGGGGTCCGTTTGAGCCGGCTCAATCCGGACCGGCGGCAACGATCAGTGCACGTTCGACGCGGCCAACAAATGCCTTGCAGCCTCCCTCCGACGGCACCTGTCTCATAGTGAGCGCCCGGGGAACGCCGCGAAATCCCCCATCGCCCTGATATGTGATTTCTGCACCTTGGCGCCGATCCCACGAATGCGCATGTCCTCCATCATCCGCGCACGCAACGGCAAAATTTTTTCTTCAGTCCTTTCGTCCTCCTTTCTGTCGATTGAGAGGTCACAGCATCAGAAAGGCGCGCCCATTCCCACGGTGCACCACAATCAAACCGGCGACCGACGCCAGTTATGGGCGCAAATGCCGCACAAGCGGCTTCTTCCTCTGGCCGCCTGCAACGACGGGTGTCAAACCTGAACCGAGCAGCAGTACCTCAGGCCTGTCGTACGCAGCGTTTCCGATACCGGTGGACACATGACGGTCCACTGGTTTGGGATTTGCAGTGTGGCGCCGCAAGGTCGGTGAGCAAAAATGACGACCGGATGGAAAGCGGAAGACTTGTCGCGTTTCAAAAATCACGACGGAACAAATATGGACCATATTGATATGGGAAGTCGCAGATGGCCACAGTATTGCTTATTCTTTCCGTGCTGGGTTTGCGACCCGTCGAACTTGAGCTTGCCGGGGAGCGGCGCGGTGCAGGCCATGATGTGATGACGCCGGAGCTCTTCGATGGATGAGTAGCCGCGACCTGTGATGGCGGGCTTGCAATTCTCAAGGACATCGGACTTGAAGCCGCCGCAGAGCGCGCTTTGCAAGTGGCTGACAGGCAATTTTACAGCCGTGTTCTTGCACGCGTTTCGATGAGAGCTGGAACGGTGGCGCGCGCATGTGCGAAAAAACCAGACGCCAGCGGTATTCTGTTCATCGCCGGTCCGGCAACGTGACCTGAGTTGGTGGCCGGCACACCGGTTCAGGTGCATGCGGCAAAGCCTGAATCCTTCGACGGGGAGGAGGTATTCGATGAATGGTGTGCCTAAAAGCCGGGAGCGAAGCTGGAAGAGTATCGCTATGATGGCGTTGTTCATTATCTTCTCGATCCATCTCTTCCCGATTTTTGGAGGCGGCCAGCAGGTAGTGCAGGGGACGGTGCCTTGAGTTCCTGACCAGGTTTCATCACTGAATGCACAATGGGTGCTACGGCTGATCTCCGACAATACGCACGCACGGCCGCTTCATCCGTCTCCTCCCGGTCTGCATGTGGCCGGTGCATGCCGGTGCCGTGAATGTCAGAAGTGGAGCGCCGCGTTGCAACATCCGATCGTAAGGTTGACCGGCATCAAAGGGCCGGTCGCCACTCGTCCGGTGTGGCGGCAACCGGACTTTCCAAGCAGGCGCAAGAGGGAATGCGGCGACGTAAAAAGCCGACTTCCGGATGGCCGCAAGGCCACCTTTTGTTTCGCAGTACGGTAAGGCCCCTGGATCCTCTTTAATGAAGCTTGAGCCAACAGACGTGACGCCTCGTCATAGTATTGGGATGAACGCGCGAATTCTGATATTGTCCCACCATCGATGACAAATTCTGATTAAAAAAGAAATCATGGATCGACTTTGTTTCAACGGGTTCATCCTGGACTGTCGGAGGCGGATGCTCTTTCGTGAGGGGGAAGTTGTTCCGATCGGGTCCCGTGCTTTCGATCTTCTGGAGACGCTGGTGTTTCGGCGCGACAAAGTCGTGCCACGGGACGAACTTATGAGGGTCGTCTGGCCTGACACGGTGGTCGGCGACAACAATCTGAACGTACAGGTCGCCAATCTGCGTCGGGCTCTGGGTCCGGAAGCGATTGTCACCGTCCCGGGCCGTGGACTTTGCTTCGCCCTCGACGTTTTGTCGCACGGCCCGGATCTGGCGCTTCCGGACAGGCCATCGGTCGTCGTGCTGCCGTTCGAAACCATGGGCGGTGATCCTGCTTTAGACTGGCTCGCCGATGGGTTCGTCGAGGATATCACCACGGAGCTTTCCCGCTTCCGCGATCTTTTCGTCGTCGCCCGCAACTCCGCCTTCGTTTATCGCCAGATGCCGCGTGACCTGAGCGCGGTCGCGCGCGAGTTGGGAGTGCGTTATGTCGTTGAAGGCAGCGTGCGGGCAAGCGTCGACCGGGTTCGGGTCACGGCGCAGCTGATCGACGCGGCCACGGGCGGGCATGTGTGGGCAGAGAGCTTCGACCGGGAGATGGCCGATCACTTCGAGACACAGGCGCGGGTTGCGCGAAGCATCGTCACCTGCCTCTCGCCGCAGATTGACCGGGCCGAGGCCAAACGCATAAGCGTCGTTCCCCCCAAGGATCTGACCAGCTATGGTATCGCCCAGCGTGCCTGGTTCGCGATCTCCTCTGGCGAAATGGCCTATGATCCGGGTCCGCGCGACGCGGCCGCGGACATGGCGCAACAGGCTCTGGCGCGCGACGCGCGGTCTGCGCTTGCATGGCGGGTTCTGGCCTGGGTTGCCTGGTGGAATGTCTACCACGGCACAACCGACAGCGTTCCTGACACACTGGCCGCAGGCATCGACGCCGCGACACAGGCCATTACCATCGACAAGACGGATTATCAGGCTCGCAGGCTCCGGGCACAGTTGCACTTCATGAAACAGGATGTTTCGGCGGGTCTCCCTGAATTGCGGCAGGCCCACAGGATGAACCCGAATTGCGCCGTGACCTTGTGCTGGCTTGGGTTTTATGAGGCGATCAATGGTTGTGCAGAGATTGGCGTGCCCTTGGCCGAGGCCGGTCTCAGGCGCTCTCCGCGGGACCCTGCCCGTGGTTCGATGCTCTGCGCCCTTGGGTTTGCACAGTTTGCAGCGCGCAATTACGACGCCACGGCAATCGCTGCGGAGGCTGCCCTGGCCGAGGCCGCGCAGAGCGCGACGCCGTTGATCCTCGGCACCATCGCGTACGTTGGACAGGGTCGGATTGAAAAGGCTGCCGGGACATTTCAGGCCGTCGAGCGCATCGCGCCCAAACTGGTCGAGGCCCGCCTTGCGGGACGCTGGCTGAGCGCGAACCCGGATTACCTGGCGCGCGCGCACACGTTCTTCCGTGTCGCCGCCGGTCTCGCGCCGCCACAGGCGGCGGAAGTACTGGGCTGACACTGCCGTTTTAGATCTTTTTAGTCGGGCAAGTGGACAGACTGCGACGGGTGGGAAATGCTCAGCCGCATGTGGTCCAATGCTCTCCCGGTGGGGAGGAACTTTTGAAACTCAAATAAAAAAGGATTTATGGAATGCCCAGGAAGTTGACGTATCTCCAGCCACTTCTTCTTTCAGCAGCTGTCGCAATTTGCGCAACCATGGCCAGTGCCGACGAGCCTGTGATCCTGCTGCACGAGGACCTCGCCTGGCGCTCCATGGGCAACTCGGGAATGGAGATGGCGATCCTGACAGGTGACCCCGCGAAGGCAGCTCCCTATTCCTTCATGGTCAAGGTCCCACAGGGCACACGGCTGCCGCCACATGCCCATCCCGACGCGTGGCGCCACAGCACCATAATCTCGGGCACGCTCCTGTGGGCCTTTGGTGATAAGTTCGACGAAGCGTCGATGGTCGCTTTGACTCCCGGCAGTTTCTGGACCGAACCTTCCGGGGCGAACCATTTCGGGTGGGCGCGGGACGGTGACGTGCTTGCCGTCGGCACGGCCATGGGCCCAAGCGGCATGGTTCCGGTCGGCGTGGATTGAAGTCGCGGCCCAAAGAGGTGGACGCAAAGAAACAGGGGGCACAAAACATGCCATTGCAAATAATCGGAAGCGGCTTTGGCCGGACTGGCACGATGTCGACGAAGATGGCCCTTGAACAGCTTGGCTTTGGGCCGTGCCATCATATGACCGAAGTGATGGGCGATCCGGAACAGCCCCCGTTCTGGAAAGCGCAGGTGGCCGGCGAAGCTGTTGACTGGCAATCCGCCTTCGCGAAATACACCGCTCAGGTGGACTTTCCGTGCGCCGCTGTCTGGCCGGAACTTCTCCGCGCTTTTCCCGACGCCAAGGTCTTGCACACGGAAAGACCGGAAGAGGAATGGTGGGCCAGCTACTCAACGACCATCGGCAAGTTCTGGCAACACTACAGAACCTTGCCATTGCCGCCGGAACTGGTGAATCTGTTCAGCACAATGGAGCAGTTGCTCGTGAACGGTGTCTTCGGCGGCCTGCAACGCGAAACATGCATCACGGCCTATCGGCGCAACAATGCCTTGGTCCGTGAGACGGTTCCGGCTGACAAACTGCTGATTTTCACCCCGTCGGACGGTTGGGACCCGCTGTGCCGGTTCCTAAGCGTTCCCGCGCCAGAGGGGGAGTTTCCCCGCAGCAATGCGCGGGACGAATTCTGGGCGCTTTTCGGGGGTGAACCTGAACCCGCCTAAATTCCGATCCGCCTGAACCATGTGCGAACCGATCATCCTCGCACACGCAGTATCGAAAAGAGAACATGGCATGGCCGAGACATCAGGACAGAAACCGCACAGGCCAATGGCCGGCTTTGGGGTGCACACGCTCGCGACTGGGCCGAGATGCAGGAAGGGCAGTTCGCGGCGGTATTCCACGCCGTCCTCGCCAACGCGGAGGTCGGCCCGGGAACACGACATCTCGACGTGGGCTGCGGCGCGGGCATGGCGGCAGCGCTTTCGACCACGCTTGGCGCGGTGGTGTCGGGACTCGACGCCTCGGACGCCTTGTTGGAAATCGCGCGGGAGCGCAGCCCCGGCGGCGATTTCCCGCAGGGCGATCTTGAGGAATTGTCCTTCGACGATGACAGCTTCGATCTGGTCACCGGGTTCAATGCCTTTCAGTTCGCAGGCGATCCGGCGCGGGCTTTGCGCGAAGCTGGACGGATGACGCGGCCGGACGGCAGGGTCGTGATCATGACGTGGGGCGAAACCGCAGGTATGGAGGCGGCTGGACGTGTTGCGGCTCTCAAGCCGCTGATGCCGCCGCCCCCGCCCGGCGCTGGCGGGCCCTTTGTACTGTCGGAAGAGTCGAACCTGCGTGCCTTTGCCACAGCCGACAGGTTAACTCCGCTCGAAGTGGCTGATGTGGACTCCCCATGGCACTACCCCGATCTTGACACGGCTCTGCGCGGCATGAAATCTTCGGGCGTGGCGGTTAAGGTGGCCGAGCATTCCGTCGAGGCCGCCCTAACCGCCGCCTCGACGCAGTTTCTGATGCCGTTTCAGAAATCCGATGGCAGCTTTTTGTTTGGTGCGCGGGCGCGATACCTGGTCGCTGCTGTTGGACACCTTTTACACGGGCCTCATCTGACGGGGCAGTCTTTCGGTCATTAAAAGGAAGGCCACATGACACCCATACCCCAGGCATTTGCAGTCGGAGCCATTGTGATCGGCGCTGCAATCGGGGCGGTCAGTGTGATGGGCCGGGATATTCCCGATCTTGCGGTACCCGAAGGGCCGTGGCAGGCGTCCAGCGCGCTGGACGGGCGCGTCTTTTACACGGTCGACAGGATCGCGGACTCCGATGACGTCCTACACGACGAATTGCACTTCGTGGACGGTCGATTTCAGTCTGCAATGTGCCAAAAGTACTGCGATTTCGGGTGGTCGGATTATCAGGTGAAGCAGGTCAACGGTGCGCTGCAGTTTACGGCGACGACACGTTGCCCCCACGCTCCGCATACTGTTGTTTGGTACGGCACGGTTGATGATGACAGTCTTCGCTTCCAGGGCACGTGGACCACGCGACGCTGGTACTGGACCCATCAGATATACTTCGAAGGCCGAGGGACGTCTACGGCACCGGCAGGCCCGGTCTCCGGTACATGACCGCGCCGTCCGCCCAACCGGTCTCCCGAGGCTTGGCGCGCCTCGCCCTGCGCGTCGTCGTATTGGTGGCGCTGGTCGTCGTGGCGACCTTGACGGCGCATATTGTGCGGGACTCGCTGGACATTCGGATCGTGCCTGAAAACGAGCAGCAGGTTCATCAAAGTATTATGGTCGGTACGGTAGCGTTCATCGTGCTGCTTGCCCTTCCGTTTGTTCCGGGCGCCGAGATCGGTCTGGCGATGTTGACAGCCTTTGGCGCCGCCATTGTGCCCGTGGTCTATATCGGGACCGTGCTTGCATTGTGTCTATCCTACACGATTGGTCGTATCGTACCGATTTCGGTGCTTGTACGGTTTCTCGGTTTGCTGCGGATGCGACGTGCGGCGGATCTCGTGAGACGTGCGGCGCCCCTGTCCGAGGAGGAGCGTCTGACGATGCTCCTCGATGGCGCACCGCCTCGCCTGGTGGCTCTGGCACTCCGTCGTCGCTACCTGTCCCTCGCTCTGGCGCTGAACATCCCCGGAAACGCTTTGGTGGGCGGCGGCGGCGGTATCGCCCTCCTTGCGGGACTGAGCGGTCTGTTCGCTCCGCTGCCAACAATCCTGGCTTTCGCAATCGCGGTCTGCCCAGTTCCTCTTACGATAGCGATATTGGGCAGTTGAGCTTGTCGAGACGCGTCGACTCCGCTTCGCGTTGCCAACCAGACATTGGCAAGTAACACCTGCTGCTCCACTTTCGTAAACGCTGTGCGGCGCACCAATGACCGGTTCGGTGAAGCTGCTCTGCGGCACTTATTTGTGGAGTCGGCGGCAGCTGTGGGCCGCCTGCGAAGACGACCCAAAAGCGTTAAATTTCTACGGCCTCCAAAATCGCCAGTGCGTCTTCGAGTTCAACTGGGATATCGCATGGTACCTTCCATCATTGTATATCCGGGAAGGAGTTGCACTGCGCACAGGTTTCCGGTTTTCCGGTAATTTTGGGCGACCCCGGCGCGCCCCTTTAGTGTGTGCCACAGCAGCCGGGCTCCAGACCGATGGACGAAACCCGGTCGGGTACGCCTGTCAGGATAGGGGTCCACGTGCTTTGGTCTTCCCAATCGAAGGGGGTTTGGGAACCGCGCGTGCCGCGGCGAACGGGCAGGCCCATGGTGTCAAGCTTGGTGACAACGCGCGATCCAGTTTTACCGGTGGCGCCAATTACGAGGATCGGTTGGTTGGTCATGGTCATCTCCTGTGGTGAGCCGAAAGCTGATTGGTTGTGTCGAATTGGAAGGGAGGGCAGGACGGCTCTTGAGGCTAAAGAAACCTGGCGGCAGCCAGTCCATTGCGATCAGGGAAGCAGGCGACGGGTCATGGATATGACAAAACTGTACCTGCGACCCCTGGCAAAGGCGCGTATTGCGGAACGCCTGCCCGCTTTGAGGCACATGGGTTTCGCAGCGCCTCGCTATACACTCGCCCGAACCTGGCCGACCAGGATCGACCAATCCATGCCCAGGGCGCTGTAGACGTCACCGGCCTGCTCGTTCGCGTTATCTGCAAGGATTTCGATCATCAGGCTGGCACCATCCGCGATGACCACTCCGGCTTGTGTAAGCCGGTGCAAAGCCGTCTCACGCTTTGTCATGTTAAAAGTCCCGCTGGCATCGACGGCGATGTAGGCTTCGAACCCTTCGCGCACGGCCCGCATTGCAGGAAACGCGGCGCAGACTTCCAGCGACAACCCGGCGAAGATCAGTTTGCTCCGGCCGGTGGCGCGAATTGCATCTTCCACCCGTGGATCGTCCCACGCGTTGACCGTTGTTCGGTCGATAAAGGTCTGATCTGGCAGCGCTTCCTGCAATTCCGGAATGGCAGGGCCCCATAAAGTCTCTGACGATGTCGTGGTCGCGACAATCGGCAGACCGAGAGCTTTTGCGGCGTCGGCCAGGCCGACAATGTTGTGTTTAAGGTCCGCGATTGAATAGTCGCGGATACCGGTCATCAGCCCGACCTGATTGTCGACAAACACAACGGCGGCATTGTCACGGGTAAGGGGGGCTGGATTGTTCAGGTTCGTCACGGCCTTCTCCTTTCAGGGTTGGTTTTGGGTACCCTCGCCGTTGTCGTTATATTCGCCCTGTCGTTGTTCGTCTTCCCGCTGAGCCTGCTGGCCCGGGTCGGGGTGACCCAGGATGGAGCCCTCTCGCTGGGGCCGCTCATGGATGCGCTTGCCAGCCGCTCCGTGCTTCGCGCGCTCGTTCATTCCCTTGTCACAGCCACCTTTTCCTCAATCCTCTCGCTCATCGCGGGCACATGCATTGCTTTGGTCATGGGGCTGACAGACATCCGGTGTAAGGGCGCTTTTACTTTCCTGTTGCTGATCCCGATGATGATCCCGCCGCATGTGACGGCGATTGCCTGGGTGCAGGCCATGGGGCCGTCTTCGGCGATACTGCGCACGTTCGGCATCGCACCCGAGATCGGTACAACGCATCCGCTTTACTCCGCCGGGGGAATGATTTTCCTGCTGGGGGTCCAGCACACGCCGCTGGTATTTCTCGTGGTCCTCGCCGCGCTGCGGAGCCTGCCGCGCGAGATGAGCGATGCCGCCCGCATTTCGGGAGCCACGCCGCTGCGCCTGCTGCGCCGTGTCTTGCTGCCGTTGATGGCGCCCACTTTGATTGCCGCCTTCGCGCTGGCCTTTGTATCGGCGCTCGGTAACTTCGGCATTCAGGCGCTTTTGGGTATTCCGGCGCGCTACATCACGCTTCCGGTGCTGATCTGGCAGCGGTTGGCGAGTTTTGGTCCCTCCGTGCTCACCGATGTGGCCGTGATCGCGGCGCTCCTTGCCTTTGTCGCCGTGGGGATCATTTTGGCTCAGACCGCGCTTCTGGTACGCAGCCGCAGCCGGCTGATTGGACCGCCGCAGGCTCCGCTGCACATCGCGCTTGGGCCACTGCGCGGCCTGGTTGAGGGGGGGTTGGCGCTGTTGATCGCAGCGACCCTCGTGTTGCCGATCACGGCGCTCGTGGCCACGGCGCTCGTCTCCACCTATGGCCTGCCGCTTACGGCCGAGACGATCACCTTGGACAATTTCACCGAGATCCTGTTCCGCCAATCGGTCACGGCGCGGGCCTTCCTGAATTCGACGTTGACCGCCGGGGTCGCGGCCGCCGTCATAGCGCTTGGGTGTGTTTTCCTCGCCCGCTTCGTGACCGGGCCGCGCGGGCCGGTGCGCCGCCTCTCGACCGGGCTCGCCACGCTGGCGGAGATGACCTATGCCATTCCCGGGCTGGTCATCTCGATCGCCTTCATCCTCGCCTTCATCAAGCCGCTGCCGCTGTTGAACATTTCCCTCTACAACACGTTGGGGATCATCTTCCTTGCCTACCTATGTGCTTTCTTCGCCATCGCGCTCAAGCCCGTTTCGGCAGCCTATGTGCAACTTGATCCGGCGCTGGACGAGGCCGCGCGCATCGCCGGGGCCGGTTTCCTGTTCCGCATGCGGCGCATTTTCATGCCGCTGATTGCACCTGCTGCGGCCTCCGGGGGGATCCTCGTGTTCCTGACGGCCTACAACGAGGTCACGGTTTCGGCGCTGCTCTGGTCCACGGGAAACGAAACTATCGGCACCGCGATCTATAATTACGAGGACGGCGGTTATACTACGCTGGCCTCGGCCATGTCCTCGGTGACGGTGCTGGCGACCATCGTGTTGATGGTGCTGCTTGATCGGCTGGGGCGGCGCGCGCCGCCCGGTGTCATTCCCTGGAGAATATAGTGGGGGGACTACCCTTCAGCTGCCCTCCGGAAGGATCCAGGCGATCCTGATCCGCACGAAGAGCTTCTGGCCGGGCGTCAGTGGCGCGCGATGTGACAGTGTCAGGACTGATCCGCCCGCAAGCTCGAGCTCCGCTTCCCATCCGCCACCGCGATAGAAGGTTTCCCGAACCGTTCCGGCAAGCCCTTTCGTATCGCCCTCCGCAAGGATTTCTATCGCTTCAGGGCGCAGGATTGCCATCGCTGCGCCCGGCGCTTGTCCCGCCATCGCCTCAACCGGGAAACTCACGCCGTCCAGCTGCGCCGTGTGATCGGCATACTGAACCGGCACAACCGTCCCCTGTCCGATGAACTTGGCCACCTCCCGCGATTGCGGCCGATCGTAGACCTCCTGCGGTGTGCCAACCTGCAGGAAGCTGCCGTTGCGCATTACCGCCATCCGGTCGGCCAGCGCCATGGCCTCGCGCTGGTCGTGGGTGATGTAGATCGTCGTCGCGCCGGACGAGCGATGGAAGGCCAGCAGTTCCCGTTCCATCGTGGCGCGCAAATGCGGATCAAGATTGGCCAGCGGCTCGTCCATGAGGATTGTCCCCGCCCCACCCGCCAGACAGCGGGCCAGCGCGACCCGCTGCCGTTGCCCGCCCGAGAGCGCATCCGGCTTGCGCTCGGCCAGATGTCTCAATGACACCGTGTCCAGATGTGGCTCCGCCGCCGCCGCCGCTGCCCGGCGCGGCATCCCGGTGGCCTCCAGCGGAAAGGCGACATTGTCCCGCACGCTCATATGTGGCCAGAGCGCGTAGGACTGAAAGACAAAGCCGGTTCCCCGCCCCTCAGGTGAGACCATCACCCCATCGCCAGCGACCATTTCCCCATGCAGCCGGATCGTTCCCCGATCCGGTACCTCGAGCCCGGCGATCAGGCGCAACAGCGTGCTCTTGCCACAGCCGGATTCACCGACAATTACAAAATGCTCTTGCGGGGCGATCTGTAGGGAGACGCCGTCGACTGCCGGCGCTCCTGCATATGCCTTGCAGAGGTGATGAATTTCGATCCCTCCCGTCATTTCGGTACAGCTCCTTGATATCTCGTGGTATTCCTTCCAGGGGCTTGTGCCGCAACCGTGTGTCGTTGACGTGACGAGAGCAGTCCCAGCCGGGTCCGCAAGGTAAAGATGGCCCGTGCGGGCTACGCAAGGCATGAAATCAGATGGCACCGTTTTGGAAGCACATCACCGGGCCGCCCACAGGAGAATGGCCGGGCGCCGCCGGTCACATCATTCTGACAGTTGCGGCTTCGAACTTAAAACGCAACACCGCCTCAGAAGCATCGAAACCAAGTCCCAGCGTTTCCTGACCGGAGAAAAGATCTGGTAGAAAGCGCATTTGAACCGGTTCGCCAATCGAGCAGGGAGGGCGCCAGGCGTGGAGATTCCGGGAGACCTGTGGGTACTTTGCAACGAGAATATTTGTTGATTGTAAGCCAACCGGTACCGGTACGGGCACAAACCACCGCTGCATTGTCCACCGGGCGCTTTAGAGGATGTATCGGAGTAACTGCAAAAAATGGGTGGCGAAGTCCACGCCTCGGATATTTATCCTCCAGCCCAGCAGTTTTTACCAAGCTTATATGGTTTTCAAAAACCATGGTGAAGCTATACACGTGGTAGCTGACGGTGCCGTGAATCTCTGTCCGCACCACCGTGTCGCACGCCCTCAGGTCTGACAATGGCGTTATGTCAGCGAATTGGAAGTGTGCGTCCGGCCGCGATGCGCTATTTCAAATCCAGTTACAACTGGAGTGTATCAGATGCGTGTTGTGGTGTTGTCTGCACTGCTTGCCACTTTGACATCGGCCGCCTCATCGGCTCCGGTCAGCTTTACCAACGGCTGGCAGGAACAGCGATTATCCCTTTTCAGTTCGAATGACTACGACTTCGGCACCAATCTTGGCATGGTGTCGGAGGGATCGGTCTCGATCGCCTGGACCCGTGTTGCGCGGACGGAGTGGGCGAGCACCGGCGCTTCATGGACCTGGACGGTGGATCAATCGGTGCCGGCGACCAACCTGGCGCAAAAGGGCGGGGATGACCGAAATATCTCGCTTTACTTCGTGTTTGTGCCGGAGGACGTGGCACCGGAGCTGCAAAACGCAAATATCCGCAGTCTTCTCGGCAAAGATGATGTGCGGATTATCCAATACGCCTGGGGTGGCAATCACGGTGCGAATGAGATCATCCAGTCGCCCTATGGTCCACCTGGTCAGGGTGTGACCATTGCATTGCGGCAGGCCGGCACCGGATCCCATAGTGAACGTGTTGATCTTGCCGCAGACTATGCGCGTGCCTTCGGCGGTGAAACGGGTGCGCTGGTTGGATTGGCCGTATCAGGCGACAGTGACGACACGGACAGCGTTATCCGCGCCACAATCGGGAACCTGATCCTCCAGTAGCATGGTCTTCCAGGCCGATTGCCGAGCAGTGGATTCTGGCAGCATTGGTTGTACCGTTGAACGGAAGCAATGGGCCGAGTTCAATTGAGATTACGCATTCCGGCTCTGATCGAGTTCTGGTGGCGTGCTTTCAGGCAGTGATGGGTGTCTCGCTCATGCTTAGGGTGGAATTGGACCGTTTTTCACGGAGTTCTACAAACTTTTAAAGCAGGACGACGTCTTCGAGCGGTCCGTTGATCAGTTTTCAAAGGACATTTTTTTGAGAGTGTTGCGCCGCTTGCATGGCAAGGTACTCCGCGCCGGCGGCTCTATTTCCTTTCCAGACGGGAACCTTGACATTCCGGGTAACGAAATGTGGATCACACTAACATCTTGTATGATATAGACCCAAAAAAACTCCAGCTACCAACGAACATCGGAGTTCGCTGGTAGCAAGTTTGTTTTCATCTTTATCCGAATTACGCGCTTTATCGGGGCATGACCGCAAAGATCGCTTCTATGCTCTTCAAATTCGCGCAGACAAACGGGGAAGCATCCCTACCGCTATCCTTCCAATTGGCACGTTCGATATGGATCGGTCTGTTTGCAAACATCTCCGCTTCCAAAGAAATAATTCCGTCAAAAGTTTCGATATCCGCAACAAAAAATTCCGAGTCTATTGCTTTCAAACTTAGGATTTTCATATGGTTTTATTCCTTATTTGCGCCATGAGCGACTGGGTTACTTTTCGAGCGATGCCTTCGCTCAAGCAATATATGGGTTCACCGCGTTCACCCAGAAAACGAGATGTACATTTTTTGGGTCATCGTGGTTAAGGCCTCAAAGAAAGATAGCAACTTGCGGCGCGTTAGCTTCCTGCTATTGCTCGAACATTCAGATGCATCGACGACATGGACATGGAATACGTTCTTGGCGCGCTCGTGGCCAACTTTGGCAGGGTGCATGGTAAGCTTCTATTGCAAAGTGGGGCCACCATACGGTCCCTTCTCAGGAGCCGAGCCGTTTTCCCCATCAATGGCCGCCTGCGGGTTGAACCTCTGAACGAAAATATCCTCGGTAAACTCGCTGAAACCCGGAAAACCAACGAAAACTGGAGGATCGATTACAATACACACAGACCACGTACATAGCTTGGCGGGATGGCTCCGGCTGTCCATGCCAAACTAAAACGTTCCGACCGGTCTGCTTCGCTTGAGTTCCGCAATGGCTCCGCTAAGTAGGCCTTGACCTCAAACCGACCGATGGAACCAATTGTGAACGGATTCTACACCTGATCGTCCCGGATCAGGGGGCCGGGTCAGCGGAGATTAACCGAACGCTCCAACGAAGGCAGTTCGAACGGCCGAACAGTGTTTAATTTGCACCGCGTCGGTGGGGGTAGATTAATGTTCAAATCAATCAGTCGCGCGTTGTCGCGACGACGACGTGTTCGGCTCGCGGGAATAACCTTGTTCCTCGACCATTCGCGGGAGGATTTGCATGGCATGCTTCTCCAAAACTTTTGCCGGACGGGTTCGACACGGGAGCGGCATGATTTCGGCGACGCCGTAGTACATGCGTTCAGATTGCGCGACGGGTTCGATGATACGCATGGTGCGGCAGATCGGTATGAGTTCAGGAACCGCCTTGAGTACGAGCGGAGAACACTGGAGGCGAAAGGCGTTCGGTTGCTTTTAAAGCCGATCCACCGGAGAATTGCTTTGGAGGATCGGAGAGGACAACTCGGGTGAAGGTCACTCAAGAGAGTTACCAACACTGGTGAAGCCAATCTCTTGTGGCTGTCGACACTGTTTTGGTTGGCGAACCTGTGCAATCGAATAATGATGGCTCAGAGTGAATTGCGGTGATGGATGATTTTCCGCCCCGGCCATGGGTATTCCTCCGGAAAATCCAAAGTTGCCGCTGGACGTGTGCATCCGCGTGGTGAACCAATGGCAAGAACATGAAACTGACTGGTGACGCGCGTGTCGCGACACCCAGGTGTCGCGTTCGCCCGGACTGCGCCATTTGCTCGACCTTGGTGAATTACGTGTGGTCGTTTTCCCGCACTGTCCGGCAGCCTTGCCCTGGCATCTGCTGCGCGCCCCGAATTGCACAGGGTCGGTTGACGCGCAGGAAATCGGGAACGAGCCTCCGCACGGGATAATCTTTGATCCTGAACTCGCGGCGCAGAACCGGGGTCGAATGGTATGTGCTCAGGAACTCACGTTTAAGTAACGACGATTTACCCCGTCGGTCTCGGCGGGAAGGTACAGCCTCGTCGAGGCCGGCGGTCATCAGGGCGTCATGCAGGGAGGGCAGGGCGCGGTCCCTGTCCTCCCTGCACGAACGCTTATCCGGGACGGGAGCCCGGAGTTTCCGGGGCACTGCCACGCGGCGACATGCCACGCTTCTGCGTCTCCTCGACGGCCACGGTTTCGTGGAGAACCCTTAGGGCCCTCAACTTCGCGATGTCTGATGCGATCCGGCGGAAGGCGTCGCGTGACACTGCGGTCTGCCGGGCGATACCGGTTGTCGGTGGCGTTGTTCCGAGTAACACGAGAAGTCGGGAGATCGGCCAGGTCTCAGGTGGCATGCGGCTCCAGAGCAGCGTGTTGCAAATCTCGTCCGCGAATTTCGCGCCCTCAGAGCCGGCGACAGCCGCGCAGTGTGCGGTGATGTCCCGGCCGTAGCGCAGCACGATACGCTGCGCCTCGGCGATGATCGTCCGCTGAGTTTGGGTCACCCGGGGATGCGGTTGCGGCGAAGCTGACCACGAAACCGGATTGGGTTGCATTTTCATGAGAGGATCCCTTCGGATTCTGGCCCGCCGGGATGACGGGCCGTCAATCCGCCTGATCCTGTCAGGCGGTAAGGCACGGGCATGAGCCCATGCCGGTGAACCGGTCCGGCCTGTTGTCGCCGGACAGCGCAAAGGGTTTCAGCGACAGGCCGCAACTTTGGACGGTGCGGCGCGCAGATCCTGAACCCGCGCGATGAGATCGCGCAGGACACGAAGTGGCCGGGACGCCAGGGCAAGGGCTTCAGCTTCCGGCAGCATCTCGCTGGCCGGCACGTCCGTAGAGCCTTCATTGCAGTTCTCATCCCAGATCGGGTGGGTTTCCCAGCCGTGCACCGTGTTCTCCTCGATTTTTTCGTCGATGCCGGCAATGACGTCGACGAGGCTTTCGTAAAAGAAGGTGTCGAGGATTCTGCGCTCTCTCGCCCGCCGCGCGAGGAGAGCCAGTTCCGCCGTCGGGTTTCCGACAAGTGCGGTGGCGATCGGTCCTTCGAGCAGATCGGCAGCTTCGCGCGCGTATGAAAAAGCCGCGGCGGCACATGAACACGCGTCGTCGTAGTCTACGGGTATAGTGAGCATTTCGTTCTCCTGACTGGAAAAATCCGCCTTTTTTGACGGGTCAATGTCCTGATGCGTTTGCATTCGGGAAAGCCGAAATACACGGCGCAGGTGATCAGCTCCGACTATCCCCATGCGAAATTTTCGTCAGTCAGGAGATCAATTGTCGGGGGAGGAGATGCCGGACCTGCCGGATGAAAACGTATTGTTCCAACGAACATCAAACGGGAATGGAATGTCGGTGCGTTCCGGCCAGCCTAACGCGGACAGCGGCCTTTTCACGTCGAATTTTCGGAACCCCGAACCCGGCACCGGGAAACCGTATGATCCATCCCGGTGGAACCTGTACTCACTCCCCAGTTCTTCCTTTCTGCTGCAGTCGCTCAACTCCGGGCTTTCGTCGAGACAAGCCCCGGAGATGAGTGACCGCAGCGTTTTCCTCCAACCCGTTTTCACCCAGGCAAGCAGTGTTGGTGGATGCCGATCCACAGGTTTTGCCCTGTTTATTCCAGGTCGGGCGGCCGGTATTCTCTTTGATTACGACATGTCCTTGGTGGGTTTCGCAGAGTCTTTGCCAAGGTGCGTTTGTGAAAGCGGCGGTGAGGCCTGCTTCGAAGGAGGTTGGTTTGTTCGCGACGATTGAAAAAAACTTGCACAGGTTCATGCCAATTGGGGGGTGAGATCCGGCCAGAGCACTGCGGCCAAATCAAGGGGCGCATGGTCTTCAAGAACAATTGCGGGCACCGCCTTGCCTCCGTTTTCTCTTCGGAGCAGGAGCGCGGTGATCGGCCAACCTTTGGCCGCAGCGGCACGCCGGCAGAGCCCGACAAGATGCGACGTTGTCCGTCCCCTGCGGAACCGCCTGGCGCTGTCTTCCGTCTCGAAGTGCAGTGGCAGGTCCATGTTGAGCCCGGTCGCCGATAGTCGGGTGCCGCGCACCGGACGCCCGTCGAAGGCCTGAAGGGCCTTCTCAATGCGCACGGCTCCCCTCCAGTCGGGTTCATGTTCAAGATTTTTTTCGAGAGCGGCAAGCGTGGACAGGCGTGTAATCGGGAAGTCCGGCAGCGGCAGACTGCTCATGATGACCACCCGCTTCGTGCGGTCCGGCGCGACAAGCCGGAGCCGTGCAATGGCCTGAAGCGTTGCGCATTCGCGCGACTGGGCAAGGATCGCCTGCGCGCGAGGGTCCGGGTGCGCGCGCAGAAGGGCCTTCTGGAAGGATCCGTCTTGCATTAACATCTGCGCATCGGTGGATGGAAGAGATCCGGAAACATGCGCGGTGATCGGCAGTTCATCTCTCGAGAATACCGCGCGCGCCGCAGTCTCGATATCGCCGATGCGAGGCTGCAGGCGGCCGACGATAACGATGGCCGCAAAGCCCTCGAAATCATTCACGCCCTGGGTTCGTGGGCCGAACCAGCGGGCATCAGCGCCCATGAGGGGTTGCTTCAGGCCCTCGTCGCCGCTTCCAGCGATCGGGTTGCCGACATCTTCATGAAGCGCTTTCAGTACGGCCCTCGTCGCAACGACGAGCACACCGCCTCCCGCCGCTCTGAGGACTTCCCGCCTGATGACCCCCAGGATTCCGGCTCGCCGTTTTGCACCGTCTTCCGGGTGAAGCAGCCAGCTGTTCGACAGCGTCAGATCTGAGACCTGGACAATGTCCGCCCTGGGTGGAGACTGGAGTGAGACGAATACCGCGCCGGGTGCGATTTGTTCGGTGATGTCCGGATGGGCATCAGCGTCAAGCAAAAGAAGGGGTGCGTCGCGTTTGAGATGATGAAGGCCGGATAACTGGATCACGCGCCGGGAGCCATGGCTGGTCTCCTGTTCGGTCAGCCTGACACCGGGGCAGTACCCGGATTCCTTTTCAGCCAGGCGTTCAAACAACTGTTGCCGCCGTCTTGCCGCAAGAAAGGGTCCCGTGTCGAAGGTATCGACACGGAATGTGGCCGTTTCGACAGATTGCCAGGGTCCGATTTCCAACTGTTGCAGCGACCGTTCCTCCGCTGCCGCGAAGCGCAGCAGTGCATCGGTAGAGATCCCGGATTCCCGCAGATGGTCGTGAAGCGGCAGGCCACGTTGCAGGCCGTCAACGATCGCATCCTTTGCACGTAAGAGCTGATGGCAAGAACTCTCCGGAATTGAGCCCGGCGGCGTCCGCATGAAGTCGTCGATCGAGAGATATGACGTGCGCGTCAGGGTGGGCCAGACTTTCTCATCAATAACCCGGAGTGCAATACGGTATTCGCGGTCGACAGGAAGATTGACGGTCAGGTAGGCGTGAGACGTGAACACGACATGTGGCCCCGAAATGTCCTTTTGTTGAAGATGGGGGCATCCGGATGCGCAGGGCGATTCAATGAACGTCCCATCGGGACAGTGTCCGCGGCAGAGCGCCTGCGTAACCGAAGGCACCAGCCCGGATATTTTTTTCGCAATTCCGGCACGCTCGCACATTTTCCTGCTTTGGTCGTCCGGGCGCGGTGCGTCACGCCCCCGGATAACACGGCACGGAAGCCCTGGGGCGAGTTTGCGAAAATCGGCACACGCGCGTTCCGCAAGATCAAGTGTTGGCACGTATATCAGCACATGGCCACGGGCCAGTAGTGCCTCTCCGTGTTCAGCGATGCAACGCAGTGCGGTCGCGGTCTTTCCGAGTCCGGCTGTCACCTTAAGGGCAAGAGCGGCATCCGGTGCTCCCGTCGCCTCGGCTGCCGACCTTACGAAAAGATCGATTTTGTGGTCGAGCAGCTTCCGTGCCTCGAATGGTTCCGACCAGCACGGAACCCTGATCGTTGCCTCAAATGCTTTTTCCTGTTTCATGTTTTTCCTCCATTGGGGAGGACCTGGGTGCGGATGCTGTCGGGACAAAAAAATTTTTTTCCGACAGTCCGAGCGTGGTCGCGACGGCAAAGGTGCCGCGCCTCTATTGTGATTTCTTATAGAGATATGACACCTTTGGTCATGGCTTCGGTTTCTCTGACAACGCGTCAGCGGAGGCTGTTTCCGATTCAGAAACAAACTGAAGGGAGAAAATGTATTCGGTTGAGGACATACCCGGTCGGGTTACGTCAATGTACCCCGCATTGGCAGGATCTGTCGCTCTGCCTTGCCGGATGTTGAAGGTGCCGTTTTTGGCGAGACTGCCCGGTGAGATTGGCGCCGGGACGACCTGTGACGCGATGGTGTCCAATGTCGATTTTGCCCCGACTTTCCTTGACCTTGCGGGTGTGCCAATCCCGTCCTACATGCAGGGCCGCAGTGCGCGCGGTACGATTGCGGGCCAGGTGCCCGGCGATTTGCCGAAGGAGGCCTATCACCGCTACTGGATGCACAAGGATGAGAGCCACAATGCCTTTGCCCATTATGGTCTGCGCGACCACCGCTACAAGCTGATTTACTGGTACAATGACGACCTCGACCAGCCGGGTGCACATCCATCGGTCGATGAACAGCCGGAATGGGAGTTGTTTGACTGCGAAAAGGATCCGTTGGAGCTGTTCAACGTCTACGATGATCCCGCATATGCGGAGGTTCGGGCTGAGATGACGCGGAAACTCGATGCCAGGATGCTGGAGATCGGTGACATTCCGGAACACCGGCCGTTTGGGGCGCAGTAGAACAATTTTGTGGATTTTCGCCCTGACCCACTTGGCTTGAGAGTGAACGGTTGGGGCCCATGGCAAAGGCCCGGGCGATTGAGCCCAGGCCTTTGACGCGTTCAGGCCGCCTGCATCTCGATGACCCTGTTGTCGTGGATTCCGGTCGCGGCCTCGGCCAGAACGGCAGCGACGTCGGCGCGGCTGACTTCGGCTGTTTTGTCCACGCTGTCGCCGAGGATGACGTCATTGCTGCGCCCGTTGTTTGTCAGGGAGACCGGGCGCAGGATGGCGTAGGTCAGGCCGGACGCTTTAAGGTGTTCGTCAGCCAGGTGTTTGGCCTTCAGGTAATGTGCCAGATCGCCCGACGGGTCGGACTGGTCCGCTCCGATGGAACTGAGCATCACGAAGCGGGCGACGCCCGCGTCCTTCGCCAGGTCGATCAGTCGTTTGGCGCCGTCGCGGTCTACCCTTTCGGTCATCTCCGGGCCGGTCGACCCGCCAGAGCCTGCGGCAAAAATAACCACGTCGGCTCCTTCACATACGCCGGGTTGTAGATCCGTCAGATCGCCGTGGCGTGTTTCGCATCCCTCGGGTAAATCGGAGGTATCGGAGTTTTCGCGGACAAGTGCCGTCACGTGGTGGTTTTGGTCCAGCAGATTCGTGGTCAGGGTAAGGCCGGTCTTGCCGGTTGCGCCAGCGATTAGAATATTCATGGGATTGTCCTTTCGTTTTAGGCGGGGGGAGCCATCGGTCCGGCAGACCGGACGGCGGCGATATATCCGGGCTGTTGCTGCAGTGCGTCCCAGTAGGCGGCAACCTTCGGATGTTCCGCCAGAAGATCGAACCGCGCGAGAAGCGCGATGATGTAGGAGATCTGGATATCGGCCAGCATTGCCGTCTCTCCATAGAGCAGAGGTCCGTCTCCTACAGCCACGGAGATGAAATCCAGTTGCCGGTTTAAAGCGGCCCGTGCCGCATCTGGAACGGACTCGCCGCGGAATGAAGCCAGGATTGGCCCCATTGCCGCCGGGGCGAGCGTGGACTCGACCCCGTCAAACAGGGCCTCGTGCCGCCAGTACTCCGCCGTATCGACGGGTGGCGTATGGCTATTGT
Organism: Amaricoccus tamworthensis; assembly: GCF_049800875.1. Classification (NCBI taxonomy): domain Bacteria; kingdom Pseudomonadati; phylum Pseudomonadota; class Alphaproteobacteria; order Rhodobacterales; family Paracoccaceae; genus Amaricoccus; species Amaricoccus tamworthensis. The sequence goes on along the minus strand of NZ_JBNAFV010000007.1, from coordinate 5,615 downwards.
CGCCGAACCTGGCGGCCAAATAGCGCAGGATCGTCGCGGATTCCGCGAGGGTCAGTCCGTCATCCTCTATTACCGGCGACTTGCCCAGAGGGTGGACCCTCGACAACGTGTCGGGCGCGCGGAATTCATCCGTCCGTTCATAGTCAACGCGGTTGCAGGACTGGCCGAGGTCGGCCAGCAGCCACAGGACGCGCGTCGCGCGGGAATATTGCAAAGCGTGGAGTGTGATCATGGCAGGAAGATCGCCTTTACGTTCACGAATTCCTTCATGCCAAATCCGCCGTGTTCGCGGCCGTAGCCTGAATCCTTGACGCCACCAAAGGGCATGTTGGGATCGGCTGCACCGAAAGAGTTGATGCGCACCATGCCGGTGTCGAAATGATCGCGTGCGAGCTTCAGCGCGCGTTCCTCGTCCTTGCAGAAGATGCCACCGCCCAGCCCGTAGCGGCTGTCGTTTGCGATGCGCATCGCGTCCTCATCGTCCCTGGCGCGGATTACGGCGGCCACGGGGCCGAATATCTCATCGTCATACGCGGGTTTCCCTTCTGGCTCGTCATGGTCTGGGGGCCGTCGCTGGCCGCCATTATTCTGAGCCTGCGCGATGGTCAGTTCACTGCGCTTCTCGGTCGTACAGTGACAATTTCGACGATCCCGGTCTCCGCCTGGTTCCTGATGATCGCGCCGATCTTCCTGTTGATTTTGCTGCGTCCGTCTGCACCAGAGGACGCCACGCCCATCGGTCTGGGCATCGTCGCCACTGCAGTTGCCTTCAATCTGATCCTCGGTCCGCTTGGCGAAGAACTCGGCTGTCGTGGGGTCTTGCAGGAGCATCTCAACCAACACATCGGGTGGTTGGCGGCGTCTTTGCTGGTGGGTATGATCTGGCTGGTCTGGCATTTGCCGCTCTGGACGATTGATTCTCCGCACGCCCAGATTTCACTGCCGCTCTTTGCCGGGCACGTGATGTGTTATGCGGTCATCATCGGCGCGGCCTACACTCTGTGCGGCGGGTCCATCTTGCCAGCCATCCTAATCCACCTGACGGTGAACCTCGCCTCAAATCTTGCACTTTTCGCCGGCTTTCGCGACCCAAATAGTTGGTTCGCTTCGAGCATGTGGCTCTATCTCGTCCTTGCGCTTGTTGCCGTCGCTCTGGTCTATGCCCGGACCGGCGAACTGGGTGTGAGGTCGCTCGGCTCGTGAGAGAGACGTTTCTGTTGGGGTTCGCATCGGGCTCTCTGCCGTCGTCGGAACAATCGCAGCATCGCCTCGAACCCTGCCGCCAAGTCAGATGAGGATGTGAAACGGCATGCAATTTTGACCCTCATATTGGGGTAATCGGCGTCCAAAAGTGACCCCCCTTATAAATCTGTTCAGAAGCTTCCTCAAAAGCATGGGGGAGCAGTCAGGGGATGTTGGTTGTGGAGACGATCGCGAAGATCAGGCGTGCGCATTTTATCGAAGGCAAGTCGATCAAGCAGATTTGCCGTGAACTGCGGTTATCCCGCAATACGGTGCGTAGAGTCATCCGATCCGGTGCGACCGAGTTCAGTTATGACCGCACGACGCAGCCCCGCCCAAAGATTGATCCCTGGCGTTCTGAGTTGGACGGGATGCTGGCCGAGAACGTCCGGCGGCCGAAGCGGGAACGCCTGACGCTCATCCGGATCTATGAGGAACTGCGTAATGCAACGAGGCCCTCGGCACCTTTGTCTATGCCCATGCCGCCCTTCACGGGCTAATCGGCATGGGGCTCCGGCTGAACGAGGAGGTGGAGGGGGTCGGTCCGGCGATAACGTCGTTGAGCAAGTCGAATGGGGTGATCCGCTCAGCGTGGATGGCGTTGATCAACGGCCATGACACTTCTTGTACTTTAGACCACTCCCGCAGGGGCACGGATTGTTCCGCCCCGGCTTTTTGGTCTTGGGAACTGGGACAGGTTTCTTTGGCTGGTTGGAATTCAACATCCGCGTACGTTCGGCCATCCGCATCGCGTCTTCGTAAATGTGATCGTTTGCAGACGTTCGGGTCGCCGGTATATGGACCGGGAAAGGCTGGGCCGCGCGGAATGCTCCGTCAGAGTTAACTTCCACCAAGACGCCGATGACGTCAGGCACTTTGACGACCAAGGCGGCCGCACTGGCCTTGTCGTGCACCCCAGCCCAGTCAAATTCTTGGTCGTGCCGCTGAAGCCAGATGAAGAGCGGCTCATTATCCCCGGATAGCATAAAGTAACGAGTCGGATGCAGGCTCAAGGTGAGGCGAAGATCGGACACCATCTTAGCCAGATTACTCCGGCCTTCTTCTCCGAGGTTGCGGATACGGCTCTCCGCTGAAAGCCACCCACGCGCTCGGGTGGCGTTGAGCGCGCCGAGCAGCCTCAGCACCTCGTCCGGGAATGCCTGCGTCGGAAACGGACTGCTTTCCCAATCTTCACCTTCGAAGCACCTGTCGACGATATCGCTCATCCCGTCCCAGATGATCATGGTTGTGTTGTCGTCACGCAGCTGCTCGGCAATGTCCAGATCGAAACGATTCTTCCTCAGGTACGCGCCGAGATGGTCGAACTCATCAAACAGATGAGCCCGCCGCATCCCCGCTACGGCCTGTCGCACCTCCATGTAGTGAGCAAACTCACCGGGGGTCGGCAAAAATCGCTTGAGGACGAATAGGTCATCAATGGACAGTGAAAGAAAGGCGTGCTTTCCAAGGAGCGGCTTAATCTGCGGGAGTTCCTTGCAGTAAGTGGAAAAGGGTGAGAACGACTCGACCGTTAGCCCAATCGGCACCATCACGCGATAGTCGGAGCGGCGGAGACGGCCGCACTCTTCATACTTCCCGTCTACCAAGCGATAGAGCGGCACTTCGTCAGCCGAGTTAAGGTAATTGAAGAACCGTTCACACTGCTTGTAGGCCTTGATCACTAAATCCTGCACCGACTGGGCGTGGCGTGCGAAATCAAGCGCTGGCGACGCGATTGTGGCGGCGGCGCCGGCCTTGGCCTCTACAAGGAACAATACATCATCGATAAGGATGAGTGTATCATTCTCGGACCACTGCTTGGTGGATGGGTCCTTATAATAGACCTCCTGGAAAAGCGCTGCGTCTGGAAGCTGCGACACAAGAATCTCGGCAAACGCAGCTTCGCTCATCATCTTCTGCCGATTCTGGAAGGTCTTCGCGTAATCTGTAAGCGAAGTCCTGATCACACCTTCGGTTGATGGTTCCACGGCAGCAGTGCTTTGATGTTGGCCTGTCGGTGGCCGTTCACAATTGCGGTGAGGGTTTCGGTCAGCCAGGCGTGGGGATCGACGGCGTTGAGTTTGCAGGTCTCGATAAGGGACGCCATGATTGCCCAGTTTTGTGCTCCGGCATCATGACCCGCGAAGAGTGCGTTTTTCCTGTTTAGAGCGATGGGGCGGATTGTTCGCTCCACGGGGTTCGAGTCCATCTCGATGCGCCCGTCGGTCAGAAACAGGCAGAGGCCGTCCCAGTATTTGGCGATGTATTTCAGGGCTTCTCCAAGGGGCGATTTGGCTGACACCCGCGCACGGTTTGCCGTGAGCCATGTCCCGAATGCCTCAAGGGCGGGTTTGGAGCGCTCCTGTCTTGCAGCCAACCGCCTGGCGGGGCTTTCGCCGCGGACCTCTTTCTCGATCCTGTAGAGGGCGGTAATCTGTCGCAAACCCTCATCGGCGATCGGTGTGGTTCCAGTCCGGGCAACCTCGTGGAGCTTCCGCCTCGCATGCGCCCAGCAGTAGGCCAGCTGAATACCCTGTGACGGCCGCCTGATCAGCCGGTTGTAGCCGGCATACCCGTCAACCTGCAGAATGCCGCGGAAGTCCTGCAGTATCTGATCCGCATACTGGCCGGATCGTCCGGGCGCGTAAGTGAACGTGACACCGGGCGGATCATCTCCACCCCACGCCCGGTCGTCGCGGGCCAGCGCCCAGAAGTATCCGGTTTTCGTCTTTCCCCGGCCAGGATCAAGAACAGGGGCTCTGGTCTCATCCATGAACAGCTTCGGCGATTTTTTCAGGTCGGAGATCAGGGCATCAAAAACGGGTCGCAGCTCGAATGCCGCGCGACCAACCCAGTCAGCCAGTGTGGAGCGGTCAAGTTCAATCCCCTGACGTCCGTAGATCTGCGCCTGCCGGTACAGGGGCAGATGATCCGCGTATTTGCTGACGATCACATGGGCAATGGTGGCTTCGGTTGGCATGCCGCCCGGGATCAGGTGTGCCGGTGCGGCGGCCTGGACGATACCGTCCTCACAGGAACGGCAGGCATATTTCGGGCGTCGGGTCACAATCAGCCGGAACCGTGCCGGCACAATGTCCAGACGTTCACTCACGTCTTCGCCAATAACATGGCGTTCGGTACCGCAACGACAGATCGTGCTGTCCGGCTCGACCACCTCCTCAATGCGCGGCAGGTGTTTGGGCAGCGCCCCCCGGTTGGTTGCGCGCGGCTTTGAGGTCCGGGTTTGCGCACCCGCTGGATCAGCCTCACGTTCGGCTTCCACCTCAGCAATACCGGTCTCAAGATCTTCGAGGGCCAGTTCAAACTGGTCAGGATCGGATTTTTCGGATCTTCGTCCGAACAGGGCCTGTCTGAGGGATGCAACCAGAGTTTCCAGACGGTCATTCCGTTCACTCTGCGCCACGATCATGGCCTTGAGCGCATCCACGTCATCCGGAAGATCAGCCGTCGAAATCATGATCCCGGACTACCAAAACCAGTGCCCGGGGACCAGGGTAAAGGATGGTTTTTTACTCTGCCGCAGTCGGTGGACGGGCCGACAGGGCCTTCACTTTCCGCCAGTCCAGACCGCAGAACAGGGCCTCAAACTGCGCGTGGCTAAGTGACATCAGACCGTTTCGAACCGCAGGCCACGTGAAAGTCGTCTCCTCCAGCCGCTTGTACGTCATAACCAGTCCCGTCCCATCCCAGTAGAGCAGCTTCAGACGGTCCGCACGTTTCGAGCGGAACACAAAAACGGTTCCGGTGAACGGCTCCTTATGCAGTTCATTTTTTACCAGAGCCGCCAGTCCATTGTGGCCCTTGCGGAAATCCACCGGCTTCGTCGCCACAACAATCCGAACCCGTTGTGATGGGAAGATCATCCGGACCCGGACAGGGCACGAACAATCCCCGCTATCCGCTCGGGAGATGTATCAGCCCCCAGACGAACCGTGACATCGCCACAGAGGATCTCAACCGCATCACTGGACGCGGCGGGAGCCGGCGCGGTCACAGGCTCAACCACCAACGACGCAAACTCAAACTCCGCTCCGGCCAGATCCGGAACCGCCAGCCTGCCTTCCTTCGCCAGCCGACGCCACGCCGACAAATGATTTGGCAGCAGTTCGTGCCGCCGCGCCACTTCATTGACGGTAACACCCGGCACCAGTGTTTCGGCGACCACACGGCCCTTATAGGCATCAGACCAGCGCCGTTTCCCGGAAGGACCGACCATGACATCCATACGGCCAGTATCCTCCATATGGAGCGATATATCTCCTACCAACCCAGCCTCCAATTCCAATCTATACTCGGAAACGGACTCGCAGATCAGGAAGCCTTCAGGAAGGTGGGATCAAAACACCGCTTAC
>NZ_JBNAFV010000006.1:0-187277 GCF_049800875.1 Amaricoccus tamworthensis | reverse complement strand
GGCAACTGTATCGTTTGAGCGTGGTGTCAGGTGGCGGGCTGCCAGGGTTTCTGGTCGCGCAGGACGGCGTTGGCGATGGTGAGCAGCTTTCGGGCGACGGCCACGGCGATCACCTTGCCCGGCTTTCCCTTCGCGCGCAGGCGTTCCACGAAAGCCGGGCAAAGCCTGCGGTGGCTCATGGCGCTGACCGCTGCCATGTAGAGCCCGCGCCGGATCTGTCGCCTGCCGTCGCCGGTGAACCGTTGTCCACGCCAGCGTCCACTTTCCCGCGCCCGTGGTGCGAGGCCTCCCAGTGAGGCGACCGTGTGGCGGTCGAGCGTGCCCAGCTCGGGCATGTGCGACAGGAGCGTGACGGAGGTCACCCGCGCGATGCCGGGCACGGTCTCGAGCAGGTCGAGCTGCCTCGCAAGACGCGGGTGTGCGGCGACGAAGGCGTCGATGGCGGCCTCGATTTTGCGAATGCGACGGGCGATCGCCCTGAGAGAGGCCGTGATGTCGGCGCGGATCGCGGCGGTGGAGGCTTTGGCAAGCCGGTTTCTTTCCTGCGTTTCCATGCGTTTGAGCTGGTCCCTGCGTCCGGAGAGCTCCGCCAGTTCCGCCCGTTCGGGCAGGAAAACCGGAGAGGGCCCAAACGCGCGTTCCGCCCCCATCCGCGCCAGCATGCGGGCGTCAACACGGTCGGTTTTTGGGAGGTTGAGCGAGCGGGCGAAGTGCCAGGCGTGCAGCGGGTTGACCCTGTGGAAGGGAATTCCCGCCCCCAGGGCGGAGCGCAGCAGAAGCCCGTCGCAGCCGCTCGTGGCCTCGAAGACCACCATGTCTCCGCGGTCGAGTTCCGACAGAAAGCGTTTCACCCCTGCCGGGGTGTTCGCACGGCGGATGTTGCCGCGGCGCGGGTCGAAAATGTCGAGCCAGTCCTTCGAAAGGTCGACGCCAACAAAGATCCGTGTCATCCTGGGTTCCTGTCCATGTCTTCGTGCTCATGCGGCACATGCAACTGTTCAGGCTGGTCAGACCAACCGGCGGCGGCCCAATCCCATGGCCGGGGTCAATCCCCCCAGGCCGACGCACGGGCTCGCCGCCGGTCCCAGGCATACCACATTCACGATAGACAGGCCGGCGCTCCTTTGAAGTTGGGGGCATCCCGTGAGCGATGAGGTACATTGCGCCATAAAACTGCGCCACACGTTTGGCGGTGCGCCGTCCCCCGGTCCGGCGCTGGCACGGCTGTCGTTCTGCGTCTGGTATTGACCGGCTTTGACAAACCGCCTATGCAGCCTTCTGCAATATTGTGCAGGAAATTGCATGGATTTGAATATTCCGGATACGCGGCAGCGCATTCTCGGTGAGCGGCTGGGCAATGGGCGGGAGGTCGTGGCGGTGGAGGTCGCGGCGGAGTTTGGCGTGTCGGTGGACACGATCCGGCGGGACATTCTGGCGCTGGAGGCGGCCGGTTTGGCGCATCGGGTGCGGGGCGGGGCGGTGCCGGTGGCGGTTCCGTCCTCGCCGCTTTTGTCGCGGATGGCGTCGGGGGAAAGGATCAGTCCGGCGCTGGTCGCGGCGGCGGTGGAGCGGATCGGGACGGCGGCGACGATCCTGGCGGATGGCGGGGTTACGGTTCTGAGCGTAATTTCGAAGCTGCCGAAACAGGAGGGGCGGCTGGTGGTGACGCCGTCGCCCTGGGTGGCGGTGGCCTGCCATGAGCGGGGGATCGAGGTGTTTCTGCTCGGCGGCAGGCTCAATCCCAGTGGCGGGATCGCGACCGGGGATCCGGCGGTTCTGGCTGCCGCGCGGATTTCGGCGGATGTGGCGCTGCTTGGGGCCTGTGGGCTGGAAGCGGAGTTTGGGCTGAGTTCCGATGAGTTCGAGGAGGCCCAGGTGATGCTGGCCATGCATCGGGCCAGCCGGAGGAGCTTTGTGGTGACGGATGGCTCGAAGATCGGGCGGCGGGCGCGGCACGGGACGCTCGCGATTGATGAGATTGATCTGGTGATTACGGATGCGGAAGAGGCCCTGACCCGGCCTTTGGTGCAGGCCGGAACGGAAGTGATTGGGGTTTAGGGATTATGACGGCAGAGACAACGGCGTCGGGGTACTCGGCGGGGGACTATTCAGCGACGGCTCCGGCCAGGCTGGCAACGCGGCTGGCGTTTTTTGCAGCGGGGTTTGCGATGGCGAGCTGTGCGCCGCTGTTCCCGTTCATTAAGGAGCGGATTGGCGCGGATGAGGGGCAGTTTGGGCTGGTTCTGCTCTGCCTCGGATTCGGGTCGATCATTGCCATGCCGGTGACGGGTGTGCTGGCGGCCCGCCGTGGCGCGGGGCCGATGGTGCTGCTCGGCGGGTTTGGGCTGGCTCTGATGCTGCCATTGCTGGGGGTTGCCTGGAGTGCGCCCCTGGTGGGGGCGGTTCTGTTCGTGTTTGGGGCGTCGCTCGGCACGATTGATGTGGCGATGAACGTGCATGGTGCGGAAATCGAGGGCCGGGAAGGGCGGCCGATCATGTCGAATTTCCATGCCATGTTCAGCATTGGCGGGTTTTTTGGCGCCGGTCTGATGACGCTCGTTTTGTCGCTTGGGGTGTCGGTGGTGGTCGCGGCGCTGATTGCCGGGGCGGTGACGCTTGCGACGATGCTGCCGATTCCGGGGCGTCTGCTGCGGGCCGGAGGTGGTGAGCCGGAGCCGTATGTGGTCCCGCGCGGTATTGTTCTGCTGCTGGCGCTGCTGGCCGGAATTACGTTCCTGGTGGAGGGGGCGGTGCTCGACTGGGGGGCGCTGTTGATGATTGAGCGGGACCTGGCGGAGCCGCGTGTGGCGGGCATGGGGTACATTGCCTTCTCCGCCGCGATGCTGGTTGCGCGGTTGACCGGGGGGTGGCTGATTTCCACGCTTGGGGAGTTCCGGGTGCTGATCCTGGGTGGGCTGGCGACCATGGCCGGTGTGGCGACGATCCTGCTGGTACCGTGGCCTGCGGTGGCGCTGTCGGGGTTTGTTCTGATCGGGCTGGGAGCGGCGAACCTTGTGCCGATCCTGTTCAGTGCGGCGGGGCGGCAGAAGGTGATGCCCGCCGGTCTGGCCGTGGCGTCGGTGACGACCACCGGCTATGCCGGGGTTCTGATGGGCCCGGCGCTGCTCGGGTTTGCAGCGGATATGACCAGCCTGCCGGTGGCGTTCTGGCTCGTCGCGGTTCTGATGGCGGCGGTGCCGCTGACGGCCCGGTTCGTGGTACGGGCCTGATCGGATCACGATCCCTTGAGGCCGGGAAACGCCCTTGAAGGTGTCACGCATCTGTTCGAGTGTTCTGGCACGTTTTGAGCGACAGGCATTTTTTGATAAGGAGTTTTTCAGGTGCGACAGCTTGCATTCGTTTTCGGTACGGCGACGGTTTTGGTTAGCGGTGCCGTGCTGCATGCCCAGGAAACGGTTCCACTCAACAGCGCAACCCTGGCCGGGGACGAGGTGATTGAGACGCCTGCGGGCGAGATCGTGCTTGAGGACAGCTATTTCGACGGGGATGCCTCGGAGCGTCTGTTTGATCTGATGGATCTGCAACGGGCGTCGCAGCTTTACATCTGGTCGACGCCGCTGGTGAGCACGACGACCTGGCGGGATGAGCAGGGCGCGGCCTTTGGCACCGATGAGCCGGGGGCGTTTGCGGTGCTGGAGACGCTGAAGGAGAAGCGCGGCATTGTGACGGCGAACTTGACCACGCCGTATATCTTCAATTTCACCGACCTGTCGGACGGGCCGGTTCAGATTGACTATCCCGCCGGGCAGACGGCGGGTGGTGTTCTGGACATGTGGATGCGGCCGGTGTTTGACCTTGGGCTGACCGGACCGGATGGCGGTGAGGGGGCGACCTATATCGTGGTCGGACCGGAGGAGGATCCGGCACCCTATGAGGCCGATGGGGTTTACGTATTCCAGAGTGCGACCAACAATGTTTTGGTTGGCATCCGGATTCTCGATCCCGATCCGGCCTATTACGACACCTATGTCGCGGAATACCGGATGGGTACGGTTGGCAATACGGAGACGTCCACCTTTGTGCGGGGCAAGGATGTCGAGTGGAGTGCGACCGCGCCGCGGGGCCTGGCGTACTGGGAAAAGCTGGCCGGAATCCTTAATGAGGAGCCGGTGCGCGGGATCGACAAGCCCTGGATGGCGATGCTGGCACCGTTGGGCATTGTGAAGGGTGAGGAATTTGCGCCAACCGAGCGGCAGACCCAGATCCTTAAGGAGGGTGCAGCGCTTGGAGAGCTGATGACGCGCAACCTTCAGGTCAATCCGCGCTACACGGATGTCTGGTGGGAGGGTACGTCCTGGTACAAGAGCTTCGATTTCGACATTCCCCAGGAAACCGACACGGTTCAGCAGTTCGACGAACGCGCAACGTGGTTTTATGAGGCGGTTGCCTCAACCAAGGGCATGGTTGATCCGCAGCCGGGGGGCGGGCAGGTCTATATGACCACCAAGCGGGATTCGAATGGTGACATGCTGCGGGCTGACCGGAACTATGTTCTGCATGTACCGGCGGATGTGCCGGTGGCGCAGTTCTGGTCCCTCACACTCTACAGCGAGGAAACGCGGCGGCCCTATGACAATGGTGGCACGGAGATTTCCGATGTGAGCCTCGACAGTCGCATGGAGCAGTTGCAGTACAATGACGACGGGTCGGTGGACCTGTACGTTGGACCGGATGCGCCGGAGGGGCTGGAGACAAATCACATGGCGACCGTGGGGGATGACGGCTGGTTTGTTTATTTTCGGCTTTATGCGCCGGAGGAAGCCTTCTTTGACAAGACCTTCTCGTTGCCGGATTTTGAGCCGGTCGAGTAGGGCCCGGCGGACCTAGCCCAGGTCCGTCCGTGGGGGCGGGCCGGTTGGGGTTTCGCGGTCGGTGCGGGCTTCGCGGAACTCGCGTTTCTGCTTTTCGGCGCGTTCGGAGAGTTTTTCGAGCGCGCTGTGTTTGCCCAGTGAGATGGCGGCGAGCGAGCGGAGTTTGCGGATCTTGTCGCTGAGCGCCTCGCGGCGGGCGGCTGCCTCGGACACGCGGTGGTCGGCCCATTGCAGGCGCAGGGCGAACTGCGAATAGGGCATTTCGGAGAAGTCGCCGTCGGTCATGTCCTGGGCGATGATCTTCGACATCTCGTTGATTTCCTGCTCCAGCCTGCGGTCCTCGGCCAGGGCGGATTCCAGCACGGCGAGGTCACGGGCTTTCTGGGCGTCGGCAAGCGCCACGAGCTTGTTCAGCTGATCGGATTTCATTGCGTGTCACCGTTGCGTTTGGCCGCACGCACGCTGTCGGCGAAGCGGATGGCCGCAGCCACGGCGCGGTACTGGTCGGGCATGATTTCGTGGCCGATTTTGATGGTGGCGTGCAGGGCGCGGGCGGTGGGCGGATCGTCGTGGATCGGGATGTTCGAGCGCAGACCGATTTCGCGGATGCGCAGGGCGATCTCGTCCACGCCCTTGGCGACACAGACCGGGGCCGAGCCCTTTTCGCGGGACCATTTCAGGGCCACGGCGTAGTGGGTCGGGTTGACGATGATCACGTCGGCCTTCGGCACGTCCAGAAGCATCTGGTTCATGGCGATGTCCTGACCGCGCTGGCGGCGCTGGGCCTTCATGTGCGGATCGCCTTCGGAGGCCTTGTGCTCGTCCTTGATGTCCTGATGGGACATTTTGAGTTTGCGGGCGTGGTCGAATTTCTGCCAGATCCAGTCCACCGCCGCGATGGAGACGGAGATGGCACAGATCACGCCCATGATGACGATGAGGGTGTCGCCCATCATCGCACCGGTCATCATCGGGTCGGCCCGCGACGCGCCGATCATGCGGTCCATGTCGCTGCGGATGAACAGGAACAGGGTGACCATGATCGCGATCAGTTTGATCAGCGATTTCAGGAAGGCCACGAGGCCGGTGGGGCCGAATTTCTGCTGGGCGTTTTTGATGATCGAAAGTTTCGACAGTTTCGGCTGAAGCTTGTCGCCGGACAGGGCGACGGCCTGCTGGGCCGCGACGCTGGCGATGACCGCCACGATGGGCACAAAGAAAAACGGGGCCATGGCGAGCAGGGCCTCGGTCATGATGTCTGCCATCAGGCCGGGGCCGCCGGGGCCGAGCACCTTGCCGAGCAGTCGGTCGGGGCTGTCGATGAAGATCATCAGGGTCGAGGCGGCCTCGCGCACGGCGAAGGCGCCGGTGGTCATGACGACCGCGAGAAAGCCGATATAGGTGGCGGCTGCGGTGACGTCCTGGGAACGCGGGATGTCGCCCTTTTTGCGGGCTTCGGCCAGACGTTGCGGCGTCGGGTCGAAGGTCTTTTCACCGCCTCCGCCGGATTGATCACTCATCGCGGTGTCGCCAGGGGTTCAGAGAGCACGAGATCCATTTTGCCGTTCCAGTAAGTCAGGATGACCGGAGCGGACAGGAAGAAGATGAGGATTGTCGCGCCGATGATGGCCGGGGCGCCGATCAGGGCGACCATGAGCTGGGGCATGGCGCGGCTGATCGCGCCGAGTGAGATGTTGTAGGCGAAGGCCGCCAGAACGAAGGGGGCGGCGAGGGAGAAGCCGAGTGCGAAGGCGTCGGCAAATTTTGCGGTTCCCCAGGTCACGACATCCTCGGCCGGGAGGCCCTGGCCGATGGGCAGGATCTCGTAGGACTGGGCCATGGCCATGGCGGCTTTCACGTGCAGGCCGCCGACCACCGCGAGGGTGATGCCGCCCAGCATGAGGATGTTGCCGATGACCGGCATGGGGTCCATGTTGTTGCTGCCGAAGATCTGGGCCAGCGAGGTGGCCTGGCCCGCGACCGATCCGGCGTATTGCAGGGCCCAGACCATGAAGCGGATGGAGATGCCGAGCATCAGGCCGATGATGGCCTCGGTGGCGATCATCAGGTAGAGGGGGTTGTCGAACTGCGGGTCGGCGAGGCCGCCCACGAGCATGGGCCAGATCACCAGGGCAAATGCGAAGGTCACCGCGAGGCGCACGCGCATCGGGATGGACTGCTCCCCGAAACCGGGCAGCAGGAACATGACGCCGCCGACCCGGCAGAACACAAGCATGAAGCCGACGATGCCGGCCTCCGTCATGTCCAGGATCTCCGCGAGGCCCTGGTACATGTCAGGCGAGACCCAGAACCGCGGGCCGGGAGTTGGTGCCGATTTCCTCGAAGGACAGGACCGGGTTGCGGATGCCCTTGGCCGCCAGAACGGTATGCAGGAAGCGGCGGCGTTTGGTGGAGGTCACAACCGCCGGGTAGCGCCCGGACGCGCCGGCATTGGCGATTTTCTCGGCGATGGAGTTGGCGAGTTTGTTGAACTCGTTGGGCGGCAGCGCCACGTCCACGACGCCGGAGCCATCGGGCAGCTGGAACTTCTGGAACAGCTCCTCCCAGGCCGGGTTGAGCTGGATCAGCGGCACGGCGCCATCGGATTCGGCCACCTCGGCCACAAGCTGGAAGCCGAGGCGGTGGCGGACATGTTCGCAGATCGCCTCGGGGCTGGTGGTCGGCGAGTAGACCTCGCCCACGGATTCCAGGATGAGCGGCAGATTGCGGATCGAGACGCGTTCCTCCAGCAGCAGGCGCAGGACGGCCTGAAGCGTGTCGATGGGGAACTTGTCGGGGATGAATTCGTCGAGGATCTTCTTGTTGATCTCGGCGCGCTTGCGGTCGGAGAGCGAGGTGAACTCGTCCAGCAGGCGGCGCATGGCGCGGCGGTTGAACAGGCGGCCGAAGCAGGATTTGACGATCTCAAGCAGGTGCGTCGCGACGACCTCGGTCGGAGTGACGACGGACAGCCCCATCATGGCGGCCTCTTCCTGTTTCTCCGGGTCGATCCAGCGGGCGGGGGCGCCGTAGACGGGTTCGGCCACCAGGCGGCCTTCGGGCGAGGGCGCCTCGTCGTCGGGCAGGAGGACCAGCACCTTGCGGGTCTCGATGGCGCTGCGGGCGGCTTCGACGCCCTGGATGCGGATGGCATAGGTGCCGTGGGGCAGGGACGGGTTGTCGGTGAGGCGGATTTCCGGAAGGATCAGGCCGAACTCCTGGGCGATGTGGTTGCGCATGTTGGAGATGCGCGCGTCCAGGCCGGTGGCCTCGTCCATGACGACCGGCACGAGGTCGGGGGCGAATTCCATGTGAATTTCGTCCACGTCCAGCAGGTCGCCGAGCGATTTGCTGGTGGCGGTTTCCTCCTGGGGCTGGTCGGAGGCGGCTGCGGCCTCGGCTTCGGCCTTCTCCTGGTTGGAATATGCGACCCAGGCGGCGATGCCGAGCAGGACCGAGCCGATCAGGAAGGGCATGAAGGGCAGGCCGGGAATGAAGGCGAAGATGGCCATGAGGCCGCCAACGGTGGCCAGGGCGATCGGGTACTGGCCCAGCTGGGACATCAGGGCCTTGTCGGTCGAGCCGATCACGCCGCCCTTCGACAGCAGCATCGCGGTGGCGATGGAGATGATGACCGAGGGGATCTGGCTGACGAGGCCGTCACCCACGGTCAGGATGGCATAGGTCTGGAAGGCCTGGCCCACGGGCATGTCGTGCAGCACGACGCCGATGACGAGGCCCATCACGAGGTTCATCAGCGTGATCAGGAGGCCCGCGATGGCGTCGCCTTTCACGAATTTCGAGGCACCGTCGAGGGAGCCGAAGAAGGTGGTTTCCTCCTGCTCGATTTTCCGGCGTTCGGAGGCCTGCTGGTGGTTGATGGCGCCGGCGGCCATGTCGCTGTCGATGGCGAGCTGTTTACCGGGCATTCCGTCCAGAGCGAAGCGGGCGCCCACCTCGGCCATGCGGCCCGCGCCCTTGGTGATCACGATGAAGTTCACGATCAGCAGGACGGTGAAGACCACGAGGCCGAGGAAGACCGAGCCGCCCATGATGAACATGGCGAAGCCCTCGATCACGTTGCCCGCCGCGTCGGTGCCGGTGTGGCCCTGGCCGATGATGAGTTTGGTGGAGGACACGTTGAGCGAGAGGCGCAGCATGAGGCTGGCCAGCAGAACGGTCGGAAAGGCGGAAAAATCCAGCGGGCGCTGGATGAAGAGGGTGATCGTGAAGATCAGAATGGCAATGCCAAACGACCCGGCCAGCCCGAGGTCGAGGACCCAGGACGGCATGGGCAGGACCATCATCACGATGACGGCCATGAGCGCCATCGCGAGGAGCACGGTGGGCTGGTAGAGGGCGGTGATACTAAAATTCGTTGGCATTGCTGGATGGGCTTTCAAACAGGCCGGCCGAAGGTGCGGTCAGCAGCGGGCTGGAATCGTTAAGCAGGGTCGTTCCGGAATTCAGCAGTGAGCCGTTTGCCGGGAGGAACATGGAGCTTCCCACCGATCCGGCGGTGGGTTCGGGGGGCGGTCCGGCGAGGCGGCGGCGTTCCTCCTGCGCCAGGCGGTTTGCCTCGCGCCGTGCCATGCGGCGGGCGCGGCTGGAGGATTCCGTCAGCGCGGTGGTGCGGAAGGTGAACTCACCCTGGGGCAGGCTGAGCGCGTCCGGGGCCGTCTGGGCCAGCAGACGGTCGAACCGGGCACGGTATTTCGCGGCGAGTTCCGGGGTCAGGGAGTGGTAGGCGCCCGCGGCCTCCGACCAGCTGCCGCGTTCCTCGTAGAGGGTGCGGAGGAACTGTGCGGCGTAGGTGGCCGTCCATTCGGGGTCGAACATGGCCTCCAGTGAGGGGAAGGCGTGGCCGTGCCAGCGGTAGTTGATCTGGACGCAGCCCACGTCGAAGCTGTTGCGGCCCGCGGCGACCGAGCGGCGGGCGAAGTCCAGCGCGTCCTGGCCGTTGTCGAACCAGTGGCTTTTGCCCTCGCGGTTGATGGCCCAGGGCCAGGGGCGGAGTTTGCCGCCCGTTTTGCGTCCTGTTTCCGTGAGGGAGATGGCGTGCAGGATTTCCACCGGCACACCACCTCGTCTCGCGCCATTGATGATGGCCCGCTCACAGAGTACGGCGTTATAGTCCCCGTCATCAGCGCGCGCGGTGTCGGCCGACGAAACAAGCGTCAGCATCAGCATGGCGCTGAGCCTTATGGCAGCACGGGGCAGCATTTGGGATTCTCCTCAAATTCGCCGAATGCGTTAATCTCTAGGAGTTTGTGGTTACCAGGAGGTTAGCGAAAATTGTCGTCAAATGAGGGGGAATCGGGGATGGGAGGTGGAACCGTGCATGCGGTGGACCGGGGGTGCATGTCCATTTCAACCGTCCCGCCCGGCGGCGACGCCGGGCAGCGCAGACCTCTCCCATGGGATGCGCTCACGCGCCTCCCGAGGTCCGCGATGCCCTCAGAAGATGGGCGGGGACGTAAGCAGAGGGAGTTTACAGAACGCGGTTGAGGAAAGCGGTTTGCGCTTTGACGGCCATGTTGAATTCGTCGCTGCCGTGCCAGAGGAGGCCGAAATGGCCGCCGGGGATCTCAATGAATTCCTTTTCCCCGGGGATGAGATCGAACACGGCGCGCTGGGCGGCGGGGTTGCAGTGAACCATCTCGTCGTCTCGGCCGATCATCATCTGTACCGGCATGGTAAGGCGGGTGGCGGTGACGAAGGGGATGCAGGGGACGGGTGTGTCGGGGATGACCCGTGTGGCGCGGTTTTCCCAGCCGCTGCCGTGGCGGCCGCCGTATTCGATGAACCAGCGGAACGCCTGGATTGGTGTGAGCAGGGACGGGGTGTTGAGCTGGTCGGCGGATACCACGGGGATGGGGCCAGTGGTCTGCTCCGGGCCGCCGGAGACGTCGCCGCCGTTGAAGATTTCGCGGAGCGTGGCGAAGTGGGTTTCATCGAAGGTGGTGTCGGGGATGGCGACGCCGCAGACCGGGATCTGGGCGATTACGGCTGCGACATTGTCGATGAGGGCGGCGGCCACGAGAACGAGACCGGCGGAGAAGCTGTCGCCCCAGAGGATGACGGGGTGGTCGGGCCGGTTGCGGCGCAGGAAGCGCGCGGCATCGCGGTAGCCGCGGGCCTGGATCCAGGGGTTGATCTCCTGGCGCGGTTCACCGCCGCTGTGGCCGAGGTTTCGGTGATCGTAGAGCAGCACGTCATGACCGGCCTCAAACAGGGCTTCGGCATAGTGGTCGACGCCCATGGTGATCGTGGCGGAGGTGCCGTGGGTCATGATGACCGTGGGGCGGCCGGTGTCGCCGTGGGTGTAATGGCGTCCGCGCAGGTCCGCGCCTTCGGAGGGAAAGCTGACGCTGGTATACATGGGGCCCTCCGGCAGTGTCGCTTGTGTCAGTTGGAGTCGGGAATGACGGCGTCGACCTCAATCTCGACCAGCCATTCGGGGTTTACGAAGCGGGTGACGGCCATGATGGTGTCCACGGGCCGGGCGTTGAGGCAGTAGTTTTTGCGCGCTTCGATCGCGTCTTTCCAGGTGTCGATGTCGGTGAGGATGACGCGGGTGCGCACGATGTCCTGAAGGCCGGAGCCCGCCTGTTCGAGGGCGGCTTTGATGATCTCGAAACACTGTGTGGTCTGGGCGTAAACGTCTCCAATGCCGACGGTTTTGCCCTCCGCGTCCACGGGGGCGGTGCCGCCGACGGAAATCCAGGGGCCGACGCGGACGGCGCGGCTGAAGCCCACGACCTCCTCCATCGGATTTCCGTTGGAGATGAGCTGTCGCATGGTCCGGTCCCTCCCGTTTTGGCGGGAGCATAGCCTGGAACCAGGGTTTTTGCCACGTTGGAGCGAGAGCCCGGGATGCGTCTGTTAACCAACTGTTAACCAAATCGTTGCCTCGCGGGCGGCCTGGTGGAATCCTGCGCCTGTTTTGGGGGTTGGATGTGTATCGATTTTTACCACAGCGTATTGCCTATGGACGTGCGGTCCGGGACGAGGCCGAACGGTTGATTTACCTGCACGGTTTTGCGGCGCGGGAGGAGGCCAAAAAACTGGTGCGGGAGCAGGGTGGAGATGCGGAGGATGCGGCGTTTTACCGCTTCGTCGCCGCACGGGTGGACAGAGTACTGGGGCATGGTCCCTGGGCGGTGGATTACCGCGAGCGGGCCGGGATGCGCGGCGCCTCCTGAGGCGGGCCTTTATTCGTCGCAGAGTTCCTCAAGCGCCTCGAGGTCGGTGACGACCATGGTGCGGCCCTCCATGCGGAGGATGCCGTCCTCGACCATGGATTTGATCTGGCGGTTGACGTTTTCGCGGGCGAGGCCGGAGATTTCGCCGATGTCGGACTGGGAGAGCGTGACCTCCATGCGGACGTCGCCGTTTTCGTCCTCGGCGCCCCATTTCGAGGCCATGATGGTCAGGCAGCGGGCGACACGGGCGCGGGCGTTGATCTGTGTTTGCAGCTCGAACATGCCCACGGCCTCGCGGACACGGCCGCAAAGCCCGGCGATCAGGGCCATTGTGGTGTCGGGGCGGGAGGTGAGGAAGCGCACGATGGTGGCCCGCGACAGGGCGAGCATCCGGAGTTTGGTGCCCGCGACCGCGTCGGCGCTGCGGGTGCCGTTGTCGAGCAGGGCGATCTCGCCCAGGATCTCGCCAGGACCCATGTGGTTGAGGACCGAGCGGCGGCCGCCGAGGGAGGTCAGGCTGATCTCCACCCGGCCCTCCTCGATCACGTAGAGGGTGTCGCCGGGGTCGCCGCGCATGAAGATCGTGGTGCCGGCCTTGTAGTCGCGCGTGTGCCCCAGGGCCAGAAGCTCGCTGCGGTCCTCCGGGGTCAGGGCGTCGAGGAAGGCGCTGTTACGGGGGCTGTCGCCGGTGTCGGAATCCATCATGTCACCGTTTGTTGCCGGAACCCGTCAGTGTCCCGTCCCTGAAAATACCGGCTCAGTGTAGCGCGGTTTTCGGGAGGGTCGATGCGGAAAACGGGTTGAAACCCGGAGCGCGGTTTCGCGGACTGGTGGAATTTTGCGGCCCTTCGGGGTGTGGCGGGTTAAGCACGTGGGTTAACCCTTTGCTAACAAACGCATTGATTCAAATTTTAGTCGGGTGCAGGATCATCCCATCTTTCGTGGGGGAAAAATTCATGTTTCCGAACTTTGCCGATCGCATTGCATATGGACGCAAAATTCAGTCCGAGGCGGAAAATCTTGTGGTGTCCCATGGTGTTCACGCCATTCAGGCCGCATCGGAGCGGGCGCGGGCACCTGGTCTGACCATGGATGACGAGGCGTTTCGCCGGGCCGTTGAGGAGCGGGTTGCCCGTCTGACCGGCGCTACGCGCCGCGATCGGGTGGCCTGAGGCCGCCGTTTACCAAAGCTCCGGCCGGTTCAGGGCCGGAACGCAGCGGGATGGACCGGCGAGGGGGTCGCCGGAACCCGTGAGAGACTGCCCAAGCCAGCCGATGGGCTGCGACAGAGGCAGGGGCGGCGCCGCGAAATCCGTGGTGATCTGCCGAAACCCCGTTCTGATATAATAGTCCGGATCGCCATAGGTGGTGACGTAATCCGTGCCGTTGCGGCGGAGCGTGTCGAGGCCGTGGGTGATGAGTTTTGTGCCGATGCCGGTTTTCTGATGGTCGGGTCGGACCGCGACGGGTGACAGGATGAAGACCGTCCGGGTGTCCTCCGGGTAGGTGAGCCGCGAGAACATGATGCAGGCGGTGAGGCCGTCGCCGTTATGTGCGGTGAAGACGTGGAGGTCTTCGGGCGGGGTGGTTTTCATCAGATTGGCGGCGAGAGTGCCGACGGCGCGGCCCTCGTCAGGGCCTTCGGATGCGGTGAAGGTTTCCGTGAAAACTTCGGTTATGTCCTGTTCGAGGCCGGTATGGCCTGAGCGGATGTCCATGGGTCGCCTCCGGATTGGTCGGTCGTGTTTTAGTCGCGGGACTGCTGCGGGGCCATCCCTTTTGTCCACCGGGCGTGGTGACTGCGGACCCTGGTTGAGTTGGCCTGGGAAGTGGGGCAGTGTGCCGGCCTTGGGGACGAAACGCTTTGGGACATTATGAAAAAGTCAGGAAAAACAATCATCACCTGTGCCGTGACGGGTGCCATTCACACGCCATCCATGTCGCCGCATCTGCCGGTGACGGCGGAGGAGATTGCGGATGCGGCCATTGGTGCGGCGGAGGCCGGGGCCTCGATCGTGCATCTGCATGCGCGCAATCCCGAAACCGGGCAGCCGGACCAGACACCGGAAGCGTTTGAGCCGTTCCTGCGGGTGATCCGGCAGCGGTCGAATGTTGTGGTGAACCTGACCACCGGCGGGTCGCCCTATATGAGTGTTGAGGAGCGGGTGAAACCGGCGGCGACCTGGCAGCCGGAGGTCGCGTCCATGAACATGGGGTCGATGAATTTCGGCCTGTTCCAGATGCTCAACCGGTATAAGGAGTTTGACCACGACTGGGAGCGGGATTTCCTGGAAGGCTCCTGGGATCTGGTGTTCCGCAATTCGTACAAGGACATTCGATACGCGTTCGAGACCCTGAACCGGACGGGTACGCGGTTTGAGTTTGAGTGTTACGACACGGCTCACCTCTATAATCTTCACTACTTCTATCGTGAGGGTTTCGTGGAGGGGCCGCTGTTTATTCAGACCGTGTTTGGCCTGATGGGCGGGATCGGGGCCCATGAGGATGATGTCTGGCACATGAAGCGCACGGCGGACCGGCTGTTTGGGGACGACTATGTCTGGTCTGTGCTTGGGGCCGGGGCCTCGCAGATGCGCATTGCCGCAATGGCGGCGGCGATGGGCGGCAATGTGCGGGTTGGCCTGGAGGACTCTCTCTGGGCGGGGCCGAAGCGGCTGGCGCGGTCCAATGCGGAACAGGTGGAGATCGCGAAAACGCTGATCGAGAGCCTTGGCGGTTCGGTCGCGACACCGGATGAGGCGCGGGAGATCCTGAACCTCAAAGGGGGCGACAGGGTCGCGTTTTAGGAGAGTTTCGCGCGACGTCGAAAGCGGGCGGCCTGGGGCTGCCCGCCTGGGGTCATGCGGGTGCGGACCGGGGGTGATTCGCGGCGCGTATGACCGTTTTGCCAAATTTTTGCCAAATTTGATTCGCAGGCCCCTGGAGGCACGGTTTCGTTCGTGCGGGAAGTTTTCGGATTGCGCGTCCGGAGTGTTCACATCCGCAAAAAAACGAAAATGGTTTACCCTGACTGAGGCGATGGCGACACAAAAAGATTTGGTGTTAACCGTCCGTTTTCCAAGAGGTTGTTAGAATTTGAAACAAGGCGCATCATTCCCTTAGTCGGAAGGAGTATTAACGATGATGTTGTTTTTTAAGGACCGCTCTGTTTATGCGCGCGCCGTTCGTGACACCGCTGACAAACTGCTCGCGGCACACGGAAAAGTTGCGGATGTGGAAGCCTGGAAGGCGGCGCGCATGCCCAGCCTGACCAAGTCCGAGCGGTCCTACTGTGAGGCGGTGGCCATCCGCGTTTCACAGCA
This sequence comes from Amaricoccus tamworthensis, assembly GCF_049800875.1. Taxonomy (NCBI): domain Bacteria; kingdom Pseudomonadati; phylum Pseudomonadota; class Alphaproteobacteria; order Rhodobacterales; family Paracoccaceae; genus Amaricoccus; species Amaricoccus tamworthensis. The sequence goes on along the minus strand of NZ_JBNAFV010000006.1, from coordinate 171,917 downwards.
GTTGGGTAACGCTCCGGCTGCGGCTGGCTAAACTCCCTGGAGGCGGGGTCTGAACCGGTCCTGGTTCAGACGTCAACGCCCTCTGCCGGCGCCCACCGGAATTCGGCGCGGACCAGTCCGTGATCGGTTGCGGTTCGGGTCTCTACCGGCACATGGTCGTTGTAGTATCTCTGCTCCTGGAAGGACCACAGGCGGTTGTCTGACCAGTCATAGAACTGTTCAGACACCATGATGTGGTCGATAACCTCGCGCACGTTTCGATATTCGTGCGTGTAGTAGACGTCACCCAGTGACCTCAGTTTTTGCAGGGCGACGGCTGAATAGAGGCCGTCATCATCGCGTTTTGCGGCACGGCTTGTAGCCACCACCCGGAAGCTTGGCTGTCCGGTGAGGATGGCGAGCGTATTTGAGTGCTCGCTGTCGTTGAGATCGCCCAGAACGGCCACGGGGCGGTCATTGTCCTTCATGGTTTCCGTGAGAATGATGCGCAGGGCCGTGGCCTCCGCGATGCGGCGGATGGTTGAGAGCGCGGTGCCGAGGGCGGCGCGGTGCGGCTGGATGGCCGGGTTGCGGTATTCCTCATTGTCGAGCGGTGTGGCCAGTTTGGATTTCAGGTGGGCGCAGAACACCTCCATCGGCGGGACGGAGGGGCGTGTGGCGCGGGAGTGGCCGATGGTGACCTGAAGGACGGAGCGGGAGAACTCGTCGATATCGACCTGGACGCGCTCGTCCTCCTGGCTTGGCACGAAGGCGTCGTCATCCTCGGCCGAGACCTCCGCGTCGGCGAGGGGTGGCTCCTCGCGGATGTTTTCCATGGAGCGTTTGCGTTTGGCGAGCCGCATGGAGCCGGGGAAGGCTTTGTGGCGGGTGGTGGCGAGGATCTCCCAGGGTTTGCGCACGGCGCAGGCGACGGCGACGCCGTCCCAGTCGCCTTCCCTGATGAAGGCGAGGTCGTAGTCGTCCTCCATCGCGGCCGTGCGGATCATTTCGCGCAGGGCGTCGGCGGACCAGACCTCCTGGAAGGCGACCACGTCGGCATTGAAGGCGCGGAGGCGGTCGGCCTGCCACCAGATTTTCTCGGCATATTCAGCGTCCGTGTAGGGGCGGCTTTGCGGGTACATTGGCCCGCCGGGAAGCTGAAGGTTGTGGAGGTTGAAGCTTGCGAAGGTAATGTTTCGCATGTTGAGGGCCATGATCGTCACTCCCTTTTTGACCGCGCGGATGCGGGTCGTGCCGGGTCAGCATAGCAAATTTGGGGCTTTGGCGCATTGCCGGTGTTTTGCTTGACGTGATACCTTATGGTTTCATATATATGTGATACCAAAAGGTATCACGAGGGAATCGCTATGGACGTGCAGAACGTGTTCAGGGCGCTGTCGGACCCCACGAGACGGGACATTCTGATGATGCTGGCCGAGCGGGAGATGTCGATTGGCGAGGTGTCGGAGCGCTTCGAGATCACCCGTGCGGCGGTCAAAAAGCACCTGATCATCCTGCGGGAGGGCGATCTGATTTCGGTGCATTCGCGGGGGCGGGAGAAGGTCAACCGGCTGGAACCCGATGCCCTGCGCGGTGCAGCGGACTGGATTGGGTATTTCAGCGGCTTCTGGGATGGGCGTCTGGCTGCGTTGCAGGAGGCGGTGACAAAGGAGATGGAGGAGAGGAAAGATGACGATGACTGAGACCATGCGGCCGGAAGTGGCAGCTAACAGGGATGTGATCACCAAAACCGCGTTTTTCGACGCGCCACGGGAAGTGGTTTGGTCGTTCCTGACTAACACGGAGAAGCTGGGGCGCTGGTATCATCCGGCGCGGCAGGATTTGGCCGAGGGGCGGGATTATACGCTGACGCGCGCCGGGGATGATGGCGGGCAGGTGGCCCTGATCTGGGGGCGGGTGCTGGAGATGCGGGCGCCGTCGCTCCTGCGGGTGACGTTTGTGATCGAGGAGATGGGCACCGCGGATACGGAAGTGACGTTCATTCTGGAGGAGGCGCTGGGCGGGACGCGGCTTACGCTGCTCCATGAGGGTGTCGAGGCCGCGATGGCCGGGCGGGCGCTGGGGCTGCTTGGGCATCTCGACCCGGGATGGGACGAGCACCTTGGCAGCCTGCGCGCGGCGGTGAGGTCCCGCTAGCCGCGAATGGCCTTCAGCATTACGTCGACATTGGCCGGGTCGGCGTCGGGGGTGATGCCGTGGCCAAGGTTGAAGATGTGGGGGCCGCCGGAGAAGGCCTCCACGATGCGTTTGGTCTGCGATGTCAGCGCGTCGCCGCCCAGGACCATCAGGAGCGGGTCGAGATTGCCCTGGACGCAGAGTTTGGGCTGGAGTGTGCGCGCGGCCCAGTCCGGGTTGACGGAGGTGTCGAGAGCCACGCCGCTGATCCCGGCCTCATTGACGTAATCCACATAGCTGCCGCCCGCGCCACGGGGGAAGCCGATGATCGGCACGTCCGGGTGTTTTGCGCGGATTGCGTCGACGATGCGTATGACCGGGGCGATGGCGTAGCGGTGGAATTCGCCCCCGGGCAGGGCGCCGGCCCAGCTGTCGAAGATTTTCACGACCTCCGCGCCCGCTTCGATTTGCTTGAGCAGGTAGAGGGTTGTGGCCTCGGTAATGCGGTCCATCAGCGCGTCGAAGGTCGTGCGGTCGGAATACATCAGCCGGCGGGCGGGGGCCTGGTCCGGGGTGCCGCGACCGGCGATCATGTAGGTTGCGACGGTCCAGGGCGCGCCGGCGAAACCTATCAGTGTCGTCTCGGGCGGCAGTTCCGATGAGAGGCGGCGCACGGTCTCGTAGATGGGAGAGACGGTTTCGTGGACAGCGTCGGCCGGTTTGAGTTTGGTGAAATCATCCGCGTTCTGCACGGTCGACAGGCGCGGGCCCTCGCCCTGGACGAATGTAAGGTCGGCGCCGAGGCCCTGGGGGACCAGAAGGATGTCGGCAAAGAGAATGGCCGCGTCAAACCCGTAGCGTCGGATGGGCTGGAGCGTGACCTCGGTGGCGAAGTCGGGGTTGTAGCACAGGTCGAGGAAGGAGCCGGCGGTCTGGCGGGTGGCACGGTATTCGGGCAGGTAGCGACCCGCCTGGCGCATCATCCACACGGGCGGTGTGGCGAGTTTTTCCCCGCGCAGGGCGCGCAGGATTGTTTTGTTGCTCTGTGTCATCGGGCCACCCCACTTGCGAATATGCGCGCGCGACCTTACCGATACGGGCCGGAATGAAAAGGGATATGAGGCCGTAATGGGTATTGAGCTGCCGTCACCTGACCAACCGCTGCGCATCGGGACGCGGGGCAGCCCTCTGGCACTCGCCCAGGCGCATGAGACACGTGACAGGCTGATGGCCGCGCATGGCCTCCCGGAGGACGCGTTTGAGGTCGTGGCGATCAAGACCACCGGCGACCGGGTGCAGAACCGGCCCCTTTCGGAGATCGGGGGCAAGGGGCTGTTCACCAAGGAGATTGAGGAAGGTCTTCTGTCCGGCGCGATTGATATTGCCGTTCATTCGATGAAGGACATGCCGACGGTGCAGCCGGACGGCCTGGAACTGACCTGTTATCTGCCGCGTGAGGACGTGCGGGACGCGTTTATTACCCTGGGTGAGGGTGGTCTGGCTGACCTGCCCGCCGGTACGGTGGTGGGCACGTCGAGTTTGCGCAGGCGGGCGCAGCTGAAATATCGCCGTCCGGACCTGGAGGTGGTGGAATTTCGCGGGAATGTGCAGACGCGGCTGAGGAAGCTGCGTGAGGGTGTGGCGTCTGCGACGTTTCTGGCGATGGCCGGGCTGCGGCGGCTGGGGATGGAGGATCTGGCAACGCGGCCGATTGAGCCGGACGACATGCTGCCCGCGGTGGCGCAGGGGGCGATCGGGATTGAGCAGCGGTTGGATGACGTGCGGGTATCGGAGATGCTCGGGGCGATTGACGATATTCCGACGCGCCAGCGGCTTGTGGCGGAACGGGCGTTCCTCGCGGGTTTGGACGGATCGTGTCAGACGCCGATTGGCGGGCTCGCGGAGATTTCGGGCGAGGGGCTGCGGCTGCGCGGCGAAATTCTGCGGCCGGACGGGTCGGAATGCCTGACTCACGAGATAGAGGGCGTCATTGCCGATGGCGCGGCGATGGGCGCGGAGGCGGCGTCGGTTCTGAGGGCGCGGGCCGGTGAGGGGTTCTTCGGTTAAATTCCCAGATACTGCCGGATTGATGGCAGGAAGGCGGCGGCGACCAGACCGATGAAGATGCCGGTGGCGAAGCGGGCTCCGCGGGTGCGGACGAACGGGGCGAACATGCTGACGAGGCCGCAAACGAGTCCGTAATAGGCGAGGGTGACGGGGTCCAAGGTGGGCTCCTTCGTTCAGGGTGCGTGTGTGGTGTCGGGGTCCGGGTCGTCGATGCCTTCCGGGTCCAGGGCCCGTTCGATCCAGGATTCGAGCGCGTCGTAATCCTCGAATGCGAAGGCGCCAAAGCCCTGCATCCAGATGAAAGCGTTCTGGAGTCCGTCCGGCTCCAGGCGGCAGGTGCGAATGCGGCCCTGGCGGTTTTGGGAGACGAGACCGGCGCGACCGAGGATCTGGAGGTGTTTCGAGACGGCGGCGAGCGACATGGGCAGCGGCTCGGCCAGGTCGCCCACATTTCTCTCTCCGTCGAGCAGGGTGCGCAGGATGGCGCGACGGGTCGGGTCGGCTAAAGCGGCGAAGATAAGATCGAGGTTGTGCTCGGCGGGGGCGTCCATGGTGTCACCAAGCCCGCGCCTGGAAAAAAGTCAACCATTTGGTTGAATGAAGCCCGGGTTGCGGCGGGGTGGGGAATCCCTGCCATTGCGGCGCACAAAAAGCCGAAGCCGGATTCCGCCCGTTTCAATTTTTCCATTTAAATCAGATATTTGACCCATGTCGTGTGATGGCCTCAAATACTTGACACCCCTTTGGACCATGCTTTAAGACCCCTACTCAGTCGAACCTGGGGCAGCGGTTGTCCGGTTCGGGAGTTTCAGGGGGAAGGCGATGGAGAGGGACACCCTTTCGGAGCGTCTAAAGGCCCTGGAGGCCCGGGTGAACGCAACCGGATCCAGTGGCGCGGGGCGGAAAAACTCGGCGCAGGGGAAATACACGCAGAGCTCTCTCGCCTGGCGCATGGTGACGGAGCTCGTGTCGGGGATGCTTCTCGGGTTGGGCATTGGTTTTGGGCTGGACAGCCTGGTGGGGACGGAGCCGCTGTTTCTCATTCTGTTTGTCCTGCTGGGCTTTGCCGGTGGCGTGCGCGCGATGATGCGGACCGCCGACGATGTCCGAAAGAAGAAGTCCGAGGGCGCTTTGCTGTCCGGGGACGACGACGGATCCGGCCCCGAGGGGTCAAACTGAATTTACCGGCCCGGCGGGTCGATTGGGAAAGCTGAGAGAGGCACATGGCAGGCGGAGCAGATCACGGCGACAGCCAATTCAACATCCATCCCATGGATCAGTTCCGGGTTGAGCCGCTGTTCGGTTCCGGTGAGGTACACTGGTACACCATCACCAACGCGACCCTGTGGATGTTCCTGACCGTTGGTGCGATCACGCTTCTGATGGTGTTCGGCTCCCGCGGCCGTGCCCTGATCCCGTCCCGTGGCCAGTCCGTGGCCGAGATGACCTACGGCTTCGTGCGCAAGATGGTCGAGGACGTGGCCGGCAAGGAAGGCGCGAAGTACTTCCCCTACATCATGACGCTGTTCCTGTTCATTCTCGGGTCCAACGTTCTGGCGCTTCTGCCTGGCAGCTTTGCCGCGACATCGCACATTGCGGTGACCGCGGTTCTGGCCGTGGCGGTGTTCGTGACGGTAACCGCAATTGGTTTCGTCAAGCACGGCGCCGGTTTCCTGAAGCTTTTCTGGGTGTCGTCGGCACCCACCGTGGCGCTGCGGATCGTTCTGGCGATCATTGAGTTGATCTCCTATTTCGTCCGTCCGCTCAGCCATTCCATTCGTCTCGCCGGTAACATGATGGCGGGCCACGCGGTTCTCAAGGTTTTCGCCGGTTTTGCCGGTGCCCTTGGGGTCGGTGCCGTTATTCCGATCGCCGCCATTGCGGCCATCTACGGTCTGGAACTTCTCGTAGCCTTTATTCAGGCCTACGTGTTCGCGATCCTGACCTGTGTGTATCTCAACGACGCGCTGCACCCCTCGCACTGAGGGGCGGAGCCGCACTTAAATTCAGCCATTCCAAATCCAGAGGAGACACGACATGGAAGGCAATATCGCAGAAATGGGTCAGTTCATCGGCGCAGGCCTCGCATGCATCGGCATGGGTGGCGCAGGCATCGGTGTGGGCCATGTTGCCGGCAACTTCCTGTCCGGCGCATTGCGCAACCCCGCTGCTGCTGGTGAGCAGACCGCGACCCTGTTCATCGGTATCGCGTTTGCGGAAGCCCTGGGCATCTTCTCGTTCCTCGTTGCACTTCTTCTGATGTTTGCGGTCTGATCGCAGCAACGGAAAAATGCCGCACGGGTTTTCCGTGCGGCCCGTCATGGACGGAGTGAAATATGGCGAACACTACAGAAGCTGCTGATCATCTTGGCAACGAGGTACTGCATGAGGCGGAAGCCGGCATGCCGCAGCTCGATCCGAACATCTTTCCCAACCTGATTTTCTGGCTGGTGGTGTCGATTGTCCTTCTGTACCTGATCCTGACCAAGGTTGCCCTGCCGCGTCTGAACAGTGTTCTGGCGGAGCGCAGCGACGCAATCTCCAACGATCTGGAACAGGCACAGCTCTTCAAGAAGCGGGCAGAGGACGCGGAAGCCGCGTACAATGCCTCGCTGGCCAAGGCCCGGGAAGAGGCGCAGCAGATTGCGGCCGACACCAAGGCTGAGATCAACCGCGAGCTTGGGGTTCTGCTGGAAAAGGCGGATGCCGAGATTGCCGCGAAATCCGCGGAATCGGAGCGTCGCATCGCCGAGATCCAGGAAAGCGCCGCAAAAAGCGTCGAGGACGTGGCAAAGGAAACCGCAGCCGAGATCGTTGCGTCCTTCCTGCCCGGTGGAGCCGATCAGGCTGCCGTGGATTCCGCCGTGTCCGAACGGGTGAAGGGATAGTTCGATGGAAATTCTCAACAACACCACGATTGTCGTTGCCATCGGATTTGTGATCTTTGTCGGTGTGCTGATCTATTACGGCGTGCCCGGGCTTCTGCTTGGCAAGCTGGACCAGCGCGCCGAAGGCATCCGTGCCGATCTGGACGAGGCCCGCGCCCTGCGTGAGGAGGCCCAGACCCTGCTTGCGAGCTATGAGCGCAAGCAGAAAGAGGTCGCCGCACAGGCCGAGGATATCGTGACCGCCGCCCGCAAGGAGGCCAAACAGGCTGCCGAACAGGCGAAGGTCGATATCGCGAAGTCGGTTGAGCGTCGTCTGGCCACCGCGTCCGAGCAGATCGATGCCGCCGAGCAGGCCGCGATCCGTCAGGTCCGTGACCGGGCGATCAATGTGGCGGTTGCCGCGGCGAGCGACGTGCTTCGTACGAAGATGAAGGAAATGGATGCCGGTCCGATGATCGACGCATCCATCGAGGAAGTTGGTGCCAAGCTGCACTGATGGTCCGGCCGGTGTCCGGTGGACGTGACTTCTGGCCCAGGCCGGTCACGGAAACCTGACTGACGGATTTCAGGAATCAAGGAACCGCCCGCATCCCGGGCGGTTTTTTCGTTGAGGGTTTGACAACATGGGTGTGCGTGATGCCTGCCCGGTGTCGAACCGACAACTGAGCCATCACACCGACTTCCGGATACCGGATGGCAACCCGCAGGGTAGCCGACGTGAGGGCGCGTCCCGTTTCCGGTGGCATGAAAGGAAAGGAGAAGGACGATGACGACCGACACCATTCCGACCAAAACCCGGCAGGGGCTGGAGTCTCCGCTGGCCGGGCTCCACGCGACGCCCGCCGCGCCATTGCCGTTTCTGGACGGTATTCTGGTCCGGTCCTTTTTGCTGGAGCGGGAGCAGGGGAACATCCTGATTTACCACTCACCGGGGATCAATGCGGCCTCGGAGGAAATTCTGGAGCGCGGACGCGCCGATCGCCTGCTGATCAATCACTGGCATGAGGGCATGTACGACGCGCCGGAGATGGACGTGCCGATATTCGTGCATGAAAAGGACCGGGAGCAGACCGACCTGCCGATTGCCGGTACGTTCTCACGGCGGGAGAAGATCGCGGATGACCTGGAGGTTATTCCGACCCCGGGCCATACACCGGGCGCGTCGATGTTTCTCTGGGATAATGGCCAGCACCGGTTTCTGTTTTCGGGCGACACCGTCTGGGTGCGTGACGATGAATGGCAGGCGGTGGTGCTGAGGGAAAGCGACCGTGATTCCTACGTCGCGAGCCTGTCTCTGATGATGCAGCTGGATTTTGACTACCTGGTGCCGTGGGGCGGCCGCGTTGGTCAGCCCTGGGGGTACGAGGTTGACCACATTGAGGCCCAGGAAAACCTCGAGCAGGTATTCAGTCGCGTTGTTGCGGGGGAGAACGGGTAGGCAGGGGTTTCCTGCTCACATTGCATAAAACAACAGAAAAAGAGCCCGCGCGGCAGCGGGCTCTTTTGGTGTTCTTGTCGGGCGCCGGTAAATCAGGCGTTCGGCGTGATGATGATTTCCACGCGGCGGTTGGCGGCGCGGCCGGCTTCGGTGTCGTTGGTGGCGACCGGCTGGGTCATGCCGCGGCCGGAGGAGAAAATCCGGTTCGCCGGGGTGCCGCTGGCGACGAGGACATTGGTCACCGACTGTGCCCGACGCTCGCTGAGGCCCTGGTTGTAGGAGGCCGAGCCGGTGTTGTCGGTGTGACCGATAACCTGGACGGAGGTGTTCGGGTAGTTCTGCAGGCTCTGGGAGACTGCAACGATCTCGTCCCGGATGCTTGGGCGCAGGTCGGCGCTGTCGACGGCGAAGGTGATGGCCTCGGGCATGGAGACGATCAGGCGGTCGCCGGTGTTGACGATGGTCGCACCGCTGCCGCCGATGGACTGTTCAAGTTCCGCGGCCTGCTGGTCGAGTTGGTAGCCTACGCCGGTGCCGAGCGCGCCACCGATGACGCCGCCAATAATCGTGGCTTCGGTGTCGCCACCGATCAGGTTACCGAGCGCGGCACCTGCGGCCGTGCCTACAGCGGCGCCGGTTCCGGTGCGGTTCTGCGATCCGTCCGGGTTGGTACAGGCTGCAAGTGCGATGGCCGATACGGCAAGTACCGGCAGTGTTTTTGTGAGTTTCATTTGGCTGCTCCGCCTCCTCGTTCTGTATTATGGGGCGGTCTATAGCATTTTGTATTCGGCCGAAAAAGCGGCATGTGGGCGGCGTTTGATCAAAAGGCCGTATATCGGCGGGTGTCTGCGCAGGTTTAGGTCAGGCAGCGCCCTCCAGCCGGGCGGATTCCCAGGCCAGAAGCGCCCGTTTGACGCCCAGGCCCCAGTGGTAGCCGCCCAGGCCACCGGATTTGCGGAGGGCGCGGTGGCAGGGGATGAGCCAGGAGACCGGGTTGCGGCCCACGGCGGTGCCCACGGCGCGGACGGCTTTGGGGCTGCCGATGGCCTGTGCGATGTCGGAATAGGTGGTGACGTGGCCGCTGGGGATTTGCAGGAGCGCCTCCCAGACCTTGATCTGAAAAGGCCCGCCGATGAGGTGCAGTTTTGTGTCGCCGGTCATGGTGATGGCGGCCTCGACCCAGGGGCGCACGGCATCGGAGTTTTCCCGGAAGGTCGCGGCGGGCCAGCGGGAGGTCATGTCGTCCATGGTGGTTTCCCGGCCCTGTTCCGCGGCGAAGGCGAGACCACAGAGGCCGCGATCGGTGCCCATGGCGAGCGTGTCGCCAAACGGTGTGTCGAACCAGCCCCAGTTTATGGTGAGCCCCGCGCCGCCGCGGGCGTATTCGCCCGGGCTCATGGCTTCCCAGCGCAGGAAAAGGTCATGCAGGCGGCTGGAGCCGGAGAGGCCGGTGGTGTGGGCGGTCTCCAACAGGCTGTGACGTTCGGTCAGCAGGGATTTGGCGTGGTCGAGAGTCAGGTACTGCTGGTAGCGCTTGGGGCTGACCCCGGCCCATTGCGAGAACACGCGCTGGAAATGCGAGGGGCTGAGGCCAACGCCGGAGGCAACCTCCTCGAGCGACAGTTTCTCGGCGCTGCGGTCGGAGATTTCCTGGATGGCGCGTTCAATGACGCCGTAGTGGTAGCTGTTTTCGGTGTTCATCGTTTTGGTCCGGTTTCGGGTGTTGTTGGCAGATTAGTGTTTGGGGAGGGACGTGCCACCCGATTCCTGCGCAATCGGCTTGCGGTTTCGCCTGTGACCGTGCCAATTGGCGGCATGCCGGATCAACTGGATTACAATACGCTCAACGAGATCTTTCACCGTTTCCATGCCTCGGAGCCGGAGCCGAAGGGTGAGCTGAACCACGTGAACGCCTATACCCTGCTGGTGGCGGTGGCGCTGTCGGCGCAGGCGACGGACAAGGGCGTGAATCGGGCGACCGAGGAGCTGTTCAAGATCGTCGACACGCCGCAAAAGATGCTGGATCTGGGCGAGGACGGGCTGATCGGGCACATCAAAACCATCGGCCTCTACCGAAACAAGGCGAAGAACGTCATGAAAATGGCGCGTATTCTCGTGGACAAATACGGCGGTGAGGTGCCGTCGTCGCGGGCCGCTTTGGAAGGTCTGCCCGGGGTCGGGCGCAAGACGGCGAATGTGGTTCTCAACATGTGGTGGCAGATGCCGGCGCAGGCGGTGGACACGCATATCTTCAGGGTTGGAAACCGCACCGGGATTGCCAAGGGCAAGGACGTGGTGGCCGTGGAACGGGCGATTGAGGACAATATCCCGGCGCCGTACCAGCTGCACGCGCATCACTGGCTGATTTTGCATGGGCGATATGTCTGCAAGGCGCGCAAGCCCGCCTGTGCGGCCTGCATCATCCGCGACATCTGTGACTTCGAGGAGAAAACGATTTGAGCAAACCCTGGCAGGTTGTCGGTATCGGCAATGCGATTGTGGACGTGCTGACGCAGATTGAGGACAGCTTCCTGACCGAGAACGGTGTGGAACGGGGGATCATGCAATTGATCGACCGGGACCGTGCGGTGGAGCTGTACTCGAAAATGGGACCGGCGCGGGAGATCTCCGGGGGGTCGGCCGCGAACACGATTGCGGGGCTGGCGGCTCTGGGTACGCGCACGGCCTATGTGGGCAAAGTGAAGGACGACCAACTTGGCGAGATTTTTGCCCATGACATGCGCGCGCAGGGGGCAGGGTTCGAGACGCCGCTGGCGCCGAAGGATCACGAGCATGAGACCGGGCGCTGCATGGTCCTGGTTAGCCCGGACAGCGAGCGGTCGATGAATACCTATCTGGGTGTGTCGGAGTTTTTGGCGCCTGACGATATCGACGAGCACCAGATGGCCGGGGCGGACTGGATTTTCCTTGAAGGCTACCGGTTTGACGGGCCGGACAGCGTGGCGGCGTTTGCCAAGGCGATCCGGGCGACCAAAGCCGCCCAGGGGAAGGTGGGCATTACCCTGTCCGATCCGTTCTGCGTGGAGCGGCACCGGGACGAGTTTTTGCGCATGATCCGCAGTGATGTGGATCTGCTGGTGGCCAATGAGCATGAGCTGAAGTCGCTCTACCAGACGGATGATCTGGATGCGGCGATGCGGTCGGCCCAGGCGGATGTGCCCGCGACGGCCTGTACCGTTGGCGAGAAAGGCGCGCATATCCTGGCGGGTGATCTGCACGAGCATGTGCCGGCCGAGGCGGTGAATGTGGTCGACGCGACCGGGGCGGGTGATCTGTTCGTGTCGGGGCTGATGTATGGCATGACGACCGGGCGGGACTGGAAAACCTGTCTTCGCATGGGTTGCGTGGTCGCGGGTGAGGTCATTTCGCATATTGGTGCGCGTCCGGAGGCGGATCTGCGGGACCTGATGGCGAAAGAGGGGCTGCTCGCGGGTTGAGCGGCGCGTTTTTCGCTGGAAGGGCATGGTGCGTCCGTGCAGGATGCGGCCAAACCCGGACCCGGGCCGCGGGCCGGGAATGGCCTGACTTACGGGGAGAATGCGACCATGCCCTACGACTATGACGATCAGAACGTTTTTGCCAAAATCCTGCGGGGGGAGATCCCCAACAAGACGGTGCATGAGACCGAGCATACGCTGGCGTTCCATGACATTTCCGCCCAGGCCCCGGTGCATGTTCTGGTGATCCCCAAGGGCGCTTACGTGAATTTCGACCATTTCGCCTCGGAAGCGAGTGATGCGGAGATCGTGGATTTCAACCGCGTGGCGGCGAAGCTGTGTTCCGAGCTTGGCGTGGCGCCGGGGGCGGATGGCGGTGGTTACCGGCTGATTGCCAATTCCGGGGAGGCGGGTATCCAGGAGGTGCCGCATTTCCACCTGCATATTCTGGGTGGCCGGGTGCTGGGCCGGATGCTCGAGCGCGCCTGACGGTTGCGGGCCGGGCCGTGGATGGCCCATTGCCCCCCGGCCTTATGGCGGGCTATTGAATGATGAACCGCAGCAGCAACGTGACGGAGCGCATCCATGGCGACACACGAGCCGGAAACCATTGAAGTAACCCAGACCCGGATTTCATGTGACGGGGGTGTGGGCGCGCTGGGGCATCCGCGTGTCTGGCTGACCATTGATCCCAAGACGGGGTATGTGGAGTGCGGATACTGCGACCGGAAATATGTGCTGAAACCAGGCGCGGGCACGGGCCACTGACGTGACAAAATTCGGCAAGGGTCACCACCTGCATCTGATCGACGGATCGGGGTTCATTTTTCGCGCCTATCATGCGCTGCCGCCTCTGACTCGCAAATCCGACGGGCTGCCGGTTGGGGCCGTTGCCGGGTTCTGCAACATGGTGTTCAAGATGGTGGAGGACTCGAAGGAGGCCGACGCCCCGACCCATGTGGCGGTGATTTTCGACCATTCCGGCAAGACGTTCCGCTCCGACATCTATCCCGAATACAAGGCGCACCGGCCCCCCGCGCCGGAAGACCTGGTGCCGCAGTTTCCGCTGATCCGCGAGGCGACACGGGCGTTCAACCTGCCCTGTATCGAGAAGGAAGGGTATGAGGCGGACGACCTGATCGCGACCTATGCCACCATGGCCCGGGATGCGGGCGGGCGCGTGACGATTGTGTCGGCGGACAAGGACCTGATGCAGCTTGTGGGCGATGGCATTGAGATGTTCGACACGCTCAAAAGCCGCAGTATCGGGCCGGAAGAGGTCGAGGAGAAATTTGGTCTCGGTCCGGATAAGGTGGTGGATATTCAGGCGCTGGCCGGAGATCCGGTGGATAACGTGCCGGGCGCGCCGGGGATTGGCGTGAAGACGGCGGCTCTGCTGATCCGGGAATACGGCGATATTGATACGCTGCTCGACCGGGCGGAGGAGATCAAACAGCCCAAACGGCGGCAGACGCTGATCGATCATGCGGATCAGATCCGGATTTCGCGCGACCTGGTGCGGCTGAAGCAGGACACGCCGATTGATCATCCGCTTGAGGAGTTTGAGGTCGCCGGGGCGGAGCCGGAAAAGCTGCTCGATTTTCTGGTGTCGATGGAGTTCCGGACACTCACCAACCGCGTTGCGAAGAAGATGGACGTGGACGTGCCGGAGCCGAAGGCGGTGGAGACCCCGGCCGGGTCGGTTTCTGCCGAGGCTGCGGGCAATGGGCCAGCGGTGGTGGAAATGCCGCCCATCGACCGGGGGCTTTATGAGATCGTGCGCGACGAGGAGGCGCTGGAGTTTTGGGTGCGGCGCATCCGGGACCGGGGTCTGGTGGCGTTCGATACGGAGACGACCGGGCTCGACGAGATGGTCGTGGACCTGGTGGGTCTTTGTCTATGTACGGATGTGGGGATTGCGGCATATGTGCCGCTGGCGCATCGCAGTGGGGATGACGACCTGTTTGGGGCTGACAAGCTGGCCGAGGGGCAGATCCCGCTGGAGCGGGCGCTGGAGATCATGAAGCCGGTTCTTGAGGATGAGAGCATTCTCAAGATCGGGCAGAACATGAAATACGATGCCAAGATCATGAAGCGTTATGGCATCAACGTGGCGCCGATTGACGACACGATGCTGATTTCCTTTGCGCTGAATGCCGGAACGCACGGGCACGGGATGGATGCGCTGAGCAAGACGTATCTCGACCATGAGGCGATCCCGATCAAGACGCTGCTGGGGTCGGGGAAGTCGGCCAAAACTTTTGATATGGTGCCGATTGAGGACGCGGCGGCCTATGCGGCCGAGGATGCGGAAATTACCTATCGGCTTTGGAAAGTGCTGAAGCCCAAACTGCCGTTCTCAAAGGTGACGCGCGTTTACGAGACGATGGAGCGGCCGCTGGTGCCGGTTCTGGCTGAAATGGAGATGCATGGCATCAAGGTGGACCGCCAGCATCTGTCGCGGATGTCTGGCAATTTCGGTCAGAAGATGGTTGGCTTGGAGGCTGAGATCCATGAACTGGCCGGGGGCGAGTTCAATGTCGGCAGCCCGAAACAGCTTGGTGAGGTTCTGTTCGAGAATCTCGGGCTTGAGGGCGGTAAGAAGGGCAAAACCGGAGCCTATGCCACCGGGGCGGATGTGCTGGAGACGCTGGCGGCGCAGGGGCATGACCTGCCCGCGAAGGTGCTGGAATGGCGGCAGCTTTCGAAGCTGAAATCGACCTATACGGATTCGCTTCAGAACCACATAAATGCGGAAACCGGCCGGGTTCACACGTCGTATGTGATTTCGGGCGCGGCGACTGGGCGTCTGGCCTCGACCGATCCCAACCTGCAGAACATTCCGGTGCGGACCGAGGAAGGGCGGCGCATTCGTGAGGCGTTTATTGCCGATGAGGGCAATGTTCTGGTCAGCCTCGACTACAGCCAGATTGAGCTGCGTATTCTGGCGCATGTCGCCGATATTCCGGCGCTTAAGAAGTCGTTTCAGGACGGGATCGACATTCACGCGATGACGGCATCCGAGATGTTCGGCGTGCCGCTCAAGGAAATGGATTCCGGGACACGGCGAAAGGCGAAGGCGATCAACTTTGGTGTGATTTACGGCATTTCGGCCTTCGGTCTGGCGAACAACCTGCGCATTCCGCGGGATGAGGCGAAGCGGTTTATCGATACCTACTTTGAGCGCTTCCCTGGAATTAGGGAGTATATGGACGTCACCAAGGCCTTCGCGAAGGAACACGGCTACGTTCAGACCCTGTTTGGGCGGCGCATTCACACGCCGGGGATTTCCGCGAGCGGGGCCAAGGCCGCATTTGCCAACCGCGCCGCGATCAACGCGCCCATTCAGGGAGCGGCGGCGGATATTATCCGGCGGGCGATGATCCGGGTGCCGGAGGTCATTGAGAAGCTGCCCGCGAAGATGCTGCTTCAGGTCCATGACGAACTGGTGTTCGAGGTTGAGGAAGGCGCGGTGGATGACACCATCGAGGCCGTGCGCGGTGTGATGGAAGCGGCTGCGATGCCGGCCGTGCAGCTTGACGTGCCGCTGGTGGTTGATGCCGGGCGCGGGTCCAACTGGGCGGAGGCGCACTAGCGCTGAGCCGATGGTGCTGATAAGCGCGCCTTTGCGCGCGTTGTTCATTTGCTGGCGCAGGCGTGTTCGCTTGCGCTGACTGCTCTCCAGGTAAACTTACCCGTATGAAACGGGCAGGAACCCGGCCCCAGCGCTGTGCGTTTGAGTTGTGAAGGAGGACTTCATGACTGACAAAAAACCACATGCAGCCGAGAAACCCAAACGTGACAGCGACGCCGTGCTCGGTGAGCATGGCACTATCAGTGGCCAGGGCCGCGAGGGCGGAAGTCTGGCACGGAAGATCGGCACCGAGGACGAAATGAAGCGGGCTTTCGAGCGCCCGGCCGGGTCGACCCGGGTGACCAAGTCCGATGAGGACGCCTGAACGGAGGTAGCGGGAGGCCGGAGGGTTACGCCCTCCAGGCCTCTTCCACCCATTTGCTTGGCAGGATGAAGTGCCGCAAATGCCGCAGGGGCTTGTCGTGCCGGTCGGGGTCGGCCAGACGACGGATGTGGTCCATGCGGCTGCCGGGTTTGTGGTGACGGCCCCAGTAGCCCTCGATGGCGTGGGTCGGGAGCAGGCCGCCGGGGAAGATGATGACCTTGGCATCGGCGGGCTTTTTGGGCGGCAGCACGTAGTTCATCGGGAACGAACGGGCGCAGTCCATGCGGAAATGGCGCAGCCAGCCCCGGGGCCAAAATGAAACGCCGCCTGGGGCGTTGCGGGTGACGTAGCGTTGTTCGAATTGGTATTCATCAGCTACGGTCTGCGGATCGGCGAGGAATTTTTCTTGGAGCGGCAGCAGTTTTCCGACCGGGAAGCGGAACAGTGATGTCTGCCCCAGTTTTTCAAATGGTGTGTTCGGGTTGCGGCCGAGGATGACGTCCTCCGGCGAGCCGTGCTCGAAGAAAGCGTCCATGTTGCCGATGACGACGAGGTCGAGGTCCATGAAGAGGACCGGGCCCTGAAGGTCGGCGAGTTTTTCGCTCCACAGCCGTGCCTTGGGCCAGATGCCCTTGGTGCCGGTGGGCATGACGAAATCAAGTTCGGGCAGCGGTTCGGTGCGAACCTCCGGACGCATTCCGTCGGGATTGTCGCAGAAACAGGTGAAGGTGAACGGCGGTGTGATGTTACGCGACACCATGCCGTAGAGACGGTTCACGTAGTCAGGGCCGTATTTTGTGCCCCAGTTGATGCAGATGATCTGTTTTAACATGGGGATCCCGGCCCGGTACCGTCAGAAATCAACCGCAATACCCTTTCGTTCCCAGTCGCCATAGCGCACGGGTTCGGGGCCGTCGCGGCCGCCGAGTTCAACCGGCATTTCGGCTGCTTTGGCCTTCGCACGCCGTTCCTCCGCCTCGGCAAGGGCGCGTTTCGCGGCGGCTGAGGGTTCGGGTCGGCTTTCGTCGCTGTTCCGTGACATGAAACCTCCTGTATGCCATGGGTAATACTAGGGAACGTTGCGGCTCATTCGCAAGGGCTGGAGGGAAAATCGCGGACCATGCCGGGTGGGCGAAGCGTGAAGGTTTTCGAGGGCGGTTTCACCTTTGGCGGAATCGGTCTACAGCGCATCTGTTTATTATCAACCCGCTGACCGGTGGTGGCCGTGCTTCACTTCTTGCGACCCATCCGCCGGTTGAGGACAGGATCAGGGAACTGATGGAAATTGCCAAACAGCTGCCCGCGCCCAGGGTGACGGTGCGACAGAAAAGTATTCTAGGCGTGTCGCGCTCGGGGGAATCGATTTGAGCGCACCGGGGTTTGCCGCGCGCCGTGCCGCAGCCGGGCTGCTGGCGGGTGTTCTCGACCGGCGTCAGAGCCTGGCGGATCAGCTTGGCGATTCCAATGGCCCCCTGAAGGGTCTGGAGCCGTCGGAAAAGGCACGGGCGCAGAGCCTCGCGTCGGGTGTTCTGCGGCATTTGGGGCGTACGGATGCGGTGTTGGCCGGGTTTTTGCGGAAACAGCCGCCGCCGGCCGCGATGAATGCGCTGCGCATTGCCTGCGTTGAGATGAATGTTGACGGGGTGCCGGCTCATGCTGCGGTGGACGGTGCCGTGCGTCTCGCGAATGCCAGTGGCAAGGCGCGGCATCTTTCGGGGCTGGTAAATGCGGTTGCGCGCAAGGTTGCGGGTGCCGGAGCGGAGGCATGGGATGCGACGCCCGAGGGTGATTTGCCCGATTGGCTGTCCGGACCGGTTTCCGGAGCCTGGGGCGCGGAGGCTCTGGAAGGGATTGTGGCCGCGCATACCGCCGGTGAGGTGCCGGTGGACCTGACCCTGAAGCGGCCGGGTGATGCGGAAGCGGTTGCCGCGGAACTCGGTGGCGAGGTGCTGCCGACGGGGAGCGTGCGGTTGCGGTCTTCGGGGCAGATTTCGAAGCTGCCGGGATATGACGCGGGCGCGTGGTGGGTCCAGGACGCCGCGGCGGCCATTCCCGCGCGCATGTTCGGGGATCTGACAGGACGGAAGGTGCTGGATCTGTGTGCGGCGCCGGGCGGCAAGACGATGCGGTTGGCGGCGGCGGGCGGGGAGGTTGCGGCGCTCGACATGTCGAAGGCGCGGCTGAAACGGTTGCGGGAAAACCTGGACCGGACCGGGCTGAAGGCCGGGATAGTCAGTGCGGATGCGATCCGGTGGCAGCCGCCGGGGCTTTTTGACGCGATCCTGCTCGATGCGCCCTGTTCGGCCACGGGAACCGTGCGCCGGCATCCGGACCTGCCTTACGTGCGGCAGCCGGCGGATGTGGGCAAGTTGCGCGATCTTCAGAAGCGGATGCTGAAGCGGGCGTGGGAGTGGCTCGCGCCTGGTGGGCGGATGGTATACTGCACCTGTTCGCTTCTGCCGGCGGAAGGGGAGACCCAGGCGCGGCGGTTCGTTGAGAACACGCCGGATGCGGAGGTTGTGCCAGTGGAGGATCTGGTGCCGGGATTTGAGCCGAACTGGTCGGATGGGCATGGCGGAATGCGCCTGCGCCCGGATTTTTGGCCGGAAAGGGGCGGAATGGACGGTTTTTACGCCGTAATGTTCCAGAAGAACGCCAAGTCCGCGTGACATGTGTCTCCAGTAACTTTATGGATTGGAAGGAATATTGTCCTTTGAGGTGTTCGATAGTCCTTCATGTCCGGTTTTGCGCTGTTCCTTAAGGCATTAGGCACGCGGATTGCGCGGCCGGGGCGGCGGCTTCAGAACAGGGTCCGTGCCAGCCGGTCACGTCTGGGCACAAAGCCAAAGGTGGTCGAAACCCTGCCGGAGCCGCTGCTGTTCGGTGAGTCCGACGCGGGTATGGCCATGGTCGAAGGGCGCTGGAATGCCTTTGGTCATGAGATTGAAATCGGCTCCGGCACGATCTGGGAGCCGAGGCTGCCGGACGAGCGGCTGGAGCCGGAGCGGCAGTCGTGCATCTGGCTCGATGATCTGGCGGCTCTGGGGAACAAGGCGGCCCGTTCGCGGGCGCAGGCCTGGGTGCAGGACTGGATCAGGCGCTACGGGTCGGGCAGCGGTCCGGGCTGGACGCCGGACCTGGCCGGGCGGCGGGCGAAACGCTGGACGGCGCATTGCATTCTTCTGACGAAAAACCTCGATCAGGCGGATGCGGACCGGTTTTGGAAGGCTCTGGCCTCGCAGCAGAAATACTTGATGCGGTCGTGGAAGCGGGCGAAACCTGGGCTGCCGCGCCTTCAGGCTTTGACAGGTCTTGTCTGGACGGGTGTCGTGCTGCCTCATGCGGGTCACGCGAAAGCGGTTGAGGAACTGGGTCGGCTGGCCGATCAGACGATCAACAGCAAGGGTGAGGTCGCCAGCCGGTCGCCGCAGGACCTGGCTGATACGATGGTCATGCTCATATGGGCCGCGCGTATTCTGGAAAACAGTGGTCAGCATGCGGTGCCGGAGCATCTGTCGGCCATTGTGCGGGGGGTGCCGGTCCTGCGTCCGCTGCGCATGGGCGGTGGGAACCTCGCCATGTTCCACGGTGGTGGCGCGGGCGAGCCGGACCGGCTGGATCAGGCGCTGGCGGAGCTGCGGGTTGGGGTTCAGGCCAAGCCGGATCTGGCGATGGGCTTTTCCCGGCTGTCCGGGGGGCGGATTGCCGTGGTGATGGATGCGGCCAAACCGCCGGTTGAGGGGCCGCACAGCCTGCGGGCCCATGCCAGTACGCTCGCGTTTGAGATGAGCGTGCATCGGCTGCCACTGGTGGTGAGCGGTGGGCCGGGTCACGTGTTTGGGGCGGACTGGAACGTTAAGTCGCGCCTGACCGGGTCGCATTCCACGGTTGAACTGGCGGGGGCGTCCTCCTCGACGGTGAAATATAAAGGACTTGCGGCGCGGACATTTGGGCCGCGTCTGGTTGATCCGCCGGGCCGGGTGGTGATCCGGCAGGCCCAGGATGCCACGGGCCAGTGGCTGCTGGCGACGCAGAACGGGTATGAGCCGCAGTTCGGTGTGGTCCATGAGCGCAGGCTGTTTGTGGATGCCCGTGGCGGTGAGGTCCGGGGCGAGGATTTGCTGAGCGTGCCGGAAAAGCACGGTCAGGCGAAATTTAACCGCGCAACGAAAAAGCGGCCTCTGCGCTTTGCATTGCGTTTCCACATCCATCCCGACGTGCAGGTGGTGCATGAGTTGAACCGGAATGTGGTGCTTATGCGGCTTCCGACCGATGAGATCTGGGTTTTCCGGGCATCGGATGAGCAGATTTCCGTGGAGGAGTCGAATTTTTACGATCCCCGCCAGGCACGGCCGGTCCCGTCCATGCAGGTGGTTGTCCATGGGGAAATGGTGGAGTATCTGGGGCAGATCATCTGGTCTATTGGCCGTTACTCCGAGTCCCAGGGCCTGTCGGAAGAGGCGTTCTGAGACACTATTTTTTGCGGGAGCTCCTGATCCATGACGTCCCAACTGCAGCCGGTTCGCCGGGCGCTGATTTCCGTTTCCAACAAGGCCGGCCTGACTGAACTGGGCCAGGCGCTGGCCGACCGGGGTGTCGAGCTGGTCTCCACCGGCGGTACGGCGAAGGCCCTGCGGGATGCGGGACTGGACGTGCGCGACGTTTCGGAACTGACCGGGTTTCCGGAAATGCTGGATGGGCGGGTGAAGACGCTGCACCCCCTGGTGCATGGTGGTCTGCTGGGGCTGCGGGACAATGACGTGCACCGGGCCTCGATGGAGGAGCACGGGATTGTCGATATCGATCTGCTGGTGGTGAACCTCTACCCGTTTGAGGAAACCGTTGCGGCCGGTGCGGATTACGACACCTGCATTGAGAACATAGATATCGGTGGCCCCGCGATGCTGCGCGCGGGGGCGAAGAACCATCAGTTTGTCACCGTGGTTACGGATGTTAAGGATTATGAGGCCCTGCTGGCGGAGCTGGATGCCAATAACGGAGCGACCACACTGACCTTCCGCAAGGCGCAGGCCCTGACGGTTTACGGGCGCACGGCGGCCTATGATGCGGCGGTGTCGACCTGGATGGCCGGGGCGCTCGAGGAGAAGGCACCGCGCCGCCGGGTGTTTGCCGGGACGCTGGCGCAACCGCTGCGTTACGGCGAGAACCCGCATCAGGGCGCGTCGTTCTACCGGGACGGTTCCACGCGGCCTGGTGTGTCCACCGCGCGGCAGCTTCAGGGCAAGGAGCTGTCCTACAATAACATCAATGACACGGACGCGGCGTTTGAGCTGGTGTCGGAGTTTAACCCGGCGGACGGTCCGGCCTGTGCCATTATCAAGCATGCGAACCCCTGCGGTGTGGCGCGTGGCAAAACGACGCTGGAGGCGTACCGGTCCGCATTTGACTGTGACCGGACCTCGGCATTCGGTGGCATCATTGCGCTGAACCAGGTCCTGGACGCGGAAACGGCTGAGGCAATCAGCGAGATTTTCACTGAGGTTGTGATTGCGCCGGAAGTGTCCGACGAGGCGGCGGCGATCTTTGCAAAGAAGAAAAACCTTCGGCTTCTGGCGACCGGGGGGCTGTCGGATGCGTCGGCGGCGGGGCTCGCGTTCAAGCAGGTGGCCGGTGGTCTTTTGGTGCAGGACCGTGACAATGGCCGGGTTTCCCAGCCGGACCTGAAAGTCGTGACCGACCGGGCGCCGACCGACATGGAGATGGCGGATCTTCAGTTTGCCTGGAAGGTGGCCAAGCACGTGAAATCGAACGCGATTGTCTATGCCCGTGACGGTGCGACCGTGGGCGTGGGGGCCGGTCAGATGAGCCGTGTGGATTCAACCCGTATCGCCGCGCGCAAGGCTGAGGACATGGCAAAGGTTCTGGAAATGCCGCAGGCGCCCACCATTGGTTCGGTGGTGGCGTCAGATGCGTTCTTCCCGTTTGCGGATGGTCTGATGAGCGCGGTTGAAGCCGGCGCCTCGGCGGTCATCCAGCCGGGCGGTTCGATGCGCGACGGTGAGGTCATCGAGGCCGCCAACCGGGCGGGACTGGCGATGGTCTTCACGGGCATGCGCCACTTCCGGCACTGACGCCATGTGGAACCGGTCAATATTTGGTCCGATTGCGGCGGTTGCGCTGTTTGTGTTCCTGATCGACCGGTTCTCCAAGATCTGGGTGGTCGAGATCATGGATCTGCGGTCGCTCGGGCGTATCAGCGTTCTGGATCCGTTTCTGACGTTTCAGATGGCTTGGAATGAGGGCATCAATTTTGGCCTGCTCGATTTTGGTGATGCGGGGAAATGGGTGCTGATTGCCGTTGCGGTGGTGATCGTGGCGGCGCTTCTGTGGTGGATGCGGGGGCGCAGCGGCTGGCTTGCCGCGATCGGGGCCGGGCTGGTGACGGGCGGTGCACTCGGCAATGTCTGGGACCGGGTGGAATACGGCGCGGTGGCCGATTTCCTGAACATGAGCTGTTGCGGAGTTCGCAACCCTTTTTCATTTAACATCGCCGATGCCGCGATATTTCTGGGCGTCGTGCTTTTGTTCTTTTTGCCCCAGGATGAGTCCGGGGATCACGGCGACGATGCCAACAGGGCGTGACGAGCGGTTCGGAACAGGTTAAACACTGGGCCGGAGTGAGAGGATCAAGATGCTGAAACCCGTTTCCGGACCTGTTTTGCCCGCGCTGGCTCTGCTGGCGGTGACGGCGCTTGCCGGTTGTGAAGGCGGCCTTGCCGGGTCGCTGCGCTCCGCCGGTGTTGGTGGTTCGCCGGACGAGTTTCTGGTTCTGCCCACGCGTCCGCTGGTGATTCCGTCCGAGCTGGAAAGCCTGCCGCCGCCCACACCGGGGTCGGACAATCTGGTGGACTACAAGCCGAACGAGGAGGCGATCACCGGCCTGACCGGGCGGAGCACGGTGCCGCAGGGCGCGAACGGCCAGGCGCTGGTGGCAGCGGCCGGTCCGGTCGATCCGCATGTGCGGGCGCGTCTCAATGGTGAGGACGCGGTCTACCGGGAGGCAAACCGTGGTCTGCTGCTGGAACGCTGGTTCGCGCAGAACCAGGAAGCGCTGATCTACGAGACCATGATCCTGGATGCAGGCGACGAGTATGAGCGGTTCCAGTCGATGGGTGTCCGCCAGCCCTCAGCACCGCCACAGCTTCTTGAGAGCGACTGAAGCCCGGCAAGGGGCTCAAAACCTCTGACTTTTCAGTGATTGATGGCTGTTTGCGCTCACGGTTGCGTTGACCGGCCTTGATCCTGTGCGGGTTGCGAATACTATCCGCGGTGCATTACAGGAGGTAGTTCCGCATGCGTGCAGCAATCGCTACGGTTGTATTTTTGGGGATTCCCCTGATCGCGCCGGCCGCAGAAGGCTTTGACGATATCCACAGTTTCACCCTCGACAACGGTCTGACCGGGGTGGTGATCGAGGACCACCGGGCGCCGGTTGTGACCAATATGGTCTGGTATCGGGTCGGGGCCGCGGATGAGCCGCCGGGTCAGTCGGGTGTGGCCCATTTCCTTGAGCATCTGCTGTTCAAGGCGACCGACACGCTGGAGGATGGGGAGTTCAGCCGGATCGTGGCCGCGAATGGCGGGGATGACAACGCGTTCACCTCTCAGGATTACACGGCCTATTTCCAGCGTATTGCCGCGGACCGGCTGGAACTGGTGATGGAAATGGAAGCCGACCGGATGGTCAACATCAATCCCGGTGACGAGGCGGTTCTGGCCGAGCGGGACGTGGTGCGGGAGGAACGGCGCCAGCGTGTGGAAAACTCGCCGGGCGGACCGTTCAATGAGCACCGATTGGCGGCACTCTACCTGAATCACCCCTACGGCACGCCGGTGATCGGCTGGGACCATGAAATCGCGCAGTATGACGAGGAAATGGCCATGTCGTTCTACCGGGAGCATTATGCGCCCAATAACGCGATTTTGGTGGTGGCCGGTGACGTGACGGTTGAGGAGGTCGAGGCGCTGGCGGAGAAGCATTTCGGGCCGATCCCGGCGCTGGAAGGCATCCCGGAGCGACGGGTCCGACCGCAGGAGCCGCCTCAACGGGCGGAGCGGCGTGTGGAATACCGCGATCCGCGTGTGCGCCAGCCCTATGTCTCGCGCACCTACCTTGCTCCGAACCGCAAGCCGGGCGACCAGGAAACCGCAGCGGCGATTTCGGTTCTCGCCGAACTGCTCGGCGGGTCGGGCATCACCTCGGTGATGGCGCAGGAGCTTCAGATCGGCAGTGAGGTCGCTCTGGCCACGGGCGCCTATTACAACGGGCTTGGGCTCGACGATCAAAGCATCAGTTTCTATGTCGTGCCGTCCGAGGGCGTGAGCCTTGAGGAGGCCGAAGCCGCAATGGACGAGGTTCTCGAGCGTTTCGTTGAGGAAGGGCCGGACCCGGAGCAGCTTGAGCGCATCAAGACGCAGATCCGCGCAGCGGAGATTTACGGTCTCGACAGCCAGCAGGCGCGGGCGCGTAAGGTGGGCAGTGCGCTGACCTCGGGTCTGACGCTGCAGGATGTTGAGGAATGGAGCGGGCTTTTGGCTGCGGTGACGGCTGAGGATGTTGTGGAAGCCGCGAAGCTTGTCTTCCGGCCGGAGGCGTCGGTGACCGGGTGGCTGATGTCCGAGGAAAATACGGAGGGGCTTGGCCAATGAAGATGTTTGCATCCGCACTGGTGATCGCCGGCGGTCTTCTGTCGGTCAGCGCCGTGCCCGTTCGGGCGGAAATTGAAATCGTGCCGGTGACGTCCCCTGGCGGTATTACGGCGTGGCTCTATGAGGATCATTCGATCCCCATTCTGAGCATCGAGGCGAATTTCCGTGGTGGCACCGCCCTGGACCCGGAGGGAATGGAGGGTGCGGTAACGCTGATGACCGGCCTTCTGGAAGAAGGCACAGGTGACATGGATGCCACCGCGTTTGCCCAGGCCACCGAATCCGTGGCGGCCCGGTTCGGGTATGACGCGCATCTCGATTCGGTTTCGATCTCGGCGGAGGTTTTAACGGAGTTCCGGGATGAGAGCCTCGATCTGCTGCGTCGGGCGATGGTGGAGCCCAGTTTCGACCAGTCGGCCTTTGACCGTGTTCGCGCGCAGATCGTGTCCATGCGGCGGTCGGACCAGACCGATCCGGATTCGATAGCGCGTGAGGCGTTTTATGTGATGGCCTTCGACGATCACGCCTATGCCCGCCCGAAGGAAGGGACACTTGAGTCGCTGGCGGCGCTTGATGTGGAGACCATCCGCCAGGCTCACAGGGATGCGCTGGTCAAGGACAGGTTGAAGGTCTCCGTTGTGGGTGACATTACGGAGGAGGAACTTGGCCCGTTGCTGGATGACCTGTTTGGCGACCTGCCGCAGTCCGGGCCGGAACGGCCGGATATGGCTGAGGTCAAGCTTGATGGTGAAATGAGGGTGATTGACCTTAACATCCCGCAATCCGTGGTGGTGTTTGGACATGAGGGCATCTTCCGGGATGATCCGGATTTCATCCCGGCGTTTGTTCTCGACCAGATTCTGGGTGGCGGTGGCTTTGGCTCGCGCCTGACTGAGGAAGTGCGGGAGAAGCGGGGGCTGACTTACGGGATTTACTCGTATTTGGCGCCAAGCGATTTTGCCGGGCTTTATATCGGCAGCTTTTCCAGCGCGAACGGTGTCGTCGGGGAAGCCGTCGATATCGTGAAGCAGGAATGGGCGAAAATGGCCGAGGAAGGCGTCACGGAGCAGGAGCTTGAGG
Source organism: Amaricoccus tamworthensis (assembly GCF_049800875.1). Classification (NCBI taxonomy): domain Bacteria; kingdom Pseudomonadati; phylum Pseudomonadota; class Alphaproteobacteria; order Rhodobacterales; family Paracoccaceae; genus Amaricoccus; species Amaricoccus tamworthensis. The sequence continues at coordinate 146,242 of NZ_JBNAFV010000006.1, read as the reverse complement.
ATGCCAATCGGTATCTGACCGGGGCGTATCCCCTGCGCTTCGACAGTAACGCCTCCATCGCGGGACAACTGCTCGGCCTTCAGATTGCGGATCTCGGTCTCGATTACGTCAACCAGCGCAACGCCATGGTCGAGGCGGTGACGGTTGAGGACATCAAGCGGGTGGCCGCGCGGGTGTTGCAGCCGGAAGAACTTTCCTGGGTGATTGTTGGTCGCCCCGAGGGCCTCAACGCCACGAATTAACCATAGCGCGGGCCGCCGCTGAATGCTAAACCCAGGGGTATGAATGTCGAGATACCCCATATGGAGCAGTCTCTGCCACAAATAAGGCAGCTTGATGCGGCGGCGGCAAACCGTATCGCCGCGGGCGAGGTCGTGGAGCGTCCGGCCTCCGCCGTGAAGGAACTCGTTGAAAACGCTCTCGATGCGGGTGCGTCACGTATCGACATCGCCTACGCGGACGGCGGGAAGCGGCTGATCCGGGTTACGGATGACGGCTGCGGCATTCCGGGGAATCAGATGGAACTGGCGCTGTCGCGCCATGCCACGTCCAAGATCGACGGACATGATCTGACGCATATCCTGACATTCGGATTTCGGGGCGAGGCGCTGCCGTCGCTTGGCGCGGTGGGGCGGCTGACGCTCAAATCACGGGCCCGCGGTTCGGGTGAGGCCCATGAACTGACCGTGCGGGGTGGCGAATCCCACGGGCTTCGGCCCACGGCGCTTGCTCGCGGTACGGTTGTGGAACTGGAGGGTCTGTTTTCCGCGACTCCCGCGCGTCTGAAGTTCATGCGGACCGACCGGGCGGAGGCCCAGGCGATCAATGACGTTGTGCGGCGTCTGGCGATGGCGGCTCCGGATGTGGCGTTTTCGCTAACGGACATGACCAACCCGGGCGCGGTGAAATCGGTGCTGTCGCTCAATGCCGAAACCGGCGATCTGTTCGATGGCCTGCGTGGACGTCTGCGCGGTATCATGGGGCCGGAATTCGTCGAGAACGCCATCCGCATCGAGGCCGAGCGCGAGGGTCTGCGCCTGTCGGGATTTGCGGCTCTGCCGACCTATTCGCGGGGGGCGGCGGTGTCGCAGTATTTCTTCGTGAATGGACGTCCGGTGCGGGACAAACAGCTTTTCGGCGCGCTTCGGGCGGCTTATGGCGACGTGCTGTCGCGGGACCGGCATCCGGTTGCGGCGCTGTTCGTGGACTGCGACCCGGAGATTGTTGACGTGAACGTGCACCCGGCGAAGGCCGAGGTTCGGTTTCGCGAACCTGGGCTGGTGCGTGGGCTGGTGGTCGGGACCATCAAGCAGTCTCTGGCGGAGTCGGGCCATCGCAGTTCAACGACCGCGTCAGCCGGGATGCTGGGGGCGTTTCGGTCCGCGCAGAGGCCGGTGCAGCCCATGGAGCGCACGACGCCACGCATTTCGCAGAGTGTTTATTCCAGCCCCGAACCTGCGCCGGAGATGCTTGGCGGCACTGCCTGGTCAGGGCGCGTGGAGCCTGATGATGCGCCGGACATGGCGGGTGACGTGGATGTGGTTGAACGCCCGGTGCACGAAGGACTGCCTCTGGGTGTCGCGCGGGCGCAGATCCATGAGAATTACGTGGTCGCGCAAACCGAGGACGGGATGGTTCTGGTCGATCAGCATGCAGCCCATGAGCGGCTGGTCTATGAGCGGCTGAAAGCGCAGTACGCGAAGAACGGGATCGCGTCGCAGATGCTGCTGATCCCGGACATTGTGGAACTGGATGACGCGGCGCGGGCTCGGCTTCTGGACGCGCAGGAGGATCTGGCCGATCTGGGTCTGGTGTTTGAGACCTTCGGTGGGAATGCACTGTGTCTGCGGGAAACACCGGCGATCCTGGGTGAGGTTGACGGCAACGACCTGCTGCGCGGGATTGCCGATGCACTGGCCGAAGGGACGGACCGGGCGGGTCTGGCCGCGCGGATCGATGCGGTGTTGAGCAGTATGGCCTGTCACGGTTCGGTACGGTCGGGACGGCGTATGTCGGGTCAGGAGATGAATGCCCTTTTGCGCGAAATGGAGGCGACGCCGCTTTCAGGCACCTGTAACCACGGGCGGCCCACCTTCGTGGAACTGAAACTCGCTGACATTGAGAAGTTGTTCGGGCGGCGATGATCCCGGTTGGTGATCTGGTCATCGACATCACGGACCTGCGGCTGTGGATTGCCGTGGGTCTGGTGGTTTTTGCGGTCGTGCTGATCCGCACGGTGGGGCGGGTGGCCAAGGCGAACGAGCCGCTGGCCCGACATCTGGCTGACCTGGACGGGGCCGTGCGGGCGCTGAATGATGGTCAGAATCAGCTTCACGGCGGGATCACGCATGTGGCCGAGGCCCAGGCGATTTCCCAGGCGCGCATGGCCGAAGCGATGGAGCGGCGGCTGGCGGAGGCAGGCCAGGCTCTGGGCGACAATCTGGGCAAGTCTTCCCTGCGTACGGCCCGGTCGCTGGGTGAGTTGCAGCAGAGGCTGCGGGTGATTGACGAGGCCCAGACGCGGATTGAGAAACTGTCCGGCGATGTGCTGGGTCTGCAGGATATTCTGTCCAACAAGCAGACACGCGGGGCGTTTGGCGAGATCCAGTTGCGGGAGATCGTAACCGGCGCGCTACCACCGGATGCGGTATCGTTTCAGGCGACCCTGTCGAACGGGACGCGGGCGGACTGTCTCATTCGGATGCCCTATCCGCCGGGTCCGATTGTTATCGATTCGAAATTCCCGCTGGAGCCATATGAGGCGTTGGGGCGGGCGGAAACGCCGTCGGAAAAGACCGCGGCGGGACGACAGCTCAGGACCGCATTGCGTGCGCATATCAAGGCGATTTCGGAGAAATACATAATCGAGGGCGAGACATCGGACGGGGCGCTGATGTTCCTGCCCTCCGAGGCGGTATATGCCGAGCTGCATGCGAATTTTTCAGAGATTGTGCGCGAGGGTTTCGAGGCGCGGGTCTGGATCGTCTCGCCCACCACCTGCATGGCGACGCTGCACACGCTTCGGGCGGTGCTGAAGGATACGCGGTTGCGGGCGGAGGCGCACGCGATCCGGCGGGAACTCGGCATGCTGAACCGCGATCTTGAGCGGCTGGGCGGGCGCGTGACGAGCCTTGAGCGGCATTTTTCGCAGGCACGTAAGGATGTGGAGGAGATACGGGTGTCCGCCGATCGCATCGGGCGTCGGTCAAAGCGGCTTGAGGTCGTGGATTTTGCGGAGGATGAGACACGGGCGGAGCCAGCGCGGCAGGCCGGTGAATAATCCGCGACCGATGTGGCGGTGGCGCGACCATGGCGCGACAATCACCATGCGCTCCGGGGTCTTTTGTTGAAATGGCATGGCATTGTGTCACTGTCGGGGAATGGCCGGAGTTTGGAAATGACGCTGAAAACCCTCCCTGACTATCCGGACCGGTATGCGCTTTCCAATGAGCTGCATGCCCGTCCGTTTCCCGTTCTGGATGCGCCGTGCAACGCGGTGTTTTTGGCGATCAAGCAGCCCAAAAATGCGGCCGAGCGGGACCGGTCGGTGGATATCGCCCATCTGATCGAACTGCTCGACCGCTATGGCAGCCCGCATCCGCCACCGGGGGCCAGCCATTATTCCGGGGCCGTAGGGCGCGGGTTTCTGAAATGGGAAATGCACACGGAGGTCGTGACCTACACCTTCTATACCGGTGACAGGGTCGGGGAGCCGTTTTCATCGGATCTGTTCAAGCTGTTCCCCGCCGATTGGCTGGCCAAGGCACCGGGCAACGCCGTTACCACAAGCATTGTGCGTATCGAGACGGTGGCGCCGGATGATCGCGCACGGGTGATGGAGGAGAAATTCCCCACCTGGTTCGTTGCGGAAAGCCTGGCCGCCAGCAGGGTGACGGAGGATCACGCGATCATTGCAGGGGATTTTCGGATTGATGAAAATGGTCATTCCCGTTTTGCGGTTTTGGCCAACCCGGAAATCAGCAGTGCGCGGCTGGGGCGGATCACGCAGAGGGTTCTGGAGGTTGAGCTCTACAAATCCCTGTCGATGCTGACCCTGCCCGAGGCGCGGAAGGTCGCGTCGACGCTGGACCGGCTCGACCGGGAACTGTCGAGCAATGCGCTCGGTCTGGAACAGAGCCACGGACAGGAGCGGGAGGACCTCGACCGGCTGTTGAAAATCTCTGCCGAGATTGAGCAGCTCTCGACCAATACCGCGTTTCGGTTTGGTGCATTCGAGGCCTACAGCGCGATTGTGGGGCAAAGGATTGAGGCCCTGCGCGAGCAGCGTGTCGGGGACAGCCAGCTTTTCAGTGAGTTTATGATGCGGCGTTTCGATCCGGCCATGCGGACCTGCCGGTCGGCGCGGAAGCGGCTGGAGGATCTGTCGAGCCGGGCCTCAAGGGCTGCGAACCTGCTGCGGACGCGCGTCGATGTGGCGAACCAGGAATACAACAACGAAACCCTGCGCCAGATGGACAACCGCGCGGCGATGCAGCTGCGCCTTCAGAAAACGGTTGAGGGTCTGTCAGTGGTGGCGATCAGCTACTACGCGGTGAACCTTTTGGCCGGGCTGCTGGGGCCGGTGGGCAAAACGCTTGGGCTCGACAAGGTGACGCTGGTGGCGATCCTGACAATTCCGGTGATTGTGATGGTCTGGAAGACCGTGCACCGCATCCGGGAAAAGCTCGAGGGCGACGACGCGCCCTGATCCAACCCGGTTCAGGCTTCCGGCGTGCGGAAATCCTCCACGTCGCTGTCGGCCTTGGTTTTCGGGTCGATGGGCGAGCGCGTGCGGAACACGGCCCGTCCGATCAGATGCGCGCCAACCGGGGCGCTTGCGATCATGAACAGAAACACGAACAGCGCCTCCGCCATATGAAGCAGACTGTCCGCCCGGATCATCACGGCCACACAGACAAGACCGAGGCCCAGGGTGCCGGCTTTTGTGGCGGCGTGCATGCGGGCGTAGATGTCATTGAGCCGGATCACACCAATCCCGGCAACCATGCAGAAAAAGCCCCCGGCGATCAGAAACAGGCTGGAAATGATGTCAGTCATCGAGCTTGTCCCCCTGTGAGCGTTCGAGAAAATGCGCGAACGCGACCGTCGCAAGGAACGAGATCAGCGCCAGCCCGATGGCCACGTAGATATAGGCGTTTTGCCCGGTGACGAGTTTGACAATCACCAGGAACACGACCAGCAGCATGGAAACCATGTCGAGAGATATGATCCGGTCCGCCAGTGTTGGCCCAACCAGCAGCCGGTAACCGGCGGCCAGAAGCGCGATGATCAGAAAAAGCGCGGTGATCTGAAGGGCGAGGCCATAGAAGCCGGTCGCGATGGATTCGATAATCATTTGCCGGTCACCTTCAATACCCGGGATTCGATGCCGGTGCGCACGTCCTCGCGGGTTTCCTCGCTGCTGTCCCCGGCCAGAAGGTCATGGACGAGAAGCTTGGTGCGGTCGTCGCTTACGTCGATGCTGAGTGTGCCCGGAGTCAGGGAAATGAAGTTTGCCACCATGGTGATGCCCGCATCCGTGGTCACGTTGAGCGGGATGGTCACAAGGCGCGGTTTTGTGGCGTCGCGTGGTGACAGCACGACCTGCGCGACCTGGACGCTCGAGATGATCAGATCCTTCAGGAACATGATGAAGAGATAGATGAAACTCAGGCTGCGCTTGATGAACGTGATCATTCCGCACCTCCAAGGACTGCCGTTATGTACCCCGTCGGGTCGGTGATCTGCGCCCCGACGGTAGTGGCCAGTTCCACATATGTGTTCGCGTCAATTCCGATGGCGACGATCATGATGGTCAGGGCCAGAATGGGGACCAGGGTGGATGGCCCCAGGCTGCCGGTGATGGCGCGCGGCCCGGATGGGTGCGGCGTCCAGTAAACGGCGGCCCAGACGCGGCCCATGGCAAAGAGCGTCAGGAAACCGGTAGCGAGGATGGCGAAGGTCAGGAAATATCCGTTGACCTCAAGCGCGGCCGTGACCAGCAGGAATTTACCCCAGAACCCCGAAAACGGCGGCACGCCCGCAAGCGAGAGCGCCGGGATCAGGAACAGAAGTGACAGCGCCGGATGCGCCCGCCACATCCCGCCGGAGCGCGCGAACAGTTCCGAACCGGTCAGGCGGGCCGTGGCTCCGGCCATGAGGAACAGGTTGGCTTTCACCAGAACGTCCTGGAACAGGTAGAAGGCCCCTGCGGTGATGGCGAGCGGGGTTCCCAAACCCAAGCCCAAAATCATGAAGCCGATCGAGGTGATGATCGAGTAGCCCAGCACCCGTCGCACGCTGTTTTGGCTGAGCGATCCGAGCGCACCGAAGAGCATGGTCAGGACCGCGCCCCAGATCAGGATGGGCTGCATCAGGGTGCCGTCGATGTCGTATACAAGCGTGAAAACGCGGATCAGCGCGTAAACCCCCACCTTGGTCAGCAGGGCGGAGAACAGAGCCGAGGTGGAAAATGATGGCGTGTGGTAGGAGGCAGGAAGCCAGAAAAACACCGGGAAGAGCGCCGCCTTGGAGCCGAAGGCGAAGAGCAGGAATGCGGCGGAGGCAAGAATAGCGGCCTCCGAGGATCGGCCCGCGAGTTTCGCATGCAGATCGGCCATGTTCAGCGCACCGGTTGCGCCATAAAGCAGACCGACGCCCGCGATGAAGGCGACCGTGGCGATCAGGTTCAGGCCGACATACTTCACCGCCCCGTCGAACTGCTCACGCCCGCCACCCACGACGAGCAGGCCGAAGGACGCGATCAGCATCACTTCGAACCAGACATACATGTTGAAAATGTCGCCGGTCAGGAAGGCCCCGCTGATTCCCGCAAAGAGCGCATGGGTCAGGGTGTGGTGGCCGAAATGAATCTCCTCGTTGCTGATGTCCGAGAAGCTGAACATCACGACGCAGACGGCAACGAAACCCACGAGAAGCATCATGATGGCTGAGAGCATGTCCGCGACCATGGTGATGCCGAAGGGGGCGGGCCAGCTGCCCGCCTGGGCGGCGAAGGGGCCGTTGGTGGCCACCTCCGCGAAAATCATCAGGGCGGAGCCGAAGAGCGCGAGCGCACCGGCAAGCGAGATACCCTTCTGCATCTCGGTGGATTTCCACGCGAGCAGGCAGAGAACGGCCGTAAAAAACGGTATGACAACGGGCCAGAAGAGGATCACTGCGGGTTCGCCTCCGTTCCGGGTTCAGACGAGTGCATCTGATCCATCTCAATTGTTCCGAGCACGTAATACGAGCGGTAGGCGAGGCAGAGCGCGAAGACCAGCAGGCCGAACCCGATCACGATCGCGGTCAGGATCAGTGCCTGCGGCAGGGCGTTGGCCGCTCCCTGGATGTATTTCTCACCTTCGGGCACCAGCGGTGGTTTGCCAAAGGTCAGGCGGCCGGAGGCGAAAATGATGATGTTGGCCGAGTTACTGATCATGGTCAGGCCGAACAGATAGGGAAGGGTCTTCCCGTTCATCATCAGATATGCGCCTGCTGCGACCAGGGCACCGGCAAGGACGGCGAGCATTATCTCCATGTCAGCTGTCCTCCAGGTCCGTTTCCGAGGCCACGACCTCCTCCAGTGTGAACAGGATGCCAAGCACGCCGCCAAGCACCACGAGGAACACGCCAAAGTCGAAGAGAAGGATCGAGCCCACCGGAAGGCCGGATTTCGAACCGTCCGCCAGTTTGGTGATGAACGGCCAGACACCCTTGAGGAAATAGCCGTATTTGATGCCGCCCCAGAGACCGCCGACCAGCGTGCAGCCAAGACCGAACGCGGCAATGGAGAGCGGTCGGAAATAGAGGACCTTGCGGGCGTAATCCACGCCGGCGGATTTCTCCACCAGGGTGAAGGCAATGGCCGCGAGCAGCCCGCCGATGAAGCCGCCACCGGGTTCGTTGTGGCCCCGGTTGAAAACAAACAGGGCCAGGATCACGATGAGCGGCAGAAGAAGTCTTGCCGTGGTGCTGAGAATTACCGAGTTCATTTCCTAACCTTTCGGCCCGCTTTCAGAACGGCGTATGCGGCCATCGCGGCGAAGCAGATCACTGCCGTTTCGCCCATGGTGTCAAAGCCGCGGAAGTCGACCAGGATAACGTTGACGATGTTGCGCCCGAACGCCTCGGGGTAGCTCTTCTCCACAAAGAAGCCTGTGAGCGACAGGTCGATATCGGTGCCGAGCACCATGAGCATCGACATGGTCACACCGAGACCCAGGAACGCGGCGACCGCCGCGTCGCGCGGACGGAAACGGGCGATGCCGGTCACGGGCAGTTTGACCATTGCGATTGCCATGAACACGACGACAAGGATCTCCACGAAGAGCTGCGTCATGGCCACATCGACCGCGCCGTAGACTACGAAGATGATGGCGATCCCGGCTCCGACACCGCCCAGCGCCGTGATGGCCGCGAGGCGTGAGGAACTGCCGAGAACCACGGCGAGAGAGGCGGTGATGAGCAGGAAAATCGCCCAGTCGATCAACTCGCCGCTCAGCGCGAATGCGGGCCAGGTCCAGGTGCCGGAGAGCAGCGCGACCCAGATCAGGATGGCCATGACCATGAAGGTCCGGCGCAGGTAGCTTGTCATGCTGCCGTTCTGGACGAGTATGGAGCCGTTGCGGGCAATGCTGCCCATCGCCACGAGAAAGCCGTCATACCAGCGTTCGGTCTCGGGCACGTCATCCTCGATGCGGAACAGGAACTCGCGGATGTGGTCCAGACCGAAATACAGGAGGGCGCCGAGGGCAAAGGTGGCGACACTTAGCAGAAGCGGCATTCCAAACCCGTGCCAGAGCGCAAGGTATCCCTCCATCGGTTCACCGGCCACGGCCACCACCATGGGCTCAACGAGGGTATACCCGATGATGCCGGGGAACAGACCGCAGAGCAGGCCAAGCCCCGAGAGAATGACCGGCCCAAGCCACAGACCCCAGCCGGGATCGGCGGGATTGTTTTTTGGCGCCTGCTGATCGCTGAAGAAGAAGGGACGGATCGCAACCATTCCGGAACAGGCAACCATGAGTGCGTTGGCGACCAGCGCCGCGCCGACGACGAACATCGCGGCGTGATGCGAGTGCAGACCGGCCTCGTAGATCATTTCCTTGCCGATGAAGCCAAACAGTGGCGGCAGACCCGCCATGGACAGGGCGGCGAGGCCCACAACGGTTGTGGTCAGCGGCAATGCACGGGACAGCCCGGCGACCTTCGTGTAGTCGCGCGATCCGGAGCCCTTCTCAATCATGCCGACGGACAGGAAGAGTGCGGCCTTGTAGAACGCGTGAACCAGCAGGAACGTCATCGCAGCCGCAATCGCGGCGTTGGTGGATACCCCGAGAAGCATGGTCATCATGCTCAGGCCCATGACCGTGGTGAAGGCCAGCATGAGTTTCAGGTCGGTCTGACGCATTGCCCAGACCGAGGCGAGAATCATTGTGAAGGCCCCAAACGGGATCAGCGTCCAGACCCAGAGATCCGTGCCGCCAAGTGCGGGCATCAGCCGCGCCATCAGGTAAACTCCGGCCTTCACCATCGTTGCCGAATGCAGATAGGCGCTTACCGGCGTCGGGGCGGCCATCGCGCCGGGAAGCCAGAAATGAAACGGCCACTGCGCCGATTTGGTGAAGCAGCCCAGGATCACCAGCACGAAGATGGTGGCGTACATCTCATGGGATTTGAACGTCTCACCGAGCAGATTCATCTCGGAAATCCGGTAGGTTCCGGCGATGCCGCCCATGATCAGCAGCCCCGCAAACAGAGCCAGACCACCCGCGCCGGTGATCAGAAGCGCCTGAAGCGCCGCGCGACGGGAGGTTTCCTTCTCATGGTCGAACCCGACCAGAAGGTATGACGTGATCGTGGTGCCTTCCCAGAAGATGAACAGCGTCACGGCATCATCCGCCGTGGTCAGCCCGAGCATGGAGATGGCGAAGGCGATCAGGGTCAGCTGCAACGACAAAAGCCTGCGATCCGACCGGAAATAGGCGGAGGCATAGAGGAACACCATCGCGCCGATACCGCAAATGAGCAGCGCGAAGGCGAGTGACAGACCATCGAGCCGGAAGGCGAAACTGACGCCCGCGCTTTCAACCCAGGTGACGACGTATTCGGGATACTGCCCGTTTGCCACGGGCGAAATGAATTTCGTGAACCAGAGGGTCACGAGTGCGGCGATAACGGCGGGGATGAAACGCCAGATACCGGCCTCCCGCGTTATGGTCGGTTCGTCCGGGGTTTCGGCCAATGCGTACCCTCTTTCCCTGTTTTCCGGCCGGAATGACCGGAGTGTTCTTTTTGCTCCGTCTCCGGTAGCGGCGGGATGGTCGTGATCCGCCGGTCCGGTCTGTTACGGAATCGTCTTATTAAGCTTACGGTACACAGAGCGTGCCCCAAGGTAAACTCATGGCTTCGCACCAACATCTTCACTTGCGCGTCAGGTCCTGTGATACCATTTAGGCACCATGGATGTATCCTCACTCAACCTGAACCATATTGAACATGCCCTGACCGGCGACCGGTCGGGTTCCTCGGATTTTGACCTGAACCCTTCGGCGCGACCGGCCGGTGACTGGACGTTGCGGCCCGCATCGGTGCTGGTGCCGCTGACCCAGCGTGGCAGCGAGCTGAACATGGTGCTGACGCGGCGGACCATGGGGCTCCGCCACCACCCCGGCCAGGTCTCTTTTCCTGGCGGCAAGCAGGAGCATGACGATCAGTCCCCGATGGACACCGCCCTACGCGAAACGGAGGAGGAGATCGGTCTGGCCCGCGAAAAGGTCGAGATTCTCGGTCGGTTTGACGGCCACGAGACCGTGACCGGCTTCATGGTCACGCCGTTTGTGGGCATCGTTCATGGCGATTTCAAACCGGTTCCCGACCGCTCGGAGGTCGAATCCGTGTTTGAGGTGCCGCTGTCCTTCGTGCTGAACCCCAGCAACCTGCAGATGCGGGAACGCATGTGGAAGGGCCAGCTGCGTCCGTATTACGTGATCCCCTATGGCCCCTGGTACATCTGGGGGGCGACGGCGCGGATCATCAAATCCCTGGGTGACCGGGTTTACGGACGGTGACCCGCGTAGAGGGAAGCTGGCTGACCGATCCGTCCACGCGCCGTGTCTGTGACGCGTTTTCCGCGGCAGGGGCGCGTGTTCTGTTCGTGGGCGGATGCGTGCGCAATTCGCTGATGGGGCGACCCGTCACCGATGTGGACATGGCGACCGATGAGGTCCCCGAACGCGTGATGGAGATCGTTTCGGCCGCTGGCCTGCGCGCCGTCCCGACCGGGCTGGATCATGGGACGGTGACCGTGGTGAGCGACGGGACCGGTTTTGAGGTCACGACCTTCCGCCGCGATGAGGAAACCACCGGTCGGCACGCGAGGGTCGCCTGGTCCGCCGATCTGAACGAGGATGCGGCGCGGCGCGATTTCACCATGAACGCGCTCTATGCCACACCGGACGGCGAGGTGCTCGATCCACTCGGCGGTATGAACGACCTGCGGGCCGGGCTGGTGCGCTTTGTCGGCGATGCCGATCGCCGGATCGCGGAGGATTACCTGCGCATATTGCGGTTCTTTCGTTTCTACGCCTGGTACGGAAACCCCGAAGGCGGGCTGGATGCGGATGGCCTCTCGGCCTGTGCGGCGGGGACTGACGGGCTGGCGCAGCTGTCGCGCGAGCGTGTTGGCGCGGAAATCTCGCGCCTGCTGGCGGCCGCCGATCCAGGTCAGGCGGTGGCGGCGATGTCGACCTCCGGCGTGCTGAATGCGGTACTGCCCGGCAGCCTTGCGCGGTTTTTGCCGGTGCTGGTCGAGCATGAACGGGCGCTGGGCGTGGAGCCGCGCTGGTTGCGACGGCTCGCGGTATTGGGGCAGTCCCCCGACTGGACCGATGCCCTGCGCATGTCAAAGGCGGATCGCCGCGCCTTCGGTGCCATCGGCAAGGCGCTCGATGCGATGTATCCGCCGGCGGTCAGCGGGTATTATTTTGGACGGGACACCGCGCTCGATGCCGCATTGATCCAGGGGGCGTCGCTGGAAATGCCCTTGGCACCGGACCTGATCGCGGAGATTGACCGTGGGGCCAGCGCCAAATTTCCAGTCAGGGCCGCGGATTTGGATGAGACCGGCGCCGCTCTGGGTGAGGCCCTGCGGCTTCTGGAAGCCAAATGGGTGTCGTCGGATTTTCACGCGACGAAGGCTCAGCTTCTTTCGGAATAGGCCTCCACCAGGTCCCGCCACCACGGATCGCGGCTCAAGGCGCGGCGCAGAGGCGTGCGGGTGGTTGGCGGGGCACGACGGATGTATTGCAGCGCCTCGGTCAGGTTTTCGCCGCTCAGGGTTTTGAGGTATGCGATGCCGTTTTCGACGCTGAACGGCTGGCCGGTATTCAACTCAAAATTGGGCTCAAGATCGGTCCAGACCGCGCCCGCCCATCCGTTTTCCTCACACCAGATCGCCACCTGCGCAATGACCTCGGGCATACTGCTTTCGCCTCTGCCCGAAATATCAGCCCAGCCGACCCTATGATCGGGCGCGCGTTCGCGGCGGGCCAGATCGGCGCGGGCGGTGGCAATCCGGTCCGCCCTCGAAACAATCGCATGGGTGGCGCAGGGCACGCCGACTTTCGGGTCGAGACAGACCACAAGCCCATCCTTGCGCTTCGCGCTGATACGGCTGAACTCCATCGGCAGACGGGGCCCGGCGCGCTGCATCCAGTCGCCATGCACGTGTTCGGCCAGATCATCGAGATCCCAGAGCAGCGAGCCCCAGCCCAGTATGGCAATACGGTCCGCCAAGCGCCTAGTCGTCGCCCGCAATCAGCGCACGGGTTTTGGCGACGCTTTTTTCCGCAGCGGCCGCCAGAAGGCGTGTGTCGTTTTGAACGGTCACCATGTCGAAACCCCACTCAACCGCGCGGGCGGCGTATTCCGGGGAGCCACAGAAAATGCCCGCGCGCAGCCCGTGCTTTTTCGCGGCATCGAGAATGCGCCGGATGGCGTCAATCATGTCCTGCTCCTCGCGGTCGACGCCTGGGGGCAGGCGGCCCTGGCCCAGGCTGCTCGCGAGATCGGACGGTCCGACATAGAGCGCGTCGAGCCCGGGTGTCGCGGCGATTTCTTCGACATTCGCGAAGGCTTCCTCAGTCTCGATCATCGCAAAGCCGACCACATCGTCATTGGCCGCGGCGTAGTAGCCGGGACCGTGGGCTATGATGGCACGGGTGGGGCCGAAGCTGCGGATACCGTCGGGCGGGTATTTCATCGCGCCCACGAACTGCTCGGCCTCGGCGCGCGTGTTGATCATGGGGCAGATGATCCCGAGCGCACCGGCATCGAGTGCGCGCATGACAGGCGCGGGATCGAGCCAGGGCACGCGCACCAGGGGACAGACGCCGCTGTTGCGCAGGGCGATCAGCATGGAGACGCATTCGGCGTGGCCCATAAGCCCGTGCTGGGTGTCGATGGTCAGGGTGTCATAGCCCTGTTCGGCCATGATCTCGGCCACGAAACCGGAACCGGTGGACAGCCAGCCGTTGACCGCTGGTTTGTTTTCGCTCCACAGCTGGCGAATTCTGTTCGGTTGCATGTGACCTCCCTGGTGTTTTTTGCGAACGTTAGGCCGAACGGCTGACGGGCACCAGAGCGGAATTGATTGATTTTAATGCGCTTCGCGTCCTACGGCCATTTCGCCACCGGGGGCAGGGACATCAGTACCGCCTCCGGGTTGTGACCGGTCTGAAGGCCGAACTGCGTGCCGCGGTCATAGACGAGGTTGAACTCGGCGTAGCGCCCGCGTTTCACAAGCTGGATCTCGCGCTCGTCGTCGGTCCATGGCGTGCGCATGTGGCGCTCGGTGATCGGCACGAAGGCGTCGATGAAGGCTTTGCCAACACTTTGCGTGAAGGCAAAATCGGCCTCCCAGTCACCGGTGCACAGATCGTCATAGAAAATTCCGCCGACGCCACGCGGCTCGTTCCAGTGGCGGATCATGAAATACTCGTCCGCCCAGGCCTTGAAGCGCGGGTAATACTCCGCGTCATGGGCGTCGCAGGCGGATTTCAGTGTGTTGTGGAAATCGGCGGTATCCGCGTCGTTCTCAATCATCGGGTTGAGGTCGGCCCCGCCTCCGAACCACCAGGCTCCCGGCGTCCAGAACATGCGTGTATTCATGTGAACCGCGGGCGTTTTGGGCGAGCGCATATGGGCTACGAGGCTGATGCCGGAGGCCCAGAAGCGCGGGTCCTGCTCCAGTCCGGGAATTTCCTTGCGGGCGGTCAGGCTTTTCTGCGCCCGGTCCGCGAGCTTGCCATGGACGGTGGAGATGTTGACGCCGACTTTCTCGAACACGCGGCCACCGCGCATGACGGACATGACACCGCCGCCCGCGTCCTCGCCATCCTCTCCCGCCCTGCGGGTGGTTTTGCGTTCAAACCGGCCGGGTTCCAGCCCGGCAAACGGGCCGGTGTCCTGCGCGTCCTCAAGTGCCTCGAACGCCGCGCAGATCCGGTTGCGGATGTCCTCAAACCAGGCCGAGGCCCGCGATTTGTGGTCGTCGGAGATATTCATGGTCCACTCCCGTTTCTGGCTGGGAGTGCATTAGTTGTCGCGGCCCGGATCGTCCAGACCGAAGCGCGTCAGTCCACCCGGCGGAACCGCAGCCTGCCAATGGCTGAGGCATCGATTTCCACACCAGGCCCGGACCGGCCCAGCCGCACCGTGCGGCGCAGGCGTCCGGCCGCATGAGTGGCGTTTTCGCCCTCGGCCCGGTGCCGATGTGCCCGCAGCCCCTCGGGCAGGTCGTTCAGCGCGGCGTCGTGATGCACGTCCTTCGGCTCGGACGTCCGGTTGCGGGTCGCGTAATAGGCCAAAGCCGTAACCGCCCCGTACCGCAGGGCGGCCCAGGCGAGCGGTGAAAGTGCGATTGGTGCAGGCATGTGCGCTCCATGATGCTGTTACCATGCGGACGGTCCGCCGGTGAAGTTAATACCATAAACATGTATCCCCGGCAATCCAGCCCGCACGCGGGTGTGGAACCAAAACCGGACATGACAGTTCCGTTACTGTTAAAGCAACCGCGCCGGATGCGTCCGGCCTTCCAACGGAGGGAAGTTATGAAACATTTTGGTCTCGTATTCGTCGTCGCCGCAAGCCTGCTGGCCGCATGCAGCAACACCGTCGAAGGCGTCAAACAGGACACATCGGAAACCGTGGACGCGATTGAGAATTAAGACAACCCGATCCTGACCGGATCAGGAGGACAGTGCCTCGGCGGTAAGCCGGCCGTTCTCCTGACCGGTGATCTTCGCCCGGAAGATCGACCCAGGTTCATGATCGCCGGAAAACCGCGTCAACGCAAAGCTTTCCGTGCGACCCACTCCGGGCTTTTCCACCAGAATTGAGCAGGTCATGCCCTGCATCGCATCAAGATGCCGCCGCACCTGGGCCTGTCCCAGATCGCGCAGCACCGACGCGCGTCGCTTACCCACATCCCCCGGAACCTGCGGCATACGGGCCGCTGGCGTCCCCTTGCGGGCGCTGAAGGGGAAGACGTGCATCCAGGTCAGTCCACAATCCGCAATCAGTTTCGCGGAATTGTCGAACATCTCATCGGTTTCCGTCGGGAAGCCGGCAATGATGTCAGCCCCAAACACAACCTCCGGCCGTGCGGCGCGCACGGTTTCGCAGAACGCGATGGCGTCCTCGCGGGAATGCCGCCGCTTCATGCGCTTCAGGATCATGTTGTCGCCATGCTGAAGCGACAGGTGCAGGTGCGGCATCAGACGCGTTTCACCTGAGATTACCTCGATCAGCAGGGGATCAGCCTCAATCGAATCAATCGACGACAGCCGCAGACGGGGCAGGTCGGGAACCCGCCGGATGATGGCGTTGACCAGATCGCCCAGACGCGGCGCGCCATCGAGATCAGCGCCCCAGCTCGTCAGGTCCACACCGGTCAGCACGACCTCGTTGAACCCGCGATCCACCAGCCGCTGAACCTGTTCAATCACATGATCCACCGGCACGCTGCGCGAATTGCCGCGTCCGAAGGGGATGATGCAGAAGGTACAGCGGTGGTCGCAGCCGTTTTGAACCTGAACATAGGCTCGCGCGCGGGAGCCCAGACCGTTGACCAGCGGCGCCACGGCCCGGGTCTCGGTCATGATGTCACTGACCTGAACCTGTTTCCCGTCGCGTTTGGCGAGGTCCGCCCAGGCTTCCGGTTTCATCTTGTCCGCATTGCCGAGGACCAGATCGACCTCCGGCATTTTGGCGAAGCTGTCGGACTCAGTCTGTGCGGCGCAGCCGGTCACGATGACTTTTGCGTCCGGGTTTGACCGGCGCAGTCGGCGGATGTGCTGCCGGGCCTGGCGCACGGCCTCGCCGGTGACGGCGCAGGTGTTGACCACCACGGCGTCCTCAAGCCCCGCGTCCTTCGCGAGGTTCTCCATCACTTCCGTCTCGTAGGAGTTCAGACGGCAGCCAAAGGTCGAAAAATCAGGCGCTTTCATTGCAGACCGTCCAAAAACTCGCGGGTCAGCCAGCCCTCGAACACCAGTGCGGTTGGCCCGGTCATCCAGACGCCGTCCTCGCGCCAGTCAATCTCGAGCGGTCCACCGTCGAGGTGAATGGTTACGCGACGGTCTGTCAGCCCGCGACGTGCGGTGACAACAGCCGCGGCACAGGCGCCCGAGCCACAGGCCAGGGTAATCATGCCGCCGCGTTCCCAGACGCGCATGCGGATGTTTTGGCGGTCGATGACGTGAACGAACTCAACATTTGTGCGTTCGGGGAACAGCGGATCGTGTTCATGGACGGGGCCGCGCGCCTCAAGATCGACGGCTTCGGCATCATCCACCACAAAAACGCAGTGCGGGTTGCCCATGCCGACCGCGCCGGGGGCGCCATCGATGTGCAGGGCGTCCAGATCGACATCGCGGGCAAGCGGCACCGTGTCCCAGGTTTGCTGCGGCTGACCCATATTGACGCGAATCAGGCCGTTGCCCGCATCCTCGGCAATGAGCTGGCCGCGCCCCGTGCGGAACACAAGGCGGTCGTGGCCGGTTTCCGACATGACCAGACGGGCAACGCAGCGCGTGGCGTTGCCGCAGGCATTGGCCCGCGTGCCATCGGAATTCCAGAAATCGATGTTTGTCTCACCGTTTTCGCCCGGCCCAATCACGGCCAGTTGGTCGAATCCCACGCCGCGATGACGGTCGCCAAGGGCTTTCGCCAGGACAGGCGTCACCGGATCGCCGCCATTCCTGGCGTCGATGACGACAAAATCGTTGCCCAGTCCGTGCATTTTCAGGAACCTGAAACGCTCCGTTGGGTCGTGAAATCCAGAATCACTGTCCATCGGCGCTATATAGGGGATGTGATCCATATTCGCTACGGTGTGAATTAACCAGGATTCCTTCTTGACCCCGGTCGAATGACCCCTTAGTGGTCTCGCTGCTTTTAGGGGCCCGTAGCTCAGTTGGTAGAGCAACTGACTTTTAATCAGTGGGTCACAGGTTCGAATCCTGTCGGGCTCACCAAAAGCATCCGGAAGGGGCCTTTGTGCCCCGTTCCGATCCTCCAATTCTCCCCGACATCACCCGAACCGCCGACGCCCTGATCCGCACTTCGGGTGCTGACCGTCGAAATTCCCATTGAATACGACCCCTTGCCGTCCCCCCGGATGTTGCGGCAGTGTTCGCGAAAGCCATCACGGAAACGGGAGGACGGGCATGACAGGCGCGACGCTTCATTTTTCTCACGGGGAATACGCCTCCCGTCTCGCCAAAACCCGGACTGAGATGGAACGCCGTGGACTCGATCTCCTGATTGTGACCGACCCGTCCAACATGAACTGGCTGACCGGCTATGACGGCTGGTCTTTTTATGTCCACCAGTGCGTCCTCGTGTCGCTCGACCGCGAGCCGATCTGGTACGGGCGGGGTCAGGACGCCAACGGCGCGCTTTTGACCTGTTACATGGATCCGAATTCCATCATCGGCTACCCGGACCATTACGTGCAGAACGATGAATGCCACCCGATGGATTACCTCTCGGAGCAGCTGATCGACCGGGGCATGGGTTCCGGGCGCATCGGCGTGGAGATGGACAACTACTGGTTCACCGCCGCGGCTTATGCCTCGCTGCAGACGCATTTGCCGAATGCGACCTTTGTCGATGCCACGGTCATGGTGAACTGGCAGCGGGCAATAAAATCCGAGGCCGAACTGGGCTACATGCGCCAGGCCGGCAAAATCGTCGAGAAAATGCACCAGCGTATTTTTGACCGGGTCGAGCCTGGCATGCGCAAATGTGACCTGGTGGCGGACATATATGATGCCGGTCTGCGGTATGATGCGGAGGCGGGCTATGGTGGCGATTATCCCGCGATTGTGCCTCTGCTGCCCTCCGGCCCGGATGCGGGCGCGCCGCACCTGACCTGGGATGACCTGCCGATGAAAAACGGGCAGGGCACATTCTTTGAGATTGCCGGTGTCGTTAACCGGTATCACTGCCCCCTGTCGCGCACTGTGTATCTGGGCAAGCCGACGCAGACTTTTCTAGACGCGGAAAAGGCCGTGCTTGAGGGAATGGATGCCGGTCTGGAAAAGGCCGTGGAGGGCAACACCTGCGAGGATATCGCGAACGCGTTCCTCCGCGTGCTTAACAAACATGGCATCGAGAAGGACAACCGCGCGGGTTATCCCATCGGGCTCTCCTATCCACCCGACTGGGGGGAGCGCACAATGTCACTGCGGCCGGGCTTTACCACCGAACTGCGCGAAAACATGACCTTCCATTTCATGACCGGCCTTTGGATGGATGACTGGGGTTTTGAGATCACCGAGAGCATCCGGATTGGAAAGTCCGGGCCGGAATGCCTGTCCAACGTGCCGCGCAAACTGATCGTGAAAGACTGAACGATGCCTGAGAATCCAATTACAGCCACGGTTCCCTTTGAAGAGGACGGCATCCATCACGGCTTTCTGCGCCTGCCCTTCAGCCATGACCAGAGCGCCTGGGGCGCGATCATGATCCCGCTCTGCGTCATACGGAATGGCGATGGCCCGACCGTTCTGCTGACCGGCGCCAATCACGGTGACGAGTATGAGGGACCGATTGCGCTTCAGGAGCTGACCGTGACCCTGCGCCCGGAGGACATCACGGGCCGGGTCATTATCGTGCCCGCCTTCAACTACCCCGCCTTTCGCGCCGGAACCCGGACCTCACCGAATGACAAGGGCAATCTCAACCGTTCCTTCCCAGGCCGCCCGGACGGCACGCCAACGGAGAAGATCGCGGATTACTTCCAGAACACCATGCTGCCCATGGCGGACATGGTGCTGGACTTTCACTCAGGGGGCAAAACGCTCGACTTCATCCCGTTTGCCTGCGCCCATGTGCAGGATGACAAGACGCGGGAATCCGCCAGCTTCGAGGCCATGCGCGCCTTCAATGCGCCCTATTCCGTTCAGCTTCTGGAAATCGACAATCTCGGCATGTACGACACCGCCGCCGAGGACATGGGCAAGGTTTTCGTCTCCACCGAATTGGGCGGCGGCGGGTCCTCAACCGCACGGACAAACGGGGTCGCGCGCAAGGGGCTTCGGAACTTCCTGATCCATGCGGGCGTTCTCGACGGGGAAATGCAGGTTGACCCGACCGTGGAACTGCGTATGCCGGATGATGACTGTTACACCTTCTCCGACACCGAGGGGATGCATGAACCGGTGGTGGATCTGGGGGATGAGGTCAGCCTCGGGGATGTTATTGCGCGGGTTTGGGCCGTGGACCGGACCGGCATGGCACCGAGGGAATACCGGGCCGCAAGGAGCGGCATCCTGATCAGCCGGCATTTTCCCGGACTGATCAAAATGGGCGACTGCCTTGCGGTCGTGGGGGTTCCGGAAACCTGAACAACGCCTTTGCGGGCCACACAACTGACGCAACAAGCGCGGGAGAGGATCGAATGCTGACGAATGACACGCTCGGACAATGGGACCGCGAAAACTTTTTCCATCCGTCCACCCATCTGGCGCAGCATGCGCGCGGCGAGACGGCCTCGCGGGTCATCCAGACGGCCTCCGGAGTGCATATCGAGGACCGGGACGGCACGCGCTTTCTCGACGCTTTTGCGGGTCTCTACTGCGTGAACGTGGGCTACGGCCGCCAGGAGATTGCCGAGGCGATTGCCGAACAGGCGAAGGAACTCGCCTATTACCACTCGTATGTCGGGCATGGCACGGAAACCTCGATTACGCTGGCCAAAATGATTCTCGACCGGGCGCCGGACAACATGTCGAAGGTCTATTTCGGCCTTGGCGGGTCGGACGCCAACGAGACCAACGTCAAGCTGATCTGGTACTACAACAACATTCTTGGCCGTCCGGAGAAGAAGAAAATCATCTCCCGCTGGCGCGGGTATCACGGCTCGGGCCTTGTCACCGGTTCGCTCACCGGGCTTGAGCTGTTCCACAAGAAATTCGACCTGCCGCTGGCGCAGATCATCCACACCGACGCGCCATACTATTTCCGCCGCGACAACCGCAGCCAGACTGAGGAGCAGTTCTCGGCCCATTGCGCGGCTGAACTTGAGGCCATGATCCAGCGCGAGGGCCCCGACACCATTGCGGCCTTCATCGGTGAACCGGTGCTCGGCACCGGTGGCATCGTGCCGCCGCCCGCCGGCTATTGGGAGGCCATTCAGGCGGTTCTGAGGAAATACGACATTCTGCTGGTCGTGGACGAGGTCGTGACCGGCTTCGGTCGGCTTGGTTCCATGTTTGGCTCCGCCCATTACGGGCTTGAAGCCGACATCATCACCATCGCCAAGGGCCTGACCTCCGCCTACGCGCCGCTCTCCGGATCCATCGTCAGCGACAGGGTCTGGAAGGTTCTGGAACAGGGCACCGATGAAAATGGACCCATCGGCCATGGCTGGACCTATTCCGCGCACCCGATTGGTGCCGCCGCCGGTGTGGCGAACCTCAAGCTGCTGGACGAGCTGAACCTTATCGACAACGCGGGCACGGTTGGCGAATACCTTAATCGCACCATGCAGGAAGCGCTGGGCGATCATCCGAATGTGGGCGACATCCGTGGCGAGGGTATGCTCTGCGCCGTGGAAATGGTGAAGGACCGCGACAGCAACACGTTCTTCGACGCGTCCGAGAAAATCGGCCCGCAGGTCGCCGCCGCGATGCTCGCGCAGGACCGGGTTATCGCCCGGGCCATGCCGCAGGGGGACATCATCGGCTTTGCGCCTCCGTTCTGCCTGACGCGGGAGGACGCCGACACGGTCGTCGCCGCCACCAAAAACGCGGTTGAAAAGGTCCTGGGGTCCGGAAAGTGAGCGTATCCGAACCGAAGGCGTTTCTGAGCCGACTGTTTGATGCCGCCGTGGCCGCGGCCGACCCCATGAAAACGATCCCCGGCGCGCTTCCGGAAAAGCCCGCCGGTCGTGTCTTCGTGGTTGGGGCCGGCAAGGCCTCCGCCCGCATGGCCGAGGCGGTCGAGAGCGTCTGGGGCCCCTGCGAGGGCCTCGTGATCACCCGCTACGGCTACGGCCGTCCAACCCAGGGCATCGAAATCGTCGAGGCGGCGCATCCCGTCTCCGACCAGGCGGGCATGGAGGCAACGGCGCGGCTTCTCAAACTGCTGGGAGAGGCCGGGGAGGACGATCTGGTCCTCGCCCTGATTTCCGGCGGGGGATCGTCGCTGCTCTGTGCGCCGGCGGAGGGGATAACGCTTGAGGACTTCCAGGCGGTGCACCGCGCCCTGCTCGAATCCGGTGCGCCGATTGGTCAGATGAACGTGGTGCGCAAGCATCTCTCCCGCATCAAGGGCGGTCAGCTTGCCGCAATGGCCTGGCCCGCTTCGGTGCTGAGCCTGATGATTTCAGATGTTACCGGCGACGTGCCGGGGGATATTGCCTCCGGTGTGACGGTGGGTGAGACCTCGACCGTTGAGGACGCGCTGAAAATCATCGCGGACCGGAACATGAAGCTGCCGCAAAGCGCGATGGATGCCCTGCACGCCGGATCGACCGTTGTCGCCCCGGACGATCACCGTCTCTCGCGCGTGGACAACCGGGTGATTTCCGCCCCGTCCCAGTCCCTCGCCGTCGCGGAGGACCTGGCACGCGAAGCGGGGATCGAGCCGCGAAACCTTGGCGACGGTATTGACGAGGAAGCCCGCGAGGCGGGCGCGCGTCAGGCCAAAATGGCGATGGACATTCAGGACGGTTTGAGCCCCGGCGACAGACCGGTTCTGCTGATTTCCGGTGGCGAATGCACCGTATCCGGCTGGGGCGGTGGCGTTGGTGGCCCGAATGCCGAATTTATTCTGTCCTGCGCCATTGCGCTTAACGGACGCGCCGGGATTTACGCGCTCGCCGGGGATACCGATGGCGTGGACGGCGCGGCCGAGATCGCCGGTGCCTTCTGCGGCCCGGACACGCTGGAAAAGGCGAAGTCAAAGGGCCTCGACCCGGCGGATGTTCTGAAACGCAGCGACAGCCACACGTTCTTCGGTGAAATTGGCGACCAGATCGTCACCGGCCCGACCCTGACCAACGTGAACGATTTCCGCGCCATTCTAATCGAGCCCCGGGCCGCGAATCCGTCTTGACGCCCGACCGTCCCCGGATGTAGTCACCCGCCTTCGGACACGGGCGGGTGACCTGCCCACGTCCCCTGGGTGGGGCCCGTAGCTCAGTGGTAGAGCAGTTGACTCTTAATCAATTGGCCGAAGGTTCGAATCCTTCCGGGCCCACCAACCTCACCCAACCATGACCTTTTCACGCCGCCAGATCGCGCGTCGTGTAAGTTTATTCATAAGTTTTACAGATTTCGCCGCCACACCATGGCCAACCGAAACGGTGGATATGGACGGGACATGGCGACTTTCAGGACAGGGGGCAATCCTCTTGAGCGCGCGCTGCCGGTTATGGCGGCGGTGGTTGCGTCAGAGGTCGTGCTGCTGGTCTATGTCTACCAGTTCCTGCTCAATTTCGAATGTCCGGTCTCCGGTGGGCTGAACACATGCATGATGTTCGGCGATCTGCTGACCCGGTTCATGGTGGTGTTTGGCGCGCTCGTTATCTTCCTGGTGGTGCAGCCGGCGGAGATCCCGACCGGGGCGCGCAGGACCGGATTTGCGGCTTTGCACCTGCTGGGGTTTGCGATGCTCTTCGCTCCCGGTATCGCGACGCTGTTTGTGTCGCCCGCGGCCATCGCCTTGCCCACGATTGCGGTCTGGACGGTCGGCTCGCTCATGGCGGGTGCGGGCGCTTTTCTGTGGTTTTTCAGCCCCCAGGCCTTCCTGAACTGGCTGCGAAGCACCGGATTCGCTCCGGTTTGGGTCTGTCTTACCGCGTTTTTCGTGCCCGACCTCGCGGAAATCGGGCAGCTTCTGTGGAATGTCGAGGATCTGGCGCGGGTCACGTTTGACGCCGTCCATCAGGTCCTGTTCCGAATGGGCAACGCACCGTTTGCCGAGCCGGAGACCTACCGGATCGGGCTCGACGATTTCGTGGTCTCGGTGGGCAGTCCCTGTTCAGGCATCGAGGGGTTTGTCCTTGTCACCGCCTTCATCTGCTTCAACGCCTGGCTTGGCCGTGGTGAGCTGCGGTTTCCCCATTATTTTCTGCTGATCCCGCTCGGCATTGCCGCAAGCTGGGTGTTCAACGTGCTGCGGATTTCGCTGCTCGTCTGGATCGGCGCCCGGGTGTCGCCGGAGCTGGCCATGGAAGGCTTCCACAGCCAGGCAGGCTGGATTGCTTTCACCATTCTGTCCTTCGGCATTCTGTGGCTGTCCAGTACCGTGTCCTGGTGGCGGATCACTGAATCTGGCAGCGTGGCATCGACCGCGCTGCCCGTCACCCAGGACTGGAACGCCGCGCGGCTGTTTCCGTTTATTGCCTTTATGATGTCCGGCGTCGTCACCACCGCCGCCTTCGCCACGCCCGCCATTGGCTACCCGTTGAAGGCTGCGGCCATGCTGGTGACGCTGCTGTTTTTCCGAAGGCTTTACCTAGCCCGCATCGCCTGGGCGATTGATCCCGTCGCGGTGGCGGGCGGGGCGGTCGTTGGCGTGATGTGGCTGTTCCTGCTGCCGTTTGGCGTGTCGGACGATGCGGCGCTGACCGGGGCGCTGGCGGGGCTGGGGACCACAGGTTTTGCGCTCTGGGCCATTACAAGGATCGCGGGGACGGTCCTGCTGGTTCCGCTGGTGGAGGAACTGGTGTTTCGCGGATACATCCTTGCCGAAATGGATCGAAGTGGTCGCAATGCGCGTATAGCTGCAATCGCGGTCTCGACCGCACTCTTCGCGCTGCTTCATGGTCGCTGGCTGGCGGCGGGGCTGGCCGGGCTGATGTTTGCCCTTGTCTGGCTGCGTCGCAGGAGCCTCGCGGATGCGGTTGTGGCCCATATGGTGGCCAATGCCATCGTTGCCGCCTGGGCCGTGCTGCACCGGGACTGGGGCGCGATCTGACCCTTGGTCAGTCGCCCATGCAGGAGGCCATCAACCGGTAGGTGATCTGTGCCGCCGTGAAATCCCAAGCCGTTTCGCCATTTGGGGCAAGCTCCACCACGTCGAGCCCTACACATTCGCGGCCTGCAAGCGCGGATTCGACGATATGCAGCGCCTGGTAGTAGCCAAGCCCACCGGGCACCGGCGTGCCGGTCGCGGGCATGATCGACGGATCGAGGCCGTCCACGTCGAAGGACACGTAGACCTTGCGCGGGAAATCCTCCGGCAGTTTGACACTGTGGATGCCGTCGGTCACCAGTTGCTCGGCGTCGACGAATTCCACGCCATGGGTCTCGCGCCCGTCCATTTCCTGCTGGCATAGAGCCCGCACGCCGTATTGCGCCAGCTTGTGGCCGTCGCTGGCGAGGAGGTGCATCACCGAGGCATGAGAGTGCTTCTCGCCCTGATAGGCGATGCGAAGGTCCGCATGGGCGTCGATCTGGACAATGCCGACCGGCTCCCCAAGTGCACGGGCCACACCGGTCACGGCGCCATAGCTCAGGGAATGTTCCCCGCCGAGCGTCACCGGAATGCGACCGTCGCGGATGGCGGCTTCCGTGCGGGCGGCGATGCGCTCCATGATATCGGGCAGCGGACCGTCGCAGTCGATGGGCGCTTCGGTCGTGATTCCGGCGGCACAGGGCTCCACGCCGTTGCTGTTCCGCTCCAGTTCGTTTGAAGCCTCGATGATCGCCTCTGGCCCCTTCGCGGTGCCTGCACCATAAGAAACGGTGCGCTCGAGCGGTACGGGGATGATGCGAAACCGGGCGGTTGCCGGGTCGCGTTCGGCGTCCGTCAGTTCACTGTCGAGAAAAATACCCATGCGCCGCTCCTTACGACAGACGGTTCCGGAAATCCGCGTATTCAAACTCGCGGATCATGCGCAGTTCATCGGTCTCCGAATTCCAGAGCGCGATCGAGGGCAATGGTACACCGTTGAAAGTATTGGTTTTTACCATTGAATAATGCCCCTGGTCGAGGAAGGCTATCCTGTCGCCAATACGCAGCGGTTCCGGCCGGGTGTAATCCCCGATCACGTCGCCCGCGAGACAGGATGGACCGCCCAGGCGATAGGTGTGGCCGCTCTCAACCTCGCCGAGCATGGCGGGACGGTAGGGTGCCTCGATTACGTCGGGCATGTGGCATGTGGCGGAGATGTCGGTGATCGCGAGATCGACCCCGTTGGTGGGCAGGTCGAGGATCTCGCCCACCAGAATGCCCGCATCCAGCGCCACGGCCTCGCCCGGCTCCAGATAGATCGTCAGGCCGGTTTTCTCGCGCAGATCACGGATAAACGCGATCAGCCCTTCGCGGTCGTAGTCCTCGCGCGTGATGTGGTGACCGCCGCCAAAGTTCAGCCATTTCAGGTCTTTAAGGAATGGCGAGATGCGGTCCTCGATGGCGTTCCACGTGCGCAGCAGCGGCTCAAACCCCTGCTCGCAAAGCGTGTGCATGTGGAAACCGTCCACGCCCTCAAGCATGTCCGCCGTGATCTGCGACAGCGGCGTTCCGAGCCGCGATCCGGGTGCGCAGGGGTCGTATTTTGGAATTTCGCCCTCGGAATGCTCCGGATTGATGCGCAGACCCACATGGACGGGGCGCGAGGCGGTGCCTATCCTTGGCAGGAACCGGTCCTTCTGGGCCGGGGAATTGAAGATCATGTGGTCGGAAAGGCCAATGATTTCATCAATTTCCCCCGGCTTGTACCCGGCGCAGTAGGTCGCGACCTCTCCGCCGTACTCCTCCCGCCCCAGACGGGCCTCGTAGAGGCCGGAGGCGCAGACGCCGGACAGATACCGCATGGTCAGAGGCGCGAGCGAGAACATCGAAAACGCCTTGAGCGCGGCCAGAACCGTCGCGCCGGACCGCTCCCCGACATCGTGCAGGATCGACAGATTGCGCTCGATCGCCGCCTCATCCACCACGAAACAGGGGCTGGGCACGCGGGAGAGGTCGAAAGACCGGAACGCCCCCGCGTCACCGGCCTGGGTCTGCATTATTGAGGCCATTGGCGGCTTAGAACTCCACCGGACCGGGCAGTTCGTGAACTTCCCAGGGCAGGCCCTGCGTGTTCAGCATGTCCATGAATGCGTCCGGATCGAGCTGCTCCATGTTCCACACACCCGGATCGCGCCAGATGCCTTTCAGCACCATCGCGGCCCCGATCATGGCCGGTACGCCGGTGGTGTAGGACACCGCCTGGCTGCCGACCTCGCGGTAGCATTCCTCATGGTCGCAGATGTTGTAGATGTAGTAAGTCTTTGTTTCGCAGTCCTTTTCACCGGTGGCAATGTCACCGATACAGGTCTTGCCCTTGGTCAGCGCACCAAGCTCGCCAGGATCGGGCAGTACGGTTTTCAGGAACTGAAGCGGGATGATCTCCTTGCCTTCGTGCATCACCGGCTCGATGCCCGTCATCCCGACATTCTGCAGCACCGTGACGTGGTTGATATAGGCGTCGCCGAAGGTCATCCAGAACCGGGCGCGCTCGATTTCCGGGAAATGGGTCGAAAGGCTTTCCAGTTCCTCATGATACATCAGGTACATGTTCTTCTCCCCCACGCCGGGGAAGTCGAACGTCACCTTTTTGGTCATTGCGGGCGTCGTCACCCAGTCGCCATTTTCCCAGTGGCGGGCGTCGGCGGTGACCTCGCGGATGTTGATCTCGGGGTTGAAGTTGGTGGCAAACGGCATGCCATTGTCGCCGCCGTTGCAGTCCAGCACGTCGATCTGACTGATGGTGTCGAGCTTGTGCTTTTTCAGCCAGGTGGCGAACACGGAGGTCACGCCGGGATCGAAGCCGGAGCCGAGGATCGCCGTAAGCCCCTGTTCCTCAAACTTTTCCTGGTAGGCCCACTGCCAGTGATACTCAAACTTCGCGTCGTCCTCGGGCTCGTAATTGGCAGTGTCGAGGTAGTGAACGCCGGCCTCAAGGCAGGCGTCCATCAGCGCGAGGTCCTGGTAGGGCAGGGCCAGGTTGACCAGCAGTTCGGCGCCGGAGGATTTGATCAGCGCCACAACCGCGGCCGTGTCCATCGCGTCAATTTCGGCCGTTGCGATCTCCACGCCCGTGCGTTCCTTCACGCCCTCGGCGATCTCGTCACACTTGAATTTGCGGCGCGAAGCCAGCGTGATCGAGGTGAAGATATCGGCGTTCATGGCCATTTTGTTCACGGCAGCGGAACTCACGCCGCCGGCGCCGATTACCAGTACATTCCCCATCAGATTGCTCCCCGTCATTTCACTCGTAGTAGGTGTAACCATTTATGCTGTCGGTATATTCCCGGATCAGCTGCTTGCGGTCCGCGGGTGTGAGGTGCCCGTCCGAGGCGGCCTCGTCCACGTGTTTTTTGAAACTCGCGATCATGTCGCGCGGGTTGTACTCCACATAGCTCAGAACCTCGTGGATCGTGTCGCCTTCAGTGTCCTGAAGCAGGTGCACGCCCCCATCGGGGCGGAGGTCGACGGTGGCGACATTGGTGTCGCCGAAGAGGTTGTGGAGGTCTCCGAGCGTCTCCTGGTAGGCGCCGACGATGAAGGCGCCGATGAAGTATTCCTCGTCATCCGCGATGGAATGCACCGGAAGGGACGGCGAGAGGCCGCCGGAGAGGATGAAGCTGTCGACCTTGCCGTCGCTGTCGCAGGTGATGTCCGAGAGGATCGCGCGGCGTCCGGGTTCCTCGTTCAGGCGCTGAAGCGGGACAACTGGATGGATCTGGTCAATGGCCCAAACGTCCGGCAGGGACTGAAAAAGCGAGAAATTACAGTGGTATATGTCCGCGATCTGATTGAGCTGCATGTCAATCTCGGTCGTCAGGTCGGAGGCCTGCGCGATGCCGCGGATGCGGGACATGATGGCCATGTGGGTGCGTTCACCCCGGGCCATTTCGCGCAGGCCGATATAACCGCGGCGGAACAGGGCGCGCATCTCGTTGCGGTAATAAACCGCGTCGTTGATGCACTCCTGGATCCGTTCCGGCACAAGATATGCCAGGATGCCGCGCATGTCGCTCAACAGGTGGTGGTCGCCCTCCTGCGGATCGGGAGCGTCGGGTGTGTCGTAGAGCGTGGTTTCCAGCACGTCGAAGACGAGGATGCTGGAGTTGGCCACAACCGCGCGGCCGCTCTCGGTGATGATGACCGGGTGATCGAGCCCAGCCTCGTCCATGGAATAGGCCACGGTCTCGACCACGTTGGAGCAGTATTCCCGTATCGTGTAGTTGATCGAATTGGGAGAAGCGGTTTTTTCCCCTGTATAATCAATGCCTAAACCGCCGCCGAGGTCGAGGTGGGTCAGCGGCGCGCCCTCGGATTTCAGTTCCGAGAAATAGCGGCAGGCCTCCGTCACGGCGCGGCGGACGTCGTTGACGTCGGGGATTTGCGAGCCGAGATGGGAGTGCTGGAGCATCAGACAGTGCAGGAGACCGGCCTGTTTGAGGCGGTCGATCACGGACACGATCTGGTCAGTATTCATGCCGAAGGTCGAGCGGTCGCCGGAGCTTTCGGCCCAGTTGCCGCCGATCTGGTGGGTCAGTTTGATGCGCACACCGAGCAGCGGCTCCTCCCCCAGCTCCTCCGCGACGTCGAGGACCGTGTCCAATTCCTTTCGACTTTCCAATACGATAACCGTGTTGAAGCCGATCTTGCGGGAGAGGATTGCGAGGCGGACGAACTCGGCGTCCTTGACGCCGTTGCAGATGATCATCGCCTCTTTGGAGAGGGATTTTGACAGGGCGATGACCAGTTCGGGTTTGGAGCCGGCCTCGAGCCCGTAATGGTATTTGCGGCCGTACTCCACAATGCTCTCGATCACCTGGGCCTGCTGGTTGACCTTTATCGGGAAGACGCCGCGATAGGCGTTTTTGTAGCCGAGAGCCTTGATGACTTCCGCGAAACTTTCGTTGATCTGACGCACGCCATTTTCCAGAAACGGCTTGACGCGCAGGAGAAGCGGCGTCTGAATTCCCCTTTGTTTCAGGCCCTTAACGATCTCGGGCAGGCTCATGCGGGGCATGGAGGGGTCGAGCGGATTGCTCAGGCCGATGTCGCCATCGGGCAGCACGGAGATCATGCCGCCGCCCCAGTTTTCAATCCCGTAAATGTCGTGAGGACTGTCGTTTTCCATCGCGGTCTCCCTGTCGGACGGTCCACGAATCTGACCACGTCCACCCACTCTCCAGGAGGGGATGTAACTCTGCTGACCGGCCGTTTTCAACAGTGGGTTGGCAAAAAACGGGGCGGTTCCGGGGCCTCAAGCGGTCCTTTTTGGCTCCAAAGTGGCACGGATTGCTGTCCAGGTGGCGCAGATTGAGAGTCATTTGGCACAGATTGTGAGTCAAATGGCACAGATTGCACGGGGTTTTGCCGAAATTGGCCGAATTTGCACGGGTTTCAGGACGGCTCGATCCGTTCGCCGGAGGCGTCGAAGAGGTAGGCGTGGTTCATGTCGAAGCCGAGGGTGACCTGCTCGCCCACGCGGTGGTCGTGCTGGCCGAAGAGGCGGCAGGTGACGGTTTCGCCGGTGGTGAGGGTGACGACGATGTTGGTGTCGCCGCCGAGTTTTTCGACATGGATGACCTGGCCCTGAAGCTGGCCGGATTCGGAGAGGTTCAGGTTCTCGGGGCGGATGCCGAGTTCGACGGCGCCGGCCACGTGGATGTCGGCCGCGTTGATGAAGTTCATGGACGGGGCGCCCAGGAAGCCCGCGACGAATTTGTTGGCGGGGTTGTTGTAAAGCTCCATGGGGGCGCCGATCTGTTCGACCCGGCCGTCGCGGAGGACGACGATTTTGTCGGCGAGTGTCATGGCCTCGGTCTGGTCGTGGGTGACGTAGACCATTGAGGTCTCAAGCGAGCGGTGGAGGCTGGCGATTTCCATGCGGGTGTTCATGCGAAGGGCCGCGTCGAGGTTGGAAAGCGGCTCGTCGAAGAGGAAAAGTTTGGGGTGGCGGACTACGGCGCGGCCGATGGCGACGCGCTGGCGCTGGCCGCCGGAAAGCTCGGCCGGGCGGCGGGTGAGGTAGTCGTCGAGGGAGAGCATGCGGCTTGCCTCGGTCACGCGTTCGTCGATCGTGGATTTGTTTTCGCCCGCCTGTTTCAGGGCCAGCGCCATGTTGTCGCGGACGTTGAGGTGGGGGTAGAGGGCGTAGGACTGGAACACCATGGCGATGCCGCGTTTGGCGGGGGCCACGTTGTTGACGCGGTCGCCCGCGATTTCCACGGCGCCGGAGGTGGCGTCCTCAAGTCCCGCAATGACGCGCAGCAGGGTGGATTTGCCGCAGCCCGAGGGGCCGACGAAGACGACGAATTCGCCCTCCTCGACCTCCAGGCTGATGTTTTTCAGGACTTCGGTGGTGCCGAAGGTTTTGCAGACATCCGTGAGTTTCAGGGCGGTCATTGGGCGGGCTCCTGGAGCTGGATCGGTTGGCCGGTGCGGATGCTTTCGTCGGCGGCAAGGCAAATGCGCAGGGACGCAACGGCGTCCTGCATGTGGCGGGTCAGGTCGATATCGTCCCGGATGGCGCGGAGCATGTACGCCTGTTCCGCATCGCAGAGCTCCTGGTGGCCGGGTTCGTTGTCCATGTCCATGCGCTCATCGGGACGCTCATCGGCGTGGTGAAGGAGGAGGCTGCCGACCTTTGTGTGGCCCTCGATGGAATCGGAGGTCTCGCCGGTGTCCTCAACGATGGAGATGGAGCCGTTGGGAGAGACGATGTCTTTTACGAAATGGGCGGTTTCCGACATCATCGGGCCCCAGCCGGCCTCGTACCAGCCGACGGAGCCGTCCTCGAAAACGACCTGGAACTGGCCGTAATTGTACATGTCGGGCGCGATCTCGTCGCTGAGACGCAATCCCATGCCGTGGACCCGGACGGGTTTGGCGTCGGTGATCTGGCACATGACGTCGACGTAATGCACGCCGCAGTCCACGATGGGGGAGGTGGTCTGCATCAGGTTCCTGTGGGTTTCCCAGGTGGGGCCGGTCGACTGCTGGTTGAGGTTGAGGCGAAAGACGTAGGGGCCTTTCAGGTCGCGGGCCAGCGAGACCAGTTTGATCCAGCTGGGGTGGTGGCGGAGGATGTAGCCGATCACCAGTTTGCGGCCCAGTTTTTTGGCGGTGGCGACGACGCGTTCGGCATCCTCCACCGTTGTTGCGAGGGGTTTTTCCACGAAGACGTCGGCGCCGGCTTCCATGGCCGCGATGGCGAGGTCCGCGTGGCTGTCGGAGTAGGTCGCGACTACCGCGAGATCGGGTTTGGTGTCGGTGAGTGCCGTGTGGAAGTCGGTGTGGAGGGGGTAGGATTTCAGTTCGTCAGGCAGGTCGGGGGTTGAGCGGTTGACCAGTGCCACGACCTCGCTGTCGGGGTGGTTGTGGTGGGCGAGCGCGTGGGAGAGGCCCATGTTGCCGAGGCCTGCGATGAGTGTGCGGGTCATGGGTGGGCCTCGTTGGGGTGTTGGGTGGTTTCGCTGGACGCCTGGGCCCTGGAGATGAGGGCATCGCGGACCTCGGGGGGCGCACCAGCGCCTCCCTTGGAAGAGGTCGGCGCTGCCCGGTGTGGCCACCGGGCGGGGCGGTTGAGCGGTGGGCGTACTGGTTCAGACGGAAAATTGCTGATTGGTTCAGCCCATGAAATGAGGGCGGCGCTGACCCTGGGGGCGCGGATGCGCCTCGTCGTGCTGAAAGCACGCCTCTGGCGTGACGGGGAGGGTCGGCGCAGCCCGGCGGTACCGCCGGGCGGGAGGGTTGAAGTGGAGCGACCTTCAGTCATCGTTTCGGTATTGGTCGTGGCAAACGTCCCGCAACCATCCCCGGCGTGTCGGCACGACACGCCATGCCCGACTTTCCCCCCAGGAGGGCATCCGCGACGGCGGCCTCCGCTCAATGGGTTCGGGAACATGAGCGACACGCGCTGACCAGCCGGGGCGGAGCCCTCCCAAAGTCGGGCATGGCGCGTCGTGCCTCGGGTCAGGGCAAGGGTTGTCCCCAGGCACACGGGCGAAGCCAAAGAGGTCCGGCTGTCCCGCCGGGCGGCGCGATAAAACCCGGTCATTTCACCGCCCCCGAGGTGATGCCGCGGATAAGCTGCCTCGAGAAGATCAGGTAGAGGACCAGTGCGGGCAGGATCGCGAGCGACAGGGCCGACAAAACCGCGTTCCAGTCGGTGACGAACTGGCCGATGAAGACCTGGGAGCCGAGCGTGAGGGTCTTGGTTTCCTCGCCGGGGGCCAGGATCAGCGGGAACCAGAGGTCGTTCCAGATGGGGATCATGTTGAACACGGCCACCGTCGCCATGGCGGGGCGCACGAGGGGCAGGACCAGGCGGAAGAAGATGGCGTATTCCGAGAGGCCGTCGATGCGGCCGGCGTTTTTGAGGTCCTCGGACACCTGGCGCATGAACTCGGAGAGAATGAACACGGCCAGCGGCAAGCCCTGGGCGGTATAGACCAGAATAAGGGCGGTGAGCGTGTTTACGAGACCGGTGGCGACCATCATTTCGAGGATCGCAACGGTGCCGATGCGGATGGGGATCATGATGCCCAGCGCCAGGTAGAGCCCCATCAGGCTGTTGCCCCGGAAGCGGTATTCGGAGAGCGCGAAGGCGGCCATGGCCCCGAAGAGCAGGATGAAGGTCAGGGAAACCACCGTGACGATCATTGAGTTCTGGAAATAGAGGAAGAAATCGCCCTGCTTTGCGACGGTCTGATAGCCTACCAGCGAAAAGCTCTCGGCGTTGGGCAGAGCCAGCGGCTCGCGGAAGATCGCCTTGCGGGTTTTCAGGCTGTTGATGAGGATCACGAAGACCGGGAAAAGGGCGATTACGGTCCAGGTGATGAGGATCGCATGGGCGGCAATGGTGTTGCCGAGGTTCGAGCGTGCGGTGGCGGTGGACATCAGAACTGGTACCTTCGCAGACGGGTCTGGATCGCGAACAGGTATATGCAGACCCCGATCAGAATGATGGCGAACATGGCCGTGGCGATGGTGGAGCCCATGTGGGGGTCGCCAAGCTGAAGCTGGAAGCCAAAGAAGGTGCGATAAAGATACGTGCCCAGAATATCTGTGGCAAAGTCAGGCCCCGCGAGCGCGCCCTGGGCCGCGTAGATCAGGTCGAAGGCGTTGAAATTGCCCACGAAGGTCAGGATCGAAATGATGCCGATGGAGGGCAGGATCAGGGGAAGTTTGATCTTCCAGAAGGCGGAGGCGCCGGTGATGCCGTCGATCTCGCCCGCCTCCAGCATTTCCTCGGGGATCGAGAGCAGGGCTGCGTAGATCAGCATCATGGGGATGCCGACGAACTGCCAGACGGAAATGAGGGCGAGGGTGGTCAGCGCGGTTTCCTCGCGGCCCAGCCAGGGGGCGAAGAGGCTTTTGAGGCCGACGGCATCGAGCAGGGAGGGCGCGATGCCCCAGATGGGCGAGAGGATCAGTTTCCACGCAAAGCCCACGATCACGAAGGACAGGACCGTGGGGATGAAAATCGCGGTGCGGTAGAACCCCGCGAAACGCAGGCGCGGATGGGAGAGGATCGCGGCCAGAAGGATGCCGATGGGGTTTTGCACCAGCATGTGGATGAAGAAAAACCAGAAATTGTTGCCGAGCGCGTTCCAGAAGCTGTCGGACCAGCGGGGATCGCCGAACAGGGTGCGGAAATTGTCGAGGCCGACGAACTGGCGGATGTTCTCAGTTTCCGTGTAGAGGGCCAGGCGAAGCGTGTTGAAGAGCGGGAATATCATCACCGCCGTGTAGACAAGCACCGCCGGGGCGAGAAACACGACGATATGCCAGTTGAATTTTTTCCCTGGTGTGTCGGCCATGGCTGTCCCCCTGTCACGCCGTGTTGCGCCGGGCGGGTGTCGCCCGGTGCGTTGTTGGGTTCGCAGGCGGCGTTACTGCTGGGGTTCGTACCAGCTGGCCAGGCCTTCCTGGAGGCGGGCGCCGGCGTCGGCGGGGCTTTCAGCGCCGCGGATGACCTGGGCCGAGGCGTTCCAGGTGTCGTTTTCCAGGTTCGGCGTGCCACGGGACAGGATCTGGTAGGTGGACCGGATCGTGGAGTTGCACTCGCTGCGCCAGGAGACGAATTCCTGGGCGAGCGGGTCCTCAAGCGAGATCTCGTGGCTTGAGAGCGAGAAGAAGCCCGGCAGGGCGTTGGAGTACATTTCCGCGAACTCGGGCGAACCGACCCAGTTGAGGAAGGTTTTGGCGGCTTCGGGGTTTTCGGTGGCCGCGTTCATGCCGAGCGCGATGTCCGTGTGATCGGAGATGTAGCACTCGTCGCCCCCGTTCGGGACGGGGGGCGGGAAGGCGCCCATTTCGAAATCGGCCTGGGCGTTGAAGCCCGCGATTTCCCAGGATCCGGCCGGGTAGATGGCGGCGCGGCCGAGGGTGAAGAGGTTCTGGCTGTCGGGATAGGTCTGGGCCTCGAACCCGTCGCCGAGATAGTCGGCCCAGCGGGCGAGCTGCTCGAACGGGGCGACCCACTGCTCATCGGTGAGTTTCTGCTCGCCGGCGATCAGGGCCATGCGGCCTTCCTCACCTTTCCAGTAGTTCGGGCCGATATTGTTGTAGCCCATCGTGGCGGCTTCCCACTGGTCATTGGTGCCCATGGCCATCGGGATGTATGTGCCGTCCTCCTTGATGGTTTCAAGGACGGTGAAGAACTCGTCGACGGTTTTGGGCTCCTCAAGGCCGAGTTCCTCGAAGGCTTCGGCGTTGTAGATGAAGCCGTGGATCACGGAGGCCATCGGGACGCAGAAGGTGGCGGAGCCGTCATCGGTGCTCCAGCCGGATTTTGCGACATCGGAGAAGTTGGACATGCCGTCGAGATCGGAAAGATCGGCGAGCTGTCCGGCCTCATAAAGGGCAAGGGAGGCGTCGAAGGGGCGGCAGGTGATGAGGTCACCGGCGGAGCCCGCGTCGAGTTTGGAGTTCAGCACGGCGTTGTATTCCGCCGGGGCCGAGGGGGTGAACTGAAGCTTGATGCCCGGGTGGGCGGCCTCAAAGGCGGGGATGATCTGATCCTGCCAGATGAGCAGGTCGTCGTTGCGCCAGCTCTCAATGGTGAGGGTTACGTCCTGGGCGGAGGCAAGGCCCGCCGACAGGAATGTGCTGGCGAGCAGCGCGCTGCCAAGTGTGTGTTTTTTCACGGTGAAACTCCCTGTTTCGTGGTTTGGTCGTCAGTTTTGCGCGCATCCAGTATCGGACGCAACGTCTGGTTATTTTTGGTGAGCAGGGCCTCGGCGTCGTCCGCCGTGTGGCCAAGCGCCACGAGAACCGCGGGTTTGACGCGGTGCCCGGTGGTTTCGAGAGCGGCCCGTGCCGTTTCGGGATCGGTGCCGGAAATGTCGGACACCATGCGCACGGCGCGGTCGCGGAGTTTGGCGTTGTCGACGTGCAGGTTGACCATGCGGCCGTCATGCACGTGCCCGAGCATCACGCCCATGAGGCTCGACATCAGATTGAGCGCGGCCTTCTGCGCGGTGCCCGCGCCGAGGCGGGTGGAGCCCTCGATCGGTTCGGAGCCGGTGGGCAGGCAGATCTCAACATCCGCGTGGCGTCCGAGGGCGGAGCCGGGGGTGTTGTGGATGGCGATGGTGGTGATGCCGCGGGCGTGCGCAAGTTCGGTGATGCGGCAGGTCCAGGGGGTTGTGCCGCTGGCCGCGACGGAGATGACCGCGTCACTTTCGCCAAGCGCGTCCGCGATGGCCGCGGCCTGTTCGGTTTCGTCCTCGGTATCGCCGGGCATGACCGCGCCCTGGGGCGTGCCGCCGGCCATGTGGACGGCGATGCGGTCGGCGGGAATGCCAAAGGTGCCGGGCAGTTCGGCCGCATCGGCCAGTGTCATGATGCCGGAGCTGCCGGCGGCGACATAGTTGAGGTTGCCGCCTGCGCGGATCGTGTCGGCCATGGCGCGCGCGCCCTGTTCCAGAGGGGTGGTCGCGTCGGCAAGGGTTTTCAGTGCGGCCATTTGTCCATTGAGCAGCGTCAGTAATGCTGCCTGGGGTTCCTGTTGATCCAAAGTCTGAGGGCTGGTTCCCTGACTGTCAATTGAACGCATCCGAATCTCCACTGTCACGAATATAATACCTATTGAATACCTTTTGTCGAGTGCCAATGCCGCATGTTGCATGACAAACGAAATATGGCCAATTTTTGACCAGTTTCCACCAAAAACTGCTTTGCGAAAGAATTTCGGTATTATAAAGGTATTACATGGCGGATTCGAATGGTTCAGTTCTGATTGGCGTTGACGGCGGCGGAAGCGGCTGCCGCGCGGCGGTTGCGTGTGAACCGGGCTCCGTACGCGGCGAGGGCTCCGGCGGGAGCGCGAATTTCTCCACCGATCCAGACGGGACTATTGAAAACGTGCGCGTGGCAATCTTTTCGGCCTGTGCGCAGGCGGGGATTGATCCCGCCGTTCTGGAAGCCTGCGGCGTTGCGCATGTGGGGCTGGCCGGCGTGATGGATGACGGGGACGCGGCCCGTGTGGCGGCGCGGCTGCCGATTGCGGACTGTGTCGTGACGGATGACCGGCCCACGGCGGTTGCGGGTGCGCTGGGCGGAGGTGATGGTTACGTCATTGCCGCCGGAACCGGGTCTTTTGTGGCCCGGTCGGTTGGGGGAGAGGCCGGGTTTGTCGGCGGATGGGGGCTGCGCATTGGCGATGAGGCCTCGGCCGCCTGGATTGGCCGGGCCCTGATTTCACGGGTTTTGCACTGCGCTGACGGGCTCTACCCGCATTCTGAACTGACGGAACGTATTTTGAGCGAATTTGAGAGCACGACGACCGGCGTGGTCCGGTTTTCCCTGAAGGCCACACCGTTTGATTATGGCGCCCATGCCCCGAAGGTGGTTGAGGCCGCGAAAGCGGGGGACGCCAATGGTCTCGATTTGATGCGGGCGGGGGCGGCGTATCTCGTTCAGGCGCTGAAGGCGCTGGGCTTTGCGCCGGGGGCGCGGCTTTGTGCGATGGGCGGTATTGGCGGGGCGTTTGTGGATTACCTGCCCGGTGACATCACGGCGAATATGGTCACGGCTCAGGGCAGTCCGCTCGACGGGGCGATGGTGCTGGCCGCGCAGCGGGCCGGGAAGGCGGGTGTGGCATGAACATGCGCGATTTCCTCGATCCCGGCGACTGGATGGAGAAGGGGCTTGGCCCGCGCTACGTGCAGCTGGGCAAACGGTTGCAGGACGGGATTGATTCCGGTCTGCTTGAGCCTGGACGTCCTCTGCCACCCGAGCGGGAGATTGCGCAGATCACGGACCTGTCGCGGGTGACGGTGCGCAAGGCAATCCAGATCTTGGCCGAACGCGGGTCCATCGTGCAGAAGCAGGGGTCGGGGTCCTTCGTGGCGCCAAAGACGCCGCGCATGGACCAGTCACTGTCGCGGCTGACCTCGTTTTCCGAGGACATGGAGCGGCGGGGCATGCGGGCGGAATCCATCTGGCTGGAGCGGGGCGTGTTCATGCCCTCGCCGGAGGATGTGATGTCACTGGGCCTGGAGCCGGAGGATTCCGTGTCGCGGCTGTCCAGGTTGCGGCTGGCGGACGGGCGGCCGCTGGCGATTGAGCGGGCGTCGCTGCCCACCAGTCTGTTGCCCGATCCGCTGTCGGTGGAGACGTCGCTTTATGACCGGCTGGACCGGACCGGGCACCGGCCCGTGCGGGCGATCCAGAAAATCTCGGCCATTGTCATGGAAGGCGCGGACGCGGAGCTGTTGAAGGTTGAGCCGGGCGTGCCGGGGCTGAGGATCGAGCGGATGTCGTTTCTCGCCTCCGGGCGGAAGGTTGAGGTGACGCGGTCCGTCTATCGCGGGGACGCGTATAATTTTGTGGCGGAACTCCGCCTTTCAAACGATCAGGAGCATGCTCATGACGCAGACTGAAACACAGATGCGACGGGAGATCACCGAGATCCCGGTTGCCGTGGAGCGGCTGCTTCGCGATGGCACGGAGGCGGTCGATGCCGCGGTGGCGGGGCTGAAGGCGGCGGATCCCGCGTTTATCATCAGCGTCGCGCGGGGCTCGTCCGATCATGTTGCGACCTATTTCAAATATGCCAGTGAGCTGTTGATGGGTGTGCCGGTGGCGTCCGTGGGGCCGTCGGTTGCGTCGATCTACAAGGCGAAGCTGCGGCTGGCGCAGAGCGCGTGTCTGTCGATTTCCCAGTCGGGGCGCAGTCCGGATATCGTGGAGATGACACGCATGGCGGCGGGCAGCGGATCGCTGTCGGTTGCGGTGACGAACAATGCCGGCGCGCCCCTGGCCGGGGCGGCGGATCATGTTCTGGACCTGCATGCCGGGCCGGAGCTGAGCGTGGCGGCGACCAAGACCTTTGTGACCTCGGCCGTGGCGGTGGTCTGGCTGCTGGCGAAGTGGCGGGGCGACAGGGATCTGTTGCGGGCCGTGGAGGGTCTGCCGGAGGTTTTGGAGAAGGCGGTGCAGGAGGACTGGCCGGAGTTTCGCGAGGTGGCGGAACCGGTGAACTCGCTGTTC
Organism: Amaricoccus tamworthensis; assembly: GCF_049800875.1. Classification (NCBI taxonomy): domain Bacteria; kingdom Pseudomonadati; phylum Pseudomonadota; class Alphaproteobacteria; order Rhodobacterales; family Paracoccaceae; genus Amaricoccus; species Amaricoccus tamworthensis. Next base: position 107,212 of record NZ_JBNAFV010000006.1, on the reverse strand, counting down.
TGTCTCGGGCGCGGGCCGGCCTATGCGGTGTCCTGTGAGGCGGCGCTGAAGTTCAAGGAGACGTGTCTTCTGCACGCGGAGAGCTATTCCTCGGCGGAGGTTCTGCACGGGCCGGTGTCGATTGTGGGCGATGGTTTCCCGGTGATCGGGTTCTGCGCCCGCGATGAGGCGGCGCCGGCGCTGGTGTCCGTGGCGGATGAGCTGGCCGACAAGGGTGGGCAGGTGTTTGTGACCTCCGCCCAGGCGAAGAAGGCGACCTGTCTGACGGCCTGGCGCACGGGGCATCCGCTGACCGATCCCATTTCCATGATGTCGAGTTTCTATTCCATGGTCGAGCGGCTGGCCGTGCAGCGGGGGATCAACCCGGACGCGCCGCGGCATCTCAAAAAAGTGACGGAAACGGTCTGATGGGAGTTTCCCGCATCTGGACCGGCGCCGGGATTTTCGACGGGGCGGGGGTCCATGCGGGACACGCCCTGGTGGTGCGGGACGGCCGTGTTGCCGGGATCGTGCCGGAAGGTGAGATTGACCCGGGCGCGGAAGTTGAGCGGCTCGATGGCGGCCTGATTGCGCCCGGATTCGTCGATCTTCAGGTCAATGGCGGCGATGGAGTGCAGCTTGGCGCGGTGCGCGATGTGGAGGGGTTGCGGCGGATTGCGCAGGCCCATGCGCGGCTGGGCGCGACCGGTGTTCTGCCTACGCTGATCACCAGTTCGCGGGAGGTGACGGCCGAGGTCATCGCCGCCGGTGTTGCCGCCGTGGAGGCGGGCGTGCCGGGGGTGTTGGGTCTGCATCTGGAGGGGCCGCATCTGTCGGTGGCGCGCAAGGGGGCGCATGACGCGGCGCTGATCCGTCCGATGGAGGCGGAGGATCTGGAGATGCTCTGCCAGGCGGCGCGGGATCTGCCGGTTTTGATGCTGACGGTGGCGCCGGAGAGCGTGACGCCGGAGCAGATTGCGGCGCTTGCGGAGGCCGGGGCGGTGGTGTCGCTGGGGCATAGCGACGCGGAGTATGCGGAGTTTGAGGCGGCGGAGCGGGCAGGGGCGCGGTGTGTTACGCATTTGTTTAACGCGATGAGCCAGATCCAGGGGCGGAAGCCGGGCCTCGTGGGGGCGGCGTTGTCGATTGGCGGGCTGAATGCGGGGCTGATTGCGGATGGGGTGCATGTGCATCCCGCCTCCATGGCCGCGGCGCTGGCCGCGAAGTCCGGGCCGGGGCAGATATTCCTTGTGAGCGACGCGATGGCGGCGGCGGGCACCGATCTGACGGAATTTGAGCTCGACGGGCGGCGGATTACGCGGCGGGACGGGGTGCTGCGGCTGGCGGATGGGACTTTGGCCGGGGCGGACCTCGATCTTGCGACGGCGGTGCGGGTTCTGGTGAGGGATGTCGGGGTTGATCTGGAACGGGCCCTGGCGATGGCCACCTCGGTGCCGGGGGCGGTTTCGGGCCTGGAATTTGCCGGGCGGCTGGTTGAGGGCGGACCCGCGGATTTTGTCTGGCTGGGCGAGGGCGTGAGCCTCAAGGGCGTCTGGCGCGGGGGTGTGGCGGTTTAGCCCGTTTTAGTCCCGCGCAATGAGCCGTGCCGGCGGCGGGCCGGGGGCGGCGCTGCCGTGGCGTGTGCGGCGCGGTTTTATGGTGGGGTTTGCTTCGTCGGGTTGCGGTACGCGATATCTCGCAAGAAGCGACGGCCCTGTGGGCCGGTCCGTCGCTGGCACGGCGGGGCTGGACGCCCCTTGATTCCGTGCTTTGGATGACCCGCACCGGAGGTTGGTGCGGGCCATTTTTTCAAACCGCTCAGGCGATGATGTCGTTCAGGGTGTTGGACGGGCGCATCGTGGCGGCGGTTTTGTCGGCGTCGGTGTGGTAGTAGCCACCGAGGTCGGCGGGTTCTCCCTGGGCTCCGGCGAGTTCGCCGAGGATCGCCTCCTCGTTTGAAGCGAGCGCTTCCGCGATCGGGGCGAAATGCGCGGCGAGGTCGGCGTCTTTAGTCTGGGCGGCGAGGGACTCGGCCCAGTAGCGGGCGAACCAGTAGTGGCTGTCGCGGTTGTCGGGCTCGCCGACCTTGCGCGAGGGGGAGCGGCCGTGGTCGAGGATGCCCTGGGTGGCGTCCTCAACGGCCTGACCCAGGATGCGGGCTTTCTCATTGCCTTTGGCGTCCGCGAGGAAGATCAGGCTTTCGCCAAGGGCGCAGAACTCGCCGAGGCTGTCCCAGCGCAGGTGGTTTTGCTGCTGCAACTGCTGCACGTGCTTGGGCGCGGAGCCGCCGGCGCCGGTCTCGAAGAGGCCACCGCCATTCATCAGCTTCACGATGGAGAGCATCTTGGCGGAGGTTGCCAGTTCAAGGATCGGGAACAGGTCGGTCAGGTAGTCGCGCAGCACGTTGCCGGTGATGGCGATTGTGTTCTCACCTTTGGTGATGGTCTCGAGCGAGGCGCGGGTGGCTTCGCGCGGGGCCATGATCTCGAATTTGTCAGCGACACCCTTCGCCTCAAGGATCGGTTTGACGTATTTGATCAGCTCGGCGTCATGGGCGCGGTTGGCGTCGAGCCAGAAGATGGCGCGGCAGCCCTCGGCCTCCTGACGGGAGATCGACAGATTCACCCAATCCTCGATCGGGGCCTTGCGGGTGGAGGCGGAGCGCCAGATGTCGCCGGCCTCGACGTCATGGGAATGCAGAACGGTGCCGTCGTCGAGGATCATTTTGACCGTACCTGCCTCGGGGATCTCGAAGGTTGTCGGGTGGGACCCGTATTCCTCGGCCTTCTGGGCCATCAGGCCGATGTTCTGAACGGTTCCGGCGGTGGCCGGGTTCAGTTTGCCGTTTTTCTTGAAGAAGTTGATCGTCTCGTCATAGACCGGCGCGTAGGAATTGTCGGGGATCACGCAGTTTGTGTCGTGCTCCTTGCCATCCGGGCCCCAGCCCTTGCCGCCGGCGCGGATCAGGGCGGGCATGGAGGCGTCGATGATGACGTCGGAGGAGACGTGCAGGTTGGTGATGCCGCGGTCGCTGTCGACCATGTACATGGGCGGACGGTCGGCCATGCAGGCCTCGATGTCGGCCTTGATCTCCGCGTTGTCCTTCACGCGGTTCAGCAGATCGCCCAGACCGGCATTGGGGTTCACGCCCAGCCCGGCCAGCGCGTCACCGTGTTTGTCGAACACCGGGGCGAGGTAGGCCCTGACGGCGTGGCCGAACAGGATGGGGTCGGAGACCTTCATCATGGTGGCCTTGAGGTGCACCGAGAAAAGCGTGCCCTCGGATTTCGTTTTTTCGATCTCGGCGGTCAGGAAATCCTTCAGCGCGGCGGCGCTCATGAAGGTGGCGTCCACAACGGTGCCGGCGGGGTATTCGATACCTTCCTTGAGGACGGTTTCGCCGTTTGCGGTTTCCAGAACGATTTTCGCGACGGCGGCCTTGTCGAGCGTCGCGGAGGTCTCGTTGGAGAAGAAGTCATTGCCGGCCATGGAGGAGACTTCGGTTTTGCTGTCGGCAGACCAGTCGCCCATGCGGTGCGGGTTTTTCTGGGCGTAGTTTTTCACCGCTTTGGCGGCGCGGCGGTCGGAGTTGCCCTCGCGCAGAACGGGGTTCACGGCCGAGCCCTTGATGCCGTCGTAGCGGGCCTGGATGTCTTTTTCCTCGTCAGTGGACGGGGCGTCGGGGTAGTCGGGGATGGCGTAACCCTGGGACTGAAGCTCGGCGATGGCGGCTTTCAGCTGGGGGACGGAGGCGGAGATGTTGGGGAGCTTGATGACATTGGCCTCGGGGGTTTTCACGAGGCGGCCCAGTTCGGCCAGGTCATCGGACTGGAACTGTTCCTCCGTCAGCTTTTCCGGGAAGGTTGCCAGAATGCGCCCGGCGAGGCTGATGTCCTTTGTCCCGACGGACACACCGGCGGCAGAGGCGAATTTCCGGATAATCGGAAGAAGTGACGCTGAGGCCAGTTCGGGTGCTTCGTCCACTTTGGTGTAGATAATATCGGGCATGCGAGTCTCCAAATTTTTCCGGATTTGGAGTGTCTCTAACCGATAGTGCCGCGGGTGTCGACAGTATACCGTCGTATACGGATGCGGTTTATGTCGTGTGCACGCGTGGGGCGGCGGCGCGGGCGGTTTGGTGCCCTTCGCGGCGCGGGTCCGCGAAGGGGCGTTGGTGTGGTCCGCAGGCCTAGAGGATGGTCAGGCCAACCGCGATGATCGCGCCCGACAGGATCAGGTGGACAACGCAGAAGCCCATGATGTCCTTGGCGCGCAGGCCCGCTATGCCGAGGATTGGCAGGGCCCAGAAGGGCTGCACCATGTTGGTCCAGGCGTCGCCCCAGGCCACGGCCATGGAGATGCGGGCGAGATCGGCGCCCAGCGCTTCGGCGGCGGGCAGGATGACCGGGGCCTGAACCGCCCACTGGCCGCCGCCGGACGGTACGAAGAAGTTCACGATGCCCGCGGAGATGAACGACCAGAAGGGCAGGGTGGTTGCGGAGGCAAGACCCACGAGCCCCTCGGAGATGCTGGCGGCGAGGCCGGTGTCGACCATGATCGCCATGATGCCCGCGTAGAATGGGAACTGGATCACGATGCCCGCGCCGCCCTTCACCGCGTCGGTCAGGGCGTTGAGCAGGTTGCGGGGGCTGCCGTGGAGCAGGATCGCCAGCGTCAGGAAGAGGAAGTTGATGACGTTGAGCGACAGCCCGTTGCCGGCAGCGAAATACTGGATCAGCCAGGCGAGCCCGGCGACGCCGATCAGCGTGGAGAGAACGAAGCTGTTTTCCAGATGCTCGGCCGGGGTTTTGGACCCTGTTTTGGTGTCCTCATCGTTTTCGAGCAGGGCCGGATCGATGTGGTAGGCCTCGTCCTCACGGGGCAGCATGGCGCGGTTCACGAAGGGGACCGCGATGAAGAGTGCGATGACGATGGCAAGGTTGTAGAAGGAAAAAATCGTCTCGGAGGTCGGGATGATGCCGGTGATGTCGCTGAAGGGATGGCCCTCGGTGGCGATGGAGAGCGGGATCGACCCGGCCAGACCGCCATGCCAGACGATAAAGCCGGAATAGGCCGAGGCCACCAGCAGGCGGTAGTCGACGCGGATGGAGCGGGCCAGTTCGCGGGCGAAGAGCGCACCGACGACGAGGCCGAAACCCCAGTTGATCCAGGAGGCCGCGAGCGAGACAAAGCTCACGAGCAGGATGGCGCTGCCCGGGGAGTTCGCGAGGCCGGCGAGACTGGCGAGGCCGCGGCGGACGAGGGGGGTGGAGGCCATCATGTAGCCGGTGACAAGCACCAGCAGCATCTGCATCGAGAAGTTGAGCAGCGACCAGAATCCGTCGCCCCAGACCGTGACGACCTGCATCGGGTTGGTGCCCTGGGTCAGGACGGCGGCGAGGCCGGCGACAAGGGTGAGAATAAGAACGAAAACGAACGGATCGGGAAGATAGCGGTCCATGATCCGAACCATTGGACGTGACAGAAAATTGAGCATTTCCGGCTCCCGGGTGTGACTGTTTTTGTTTGGAGGTAAGGTGTCTTCCGCCGCTCCCTATCAAGCCCTGCCGGGTGGGATCAAGGTGCCGTGGAGGGGGCGGATTTGTGTCCGGCAAGAGGGTGTTGGTTGCGCGGTGGGCTGCGGGTTTGGTGTATGGCGGCTAATGTTTATTGTTTTACAGAAAAAACTGGAGTAATCTGACCGCGGACGGAATGACGGGAGGCGGATATGGATTCGGAAAATCGCAGGCGTCGGGTGGAGATTCTGAGCCGGGTTCTGGGTGTGGCTGTGGTGGTGGCGGCCGTTTTGATCCCCGTTCTGACGGTTTTGTCGGTGGTGGCTATGTCCGTGGGGCAGCTGGCCCAGGGGGCGCAGATCCGGCCGGACCTGGTGACGGGTGTGTCGATGGGCAGGCGGGTGGCCCTGATTGTCCTGACGGCCGTTCCGGCGGTGGTGTTTTCCTCGGGGCTGGTGGCTTTGCTACCGGCGCTCAGGGATTTGCGGCGGGGGGCGTTTTTCTCGACGGTGGTGTTCCGGTCCCTGCGGCGGTTTGCCGGAGCGCTGATTGTGGTGAGCGTGCTGCGGATTTTGGTCATTCCGCTGGCGGGGCTGGTTCTGACGGCGGGGGAGGCGCAGGGCAGTCTGTCGATCTCGATTGATTTTGACGTGATGCAGTCGCTGATGCTGGCCGCCGGGGTCTGGCTGATGGCGTGGGTGCTGGCCGAGGGGGCCGCGCTGGCCGAGGAAAACCGGCAGTTCGTCTGATGGGGATTGAGGTGAGACTGGCCGTGGTGCTGGCCGAACGCGGGGTCAGCGGCCGGGAACTGGCCGAGCATGTGGGGATTACGGAGGCAAACCTGTCGCTCCTGCGCAAGGGGCGGGTGAAGGGCGTGCGGTTCGAGACGCTGGCGCGGATCTGTGAGTACCTGGAGTGCCAGCCGGGGGATCTGCTGGTTTACCGGGAGGGCGCGTGTTGACGCTGGTAATTGTGGCCCTCACATCTCAACCCGCCCGCCCGGCGGTAACGCCGGGCAGCGCTGACCTCCCCCATGGGAGGCGCTGGCGCGCCACCCGAGGTTCGCGATGCCCCTGGTGGTCAGGCGGTAACGCCGCCGTTGACGGGGCGGGGTGTTTCGGAAAGTATCTGCCGGCAAAAAACTGACAAGACTTCCTGGGGAGAAAAACCATGAAAATTTTGAAGGCTGCGGTGGCGGCTTTGGCGGTGGCTGCGGGACCGGCTTTGGCCGACTATCCGGAGCGCGAGGTTCTGGGCGTTGTCATGTGGGGCGCCGGTGGCGCGACCGATACGGTGGCGCGGGCGGTCAATCCGGCGGCGGAAGAGGCGCTGGGCAAGCCGATTGTGGTTCTGAACAAATCCGGCGGTGCGGGGGCGATTTCGACGGCGTTCGTGAATGCGGCCCCGGCGGACGGGTACACGTTCCTTTATGGCGCGGAGAACCCGCAGCTGCATGGTGTGATGGGTGTGTCGGACATTGACTATGGCGACATGTATCCCATCAACATTCTGGGCCGGGGCGTTGCGGTGATCGCGGTGCCGGCGGAGTCGAAGTACCAGACGCTCAGCGAACTGCTCGACGACATTGCGGCCAATCCGGGCGACGTGAAGATGGGGTCCACGGGGCCTGGCGGGCTGCCGTCGACCATTGGCGCGCTGATCGCGAATGCGGCGGAGTTTGACGTGACGGCCATTCCGTTTGACGGTGAGGGCCCGGGTCTGACCGCGATGCTGGGCGGTGAGGTTGATTTTATGCCCACCGGTATCTCGGCGGCGGCGGAGCAGCTGAAGGCGGGCAACATGCGCGCGCTGGCGGTGGTGAACCCCGAGCCGGTCGAGACCCTGCCGGATGTGCCCGCGATCACCGATACGCTGCCGGACATGGCGAAGTTCCTGCCCTGGGGGCCGTTCTATGGCGTGTTCGTGCGTGCGGATGTGCCCGATGACGTGAAGGCGACGCTGACGGATGTGTTTGCCACGGCCGCGACGGATGAGGGCTTTGTCGAGTTGATGAACAACCGAGGCAACGTGGTGATGAACATGTCCGGTCAGGAAGCGGTGGATTTCCTCGCCAAGTGGCAGCAGGTCACGGTCTGGGCGCTGCAGGATACCGGAGCGGCCAAGGTCAGCCCGGAAGATCTGGGCATTCCGCGGCCCTGAGTGTATTGGCCGGCCCGGTCGCTTAAGGCCGGGCCGGTTGCGGATTTTTCATGAAAACACCTGATACAGTTCGACCGGGAGAGCGGGCTTTCGCGCTGCTCCTGGTTTTGTTTGCCGGTTACGCGTTTCGCGAGGCTTACGGCATTTCCGGCTTCAGCGGGCTGACGACCGGTGGGGTGATGCCGATGCTGGCCTCCGGCGTGATGGTGGTCACGGCGCTGGTGATCCTGGCTGACACGCTGCGCGCGCCATCAGGCGACGGGGGCGGCGTGCGTGGGGTGGTGGCGTATCTTTTTCCGCTGCGGGTGGTTTTGTTCACGGCGCTGGTGGGTGTCTATGTGGCGGTGATCCCCTGGGTCGGGTTTTTGCCCGCGTCGGCGGGGCTGTTGTTCGTGGCGATCTGGGCGCTCTGGCGGCGTGGGCCGGTCTGGGCGGCGGGGGTCTCGGCATTGTCCATCGGGGTGATTTTCGTGCTGTTTCGGCTGGTGTTTCAGGTGGTTCTGCCCGCCGGGAGCCTGTGGCAGTGATGGAGGTTCTGGGCTATTTCGCGACGTCCTGGTTGGACCCATATCTGCTGGTTCTGACGGCGCTGGGCACGTTTGCAGGGATTTATGTGGGGGCCATACCGGGGCTGTCGGTGACGATGGCCGCGTCGATTTTGATCTCTTTTACCTTCAAATGGGAGGTGAATGAGGCGCTGGCGGTGATAGCCGGGGTCTATGTGGGCGGCGTCTATGGCGGGGCGCGGACGGCGATTTTGCTAAATATTCCAGGGGCGCCGAGCGCGATTGCCACGGCGCTGGACGGCTATCCGCTGGCGCAAAAAGGTCTGGCCGGGGAGGCGATTGGGCTTTCGACGGTGATGTCAGTGATGGGCGGGCTGATTGGAGTTTTGGCGCTCGCGCTGGCGGCACCGGTGATTGCGGAGTTTGCGATCCGGTTTACCTCGCGCGATTACATGCTGCTCGGGATCATCGGGATTTTGCTGGTTGGTACGCTGTCGGGGGAGAGCTTTGCCAAGGGGGCGTTCGCGGGCGCGCTGGGCGTGATGATCGGGATGATCGGGCTCGATCCGATGACGGCGGAGACGCGGTTTACCTATGGCTCGATCAACCTGATGGGCGGGGTGCCGTTCGTGGTGGCGATGATCGGCTTTTTTGGTGTGGCCGAGGCTCTGGTTCAGCTTGAACACGTGGCCGCGACGCCGGTGAAGCAGAAGGTCACGCGGATCGTGCCCGCCTGGGCGGATGTGCGGCGGTATCTGGGCCTGGGGCTGAAATCGTCCGGTTTGGGGACGCTGATCGGGGCATTGCCGGGGACGGGCGGGGATATTGCGGCGCTGCTCGCCTATGACCAGGCGAAGCGGAGCACGAAGAACCCGGAGGTGCCGTTTGGCAAGGGGGCGAAAGAGGGTCTGATCGCGCCGGAGACTGCGAATAACGCCGCCGTGGGCGGGGCGTTTGTGCCGATGCTGACGCTGGGGATCCCCGGCGACGCGGTGACGGCGATCATCATTGGGGCGTTGTACATTCACGGGTTGAAGCCGGGGCCGCTGCTTCTGACGGATACGCCGCATCTCTTTTGGTTTATTGTGGGCAATCTGACGCTGGCCAATCTGTTTTTGCTGGTGTTCGGTCTGACGGGAATTCGAATTTTTACGAAGGTGGTGGAGTGCCCGCGGGCGGTTTTGATCCCGCTGATCGTTATTCTGTCGGCGGTGGGGGCCTATGCGATCCAGAACAACCCGGTGCATATTACCTGGGCGCTTGGGTTTGGCGTGGTGGGGTATTTCCTGAAACGCTACGGATTTCAGGTGGGGCCGATTATCCTCGGCGTCATTCTCGGGCCGATGATCGATTCCAACTACCGGCGGGCCATGATCGGAGCGCAGGAGAGCGTGGGCGGGTTTTTGTATGACCTGGTGAGCAACCCGATTTCTCTCGTTCTGACCTGCGCGCTGGTGTTCATGCTGGTGAGCCAGCTGCCGTTCTGGCGGCGGCGGGGGTAGGTGCCGGCAGGCATGGTCATTCCGGGCGGCGGGGCGTAAGACCGGGGAAAAGGGACGGGACGCCGTATTGTGGGCGCTCTCCGGGAAGTGTGAGGCAGCAATGAAAGCCGGAATATTTTTCCTGGTGCTGGCGTATGTGTTCAGCCAGTTTTACCGGTCGTTTCTGGCGGTTCTGACGCCTGTTCTGGGCGCGGATATCGGGACGACGCCGGGGGATCTGTCGTTTGCGTCGGGGCTCTGGTTCGTGGTGTTTGCCGCGATGCAGGTTCCGGTGGGCTGGGCGCTGGACCGGGTTGGGCCGCGGCTGACGGCGGCGGCTTTGTTTGGCGTGGGCGGCTGTCTGGGGACGGCGGTGTTTGCCATGGCGACGGGGCCGTGGTCGGTCTCGGTGGCGATGGTGCTCTACGGGATTGCCTGCTCGCCGGTTTTGATGGCGTCCTACTATATTTTTGTGCGGGCCTTTCCGCCAGCGGTGTTTGCGACACTTGGTGGGGCGGTGATCGGGTTTGGATCGCTGGGCAATCTGGCGAGTACCGCGCCGCTTGCGATGCTGGTGGACGGGATCGGCTGGCGGGCGACGATGTGGTGGCTGGGGCTGGCGACGCTGATTGTGGCGGTGGCAATCGCCGTGTTTGTGCGCGATCCGGAGCGGCAGGAGCGTGACCAGGGCCAGACGGGCGGGTTCTGGTCTTTGCTGACGGACTGGCGGATGCTGCTGATCGCGCCGATTTTGCTGTTCAACTATGCGCCCTCGGCAGGCATTCGCGGGCTGTGGGCGGGGCCGTATCTGGAGCATGTGTTTGGCGCGGATGCGCTGGGCATCGGGCGGGCGACGCTGGTCATGGCACTGGCGATGACGGTGGGCAGCTTCGTGTTGGGGCCGATGGAGCGGTATTTCGGCTCGTCGCGCAAGGTGATTGTGGTCTGTGCGATAATGGGCGCCGGGGCGCTGTTTTACCTGTGGTCGCATCCGGGTGCGTCGATATTGGCGTCGATGGTGGCGATGGCGGTGATCGGGTTTGTCGGCGCGTCCAATCCGGTGCTGGTCTCACATGGGCGGGAGTTTATCCCCGCGCATCTGACCGGGCGGGGGCTGACGCTTCTGAACCTCTTCAGCATGGGGGGTGTGGGGCTGATGCAGTTTGTTACCAGCCGCTATTCCCACGGCGTCAGTGCTGAGATGCGCGGCCTGCCGGAGTTTTACGGCAACATCTTCCTGATCTTCGGCTGTGCTCTGGTGGCGGGTCTGCTGCTCTACCTGTTCTGCCCGGAGCGTCGGTACAGGACGGAGGTGGTGGGGTAGGCACGGCGGGGCCGTGCCCGTGACCCGCTTCAGCCCTCTTTGGGGATGACCTGGAACATCCAGGTTTCTGACAGGCGCTGGCCGTAGCCTTTTACGTGGGCGAGCATTTCGATCACCGCGCCGGGTTCGGGCTCGACGTCGAAGACGAGGCGCCACATGTCCGTGCCGTCGATTTTGAAGAGGACCGGGTTCACGGTTTTGCCGCCCGTGACCGAGATAACCGGTTCGACCTCGGCGTCGGGACCCATGCCGGCGAGAAGGCCGCCGGCGAAATCGACCACGTATTTGCGGGCCTTGCCGTCCCATGGAACGCCGGCGACGCCGCCCTGGCCGGTGCGGGTTTCCGTCACATGGGCGAGGCGGGCGCCCTCGGGCACGGGCAGGTCTCCCCAGTGCAGGCGGTAGTGGTATTCGCGGGTTTCGCCGGCCCTGGGGCTCTCATCCGGCTGCCAGTAGGCGACGATATTGTCGGTGGCCTCGATATCTGTGGGGATCTCGACCAGCTGCACGGTGCCGGGTCCCCAGTCGCCGAGCATTTCAACCTCGAGCGAGGGGCGTTCGTGGTAGCGGGCGCCGGGGTCCTGGTAGCTCTCATAGCGGCGGTCGCGCTGGTGCAGGCCAAAGCTCGCGAGGCCGGGCTCGGAGAACACGGATTTGGAGACGCGGGGCGGGTTGGTCAGGGCGCGCCAGAGGGTGATGCCGTCGCCACGCTCGATTTTGAGGCCCTCGCTGTCGTGGACCTGGGGGCGGTAGTCGTCAAACTCGGAGCGGTTCGATTCGGCGTAGAGGAACATGGAGGTCAGGGGTGCGACGCCCAGGTTGGCCACGTCCTCGCGGAAGAACAGGCGCGCGGTGACGTCCATGACGGTTTCCTGGCCCGGTTCGACCACGAAGCGGAAGGCACCCGCGACGCTGGGGCTGTCCATCAGGGCGAAGAACTCCAGGTGCCGCTGGCCGGGGCCGGGGCGGACGAGGTGAAACTCGGTGAAGACCGGGAATTCCTCGGGACGGTCTGAGGCGGTGTCGATGGCGAGGCCACGGGCGCTGAGGCCGTAGGCGCTGCCCTTGCCGAGCGCGCGGAAGTAGCTGGCGCCCTGGAAGGCCATTAGCTCGTCAAACACGTCGGCGCGGTTGAGCGGGTAGTGGATGCGGAAGCCTGCCACTCCGGGCAGGTCGGCATGGGGCGGCAGGTAGTCGGCGGCCTCGTGACGGTAGTCGAAATCATCGGCCGTGAACTGGAACTCGGTCTCCTGGCCACCGGACACGTCGTAGAGCGGTGTGGCGGTGGGGAAGAGCCAGCCCATGTGGAAGGCGTGCATGCGGAAGAGCAGGTCGTCCTCGTTCCAGCGGGCGGCGTCGGGTTTGAAGGCGATCTGGCGGTAGAGATCGTAGGTCAGACCCTCGGGCAGGCCCTCGGTCGGTTGGGGGGCCGCGTATGCCTGGGCGGCGAGGTCCCGGGCTTTGGTGGTCAGGCGGTCGAAATCAAACGGTTGGCCCTGGGCGGCGTCGCCGCCCGTCTGGGCAAGTGCTGCCAGCGGGGTCAGACCGGCGGTCAGCAGGGCTGTGGAGCCAAGCAGGAAAGTCCGGCGCCCGGTGGTCAAACGTGTTGTCATGGTGATCGCGTCTCCGTGTGTGCTGATCCGTCATAGCAACGACCGCGCACCGGGGCGAGTTCCCGTCACGTGTTTTTTATCGCGCGGCTGGGCGTATATCCGCCCTGGTCCCGCTTTTGGGCGGCGATGAGGTATTCGGTGTTGCCGTCGCCGCCGGGGATGGGGCTGGTGGTCTGGCCGAGGATTTGCCAGTCGAGGGTTTCGAGGAAGGTGGCGATGCGGGTGCGGACGGTTTTGACCGCGTCAGTGTCGCGGACGATGCCGCCTTTGCCGATGGCGGCGCGGCCGACCTCGAACTGGGGTTTGATCAGGGCCACGAGGATGCAGCCGGGGGCGGCGAGGGCGAGCGGGGCGGGCAGGGCTTTTTCCAGCGAGATGAAGGAGAGGTCGGAGACGATCCAGTCGGGTGTGGGGACCATGCCGGGTTGGAGGTCGCGGACGTTCTGGCCCTCGATCACGTGGACGCGGGGGTCGCGGCGCAGGCTGTCGTGGATCTGTCCGTGGCCAACATCGATGGCCCAGACGGCCTCTGCGCCCGCCTCCAGCAGGACTTCGGTGAAGCCGCCGGTGGATGCGCCGAGGTCGAGTGCGGTTTTGCCCGTGGGGTCGAGGCTGAACACCTCGATGCCGTGTTTCAGTTTCAGTGCGGCGCGGGAGACGTAGGGCAGGGGGTCGGCGGTGAGGGTGATGTCGGCGTCGTCGGTGACCTTTTGCGAGGCCTTGGTGGTTTCGGTGCCGTTGACGGCTACCGCGCCCGCGGCGATCAGGGCCTGGGCCCGGGCGCGGCTGTCGGTCAGTCCGCGAGCCACCAGGGCCTGATCGAGCCGCATGGTCATTCCGCCGCGAGGTTGAGGAAGCCGCCGGACTGGCGGTTCCAGAAGCCCGCATAGAGGCCGTCGCGGGATAGCAGGTCCTGGTGGGTGCCCTCCTCCACGATCCGGCCCTGGTCGAGCACGATGATGCGGTCCATGCGGGCAATGGTGGAGAGGCGGTGGGCGATGGCGATGACGGTTTTACCCTCCATCACGCCGTAGAGCGTATCCTGTATGACCGCCTCGACCTCGCTGTCGAGGGCGGAGGTGGCCTCGTCAAGAACGAGGATTGGCGCGTCCTTGAGGATGACCCGGGCAAGTGCAATGCGCTGGCGCTGGCCGCCGGAGAGTTTCACGCCCCGCTCGCCCACCTGGGCGTCGTAGCCGCGCCGTCCCTGGGGGTCCTGGAGGTCGCGGATGAACCCGTCGGCGGCGGCGCGTCTGGCGGCTTCGATCATGGCGGTCTCGCCCGCGTCGGGACGTCCGTAGAGGATGTTGTCGCGCACGGAGCGGTGCATCAGGCTGGAATCCTGGGTCACCATGCCGATGCGTTCGCGCAGGCTGGACTGGGTCACGGTGCGCACGTCCTGGCCGTCGATCAGGACGCGGCCGCCCTCGGGGTCGCGGAAGCGCAGGAGCAGGTTGACGAGGCTGGATTTTCCGGCGCCGGAGCGACCGACGACGCCGATTTTCTGGCCTGCGGGGATGTCGAGCGTGATGCCGTCGAGACCGCCCTGACCCCGGCCGTAGTGGTGGGAGAGATTCTCGAACCGGATGGCGGCGTCGGTGATGTGTAGGGCGGGGGCGCGGGGCGTGTCGGTGACGGTATGCGCGACGGCTATGCTCTCGAGGCCTTCGCGGATGACGCCAAAATGCTCAAAGAGGCGCACGGTCATCCACATGACCCAAATCGTCATGGTATTGAAGCGCAGGGCCATGGCGGAGGCGGCGGCAACCTCGCCCATGCTGATGCGGTTTTCCGTCCAGAGCCACAGGGCCGGGCCGATGACCATGAGGATGGCGGCGGAGTTGAATGCGGCCATGGCGGCGTGGCTGGCGGCGAACATGCGCATCAGACGCCCGAAGCGGAGCCTCTGGCGAGCCATGGCGGATTTGGCGAATTCCTCCTCGCGTGCCGCATGGGCGAAGAGTTTGACGCTTTCCATGTTGGTGTAGGCGTCGACCACACGGGCGGTGACGCGGGAATTGGCGTGGCTGTTTTTCTCGGCGGCGCGACCGGCCTGGGGTGCGTACCAGGCCAGAAACGCAACATATCCCGCCATCCAGAGCGCCAGCGGCAGGGCGAGGCGCCAGTCCATGCCCAGGAGCAGCAGGACCGTGACGACGGCGAAGGCCGCGGCCTGCCAGAAGGCCTCGAAGAAGAGGAAGGAGCTGTCCTCAACCGCCGGGCCGATATTCATGACGCGGTTGGCTAGGCGGCCGGCGAAATCGTTCTGGAAGAACCCGACCGGCTGGCCCAGCATGTGTTTGTGCGCCCGCCAGCGGGCCTGGGTGAACATGTTGGTGGAAATGCCGGAGAACAGCAGGACGGCGTTCACGCCCAGCACAATGGGTCGGAGCAGCAGGAGCAGGACCGCGGCCAGGATGACCTCGGTGCCATGGGCTGTCCAGAAGCCGTCGGGGCCGGTGGCGTCCATCAGGTCCACAAGCCGCCCGGCGTAGTAGACAAGTCCGAGTTCCAGCAGGGCGACCAGCACGCCGATAACCGCGGCGAGGATCAGAACGCGGCGGAAGGGGCGGAGCTGTTCGAAGACGAAGGGCCAGACGCGGTCGGGCGGTGTACCCTCCGCATGGGGCGCGAAGGGGTCGACCATGTCCTCCACCTGTCGAAACAGGGGGAGCCGGTGATCGCGTCGCGCCCGTGCCATGGTCCTACTCCGCAGCCTCCAGCCCGAGGAAGCCGCCCGACTGGTGGTCCCAGAGACCGGCATAGAGCCCGCCGGAGTTCAGCAGGTCGTTATGGGAGCCTTCCTCCACGATCCGGCCCTGATCGAGCACCACGATCCGGTCCATGCGGGCGATGGTGGAGAGGCGGTGCGCGATGGCGATCACGGTTTTGCCCTCCATCACGGTTTCCAGCGTGTCCTGGATGGCGGCCTCGACCTCGCTGTCGAGCGCGCTGGTGGCCTCGTCGAGCACGAGGACGGGGGCGTCCTTGAGGATGACGCGGGCAAGTGCGATGCGCTGTCTCTGGCCGCCGGAGAGTTTTACGCCCCGTTCGCCCAGGTGCGCGGCGTAGCCCTTGCGACCGCGGAAGTCGCTGAGGTCCTGGATGAAGTCATGGGCATGGGCGCGTTTTGCGGCCTGGATGACCTGTTCGTCGGTTGCGTCCGGGTTGCCGTAGCGGATGTTTTCAATCGCGGGACGGTTAAACATGGCCGTTTCCTGCCGGACCATGCCGATTTTGGAGCGAAGACCGTCCTGCGTCAGGTCACGGATGTCGACGCCGTCGAGCATGACGCGCCCGCCCTCCACGTCATAGAGGCGCAGAAGCAGGGAAACGGCGGTGGTTTTGCCTGCGCCGGAGCGGCCGACGAGGGCAACCTTTTCGCCCGGTGCCACGCGCAGGTTCAGACCGTCGAGAGCGGCGTCGGGGCGGCCGTAGCCGAAGACCACATTGTCGAACACGACCTCTCCGCCGCCGCTGGTTTTGCGGGGCTCGACCGCGTTTTCGCGGTCGACAACGGTGTGGGAGGGGGAGAGCGTGCGGATGCCGTCCTCAATCTCGCCCACATTGGCGAAGATGCCCATGGCGGTCATGCTGACCCAGCCCGACATCTGTGCGAGGCGGGTGGAGACCAGACCGGCGGCGGCGATGTCGCCGGGGGTGGCGATGCCGCGCGACCAGAGAAAGATGGAGCCGCCGATCAGCGTGACGGGCAGGATGCCGGCGAAGGCCATCAGGATCAGCCGGAAGCTGGCGGAGACGCGGCCGAAGCGAATGCCGCATTTCCGGAAGCCCGCGAGGGCGTCGAGCGTGGCATGATCCTCGAAATCACCATGGGCGAAGAGTTTGACGGTTGCGATGTTGGAGACGGTGTCCACCACCTGGCCGGTGACCACGGCGCGTGCGGCGGCGCGTGCCTTGGACCGGGCGCGGATGCGCGGCATGAAGAACCGGATCAGGAAGAAATAGGCGATCAGCCAGGCAAAGACGATCACCGCCAGCCAGACATTTACGGAGGCCATCAGGAGCGCCGCGCCGATGATCGAGGCGAGGGCGAGGCCGAAGGTGTTGGCGCTCTCGACCATGACCTCGGAGACGGCGCGGGAGGTCTGCTGTGCCTTCTGCGCGATGCGACCGGCGAAATCGTCGTCGAAATAGCTCAGGGACTGGCCGAGGACATGCCGGTTGAGCCGCTGCATCACCAGCGGGAAGAGGTTCGGCTGCATGGTGATCGCGGTCAGGGCCGCGCCGAGACCCATCATCAGGGGGCGGAAGATCAGGAAGAACACCGCTACCCCGGCGAGCGTGAGCCAGAAGGCGGGGAACAGATCCTCCGGACCCCGGGCCGTGGCCGTGTCGATCAGCCAGCCGACCAGATAGGCGGCCAGGACCTCGGTTCCGCCGACGGCGGCGCCCACGAAGAACATCAGCAGGATGAAGGGAAGGGCTCCCTTAAGGGCCCAGCGCATGAAGGCGTAGAGGGTTTTGGGAGGGGGGCCATCAGCCGGTGCGAACGAGTCGAACAGGTTGGAAAACAGTTTCACCAAACGTACTCCTGAATGCCTTGAACAAATGGTTCCGCCCCATCCCCGAGGGCAGCGATGACCGCGGGCGGTAGCGAAGCGCCGCCCATGGGGGCGGTCGGTGCTGCCCGCCGTTGCCGCCGGGCGGGGGGGTTGAGGTGAGCCGGCTTTGCGTCAACGAGGAACAACTGACCCGTGTGTCGAATTGTTCCTGCGCTGTTCACTCCGCGGCCTCCAGATTTATGAAGCCGCCGGACTGACGGTTCCAGAAACGGGCGTAATGCCCATCCATTTCAAGAAGTTCCTGGTGGGTACCTTCTTCCGCGACACTGCCGTCATCCAGGACGATAATGCGGTCCATATGCGCAATCGTCGACAGACGGTGCGCGATGGCAATCACGGTTTTGCCTTCCATCACTCCATACATGGTGTCGAGGATTGCGGCTTCAACCTCGCTGTCCAGCGCGCTTGTGGCCTCATCCAGCACCAGTATGGGCGCATCCTTGAGGATAACACGGGCGAGTGCAATCCTCTGGCGCTGTCCGCCGGACAGTTTCACGCCGCGCTCGCCCACCTGGGCGTCGTAGCCGAGGTTCCCGTTCATGTCGGCGAGGTCGCGGATAAAACCGTCGGCCTCGGCGCGTTTGGCGGCCTCAATCATTTCGGCTTCACTGGCGTCGGGGCGGCCGTAGAGGATGTTCTCGCGCACCGAGCGGTGGAGAAGAGAGGGGTCCTGGGTGACCATGCCGATATGCTGGCGCAGGCTGTCCTGGGTTACGGAGCGCACGTCCTGGCCGTCGATCAGGATCCGGCCGGTTTCGGGGTCGAAGAAGCGCAGCAGCAGGTTCACGAGGGTGGATTTGCCCGCGCCGGAGCGGCCGACGAGACCGACCTTTTCGCCTGGGGCGATGGTCAGGGAGACGTCCTTCAGCCCGCCGCTGTCGCGGCCATACTGGTGTGCGACGTGTTCGAGGGTGATGCCACCCTTTTCCACCCGCAGGGGTTTGGCGTCCGGTGCGTCGGGCAGGGCGATGGGCTGGGCGATGGTTTCCATGCCCTCGCGCACGATTCCGATGTTCTGAAAGAGCGACGACATGGCCCACATGATCCAGCCGGTCATGGCGTTGAGCCGAAGGGTCAGCGCCGTCGCGGCCGCGACCGTGCCGACCGTGGTGCTGCCCGACTGCCAGAGGTGGATCGCGAGACCCACGACCGCGACGATCAGGATGCCGTTGATCACGCCGAGGCCGAAATCCATGATGGTGATCACCCGCATTTGCCGGGCGAATTTGATGCGGGCGTCCTCGATGGCCTCGCCCGCGTATTCCTCTTCGGTGCGGGTATGGGCGAAGAGTTTGACGGACTGGATGTTGCTGTAGCTGTCGACGATGCGGCCGGTGATGACCGAGCGGGCATCGGCAAAGTTCCGGGAGGCCTCGCCCACGCGGGGAATTGCCCAGAACATCAGCGCGACATAGAGCCCAAACCAGAACAGCAGCGGTATCCCGAGCCGGGCATCCGTTCCGGCCAGCAGCCACAGGGCGCCGGTGAGGTAGATCAGCGAATAGACCAGCGCGTCAAATGTCTGGAACACCGCCTCGCCCACGGCGGGGGCGGTCTGCATCATCCGGTTGGCGATGCGTCCGGCGAAATCGTTCTGGAACCACGTCACCGACTGGCGCAGCACGTGCCGGTGGCTGCGCCAGCGCACGATTGTCCCCACGTTCGGCATGAGCGACTGGTTGAGCAGAAGAGCGCTCAACACCTCGAGACCGGGGCGCAGGAACAGGATGAACAGGGCCACGAATACCAGCTCAACCCCATGGACCGCCCAGACATCGGCGGCGTCGGCTTCGGTCAGCATGTCCACGAGTTGGCCCGCGTACCAGATCAGCAGGATCTCGACGACACCCACCACCAGAATGGAGAGAAACGTCCAGGCCGCGACCTTGCGGGCGGGCCAGAGGAATGCCTTCAGAAATGGCCAGAGGCGGTTGGGGGGCGTGTCGGTCGCGGAGTAGGGCTCATAGGGGTCAATGAGCGACTCAAAGAAACGAAACATGTGGGATGCTTTCTCAAACGCAGACGGGAGGAAATAAAATGCGGGGGCCACTCAGCCCCGGTCCGGGGCCGTTTCAGGCTTTGTGAAAAATCCGGAGTCGCATCATCCCGTTCTCCCGTAAGGTTCGCGCACCTTATACGTTTAAAACCGCGTTCTGTCACCCCGCCTGTGGCTATTTTTGCGGCGGGGTGGTCGGGCGGCCCTGGTCACGCGGTGTTGGGCTCTTTCAGCAGGTCGTTCAGGTCGAGCCGTTTTGTGTACATGGCGAGGCTGCCGTCAGGGTTGCGCGGCCATTCGGCCTCGGGGCGGTCCCAGTAAAGCTCGACGCCGTTGCGGTCCGGGTCATCGAGATACAGCGCCTGGGAGACGCCGTGGTCGGAGGCTCCGGTGAGGCGGTGGCCTGCGGCATTGACCCGCCGCAGGGCGTCGGCCAGATCGGCGCGGGTGGGGTAGAGAAATGCCGTATGGAAGAGGCCGGTATGCCCGGCGGGCGGCGGAGTTGCGCCAAGGCTTTCCCAGGTGTTGAGGCCGATATGGTGGTGATAGCCACCGGCACCGAGGAAGGCGGCCTCATTGCCGTACCGGGCCTGGACCTCAAACCCGAGGACACCGGAATAGAAGGCAATTGCGCGTTCAAGGTCCGAGACCTTCAGGTGGACGTGGCCAACCCGGGTTTCGGGTGCTACGGGAGTTTGCATCGGAACTGTCCTTTTGTTGTCATTGAAAGGATAATGTCCGATCAAATGCGCAAAAAGGCGTTTTTTGGAAACGGTGAGTTTCAGGGAACTGGTGGATGACTGAGCATCGCGTGGAGCGACTGGGGATCGAGGGCGACGGTTTGGCCGCCGGGGTGCGCATTCCGTTTTCCCTGCCCGGTGAGGTCTGGTCCGGCGAGCCGGATGCGGACGGGCGGCTTGCGGATGGCGTTTTGGTGACGCCGTCTGATGTGCGTGTGAAGGCCCGCTGCCGTCATTTTGGCTCCTGTGGCGGCTGTTCGCTGCAACATGCGGGTGACGGGTTTCTCGCGGAGTGGAAGGCGGATGTGGTGCGGCGTGCGCTGGGCGCGCATGGACTTGAGACGGAGATCCGGCCGGCCCTGTCCTCACCGCCCGCGTCGCGGCGGCGGGCGGTGTTTACCGGTGTGCGGACACGCAAGACGGCAACGACCGGGTTTCATGCAAGGCGCTCGGATACGGTGGTGGCGGTGCCGGACTGTCAGGTTTTGCGGCCTGAGATCATGGAGGCCCTGCCGGTCCTCGATGGTCTGACGCGGATGGCGGCGACGCGGACGCGCGCTGTGCGCATGTCGGTTCTGCTCTCGCCGGTCGGGCTGGATGTGTCGGTGGAGGATGCGCGGGAGTTGGACGTGGACCTGCGTGCGCGGCTTGGCACGTTTGCCGGAGGACCGGTGGCGCGGCTGGTCTGGAACGGTGAACCGGTCTGGCAGGAGCGCGCGCCGTTTCAGGAGTTTGGTGCGGCGCGGGTCGTGCCGCCACCGGGAGGTTTTTTGCAGGCGACCGCGGAGGGCGAGGCGGCGCTCGTGGAGGCGGTGCTGGACATTGCTTGGGATGCCAGGCGGGTGGTTGATCTGTTTGCCGGCTGTGGGACGTTTTCGCTGCCGCTCGCGGCGCGGGCCGAGGTGCATGCGGTTGAGGGGCTGAAGGCTTCCATCCGGGCGCTGGATGCCGGGTGGCGCGGGGCAACGGGGCTGAAACGCGTGACGACGGAGGTGCGGGATCTGTTTCGCAGGCCGCTGCTGGAGGCGGAACTGGACGGGTTTGACGTGGCCGTGGTTGATCCACCAAGGGCGGGGGCGCAGGCTCAGGTGGAGCGGATTGCGGCGTCAAAGCTTGGCCGGGTGGCGATGGTCTCCTGCGATCCGGTGTCGTTCGCGCGGGATGCGAAAATCCTCGTGGTTGCGGGGTTTGAGATCAGGTGGGTGCAGCCGGTGGACCAGTTTATCTGGACCGGTCACGTGGAGATGGTGGCGGAGTTCGTGCGTTAAACCGGCGGCGGTTTATTCCATCAGCATTCCGGTCAGGGCCTCAAGACTTTCGGCGGACAGGGTCCAGTCGCCCTCGGGCGCCAGGTCTTTGGTCTGGTCCGGTCCGTGTTCCGTCGGCCGGGGGAAAAACCCGGTCTGCAGGCCGCTTGCCTTGGCGGCGGCAAGGTCGGAATTGTGGCATGCGACCATCATCACGGCCTCCGGCTCAAGGCGCAGGGCGTGGCAGGCGGCGTGATAGACTGAAGCGTGAGGTTTGTAGTTCCGGGCGATGTCGGCGCCGAGGATGCAGTCCCAGGGCAGGCGGCCGTATTTCGCGAGGCGGGTCATCAGGGCGATGGAGCCGTTTGAGCAGGGCGCAATGATGTGGGTGATCTTCAGGGTCTGAAGGCAGCGCACCGTATTGGGCCAGGGGTCGAGTTCCTCCCAGCAGCGGGCCAGTTGGATGATCTCGTCAGGCTCGAAAATGCCGTGGTGGCCCTGACTGCCGAGGACCTCAATGAGGTTTTCGCGGTGCAGGTCATCGAGGGCGGTGTAGTCGCGGCGGCCGGCGCGGATTTCCTCCATCGCGGGCTGGTAGCGGGCGCGCCAGGCATCGGCAAAGGCGGCCCCGTCCACGTCCTCGCCATGGCTGGCGAAGGCGGCGGTGACATGGGTGTCAACGGAGGTGCGCCAGTCCACAAGCGTTCCGAAAACGTCGAAAATCAGGGCTTGCGGTTTCATGGACGGGTCCTCCGGAGGGGGTGGCGGCCCGGGTGTGCCGGGCCTGCCTGCGGCTGCCTAGCGGTCGATTTCGGTGATTTTGGAGCCTTCGATCGTGACGCCGGCCATGAGGCCTTTCTGGCTGGTCACGAAGGCCACGATCGGATCCTGGATGGTCATCGAGCTGATCTCGGCGCTGACGCCCTCATTGACCACGGCCACATTGGCGTCGCCGCCGATCTCGAAGCCCTTGCGGGAGGTCAGGGTGTTCAGCGCGCCCTCGGTCATGAAGTAGAGGAACTGGGAGTAGGACTGCGCGCCGAGCTGAAGGCCGAAGGAGGCGGCGGCGACGTTGTAGTAGCCTGCGGAGACGCCATCACGGATGAGCACGCCCTCACCATAGAGGCCGCCGACACCAAAGCCCGCCTTGACCACATCGGGGAACACGAGAACCGCGAGGGCCTTTTCGTTGATGGCCTGGGCGGTTTCGGAATTGGCGAGGAGCGAGTTCAGCGCGAGGTTCGCCTTGGCGTCGATTTCCGCCGCCGTGTCGGCCTCGGCGGCGGGCGCGGTGAGGGCTGCGGCAAGAAGGGCCAAACCGGCCAGTGCGGAACGTCTCGAAAATTTGCCAGTCATTGTTTTTGGTCCTCGTTGTGGGATCGGGGAATGCTGGATCGCCCCCGCCTGTAGGGTCTTATTTCTTCGATAATGCCCGCCTGTGTAAAGCACAAGCCGGGCGGTGATTACCCGATCCGCCCCTGGTTCTCGCCGATCTGGCCCCGGTGCAGGAGGTAGTGGTCGAGGATGGTGCAGGCGAGCATGGCTTCGCCCACGGGAACGGCGCGGATGCCGACGCAGGGGTCGTGGCGGCCTTTGGTGACGATCTCGGTGTTTTCGCCGGAGATGGTGATGGTTTTCCGGGTGGAGAGGATCGAGGAGGTGGGTTTCACGGCGAAGCGGGCGATGATGTCCTGGCCGGTGGTGATGCCGCCGAGGACGCCGCCCGCGTGGTTGGAGGAAAACTCGGGACCGGTTTCGCCCATGCTGATTTCATCGGCATTGTCGACGCCGGTGAGCATGGCGGCGGACATGCCCGCGCCAATCTCGACGCCCTTGACCGCGTTGATGGTCATGAGGGCGCAGGCAAGGTCGCTGTCGAATTTGGCGTAAACAGGTGCGCCAAGGCCTGCGGGAACACCGGCGGCCTGAACCTCGATAATGGCGCCCACCGAGTTGCCGGATTTGCGCAGGGCGTCGAGCTCATTGGCCCAGGTTTCCGCCGTCGTGGCGTCGGGGCACCAGAAGGGGTTGTCGCGGATGATGTCCCAGTCCCAGGCGTCGCGGTTGATGGCGGTGGCGCCCATCTGGACCATTGCGCCGCGGATTTTGAGGTGGGGCAGGATATCCGCCAGTACCTTGCGGGCGATGCCACCGGCGGCGACGCGGGTGGCGGTTTCGCGGGCCGACGAGCGGCCGCCGCCGCGGTGGTCGCGGATGCCGTATTTCTGGTAATAGGTGATGTCAGCGTGGCCGGGGCGGAACTTCTGGACGATGTCGCCATAGTCTTTCGAGCGCTGGTCCGTGTTGCGGATCATCAGCTGAATGGGCGTGCCGGTGGTTTTGCCCTCGAAGGTGCCGGAGAGAATTTCGACCTGGTCGGGCTCCCGACGCTGGGTGGTGTATTTGTTCTGCCCCGGTTTGCGGGCATCAAGCCAGGGCTGGATGTCGTCTTCGGTCAGGGCAACGCCCGGCGGACAGCCGTCGACGGTTGCGCCAAGGGCTGGTCCGTGGCTTTCACCCCAGGTCGTGACCTGGAACAGGCGGCCGAATGTATTGAACGACATATTAATCCACTCCGGTTGCCGGGGTTCCTTACTCCGGTCGGGCGGCAGGTGGAAGCCCCAGGGGCGTTGAGGTCATGCGAAAACAGCGGCGGGAGGGGCGGTGCCGAGACAGTGTGTTTCCACCTTCTGAACGGTTTCGTTTCGCTTTTTTCGCCGGAGGCATGGATGTTTGGCGGGGATGGTGTTACTCAGGCGCAGGCAATTCAGCCTTTTATCCAGATTACATTGGTTTTCATGTCCCAACCTTCGTCCGCCCCGACGGCGCGGCCCGTGCCTGCGTTTCCGGTATTCGTCGCCATGATGGCTCTTCTTATGGGGCTGACGGCAATGTCCATTGACGTGATGCTGCCCGCGTTGCCGCAGATCCAGCAGGCGTTCGCGCTGGGGGATGGCAACCAGCAGCAGCAGACGATCTCGTCCTACATGTTCGGTTTTGCCTTTGGGCAGATCCTCTATGGTCCGTTGTCGGACAGTTTCGGGCGGAAGCGGGTGTTGCTGACCGGGATTGCGCTGTTCTGTGTTGCGACGGTGGCCGCGCCGTTCCTGGGGGCCTTTGGCTGGTTTCTGTTCGCGCGGTTTTTGCAGGGGTTTGGCTGTGCGGCGGCGCGGATTGTCAGTACGGCGATCATTCGGGACATTTATGGCGGACGTGAAATGGCGAAGGTCATGTCCTTTGTGATGATGATTTTCATCATGATCCCGGCGATTGCGCCGCTGGTCGGGACCGCCGTGCTGGCGGTGGGCAGCTGGCGGCTGATTTTTGGGCTTTTGTTTGTGGCGGGCGTTTCGGCTTACGTTTGGATGGTCGTATCGCTCCCCGAGACCCTGCCGGAAGAGCGGCGCAAGCCTCTGGCCTGGGGTACGCTTGGCAAGGCGATTGCCAAGGCCGCGACCAACCGGGTGACCCTGGGCTATACGGTTGCGGGTGGCGTCATCTTTGGTGCCCTGATGGGGTATGTGAACTCGGCGCAGCAGGTGTTTCAGGATTTCTACGCAACCGGCAGCCTGTTCCCGTTCTGGTTCGGCAGCATCGCCTGCGCGATGATGCTGGCGTCGATTTTCAACAGCCGGCTGGTGGAGCGGATTGGCATGCGGCGCATGTCCCATTTCGCGATCCTGGGTTTTGTGACCGTGGCGCTCGTTCATGTGGGGCTGTTCTGGACGGTGGGTGCGCCGCCGGTGGCCGGGTTCGCGGTGCTGATCGGGCTGAATTTCTTCTTCTTCGGGGTTCTGATGCCGAACCTGAACGCGCTGGCCATGGAGCCGATGGCTGATATTGCCGGGACGGCGTCCTCGTTTATCGGGTCGGTGACCACGATGATGGCGGCGGCGTTTGGTGGCTATATCGGGCATTTGTTTGACGGTACGAGCGGGCCTCTGCTCATGGGGTTTGCGGCCTGTGGCCTTGGGTGTCTGCTTCTCGTGATGATCACTGAGAAAGGCCGGCTGTTTGGCGTGTCAGAGGACGAGCCGGTTGAGTTGCCGCACTGACATGTTTCGCGTGGTTGTGACGGGATGATGCCTGCGGACGGGATACCCGCGCAACGGCCGGTTCTGGCCATTGCGCTGATGGCGGGTGCCGGGGCGCTGGTGGCGGTGACGTCGCTGATTGCCAAGGCGCTGGGCGTGGGTGTGGGCGGTGAGCCGTTGCATCCGCTTCAGATCAGCGCGGGGCGGTTTGGGTTTGCCTTCCTGGCCATATCAACATTTGCGCTGTTTGCGCGGCCAGGATTTCAGGGGGCTCTCTGGGGATCGCATCTCGCGCGGTCAGCCTCCGGGTGGCTTGGCGTGACCTGCATGTTTGCCGCGGCATCGCGCATGCCGCTGGCGGACGCGACGGCGATTACGTTCCTCAATCCGCTGGTGACGATGGGTCTGGCCATTTTGCTGCTGGGTGAGAACATTGGGCCGCGCAGGCTGGCGGCGGCGGGCCTGGCGCTGATTGGGGCGATGGTGCTGATCCGGCCGGGGACGGATGCGTTTCAGCCGGCCGCTTTGATTGCTCTGGCGGCGGCAGTGCTGATGGGCGTTGAGGCTGTTATCATCAAGCGGCTGACCAATGCGGGCGAGCCGCCGGTGCGGATTTTGCTGATTAATAACGGTATGGGCGCGATTATCGCGATTACGGCGGCCAGTTTCGTCTGGCATCCGCCGAGTGCGGAGCAGTGGCGTCTGCTGGCCTGTCTCGGGTTTGCGATGATCTGCGCGCAGTCGCTGTTCATTCAGGCGATGAAGCGGGGGCAGGCGAGCCATGTCATGCCCGCGATCTATTCGACGCTGGTGTTTGCAGCGCTCTATGATTTTGGGGTTTTTGGCGTTCTGCCCGACCTCGTTGCGATCCTTGGCGCCGCGATGGTGGTGGCGGGGATTGTTCTGCTGGCGATTTTGCGCGAGCGGGCGGCGGCCTCAAACGTGGCCGGGTCTGAGCTGCCGTGAGGCTTCGGCCAGGGCGATGCCCGCTGCGGTTGCGACATTGAGGCTGCGTCCGCCGCCGGGCATGGGAATCAGTATGCGTGCATCGGCGCGGTCGTGGACCTCATCCGGAACCCCGGCGGATTCGCGACCCATGACGACGATGTCGGTGGGCTCAAAGCTGAAATCCCACAGGGGTGTTGCCCCGCGTGTGGTCATGAGCACAAGCCGTCCGGAGGGCGGGACGTCCAGGAAGGCGTTCCACGAGCTGTGGTGGCGGGTTTCGACGCTGCCCGCGTAATCCATGGCGGCACGGCGGAGCGCTTTGTCGGACATCGGGAAACCGCAGGGGCCGATCACATGGAGGTCGGAGGCAAAACAGCTGGCGAGGCGAATCATGGCGCCAAGATTGGGCGCGATGTCGGGCTGGTATGCCGCAAGTGCAATAGTCACGGTTTAAATCCCCTCCAGGCCACCAAACACTGTTGATCCCGGCTGGACCAATGGCGCAGAAGTGATTAAACCAATTCAAAATCCGGGCCAATTCCCTCTTTGGCCCCGTATCGACCCGCGCCCTTTGCAAGGGGCTTAGGCAAGGAGAAATGTGCGTGGCCCACGTTGAAGACCAAGGCGGCA
Organism: Amaricoccus tamworthensis; assembly: GCF_049800875.1. Classification (NCBI taxonomy): domain Bacteria; kingdom Pseudomonadati; phylum Pseudomonadota; class Alphaproteobacteria; order Rhodobacterales; family Paracoccaceae; genus Amaricoccus; species Amaricoccus tamworthensis. The sequence continues at coordinate 80,452 of NZ_JBNAFV010000006.1, read as the reverse complement.
CCCGTAGGGACTTCCTGTATGTAGCAACCGGAGCGGCCGGCGCAGTGACAGCTGGTGCTGCGGTTTGGCCGCTGATCAACCAGATGAACCCCAGCGCGGATGTGCAGGCCCTGGCCTCGATCCAGGTGGACGTGTCCAGTGTTGAGCCGGGCAGCCAGCTTACGGTCAAGTTCCTCGGCAAGCCGGTTTTTATCCGTCGCAGAACGGAAGCCGAGATCGAGGAGGCCCGCGAGGTGCCGATGGCCGAGCTGAAGGACGGGCTGTCCCGCAACCCGAACATTGCCGCCGATGCCGATGCCGAGGACCAGAACCGCGCTCTGGACGAAACGGGCGAATGGCTGGTCATGGTTGGCGTGTGTACGCACCTGGGCTGTGTGCCTCTGGGTGACGCGGGTGATTTTGACGGTTGGTTCTGCCCCTGCCACGGATCGCATTACGACACTGCGGGTCGCATCCGCAAAGGCCCGGCGCCGGAGAACCTGCACATTCCGCTTGCACGGTTTGTATCCGACACCGTGATTGAGCTGGGCTGAGGGAGGTACAGGACATGAGTGGAATTCCGCACGATCATTACGAGCCGAAGACAGCTCCGGAAAAATGGGTTGAGAGCCGTCTGCCGATTATTGGGCTGGTGGTCTCGACCCTGACGATCCCGACGCCGAAGAACCTGAACTGGATGTGGATCTGGGGCATCGTTTTGACATTCTGTCTGGCACTGCAGATCATCACCGGCATCACGCTGGTCATGCACTACACGCCGGACACCACGCTGGCCTTCTCCTCCGTTGAGCACATCATGCGCGACGTGAACGGCGGATGGGCGCTGCGCTATCTGCACATGAACGGCGCCTCGCTGTTCTTCATCGCGGTTTATGCCCATATTTTCAGGGGCCTGTACTACGGTTCCTACAAGGCGCCGCGTGAGATCACCTGGATCATCGGGATGCTCATATTCCTTCTAATGATGGCCACGGGCTTTATGGGCTACGTTCTGCCCTGGGGTCAGATGTCCTTCTGGGGTGCGACGGTTATCACCGGTCTGTTTGGTGCGATCCCGCTCGTCGGTGAGAGCATTCAGACCTGGCTTCTGGGTGGACCGGCCGTTGATAACGCGACGCTGACGCGGTTTTTCTCGCTGCATTACCTGCTGCCCTTCGTGATTGCGGCGCTGGTTGCGGTTCACATCTGGGCTTTCCACACCACGGGCAACAACAACCCGACCGGTGTTGAGGTGCGGCGTACGTCCAAGGCGGACGCGGCGAAGGATACGCTGCCGTTCTGGCCGTATTTTGTGATCAAGGACCTGTTCGCGCTGATGTTGATCCTCGTGATTTTCGCAGCGCTGGTTGGCTTTATGCCGAACTTCCTTGGCCACCCGGACAACTATATTGAGGCTAACGCGCTCCAGACGCCGGCGCATATCGTGCCCGAATGGTACTTCCTGCCGTTCTATGCGATGCTGCGTGCCATCACCTTTGACATCCTGTTCATCAACTCCAAGCTCGGCGGCGTGATCGCCATGTTCGGATCGATCATCGTGATGTTCCTGGTGCCGTGGCTGGATACGAGCCGGGTGCGTTCGGGCCGCTACCGTCCGCGCTTCAAGGTCTGGTTCTGGATCCTGGTGTTCGATTTCTTCCTGCTGATGTGGTGTGGCGCGATGCCGGCTGAGCAGCCCTTCGTCATCATCTCGCAGATCGGAACGCTCTACTGGTTCTCCTACTTCCTGATCATCCTGCCTCTGCTGGGTCTGTTTGAACGGCCCCTGGAGCAGCCGGAAACGATCGAGGCGGACTTCAAGGCGCATTACGGCGAAAAGGCATCATCCGGTGCCGCGACTCCGGCTGAATAAGGAGCGGGGAAATGGGAAACATGATTAAGACTACCGTTTTCTCCGGTCTGGCCGCTCTTGGCCTTCTGGTTGGCGGGCAGGCTCTCGCCGCGGGAGACGGGGAAGCCCACGTCACGGACTACAGCTTCTCGTTTGAGGGTCCGTTCGGAAGTTACGACCAGGCGCAGCTTCAGCGTGGTCTACAGGTCTACACCGAGGTTTGCGCGGCCTGTCACGGTCTGAAATTCCTCAGCTACCGCAACCTGTCGGATGATGGTGGGCCTGCGATGGATGAGGACCAGATGCGGGCCTATGCCGCGCAGTTCGAGGTGTTTGACCCGGAACTCGACGATTTCCGGCCGGCGACACCGACGGACAAGTTTGGTGAGTCTGCCCTGTCCAACGCGCCGGATCTGACGCTGATGGCGAAAGCCCGCGCCGGCTTCCACGGCCCGGCCGGCACCGGTATCAACCAGCTGGTTCGCGGTATGGGTGGTCCGGAATACATCGCCTCCATGCTCCTTGGCTTTACCGGCCATGAAGAGGAGCAGGCCGGTGTGGTTCTGTATGAGAACACGGCGTATGGCGGTCTGATGGCCATGAACCCGGTTCTGATGCCGGATCTCGTGGAATACGAGGACGGCACTCCGGCGACGGAGGAGCAGATGGCGAAGGACGTGTCCGCGTTCCTGATGTGGACGGCGGAGCCCAAGATGATGAATCGCAAGGCCGGTGGTCTCACCGCGGTTCTTTTCCTGACGATCCTGACCGTGTTGCTCTACTTCACCAACAAGAAGCTTTGGGCGCCGCATAAGGGCAAAGAACACTGACCTGAAGGTTCAGGCAGGATCAAGATTGAGGGGCGGACCGACGGGTTCGCCCTTTTTCGTTGCGGCCGTGTCTTTTTGACCGGCGTGGTTTGTCAGACGTGTTCCTCACCGGGGAGGCTGAGGCGGCAGGACCAGCGTTTGATCTCCCATTTTGGGTGGGAGGCCTTCCAACGGGCGGCCTCCTGTTGGCCGACGATCATGCAGGTCATCAGGGAAATTCGGTAGGGATCGTAGAAGAGAGAGAACTCCTGGCATTGCTCTTTCTGACAGGCAGTGAGCACCAGTTCGATCATCGGGATGTCCGAGACCGCGCCGGGTGAAAGGGCGGTTGGCGTCATGTTTTCCGGGAGGTGAGAATGCAGGTGACCGCAGGTTGGTGTGGCGTTGGCCGTAATTGTGGCGGAGAGAAGCAGTACTACAGTGGTCCAGATCGCCGTCAATTTTGTTGAAAAATAAGCCATTACTGACTCCATAAATAAATTCAATTTATATTTATAACATAAAATTCCCGTTTTCTGAAATAATGTATCAGTAATGAACCAGTATTGTCCTGGTTGTATTAGCCTTCCCCTCCTGATGCGGAAGGCAAGGCTATGCCGCAGCTCCGTGCAGGGAATCCTTTGCAAGACAACGGGATCAATTACGGTGGTAGGGGCCGCCGGAGAGGATGGATGCGGCGCGGTAGAGCTGTTCGGAGAGCATGACGCGGACCAGCATGTGGGGCCAGACCATTTTGCCAAAGGAGAGGAGGAAATCGGCCCTGTCGCGCACGACGTTGGTCAGACCGTCCGCGCCGCCAATGATGAGCGCGAGGTCGCGTGTGCCGGTATCGGCCCAGGACTGGAGTTTTTGAGCAAAATCAGGAGAGGTGAGCGTTCGTCCACGCTCGTCAAGGGCCACTACGGTGGCGCCTTTGGGGATGGCATTCAGGATCAGGTCGGCTTCGGCCCCTGATCCGCCACCGCGTTTGTTCTCAACCTCGACAACCTTTGACGGTCCAAGGCCGGACGGTTTTCCGGTGCGGTCAAACCTGGTCAGATAGTCATCGACCAGATCCGCCTCGGGCCCGGAACGCAGCCGGCCCACGACGACAAGTGTCAGGCGCAAGTGTCAGGCTCAGGCGAGCGGAGCCGGCTTGCGGCCGGTTTTGGCCTCTGGCTGCCACATTTTTTCGAGCGCATAGAACTCGCGCACCTCGGGACGGAACACGTGAACGATCACGTCGCCCGCATCCAGAAGAACCCAGTCCCCGGTATCCTTGCCCTCGGTCCGCGCAATGATCGCGTGATCATGCTTCAGACGGTCGACAAGTTTTTCGGAGATGGATGCCACCTGACGTGAGGAACGACCGGAGGCGATCACCATGTGATCCGCCATGTCCGATTTTCCGGCAAGTGGAATTGTCGTGACATCAATGGCCTGGTCGTCATCAAGTGAGGCCAGGATTGTTGACAGCAGTGTCCCGCTGTCGGTTTGTTCGGAAGCAGGACGGCCTGCCTGATCCGATGTGACGGGATCAACCGTCGTAGTGTGCTGAGACAGCTGTGTAACCTCCAATTACGAGCCCGGAACAGGGCTACAGGGTTAAAATATAGTTCATTGGGCCTTTCGTCTCAAGAAGGCTCATCGTTAACACTGCCTGGAAATTGGTAAAGTTTTGTGAATGGCAGTGGGCTGCGTGCTTAACAGACTGTAAACGCTTGGAAGTTTTTCCGAGGCCGCTGCACGTCGTGGTTAACGAATCGAAACCGGGCCCGCCGCACGTGGGGCACCGCGCGGCGGGCCGGCCTCGAATTTCGGTATTTTGTGCCGTCCCGGACCGAGGAAAAATCCGGGACGGCGGCTGGGGTGCGATACTCGTTAAACTTACAATCGTCACTCAGTAAGCACGTTATGCGGCAAAAACCGGGACGATTCTGTGACATTCATCACAAGGAAGTTTAAAGAGTGCCGATCCTCTCGATCAGGAGGTCAAAAAACGCGTCGTCATCCACATCACGGACGAAGTGGACGTTTTTGGGGCGGTCCGTGACGCCCCACCAGTCGGCGACGGTCTGGCCCATTGTGAGTTCAGAACCGGTTTCGACCTCGACGTTGATGTCGCGGCCACCAAAAATCTCCGGCCTCAGGAGCCAGGCGATGACAGTGGGATCGTGCAGCGGGCCGCCGTCGGAGCCGTATTTGCTTTCATCGAAGCGCTCAAAATACTCGAGCATAAGGGCCACGGCCTCACCGACCCGGGTGTTGAGGTCGCGGTATTTTTGGATCCGTGACCTTTTTGTCAGGCATTTATGGGTGACGTCGAGCGGCATCATGACCACGGGGATGCCGGATTGCAGGACGGCCTGCGCCGCGTGGGGGTCGACCAGAATGTTAAATTCGGCGACCGGTGTGGTGTTGCCGCCCTCGAAGGCGCCGCCGCCCATGGCGACGATCTGTTTTACGCGCGGTTTGATGTCGGGTGCTTTGCTGAAGGCCAGTGCGATATTGGTCAGGGGGCCGAGGGTGCAGAGCGTGACGGTGCCGGGATCTTCGCGGCGCAGCGTGTCGATGATGAAATCGACCGCGTGTCCGTCCTGGAGTGCCATGGACGGCTCCGGCAGGTCGGGGCCGTCGAGACCGGTGCGGCCGTGGACCTCTTCCGCTGTTATGAGGGGGCGCACGAGAGGGGCCGCGGCACCGGCATAAACGGGGATGTCGGGACGACCGGCGAGTTCACAGCATTTGAGCGCGTTCAGGGTCGTCAGGGGCAGGGGCACGTTGCCGGCAACGGCGGTGATGCCGAGAACCTCGATCTCCGGACTTGTCAGTGCGAGCAGGATCGCGACGGCGTCGTCCTGTCCGGGATCGGTGTCTATGATGATTTTTGTAGTGGTCATTTGGCGTTCAAGACCACAAGTGCAAATGACTTGCAAGCGCCGTGCGAACCGGCCGACCGTTGCGGGCGACCGGGTGTGTCGAACACGTCAGGAACGGACCAGTTTTTCGTAGGTTTCGGCGATATCACGGGTGAGCGCGCCGACCTCGAAGGTGAAGTCACCGATTTTACCGACCGGGGTGACCTCCGCCGCGGTACCGGTGAGCCAGCACTGCTCGAAGCCTTCCATCTCCGATGGTTCGATATGGCGTTCGATGACCTCGATGTTCTTCTCCTTCAGGAGGTCGATCACGGTCTGACGGGTGATGCCGTTGAGGAAGCAGTCGGGCTTGGGCGTGTGGACCGCGCCGTCCTTTACGAAGAACACGTTGGCGCCGGTCGCCTCAGCAACGTAGCCTCGGTAGTCCATCATCAGTGCGTCGGAGCAGCCTTTGGCCTCGGCCGCATGCTTTGACATGGTGCAGATCATGTAGAGACCGCTGGCCTTGGCAAAGCAGGGGATGGTCTCGGGGCTGGGGCGTTTCCAGGCGGAGATGTCGAGTTTGGCGCCCTGCATCTTTGCGTCGCCGTAATAGGCACCCCATTCCCAGACCGCGATGGCGGTTTTGACCGGGTTGCGGGCGGAGGCGACACCCATGTCCTCGCCGGAGCCGCGCCAGACGACGGGACGGACATAGGCGTCGGACAGGCCGGACTTCGCGAGGGCCTCTTTTTTGGCCGCCTCAAGCTCGTCCACCGTGTAGGGGCGCGGGATGTCGATGTAGTCGCAGGACTTCAGCAGGCGCTCGCTGTGCTCGCGGCTTTTGAAGATTTTGCCGTTGTAGGCGCGCTCGCCCTCGAAAACGCTGCTGGCGTAATGAAGGGCGTGGGTCAGTACGTGGACTTTGGCCTCGCGCCAGGGCACAAAAGTGCCGTCCATCCAGATGACACCGTCCCGATTGTCATAAGCGCCCGCCATGGTTGCTCTCCCAAACTTAAACTAATATTGCTGAACCCGCGTGGATTTCGACAGTTTATTACGCGAATTTGAGTGCGGGCTATCATTTGGACCTTGGAATGTCAACAACGCTGACATAAACTGTGAATGGAACGGGAAATCAGGGATTTGCAATGCCGGGACCGGGTTCATGACTAATGTTTCACGCAGCGAACAGCTTCTTTTTCTGACCGACGAGCAGTTGCGGCAGGGAATCGAACTGATGTTTTTCGCCTATCGCGGCTTCACGGCGGACCCTGACCGTATTCTTGAGAAATACGGCTACGGGCGCGCGCATCACCGGGCGGTGCATTTCATTAACCGCGATCCGGGTCTGACGGTGAATGAACTGCTCGCGATCCTCGGAGTGACGAAGCAGAGCCTGAACAGGGTGTTGCGGCAGCTGGTCGATGACGGTTTGGTGGAAAGCCGGGTTGGGGCGAGCGACCGGCGGCAGCGGAACCTGTACCTGACCGTGGCGGGCAACGCGCTGGAGCGGGAACTTTCGGCGGCGCAGCGGGTGCGAATGAAGCAGGCGTTCTCAGATGCCGGACCGGAGGCGGTTGTGGGGTTTCGCAAAGTGCTGGAACAGATGATAAGCCCTGAACTGAGGGGGCAGGTTCTGGGACCAATGGAGTCGGTCAGGCAATGAGTGAAACGCCCGAGGCCCATGTTCTCGTCGTCGATGACGACGCGCGCATTCGTGGGCTGTTGCAGAAATTTTTGGCGCGCAACGGCTTTTGGGTTTCGGTGGCGCGGGACGCGAAGCATGCGCGCAGCCTGCTGGGCGGGCTGGACTTCGACCTGATCGTGCTGGATGTGATGATGCCGGGCGAGACGGGGCTGGAACTGACGGCGTCCTTGCGGGAGACGCTGAACACGCCGATTTTGCTGCTGACCGCGAAGAGTGATGCGCAGGACCGTATTCGGGGGCTTGAGCTTGGCGCGGATGATTACCTGCCCAAACCGTTTGAGCCGCGCGAACTGCTGCTCAGGATCAATGCGATTTTGCGACGGGTGCCGAAGCCGGCGCCGAAGGCGGAGCCGCCCCGGACGATGCATCTGGGCGATGTGCGCTACGATCTGTCGCGCAGTGAACTGTGGCGGGACGGGGAACTGGTGCGGCTGACGGCGACTGAGGCGATGCTGATGCGGATCTTTGCCAACCGGGCGCATGAGGCGGTGAGCCGGATTGAGCTGGTCGAGGAGCTTGGTGGCGGGGTGGCCGAGGCGCAGGAGCGGGCCGTTGACGTGCAGATCGCGCGGCTGCGGCGCAAGATCGAGGCTGATCCCAAGACGCCACGTTACCTTCAGACGGTGCGCGGGTCGGGTTACATGCTGTCGCCCGACTGAGGCGGCGTACCGGACCCGATACGGGCGGTGACCTCAATTTCGATTTTCATGGCGGGGTCAGCGAGCCCGGCGGAGATCATGGTGGCGGCCGGGCGGATGTGGTCGAAAGCGGCGCGCAGGGTGGGCCAGCATTTTTCAAATTCGCTGGCGTCCGGCAGGATGTAGCGGATGCGGAGAATGTCAGCCATTGTGGCGCCGGCCTGGGTGAGGGCGTCCTCGATGTTTCTCAGGCACTGCCTGGTTTGCGCTACGATATCCGGATCGATCCGCATGGTGGTGTAGTCGTAGCCGGTGGTGCCTGAGACATACACCATGTCGCCATCCACGACCGCGCGGGAGTAGCCGATCAGTTCCTCGAAGGTTGATCCCTGTGAGATGAATTTACGCATGTGTGGTGGGCGTGTTGGCTGCGAATTTTGTCAATATGTCGGTTCCCTCACGATTCCTTGAGAGTTTGTAACATAGGGAAACAACCTCCACTGGTGCTCCGTACTGATGGCATCGGATAGTTATGGAGGATATGGATATGAACACGGATGTACATGGCGGCGCAGCCGGTATTTCGCTCCCGAAAATCAATGCGGCAACGGCGGCGACAGCCGTGACGGCCGGTGCCTTTGCGACGATTGCTTTTGATGCGTTTGGTCAGGGTCTGAGCCCGCTGCTCGGTTTTGCCAAGCTCGCGCCGGTGGGGCTTGCGCAGTCGACGCTTCAGAAGCTCTTTGGGTTCAGCAGCACGCCGGCGGCGCATCTGCTGCATGTGGTTACCGGGCTTGTGTTCTATGTCATCGGCTGGATGTATATTTTTGAGCCGCTGGCGAAGAAGTTCGTTCCATCCCTGCCGTGGTGGGCATCGTCCATTGCCTATGGTGTGGCACTGTGGGTTTTCGCGCTGTTCATCATGGCGCATCTGGTTGCCGGTCTGCCTGCCTTCCTGGGCTTCACGGGCATTACATGGGCCGCCCTGTGGGGTCACATTCTCTATGCGGTGGTGCTGGCCTGGGTTATCCGCCTGCGCACACCGGCCTGAGGGCTGCGGGCCGGTCCGGGGCGTCCGGACCGGCGCGGCCGTTCAACCTAAAGGATGGTCTGGCAAAGGACCATGATGAGACCCATGGCGGCGATGAAGGTGGTTTCCACGACGATCGCGTAATGGGATTTTTGCGCAAAAAAGCCGTTGGCCGCGATCAGGCAGCCGATGGTGAGAATCACCAGAAATGTGGTGGCCGGTGTGCCGGCGGCGGTGGTCAGGCCGATCACCAGGGCGAGAAAAAACGTGCCCGCCAGTTGAAAAATCATGGCCTGTTTGGGCATGTCATTGGCGGATCCGAGGGAAACTCCCACGCCTTCCGCCCATTTTTTTCCGAACAGAACGGGTGAATACCAGAGCCATCCAAGCAGGAAGGCCAGGATCGTTCCAGCAAGGACGGCGAGCCAGTCGATGCTTTGGGGTGTTGATTCCATTGCGAAATTCCGCTTTCGGAACAAATTTAGAACGAAACGCGAATTCAGGCACGAAAAAAATTGGTTACCAGGGCACCCTGGTTTTACAGGGGGCTGTTGCGTGAAATGGGATACGTCCGACAAATCAGCGGACTGCACTGATATTTTTGAGTATCCCTGCGTACAGTAACCGGCGATTAAGCTTTGCAGCGCAGTTTGTTCCTGCGTCGTGTTCGAACACGGGCCGAGGGCTGACAGCAGTGTATTCCGAGTGTGTTTTTGCGGGTGAGAACCTGTGCGTATAGCTGGAACGTCCAACCAGGGACGCTTCAGGTGGAACTGGTCGGGACACGTCACCGCGTTGGTGGGCGGGCGCGGCGCACACATCCTTTGAGCCGTCAGTAATGCTGACAGTATCGGATGTGAAATCTGATTGCGGACTGCACGCTTAGTGCCATTCCGCCGGGGCATTCGCTTAAATTATTAACAGCTTATGACTGTTTTTTGAACGATTTTTTGCGAAACACTTGCAAAATAAGCAGGTATTGCGCCAGAGTTTCCTTTGGATAACAGGGGGACATAAATATGACGTGTATTCTTGTCGGGCACGATGGTTCGGCAGCAAGCGCCAGAGCGGTGGAACATGCCAAAAAGCTGGCTCTACTTATAGGCGATTGCAAACTCCATTTGGCGTTCGTGATCGAATGGTCACCTTATTCTTTTCACACACCGGAAGAACTGGCCGAACGTCACAAAAGGCGTGAGGCGGAAGTGGGTGCGGCACGCTCCCACGTGCTTGATCCGGCGGTGAAACAGCTGGACGGTTCCGGCCTCGAGGTGACCACGGAAGTCCGGCATGGGGATCCTGCGGTGCTTCTGAACGAAATGGCCGTCAAACTTGGCGCAGAACAGGTTGTTATCGGCCGGACGGGCGATAGCGGGCTGAAGGACAGGTTGTTCGGGAGCGTCTCCAGCAAGCTGATTTCCATTTCCTCCGTACCCGTAACAATAATTCCGTAAACAGGGAAAACCATGAAACATCTGAAATTTCTGTCCGTTGCGCTGGCGTTCCTGACGCTTGCGGGCGCGGCCATAGCCCAGGAGGCTGCCGCTCCGGAGATCGCGCCAACCCTTGATGCGCGGGTGAATGAGATCTTCGCCAGTTCCACCGGCTGGTTTGTCAGCCTGATTTTCGCGCCGCTGCCCTTTAATGTCATGGGCGTGGCCTTCCCGTGGATCGTGCTTTGGCTGGTTGTCGGTGCGTCGGTCTTCACGATCTATTTCGGCTTTATTCAGTTCCGGGCGTTCGGTCATGCGATCAGCCTTGTGAAGGGCGACTATTCCGACCCAAATGACGCGGGTGAGGTGAGTCACTTCCAGGCGCTTGCGACCGCTCTGTCCGGTACGGTTGGGCTTGGTAACATCGCCGGCGTGGCCGTGGCCGTTGGTATTGGTGGTCCCGGTGCGACGTTCTGGATGATTCTGGCCGGTCTGCTCGGCATGGCCTCCAAGTTTACCGAGTGTACGCTGGGTGTGAAATACCGCAACGAGTATGACGACGGCACCGTTTCCGGTGGCCCGATGTACTACATGGTCAAGGGCTTCAAGGAGCGTGGCGTCGGCGGTGGCGGCTTCATGGCGGTCGTGTTCTCGATCTTCTGTATTGGTGGCGCGTTCGGTGGCGGGAACATGTTCCAGGCCAACCAGGCACATGCTCAGCTGTCCGGTATTCTGGGTGACTATCCCGGCTGGATCACCGGTGTGATCTTCGCCATCGTAGTATTCATCGTGATCGTCGGCGGTATCAAATCCATCGCGAACGTGACGGAGAAAATCGTGCCGTTCATGGGTGTGCTCTATGTGGGTACGGCTCTGGTCATTCTGCTGATTAACTTCGACAAGATCGGCTGGGCTTTCGGTCAGATTTTCGCCGGTGCCTTCAGCGGTCTGGGTGTTGCCGGTGGTTTGGTTGGCGCTCTGATCCAGGGCTTCAAACGGGCGGCTTTCTCAAACGAGGCCGGAGTTGGTTCGGCGGCGATTGCGCACTCCGCGGTGCGGACGAAAGAGCCGATTACCGAAGGGACCGTGTCGCTGCTTGAGCCGTTCATCGACACCGTTGTGGTCTGCACCATGACCGCTCTGGTCATTACCATTTCGGGTGTCCAGATGGTCGATCCGGAGACCGGGCTGTTCATCCTCAACGAGTCCGGCATGATCGAGACCGCTGGCGGTGTTCAGGGTGTTGAGCTGACCTCTGCGGCGTTTGCCACGGGGCTGAGCTGGTTCCCGTATATTCTGGCAATCGCGGTTGTGATGTTTGCGTTCTCGACCATGATTTCGTGGTCGTACTACGGGCTAAAAGCGTGGACTTACCTGTTTGGTGAGGGAAAGACCAAGGAGCTGATTTTCAAGCTTCTGTTCTGCTTCTTCGTCATCGTGGGTGCAGCGGCGCAGCTTGGCGCGGTGATCGATTTCTCCGACGCCATGATCTTCGCCATGGCGGTGGTCAACATCATTGCGCTCTACGTTCTGATGCCGATCGTCCGTCGGGAGATGAACTCCTACTTCGGCCGGATCAAATCCGGTGAGATCCGGAAGTTTGCCAACCACTGAGATGGTTTCTTCCAGACCCTGAAATCAAGCGGGGCGCCCGGTGGGCGCCCCGCTTTCGTTTGGATGGTCCGTCGTTCAAACTGCTGGCCTGGTGCCGCCTGGGTCAGTCGGCGCTGGATGCCCCGGTCGCGCCGGACAGGACCCTGAACACCCGTTGTGGAGTGATTTCACCGACAGTATCGCCATCCGTTCCGGTGACCTGGATCGGGGATTGTTCCCCGGCAAACAGGTCGAGCGTATCGCGCAGTGGCGTTGTGTGCGGCAGTTTGCGGCCTTCCGGCGCCGTGCCGGTCGCCGGTTCCATCACGTCGCCGACGCGCAGGACGCTGAGGGGATTCAGCTGGGCCACGAAGTCTGAGACGTAAGTGTTGGAGGGCCGCAGGACGATGTCTTCGGGGTTGCCCGACTGCACGATGCGGCCGCCTTCCATGATGGTAATGGTGTTGCCGATCTTCACCGCTTCCTCGAGGTCGTGGCTCACGAAGACGATGGTGCAGTGCATGCTCTCCTGCAGGGTCAGAAGCTCGTCCTGGAGGCGGGTGCGGATGAGCGGATCAAGGGCGGAGAAGGGCTCGTCCATCAGCAGAATTTCCGCGTCGGTGGCGAAGGCGCGAGCGAGGCCGACGCGCTGCTGCATGCCGCCGGAAAGTTCCGAGACCTTTTTGTCTGCCCAGTCCTGAAGACCGACCGTAGAGAGGACGGAGCGGGCCTTGTCGTGGCGTTCGCTGTGACCCATGCCCGACAGTTCCAGTCCGAAGGCCACGTTTTCGACCACGCTGCGCCAGGGGAGCAGGCCGAACTGCTGGAAGACCATGGAAACGCCACCGCGTCGCAGGCCGCGCAGGCGGGTGTTGGAACAGGTCACGACATCGACCATTTCGCCCTGCTGGTCGCGGACCAGCATTTTGCCCCGGGTGACCGGATTGAGGCCGTTTACCGCGCGCAGGAGGGTGGACTTGCCGGAGCCGGAAAGCCCCATGAGGACGGAAATTTCGCCCTGGCGAACCTTGAGCGAGCAGTCGTGGACGCCAAGGATCTGGCCGGTCTGCTCCTGGATGGTGGCGCGGGATTTTCCAGCGTCCATCATGGGCAGTGCGCTTTTGGGGTCGTCACCGAAAACGATGGAGACGTCCTCAAAGGATATCATTGTGTTGTCGGTCATCCGTCCCTCCTGAACATGCGGTCAAGGACAATGGCGACGACGACGATCACGAGGCCGGCCTCAAAGCCAAGCGCCGTGTTCACGGTGTTGAGCGCACGCACGATGGGGACGCCAAGCCCGTCCGCACCGACGAGGGCAGCGATGACGACCATTGAGAGGGAGAGCATGATGGTCTGGGTCAGACCGGCCATGATCTGTGGCATGGCCCAGGGCAGCTCGACCTTGCGCAGGAGCTGTGAGGGGGTGGCGCCAAAGGCCTGACCGGCTTCGATCAGTTCCTTCGGGGTGGAGGAAATACCAAGATGGGTCAGGCGGATGGGGGCGGGCACGACGAAGATCGCGGTGGCGACGAGGCCCGGGACCATGCCTATGCCGAAAAACACGATGGCCGGGATCAGGTAGACGAAGGTGGGCAGCGTCTGCATCAGGTCGAGGACCGGGCGCATGGCGGCATAGAGCCTCGGCCGGTGCGCGGCGGCGATGCCGATGGGAATGCCGAGCCCCATGCAGACGATGACGGCGCAGAGCACGAGGGTGAGGGTCTCGGTGGTTTCCTCCCAGTAGCCCTGGTTGAGGATAAAGAGGAACCCTGCCACGACGAGAGCCACCACGGGCCAGGATTTCCTGAGCAGCCAGGCGATGCCCGCGAATACGGCGATTACGATGAGTGGGTGGGGGGTCTGAAGGACGAGAAGTATCCCGTCAATCAGGGCGTTGATGCCGTCGGCCAGGCTGTCGAAAAACCAGGCGGCATTGATGATGAGCCAGTCGACCATGTCGCTGGCCCATTTTCCGATGGGGATTTTGTGATCGGTGAGCCAGGTCATGGGTGCCGGTCCGGCGGCGGGGAGTGAGTGTCCCGCCGCCGGACCTCCCTATCAGAGGCCGAGGGAGGATTTGACGGCGGCGAGGCCTTCGGAGCCGTCGAGGGTCGTGACGCCCTCGAGCCAGCCGTCGAGGACCCCTGGGTTGGCGGCGAGCCAGGCGGCCGCAGCCTCGTCAGGGTCGGCGCCATCGTTGAGGATCGCGCCCATGATCTCGTTTTCCATGGCCAGTGAGAATTCGAGATTGTTTAACAGAGTGCCAACATTGGGACATTCGTCGACATAGCCCGCGCGGGTGTTTGTGTAGACGGTGGCGCCGCCGAGATTGGGGCCGAACCAGTCATCACCGCCCTCAAGATAGGCCATTTCGAGGTTGGCGTTCATCGGATGCGGTTCCCAGCCGAGGAACACGATGCCCTCACCCTGTCGTGCGGCGCGGGCGGCCTGGGCGAGCATGCCCTGCTCGGAGCTTTCAACGACCTCGAATTCGCCAAGGCCGAAGGCGTCCTCATCGATCATGGACTGAATCAGGCGGTTGCCGTCATTGCCGGGTTCGATGCCGTAGATTTTTTCGTCGAGCTGCTCCGCGAATTCGGAGATTTTGTCGAAGCTGGTCAGGCCTTCGTCAGCCAGGCTCTGCGACACGGCGAGGGTGTATTTTGCGCCTTCAAGGTTTGCGCGAACGGTGTCGACGGAGCCCGCTTCGCGGTAGGGGGCGATGTCACCCTCCATGGTGGGCATCCAGTTTCCGAGAAATATGTCGATATCGCCCTCAGCCAGGCCCGTATAGGTGACGGGAACGGACAGGACACTGACCTTGGTCTCATAGCCCAGACCGCGCAGGACGGTGCCGGTGGCGGCGGTGGTGGCGGTGATGTCGGTCCAGCCCACGTCGGAGAAGCGCACGGTGGCGCAGGATTCCGGGTCGGCAGCGAATGCCGGGGACATGGTCATCGTGATCAGTGCGGTAGCGGACAGCAGTTTTTTCATTGGTTCCCTCCTTGTTGCGAAGCAGCGGCCACAGCGCCGGAAGGCACCGCGGAGACCCCTTCACAGGGTCGCTTGAATTGATTGACGGACGCAAGTGTAAGATTTATTGATTGACTGATCAATCAAATTTCTGGAGTCGTCCAATGGCGCCACGTGCTGGCCTTGCTGAAAACCGGAAACGGGCTCTGATCGGTGCGGCCCTTCTGGAGATTTCCGAGCGGGGATCGCTGGAGGTCACCGTCGCGCAGATTGCGCGCAGGGCCGGGGTATCGCCCGCGCTGGCGCATCATTATTTCGGCGGCAAGGATGATCTGATCCTGGCGACCATGCGGCATCTTCTGACGCGGTTCCGGGTGGATGTGGTGGCAAGGCTGAAGGCGGCCGGCACGCCACGGGAGCGGATTTCCGCTATCCTGCGGGCCAGTTTCGGGCCGGAACAGTTTGACGATTCGACCGTGAACACCTGGCTGACCTTCTACACCTGGGCGCTGTCGTCGCCTGGGGCGGCGCGGCTACTGTCCGTGTATCACAGGCGGCTGCGTCGAAACCTCGTCCATGCATTCCGGGACCTTACCGGCCGGGCCGAGGCCGAGCGTATTGCGGGGGCGCTGGGCGCGTATATCGACGGGGTTTATCTGCGCGAGGTGTTGCGGTCGGGGCCGCCGGATGCCGGGGCCGCGGTGGCGGGACTGGAGCATTACGTGGATATGGAACTGGCGCAGGCCGAAAATCAGAAAATCAGTGGAGTAGGGGCGCCATGATGGAGGCGGATTTCGTCATCATTGGGTCCGGGTCGGCCGGATCGGCAATGGCTTACCGGCTGAGTGAGGACGGCAAATACTCGGTAATCGTGCTCGAGTTTGGTGGCACCGATATGGGGCCGTTCATTCAGATGCCAGCCGCGCTGTCATTTCCCATGAACATGTCGCGCTATGACTGGGGGTATCAGTCGGAACCGGAGCCGCATCTGAACGGACGCCGTTTGGTTGTGCCGCGGGGCAAGGTGATTGGCGGGTCTTCGTCGATTAACGGCATGGTCTACGTGCGGGGGCACGCGCGGGATTTTGACACCTGGGCCGAGATGGGGGCGCAGGGTTGGGCGGCTAAGGACGTGATGCCCTATTTCAAGCGCATGGAAACCTGGCATGGGCCAGGTGAGCCGGGGATCCGCGGTACGGATGGGCCGCTCCATGTGACGCGGGGTCCGCGGACCAATCCGCTCTACCATGCCTTCGTGGAGGCCGGGCAGCAGGCGGGCTTTGAGACCACGTCGGACTACAACGGCATCAAGCAGGAGGGCTTCGGCGCGATGGAGCAGACCGTCTGGAAGGGGCGGCGCTGGTCGGCGGCGAATGCGTATCTGAGGCCAGCGTTGAAGCGGCCGAACGTGACTCTGGTTCGGTGTTTTGCCGAGCGTGTTGTTATCCGCGATGGACGCGCGGTCGGTGTGGAAATTCGTCAGGGGGAGCAGCGCTGTACCGTGACGGCGCGGCGGGAGGTCATTGTGGCGGCCTCATCCATCAATACGCCAAAAATCCTGATGCTCTCGGGGATTGGGCCGGCTGCGCATCTGGCGGAGCATGGAATTGAGGTGGTTGCGGACCGCCCAGGCGTGGGCGGGAACCTGCAGGACCATCTGGAAATCTACATGCAGATGGAAAGTCTGAAGCCGGTTTCGCTTTACAGGTACTATAACTGGCCAGCGCGTCTGGCGATCGGGGCGCAGTGGCTGTTCCTTAAGAAAGGCCTCGGGACCTCGAACCAGTTTGAGTCCGCGGCTTTCATAAGGTCGCGGGCGGGTGTCAAGTATCCGGACATTCAGTATCACTTCCTGCCGCTGGCCGTCCGGTACGATGGAAAGTCGGCGGTGAAGGGACACGGATTCCAGGCGCATGTGGGGCCGATGCGGTCGCCATCGCGGGGACGGATTTCCCTGGCGTCCAGCGATCCGATGGACGCGCCCAGGATCCTGTTCAACTACATGAGTACCGAGCAGGACTGGGTTGATTTCCGGCGCTGCATCCGCCTGACGCGCGAGATTTTCGGACAGGACGCGTTTGCTCCCTATGCGGGGCGGGAAATCCAGCCGGGTGCGGATCTTCAGAGCGATGACGAGCTTGACGGCTTCCTGCGGGAGCATGTGGAAAGCGCGTACCATCCCAGCTGTACTGCACGCATGGGGCGGCGGGACGATCCGGATGCGGTGGTCGATCCGGAGTGCCGGGTGATTGGCGTTGACGGCCTCCGCGTTGCGGACAGTTCGGTCTTTCCGCAGATCACCAATGGCAACCTGAACGGGCCGTCGATCATGGTGGGTGAGAAGGCGTCGGATCACATACTGGGGCGTGCGCCGCTGGCTGCGATGAACACCGGGCACTGGATCAATCCCCGCTGGAAGGAGAGCGACCGCTAACGGCGGAATACCCGCGGTCGCAGCCGGTTTCGGCACTGCGTTTCCCAACCTGTTTTCAAGTGTGGAAGGGGCCTCCGTCACGGAGGAGTGATTTTTGAACACTCGTCCGTGATAGGGGGAAACAATTCGCCCATCTGTTCCTAATTGTTTCCCAGACAGCCACTACGGATGTCGCCGCGCGGAACGGAAAACAAAAACCGGGCGGCTCACAGAAACACTGAGTAAAAGGAAACAGAGTCATGAACCGCAATTTCGCAGCCGCTATCGCAGCCCTCGTCGCAATCTCCGCTACCGCACCCGCATTTGCCGGTCCGCAGTCCACTGAAGGTCTGACCCTTGAGCAGGTTGCCGCCGTAAGCTACAACAACGGTAAATCCCTGCACGACCAGCAGGCCGTTGTTAAACCGAACAGCGGAACTTCCGAAGGCCTGGCGCTCGCCATCGAGAACTACAACCGTGGCAAAAGCCAGACTGACATCCAGGCTCAGGCTCCTGACACCGCTGCCGTTGCGGCAAGCCGCGCTGCCAGTTTTGACGCCTCCGCACATGCCCAGCTTATCGCTTCCGCCGGTCTGACCCAGGAAGAAGCCGAAGGTTTGACGCTGAACGAGATCGTTGCCGCAAAATACAACCGTGGCCGTTCCGTGCACGATCAGCAGCGCGTAGGAGACGCCTATTAAGTTGTCGTGCGTACGACTATCCAACAGCGTACGACCAGATCAAAGCCCCGATCGGTGATACCGACGGGGCTTTGTCCCTTTTGGGACGTTGTTTGCGCGGAACAGTCGGCGGCGGGTTGCCACTGTCTTCCGCTATCTACTTGTATGGCCTGAATCCCTCCCCTACATCGGAGTGATGGAAAGCCCGTTCAAACGATTTCGTCGACAGGATACCGTTACCGTTGTGCGCCTTGAGGGCGTTATCAGCAGCGGCGCCCGTCCTGGCGGCCAGAGCCTGAGCGATGCGGCGCTTGCTTCGGTGATTGAGGTGGCCTTCAGCAGGGGCAAGCCGAAAGCCGTGGCGCTGTCGATCAATTCACCTGGCGGAAGCCCGGTGCAGTCGAGCCTCATCACCGCACGTATCCGGCGGTTGGCTGATGAAAAAAACATTCCCGTTCATGCGTTTGTTGAGGATGTTGCCGCGTCCGGCGGGTACTGGCTCGCGACCGCGGCGGACCGCATTCATATCGATCCGAGCAGTATCGTTGGCTCCATCGGCGTCATTTCCGCCTCTTTCGGGTTCCATGAGTTCATGGAGCGCAAGGGTGTGGAGCGTCGGGTCTATACGGCGGGCGAGGATAAGAGCATGCTCGATCCCTTCCGTCCCGTGCGGGAAGAGGATGTTGGGCGCATCAAAAAGATCCAGAAGGTCATCCACGACAACTTCATCGAACAGGTCCGGTCGCGACGCGGGGAACGTCTGAGCGGAGAGAACCTTTTCACCGGTGAGATCTGGGTTGGGCAGGATGCCATCGATGCGGGACTTGCCGACGAGATGGGGCATCTGGTGCCAACCATGAAGAAGCTTTATGGCGACAAGGTCCGGTTCAATGTGGTTCGGCCCAAGCGGCCGCTGTTCCGGCGGTTCGGGTTGCCGGGTGTGTCGGACGTCCTTTCGGACGCGGAGGACCGTGCCGTGTGGGCGCGGTTTGGGGTGCAGGCGCCGTGATCATCAAAATCGTCCTGCTGTTTCTTGTCCTGATCGGACTGTTGGGAATGACAGGCCGGTTTCGTTCCATTTCAAAACCCAAGAAGAAGGACGGCCCCGTGATAAAGTCGGCCGTCAAGTGTCCGAAGTGCGGCACCTATCTGGTTGGGGACTCGCCATGCAATTGCGGGGGGTCCGGCGATTCCAGATCCTGAGGTAAACCGAGGTCTTCTCTCATGGATATTGTGATAGCGGTCGCCGGTCTGGTGATCCTGCTGGTTGGCGGCGACATGCTGGTTCGCGGGGCCGTGGCGCTGAGCCTTCGGATGAATGTGCCGGCGTTTATTGTGGCGCTCACGGTTGTGGCGTTTGGGACATCCGCGCCTGAACTTCTGATTGGCGTGAATGCGGCCCTGAACGGTCTGCCTGGCATTGCCGTGGGTAATGTGGTGGGCAGCAACATTGCCAACATCCTGCTGGTGCTTGGGGTGCCGGCGATTATTTCCGGCATTCCGACCTCGGGTTCGGGCTGTAACCGCAACTATGTACAGATGGTTGGGGCGTCATTCCTGCTCATCGCCCTGTGCTGGCTGGGGCCGCTGCATTTCTGGCACGCTGCGGTTCTGCTGGTGCTGTTTGGTTTGATGATTTTCGACATGGTCCGGTCCGCGCGGGAGCATCCCGGCGAGGTCGAGCAGGAGCTCGGCGACATGAACCATATCATTCCGCTGCCGAAGACGCTGGCCTATCTGGTCGCGGGTATTGTGGGGCTTCCGCTTGGGGCGCATCTGCTGATCGTTGGGGCGACGGAAATCGCGGTACATTTTGGTATATCGGATTCAGTTATCGGTTTGACCATGGTTGCGATTGGGACGTCTCTGCCGGAACTTGCGACGACGACGATGGCGGCGATCCGCAAGCAGGCGGATGTTGTTATTGGTAATGTGCTGGGGTCGAACCTTTTCAACATACTGTCGATCCTGGGTGTCACGAGCCTGTTCGGACCCATCGACATTGCGCCGGAGTTCCTTGACCGCGATCTGTGGGTCATGCTGGTCTGTGCGCTGATACTGGGGCCGTTTGTGGTGCGGGGCATACGCATTGGACGGCGGGCCGGGATCGCGTTTCTGGTGGCCTATGTGGGCTACATGGTCGTTCTGTTTCAGCAGGGAAGTGTGGCATGACCGGTTTGGATGGTGCGGCGCTGGTAACCGGCGGGGCTCAGAGGCTGGGCCGCGCCATGGTGCTGTATCTTGCTGACCGGGGCGTGGATGTGGCCATTCACTACAACAGCAGCCGGGAGGCTGCTGAGGCCGTCGCGGAAGAGGCCAGAGGGATGGGTGTGCGGGCCTGTACCGTTCAGGCGGATCTGCTCAGCCGTGAGGAAACGGCGCGCGTGGTGCCGGAGGCGGCTGGTGGGCTTGGGCGGCCGCTGAGCATTCTAATCAACAACGCCTCCATTTTTGAGCATGACACAATCCAGACCGCGACGTGGGAAAGCTGGGACCGGCATGTGGGGTCCAACCTGCGGGCGCCATATGAACTGACCCAGGCGTTTGCGGCGCAGGCTGAAAAGGGAGCGCGCGACGCGAACAATGAGCCTGTTGCGCGTAATTGTGTCGTGAACATGGTGGATATGCGGGTGCGGAAGCTGACGCCCGAATTTTCAACTTATACGATAGCCAAGATGGGGCTGTGGGCCATGACTGTGACGGCCGCGCAGGGCCTGGCTCCGGATGTCAGGGTGAACGCGATCGGCCCTGGTCCGACCTTGAAAGGCGCCCGTCAGACGGAGCGTAATTTCAAAACCCAACGGGCCGCGACCGTACTGGAACGCGGAACCGATCCTGGAGAGATTTGCCGCACGCTTGGCTACATTCTCGAAAGCCCCGGTCTGACGGGGCAGCTGCTCTGCATTGATGGGGGGCAGCACCTCGCCTGGAGGACGCCGGATGTGCTTGGCGTGGAGTAGCGGCGAAGGCCGGTTTTTGTACGGTTTTGGTCGGGGGTACATTGACTTTTCCACCCCGCGGTCGCCTGTCACATTGCTGTGTTGATTCTGTCAATGATTCCAGAAATTTACAAAACGTATCCCAAATTATCGTTTAGTATCAGAAACTTGAAAATTTGCCTAAAAAGTGAGCAATCTTTAAAATCCTTTTACAATACAGGGAAAAACCCTGCTCACGGGAAGTTCCCAACAGACTTATCCACAGATTCTGTGGGCAGCTTTTCTCTTGTGGAGCATCCTGAATCCTGGCAGGGGGGCGTTCGAATCAATCATGGGTAGAGACGAGTCGGAATCGCTCAATCAGGGCCTCGGTGGAGAGGCCTTCGTGGAGGAGGGGCAGAGGGAGTCGGACGCACCGACGGGGCACCTGGTAATACGGGATTACCTCAAGCGCCTGGATGACAGTCCGGGTGTGTACCGGATGCTCGATCGTACGGGTGCAGTACTCTATGTTGGCAAGGCCCGCAACCTGAAACGCAGGGTTGCCTCCTACGCCAAGCCAACGGGTCACAGTTCGCGCATTGGTAGAATGATCTCCGCCACGGCTTCCATGATGTTTCTCACGACGGAGACGGAAACCGAGGCGCTGCTGCTTGAGCAGAATCTGATCAAACAGTTGAAACCCCGGTACAATGTGCTGCTGCGGGACGACAAGAGTTTCCCCAACATTCTGCTGACCGGGGACCACCCCTATCCGCAGATCAAAAAGCACCGTGGTCTGCGAAAGGAGAAGGGGCGGTTTTTTGGACCGTTTGCCTCGGCCGGCAGTGTGAACCGGACCTTGAACCAGCTTCAGAAGGCGTTCCTGTTGCGCAACTGCTCCGATTCGATGTTTGAGAGCCGGTCGCGTCCCTGCCTGCTTTATCAGATCAAACGGTGCAGTGCGCCGTGCATGGGGTACATATCGGAAAAAGACTACGGTGACCTGGTTGAGGACGCCACGATGTTCCTTACGGGCCGGTCGACGCGCATCCAGAAACAACTGGCGGATGAGATGGCCGAAGCCGCCAAAGCGATGGAATACGAACGGGCGGCGGCGCTGCGTGACCGTATCCGGGCGCTGACCAATGTTCAGGCCAATCAGGGCATCAATCCGGAGAACGTGACCGAGGCGGATGTGATTGCCCTGCATCAGGAGGGCGGCAACGCCTGCGTGCAGGTGTTCTTCATCCGTGCCAACCAGAACTGGGGTAACCGGGCGTATTTTCCGAAGACGGGCGCAGGGGCGGAGCCGGATGAGATCCTGGAGGCATTCCTCGGGCAGTTTTATGGCAACAAGGCTCCGGCGCGGATGCTGCTACTGAACCTGGAGGTCGCGAACCGCGATCTGCTCGAAAGTGCTCTCTCGGCGCAGCTGGAACGGCAGGTGAAGATTCTGGTGCCGCAGCGCGGTGAGAAGGCCCAGCTGGTCGAGTATGCCGTGCGGAACGCCCGGGAGGCGCTGGCAAGGCGTATGGCCGAAAGCGCGAGCCAGGCGGCCTTGCTCGAGAAACTGGCCGAGGCGTTTGACCTGGACGGGCCACCGGAGCGCATCGAGGTTTACGACAACAGCCACATCATGGGCACGAACGCGGTGGGTGGCATGATCGTCGCCGGGCCGGAAGGGATGATCAAATCCCAGTACCGCAAGTTCAACATCAAATCGACGGAGATCACGCCGGGCGATGACTTCGGGATGATGCGCGAGGTCCTGACCCGACGGTTTTCGCGGCTGGTGCGGGAGGACCCGGAGCGCACGGGGGATACCTGGCCGGACCTTGTTCTGATCGACGGGGGTGCCGGGCAGTTGTCGGCGGCGCAGGAGGCGCTTGCGGAAATAGGGGTGGAAGATGTGACGCTGATCGGCGTGGCCAAGGGCGAGGACCGGGATGCGGGCAAGGAGGAGTTTTACCGCCCTGGAAAGCGGCCCATGGCGCTCGGGCATCGCGACCCGGTATTGTATTTCATTCAGCGTTTGAGGGATGAGGCTCACAGGTTCGCGATTGGCGCGCACCGGACGAAACGCGCGGCGCAGACGCGGGCGACGCCGCTGGATGAGGTCCCAGGGGTCGGACCGGCCCGAAAACGGGCGCTTCTGGCCCATTTTGGTTCGGCCAAGGCGGTGACGCGGGCGGGGCTTGCGGACCTCAAGGCGGCACCAGGGATATCGGACGCTGTCGCCGAGGCGGTATACGGCTTCTTCCATGGCGACGGATGACGGTCTATAGAGCGTGTAAGGGAAATAGATGCCCGTGAGGTGAAACGAGACATGACCTGGACCATACCGAATATCCTCACGCTAATGAGGCTGCTGGCCGCACCTGGTGTGGCTCTCGCATTTGCGGTTTTTGACCGGCCTCTGGCGGACTGGGTGGCTATTTTTCTGTTCGTGATGGCGGCTCTGACCGATTATTTCGACGGCTACCTCGCCCGGGCCTGGCAGCAGGAGACCAATTTTGGCCGGATGCTCGACCCGATTGCGGACAAGGCGATGGTTATCATCGCGCTGGCGGTGATAGTTGGGCTGTCGGGGATCAATTCCCTGATCTGGATTCCGGTCGCATTCATTTTGCTGCGCGAGGTGTTTGTGTCCGGTTTACGGGAATTCCTTGGTGCGGATGCCGGGAAGCTGAAGGTTACCAATCTGGCCAAATGGAAAACCACGTCGCAGATGATCGCCATTCCCGCGCTTCTGCTGGCGAGTGTGTTCCGATTTGACGGTTTGCGCGGATCTCCCTGGATAAGTGACTGGTTTCACGAGTGGATTTCGTGGATTTTACAGAACGGTGGGGTTCTACTGATTTGGGTGGCGGCAGCTTTGACGGTGGTGACCGGCTATGACTACCTGCGGAAGGCTATTCCGTTTTTGACGGATCAGAAGTGATGGCGGTGAAGGTTCTGTATTTTGCCTGGCTGCGGGAGCGCATTGGTGAGGCGTCGGAGGTTGTGGAGACCAACGCCAAAACGGTCGCGGAACTCGTGGAGGATCTGCGCGATCGTGGCGAGGAATATGAGCTGGCCTTCGCGGATGTGTCCGCGATCCGGGCTGCGGTCGATCAGGACCTCGTGGAGTTTGATGCCGACATCTCCGGGGCGGGCGAGGTGGCGTTCTTCCCGCCGATGACCGGGGGTTAGATGGCCGTCCGGGTTCAAACGGAGGATTTTGACCTCGGTGCGGAACTGGCGCAGTTGCGTGAGGGCCGCACGGATATCGGCGCGCTGGTCAGTTTCTCGGGGCTGGTGCGGGGAAGTGATGACCCGGATCATCCGCTCGATGTCATGGAACTGGAGCATTACCCGGGCATGACCGAGAAGGCTCTGGCCGGGATTGAGGCCGAGGCCACGGCCCGCTGGAATTTGCAGGCAAGTCTGATCATTCACCGGTATGGACCGCTAAGACCCGGCGAGCAGATCATGATGGTCGCGACCGCCTCCCGTCACCGTCAGGCGGCGTTTGAGGCGGCGGAGTTTCTGATGGATTTCCTGAAATCGCGTGCCCCGTTCTGGAAAAAGGAAAAGTCCGGTGGGGCTGGTTCGTGGGTCGATGCGCGGGTGTCGGATGAGGACGCGCTGAAACGCTGGGGCCGTGGCGGGGCGTAATTCCCCGCGCTAGATGATCTCGTCCTCGTCGAACAGCGGGTCATCGGAGAGCTGCTCGTTGAGGTCTTCCACGGTGCCTTCGGCGACTGACCGGGAACTGACACGCGCCAGGTGAAAAACGGCGTCGCCTTCATTCACCACGGGCATGACCGCGCGACCGACGACTATGCCGTTGAAGGGGCTGATAATCTCCTCCTCCTGTTCGCCAAAGGGATCCGAGACGGCGGCAACGACATCACCGCGGCCCACAACCTCGCCGTTGCCCCGGAATGTGCGCAGGAGGCCACCCATCGGGGCGCGGAGCCATTTGCTGGAGGTGCAGTACTGCGGGGCGGTTCTGGGTTTGGTGATGCCCTTGGAGGGCAGCATTCCCACATGGCGCAGGACGCGCAGGATACCGGTTACACCGGCGCGGACGGAGAATTCGTCGAAACGCAGGCCTTCTCCGGCCTCATAGAGCAGCACATCCGTCCCGATTTCCCGGGCAGCGTCCCTGAGTGATCCCTTTCGCAGGGAGGACTGGAGGACCACGGGCGCGCCGAACACCTCGGCCAGTTCGGCCATTTTGGGGTTTTCCGGTGAAATGCGTACCTGGGGCAGATTGGTGCGGTGAACGGCGGCGGAGTGAAGGTCAATGCCGAGATCACTGCGCGCGACAATCTCGGTCAGGAACATGTTGGCAATGCGGGAGGCGAGGGAGCCTTCGGATGTGCCTGGGAACATGCGGTTGAGGTCGCGACGGTCGGGCAGATAGCGGGAATGGTTGATGAAACCGAAAGTGTTGACAATCGGAATGACAATCAGTGTGCCGCGCAGGGATTTGAAGGGATGGGCGCGGAGCAGGCGACGAACGATCTCGACGCCGATGACCTCATCGCCGTGGATGCCCGCGCTGACAAAAACGGTTGGCCCACTGGACCGGCCGTGAATGATGTGCGCGGACATGTTTACCGGCGTGTGGTCTGACATGACGCTGACGGGCAGATCGACGGTCCGGCGCGAGCCTGGCGGGATGGACACGCCACCAATTTCAAAAGCGGCGCGTTTTGGCATCAGCCCTTGCCCTTTGTTTTGGTGGAGCCCTTATTGGCGTTTTTTTCGATGTATTCGATGATTTTGCCAGCGACGTCGTAACCGGTTGCTTTTTCGACGCCTTCGAGACCGGGGGAGGAGTTGACCTCCATGACGACCGGGCCATGATTGGCACGAAGCATGTCGACGCCGCAGACGTTCAGGCCCATGGTTTTGGCGGCGCGGACAGCGGTGGCGCGCTCCTCGGGAGAAAGTCTGATGACCTGGGCCGATCCGCCTCGGTGCAGGTTGGAGCGGAAGTCTCCTTCCGCGCCGGTTCGCTTCATGGCGGCGATGACCCTGTTGCCGACGACGATGGCCCGGATGTCGATTCCGCCCGCTTCCTTAATGAATTCCTGAAGCAGGATGTTTACGCCCGCGCCCCGGAAGGCCTCGACCACCGATTTTGCGGACCGGTTGGTGTCGGCCAGAACCACGCCGATGCCCTGGGTGCCCTCAAGAAGCTTGATTACGACAGGGGCGCCGCCGGCCAGTTCGAGCACCTCCTCGGTCTGTTTGGGGTCATGGGCAAAGGTCGTGACCGGAAGGCCAATGCCGTCGCGGGCGAGAAGCTGCATTGAGCGCAGCTTGTCCCGGCTACGGCCGATGGCGACACTCTCGTTGAGGGGGTAGACGCGCATCATCTCGAACTGCCGCAGTACGGCCAGGCCGTAATAGGTAATGGACGCGCCGATCCTGGGAATGACAGCGTTGAAGCCCTCGAGTTTTTCACCGTTGTAGTAGATCTCGGGGCGTCGGGAGGCGATGTTCATGTAGCATCGCAGGGTGTTTATGATGTGAAAATCGTGACCGCGTGTCTCTGCCGCCTCTTTAAGCCGACGGTGTGAATAGAGATCGGCGTTTCGAGCCAGCATGGCGATTTTCATAAGATTTGCCTATCCTCCCCCAGGGTCCCGACCTTTGATCTCCGTGGTCAGGTATGTGCGGCGTGTGTGGACCGCGACGTTGTGATTGCGAAGCGTCGTGCGCCCTACGATGACCGGAACCCGCATGCTGCTGCGATCGGTCAGTGAGACCGGCACTTTCCAGATTCGGTCGGTGAGTTTCAGTTCCGTAAGGACTACGATGCGTTCTTCGGGGATTCCACCTGTATTCCTGATCCGCCGCCGCTCATGCACCGGAGCTTCCACCGTATTGGCGGGAGCGTTTTCGTGCGCCTGAACCTGGAACCGCACCCATTCGGTTCCGTCCCGCTCGAAGGTCTGGATGTTTTCGGCATGGAGCGCGGTCGTGCGCGCGCCCGTGTCCATCTTGGCCTTGATCTGTGTCAGACCAAGTTGCGGCAGGTCGAGACGCTCCATCCAGCCAATGACCGTCAGTGGCGGTTTGGGTTTTCCGACCTTTTTTCTGCCGCCTACTCCAGCCACGGAAAGACGAGCCTTCCCTGAACCCTGTCGACATATTTCGACAAAGGGCGGGCTTCGGCGGCATTGCTGGCTTCCTGCGCGCCGGTTGATTCCGTGGCCGTTCGGGCGGTGCCGAGCGTGTCGACCGGAAATTGTGTTGTTTTTTCAACATCCTGTGGGATGCTGGATGAGTTCGGATTCATGATATGGCCTCCTGCGCGGCGTTTACATAGGCCAAAAATCCTTGTCTATAGATAAAAAATCGTCATCACGGAGGGGTTATGATGCTATTCAGGCACGCAGCGCGCAGGCTTGCGGTGCTGTACGGGGACAGCTTCGGCGGCAAACCAAATGGCAGGTACCGCATGTCAGCGAAACAGCTTCGGCAGCTTCTGGGGCGAAGACGGCTCTATGAGGATGACATTCGGGACCTGACCCGGGCGCTGCTTGAGGAGGGATATGTCCTTGTGGATATGGACGGTTTCTTCGTCGTGCTGAGCGCAAACACCTTCGTAAACTACCGCAGGCTTTCGGCGGAAAACCTTGAGACGGTTTTGGCTGACGCAAACGCGGATGGGTTGTGAGAGAAGGCAAAAAAATAGGTTTGGGGATACTTGAAAACGGGTGGGATATTCCCAGATTCCATGGTGTCCAACGCCGGTATTCGGGTTGGATGACTAAAATGGGACCCGTCCAAATGGAGGGTCCAGCAACATCGTATCGCTTCCTTAGGAGGGTGCACAAATGCGTCATTTTGATCTTACACCGCTTTACCGTTCGACAGTAGGTTACGACCGTCTCGCCAATGTGCTTGACCAGGTCATGTCGGGCGATGTTTCACAGAACACCTACCCGCCCTACAACATCGAGAAGACCGGAGACGACGCCTATCGGATTTCGATTGCCGTGGCAGGGTTTGCCGAGGCCGATCTCAACATTGAGGCCCGTGAGGGACAGCTCATCGTGTCCGGCCGCAAAGCCGAGGACGAGAACGCGCCGAAGCCGTCCTACATGCATCAGGGTATCGCCAATCGTGCGTTTGAGCGCCGGTTCCAGCTTGCCGAGCACGTGCATGCAAAGTCGGCCACGACAGAGAATGGTCTTCTGCACATCGATCTGATCCGCGAGGTGCCCGAGGCGCTTAAACCGCGCACGATCCAGATCTCGACCAAAAACGCGATTGAGGATCAGAGCGCCAACGCCTGATCCGCAGATCCAGAAGGATCGGAGGGGCCCGCCGCCACGGCGGGCCTTTTTTTGTCAGAGAACGAAATCCGTGGCGACCACTGTTGCGGACAGGACGCCCTCAAGCAGGATCGTCAGGCCGTGATCCTCTTCGAGGTCGATGAAGGTTCCGGAACTGGTGTCGCGCATGTTGACGACAATATCGGTTGCATAGTTTGTGAGACCAAGACGTGTGAGGTTGATGACATCATTGTCACCGAAGTCCTCGATCACGTCGCTGCCACCTTTTGCCGCAAAGACGAACTCGTCATCGTCACCACCGCCTGAGAGGGTGTCATCGCCCCGGTTGCCGGCGATGTAGTCGTTGCCCGCCGCGCCCTTGAGCACGTCATCGCCCTTGCGGCCCTTGAGTTGGTCATCGTCCGCCTGGCCATAGAAACGGTCATCGTCGTCGCCGCCGATGATGACGTCATCGCCCTCGCCGCCCTTGACGCTGGTTTCGATGTAGCCGTTCCGGCCGCTTACGTATTTGTCGTCTCCTAGGCCCATATCCACGTAATCGATGTAATCGCGGTTGGTGATCCTGTCCTCGCCGTCGCCGGTGTACACGCCGCCAGTGATGATGCCGTAATTGTAGATCTCGTCCGCCGTGGCGTTTTCCCTGGAAATGTAGCCGTAGAGCGTTCCCAGCATTTCGCCGTGATTGATGAAGTTGGTGGCGCCCACGGCCTCCACGCCGTATTTTCCGCGAAGTTCTCCGGTGTTGTAAACGAGGGAGGCTTTGGTGCCGCCGTCGATCTTGATTGCGGCACTGGAGTTTGAGTGGATGATTCCGGAATTTGAGATGTTGATCTCGGCGCCGAGGCCTTCGCAGTAGACGCCAACCGCGCCGTATTCGGCGTAGATCTGGCCATCATTGACGATGTAGGCGCCAATGGATGGAACGGCGGAGATTGCGAACACGTCGGCTGAGGCGCTGACGATACCGTCGCGGGCGATGGTGAGGTCAAGAGAGGCGCCCGTGTGGAGGACTGAGGGTTCGTTGATTGCGTGAAGCGTGCCAAAGACCGAAAGCTCCACATATCCGTTGGTAGTGACCGAGGCGACCTCGGACGTGATCACGGCCGCATCGCGGCCGACGTATCCCGTTTCGAAGGTGTCGAGGGTTTGCCCCTCGGTGGTATCTTCCTGAAGTATGAATCCGCGCATGTGTCATTCCTTCTGAACTGCATCCCGGCCTTGCGGGCCAGGTCCGGGTTACAGCAGTCGCGCGGAAGATTTGATTTCCCGTGAACGCGGGCGTTCCGGGTCAAAGGAGGAAGTCGGAGGCTTTCAGGTCGTCCGGGTCGGAGCCGCGGACGAAGATCGAAAGATCGAAGTCATCGGTGAGATCGATTCTGCTTCCCCCTTTTGCATCCTCAATGTGAGGTTTGATATCTTTGCCAAAGCGGTTCAGCCCCAGTGCGGTGAGGTCGATCGTGTCGTTCGACTGCAGTTTTGCAATGGTGTCGAAGCCTCCGTTGGACGCGAAGATGAAGACGTCGGCGCCTTTTCCGCCATTCATGAAGTCGTCTCCCTTCTGACCGGCTATGGAATCATCCCCGTCCCCACCGAGCAGCCAGTCGTCACCGGAGCGACCGCGCAATTCGTCGTCGCCCGCGTTGCCCCGGAACGTGTCGTCCTCTCTTCCTCCGCGCAGTGTGTCGTTGCCGTCACCGGCTGTAATGTCTCCGGACATTCCGCCGTTGCGGGCGTTGTAGAAGTCGTCGCCCTCGCCAAGACCAACCTCATCTACCGTACCCCGGTTGATGAGGCGGTCATCGCCACCGCCCATTTCGATCATCCCAATCATGGTACCGCTGTTAATGATGGTGTCTTCGGCATCCTCGGACGCCGAGTGGAATGCGTAGGTGACGTCACCAACAATTCTGCCGGCGTTGGTTATGTGGGCTCCGCCTTCAGCAGCTACACCAAACGCGCCTGTGATTTCTCCGGTGTTTGAGAGGCTCAGGAACACATCATCGGTGGATGCGTTGATGCCTCCACCAAAAACGGATGAGATCGTCCCGGTGTTCACGATGGCATGTCCCTGGACGTCAACAAATTCGTTATAGACATACCCTGCCATGTTGATGGCGGTCGCATGGGTGGAGATCAATCCGTTGTTGATGACCGTAACAAGTGTCATGTCTTCGAGGTAAAGGCCATCAAGATGGTTGGCGAAATTTCCGATGAAACCATTCGCGCCGACTATCAGATTGAGGCCGCCCCCGGTGTGATAAATCGCTTCTGAATAGTTCGAGTAAATTGACCCAAGAACTGTCACGTCGACGTAGCCCGAGGATTCTATCGCTGGCATCGTGGTTGTTGAAAGTGCACCGTTTTGGCCAACAAATACGAAACTGCCGGCGGTCGCTTCAAAGCCGGCCGTCGAGCCATCGTTCAAAATAAATTCAGGCATTTTTTCCCTCCAAATAAAAATCAAATGACGTGATCCGGAATTTGGGCTGCCCGAAAAAATCGTCTGGTTGTCTTAAATACTTGGGCCCAAAAGAGTCAGATCAATGGTCCGACATTAACATCGCGATGAATGTTTGAATAATACATTTTTGTCTCGCAAGGCGGCATGCCAGGAAAGCGTCCAATGCGTGCGACAAATCAGTGGACCTGTACGGGATTGCTGTTAGGCTCAGTGCTGAATGAGGCGACGGAGATCGCCCGAAAAAATAACGATCTGGCTCAGGGAGGAACTCATGGGGTCGGAACAGCTGCCATCGGATTCCGGGAGTTTCCCGGCGCTGCTTCTGCGCAATGCGGAGCGGTTTGGGTCGCGCACGGCATACCGTGAGAAGGAATTCGGCATCTGGCAGTCCTGGACCTGGGAGCAGACCCGCGATGAGGTCATGGCCCTCGCTGCCGGGCTTCACGGCCTGGGGTTGAAGCCTGGGGATCATCTGGCGGTGATCGGACGCAACCGTCCATGCCTTTACTGGTCCATGGTCGCGGCACAGGCCTGCGGCGCAGTTCCGGTGCCCCTTTACCAGGATGCCGTGTCGGACGAGATGGCGTATGTGCTGGAACATTGCGGCGCGAGGTTTGTGATCGCTGAGGATCAGGAGCAGGTCGATAAGGTTCTCGAAATCCGAGAAAAGCTGCCGGGTCTTGAGCATCTGATCTATGTCGATCCGCGCGGAATGCGTAAATACGGGCA
Organism: Amaricoccus tamworthensis; assembly: GCF_049800875.1. Lineage (NCBI taxonomy): Bacteria > Pseudomonadati > Pseudomonadota > Alphaproteobacteria > Rhodobacterales > Paracoccaceae > Amaricoccus > Amaricoccus tamworthensis. The sequence goes on along the minus strand of NZ_JBNAFV010000006.1, from coordinate 49,068 downwards.
TGGCGGCATACAGGCGTTCACGGAGGTCCAGAAGGCTGGACGCGACGCGGGTCAGCACGGGCTCAGTGCTGTTCGGCAGATTATCGACGGGCAGGTCGCGGATGACACCTGTGTCATGCTCTATACCTCGGGGACAACCGGACGGCCCAAGGGGGTGGTGCTGTCGAACCGGAACATCATCACGACGGCGCGGGCCTCGTCGGAGTTTGACGGGTTAAGGGAAACCGACAGTGTGCTGGCCTATCTGCCGATGGCGTGGGTCGGGGATTTCATTTTCTCCATGGGTCAGGCCTACTGGACCGGGTTCTGTGTGAACTGCCCTGAAAGTGCGGAGACGATGCAGGCGGATCTGCGGGAGATCGGTCCGACGTATTTCTTCGCGCCGCCGCGGTTCTTTGAGGGGCTGCTGACATCGGTGATGATCCGGATGGAGGATGCGAGCAGGATCAAACAGAAGATGTTCCGGTACTTCATGGATCATTCGGCCAGAGTCGGGCCTGCTATTCTGGACGGAAAGCCGGTCAGTGCCATGGATCGGCTGAAATACCGGGTTGGACGGTTTCTGGTCTACGAGCCGCTGAAAAACACGCTTGGGCTCTCGCGGTGCCGGGTCGGTTATACTGCCGGAGAAGCCATTGGGCCGGAGATTTTTGAGTTTTATCGGGGTCTGGGGATCAACCTGAAGCAGCTTTACGGCCAGACCGAAGCCAGTGTTTTCATCACGCAGCAGCCGGATGGCGAGGTGCGCGCGGATACGGTGGGGGTTGCGTCGCCGGGGGTGGAGATCCGGATCGCGGAGAGTGGCGAGGTTTTCTACCGGTCGCCGGGTTCATTTGTCGAATATTACAGGAACCCGGACAGCACGGCGTCCACCAAGGATGAGGAGGGTTGGGTCGCGACGGGTGACGCCGGCTTCATTGAGGAGGGCAGCGGGCATCTTAAGATCATCGACAGAGCCAAGGATGTCGGTAAGATGGCTGATGGCAGCTTGTTTGCTCCGAAATATGTCGAGAACAAGCTGAAGTTCTATCCCAACATTTTGGAAGCCGTGGTGTTCGGAAACGGGCGCGAGACCTGCACGGCCTTCATCAACATTGACCTGACGGCGGTGGGGAACTGGGCGGAGCGCAATAACATCGCCTACGCGTCGTATCAGGAGCTCGCTGGACTGCCGCAGGTCTATGCGACCATTCAGGAGCATATCGAGGAAGTGAATCGGAGCCTGGCGCAGGACGAGATGCTGTCGGGATGCCAGGTGCACCGGTTCCTTGTCCTTCACAAGGAACTGGACGCGGATGATGGGGAACTGACGCGGACGCGGAAGGTGCGCAGGGCCGTCATCGAGGAGAAATACTCGGATCTGGTCACGGCTCTCTATGATGGGTCTTCCTCCGTCTCTACCGTGACCGAAGTGACCTATGAGGATGGGCGCAAGGGATCGATCAGTGCCACGCTCGAGATCAGGGATGCTGCCGTTGTCGATGCGCAGAGGGTAGCTGCATGAGTTCGGAGTGGAGCAGGCAGATCGCGCTCGAGGTCGCTTTGGCCGCGGAACGAAACCGCCGGGATGCGGCGGTTTCTGAGCCTTTACGAAAACCCCGTCCAAACCCGGTGCAGACGCCAGCCGAACCGAAATCGGTGATTGTTCCTTCAGAAAAGACTGTTGCGGTCAGGGCGGAGGACGTAACGGCCAAGGACCTGTTCGAGGCGGAGCTGGAGGCGCAAGGTGTCGAACTCACGCATTTGCCGGAACCGACGCCGGGTGAAACTGAAAAGGAGACGGCGCCGGATGCGGACCCGGAAAACCGTCCCGTGCTCATGGAGATGCGTAACATAACGCTGCGCTTTGGTGGGGTGACGGCGATACGCGATATCTCGTTTGATATTCGTCAGGGCGAGATACGGGCGATCATTGGCCCGAACGGGGCCGGCAAATCGTCGATGCTCAACGTGATCAACGGGTTCTATCACCCCCAGGAGGGTGAAATCTGGTTCAAGGGCTCAAAGCGCGGGCCAATGCGGCCACACCAAATTGCGCAGCAGGGCATCGCGCGAACGTTCCAGAACATCGCACTCTTCAAGGGCATGTCGACGCTCGACAACATCATGACCGGGCGGTTCACGCACATGAAACAGGGGATATTCTCCCAGGCGGTCTGGGCCGGTGCGGCGGAGCGCGAGGAAAACGAGAACCGGGAGATTGTGGAGAAAATCATCGATTTCCTTGAGATCCAGCACATCCGGAAAAAGCCGGTCGGATCGTTGCCCTATGGTCTACAGAAACGGGTGGAGCTTGGCCGGGCGCTGGCGGCTGAGCCGGGGCTGCTATTGCTTGATGAGCCGATGGCCGGCATGAATATCGAGGAGAAGGAGGACATGAGCCGCTTTATTCTCGATGTGAATGACGAATTTGGAACGACCATTGCCCTGATCGAACATGACATGGGGGTTGTGATGGATATTTCCGACCGGGTTGTGGTGCTCGACTACGGGCGGAAGATCGGAGACGGCACGCCCGATGAGGTCCGGGTGAATGAGGATGTAATCGACGCCTATCTGGGGGTGGCTCATGAGTGATGCGGTGAGAGGATTCCTCCGGGAACTGGAGGCGGAGGCGGGATTTGCCGAGGGACTTCTGAGCCGAAGGTTTCTGACGGTGTTTGCCCAGGACGACCCACGGCTGGATGCGATCCCGCCGGAGGATCGTGAGCGTATTCGCAGGCATTTCGTCGGTGCGGTCACGGAGCGGATGCCGCGCGAGGTGGATGAAAAGATCATGCTGAGCCCGGCGGAGGTTCAGTCGTTTCGCGTCATGTTTGGCCGCGCGGGTGAGGCGATTGTGGCTGATAACGATCTGGCACCGGAGACGCGCGAAACACTGCGGTTTCTGTGTCCGTACTGCGACGATGACGGCAGCCGCGCGGAGGAGGACGCTGATTTGACGGCTCCGCCCGCGTTGCCGGGGACCGCAGGCGAATTGAAACCGGTCAGGGATGTGCCGAAGGATGATGCTGATGCCTGAACAGCTGCTTTTTGCGTTGGAGGTGACGCTCAACGGGCTGATGACCGGGGTGATGTATTCACTGGTCGCACTGGGCTTCGTGCTGATCTTCAAGGCGTCAGGCGTGTTTAACTACGCGCAAGGCGTAATGGCGCTTTTTGCCGCGATGACGCTGGTTGGGTTGCAGACGGGGCAGGTGCCTTTCGCGCATCTGATCAACGCCGTGTTCGGCACGGAGATTCACGATTTCGGTTGGGAGTTGCCGGCGATCCTCGCGATTTTGCTGACGCTGGGTGTGATGATCCTGTTCGCGATTGTTGTGGAGCGGGTGGTTCTAAAACACTTGGTCAATCAGGAACCTATCATTCTGTTTATGGCGACCATTGGGCTGGCCTATTTTATGGAAGGGTTTGGCGACCTCATGTGGGGGTCGGACATCAAGACGATTGATGTGGGCCTGCCGCAGGGAATTTCCGAGACGGTGGAAGCGACCACATTTGAGTGGTTCGGTTACGGGTTTTTCATCGACCGTCTCGATATCGCGGCGAGCCTGATCGCTATTGTTCTGGTGATCTCCCTGACGCTGTTCTCCCAATACACCCGAACCGGTCGGGCTCTGCGGGCTGTGGCGGATGATCATCAGGCGGCGTTGTCCGTGGGGATTTCGCTGCGCCGGATCTGGGTGATCGTCTGGGCGATTGCCGGGTTTGTGGCTCTGGTGGCCGGCGTGATGTGGGGCGCGAAATCGGGCGTGCAGTTTTCGCTGTCTCTGATCGCGCTTAAAGCTCTGCCTGTCCTGATGCTGGGCGGGTTCACGTCGATCCCAGGAGCCATTGTTGGCGGGCTGATTATCGGGGTTGGAGAGAAACTGTTTGAGTTTGCCATTGGTCCGATGATCGGCGGAGCGACGGAAAACTGGTTTGCCTATGTTCTGGCGCTTCTGTTCCTCGTGGTGCGGCCCCAGGGGCTGTTCGGCGAGAAGATCATTGAGAGGGTGTGATGGGAACCGGAACTGATGCAGCAACGGAGGCACACCTGTGATCTATCGTGAGGCCGGTGAGTTCAAAACGAGCTATTCCGAGGACAGCCGAACCTTCCCGATCAGGTTTGACCGTATTGCCTATTATGCGCTGTTGGTGGTGGCATTTGGCATGGTGCCGTTTTTCATCAACGACTATTGGGCCAACGCGGTTTTGCTGCCCGTTTTGATCTGGTCGGTGACGGCGATCGGGTTGAACATTCTTGTGGGTTATTGCGGACAATTGAGCCTCGGGACCGGCGGTTTCATGGCTGTCGGGGCCTATGCCTGCTACAAGTTCATGACCGGGATGGACATTTATCTGCCCGGTGGGGACGGGGAATGGGTGCGGTATGCCCTGCCGCAGATGAATATTCTGGTGTCCGTTCTTCTGGGTGGAGTGGTGACCGCGCTGGTGGGTTTGCTGTTCGGATTGCCGAGTTTGCGGATCAAGGGGTTTTACCTGGCCGTGGCGACGCTGGCTGCGCAGTTTTTCCTCGTCTGGCTCTTCAACAAGTGGGAGTGGTCCTACAACTATTCCGCTTCCGGCCAGATCACCGCACCGACGCGTGGGTTTTTCGGGTTCGAGGTCTCCGGCCCAACGGCGGCTCCGGCGGCGAAATACCTGTTTTGCCTGACGATCCTGTTTGTTCTTGCCTGGGTGGCGCGAAACCTGACGCGGGGGCGCATCGGGCGGTCCTGGATGGCCATTCGGGATATGGATATCGCGGCTGAGATTATTGGGGTCAATCCGCTAAAGACCAAACTGCTGGCCTTCGCGGTATCCTCGTTTTTTGTCGGTGTCGGCGGCGCGCTGTTCTTCTCGGTTTACCTTGGTGCTGTGGAGGTCACGGAGGCGTTCGGCATTCAGAAGTCGTTCCTTGTGCTCTTCATGATCATTATCGGCGGGCTTGGTTCGATGTTCGGCTCGTTCGCCGGGGCGGCGTTCATGGTCCTGATGCCGGTCCTGCTCAAGAACATCATGGTCGGGTCGTTTGGCTGGCCCACCGATATTGCAGCGCATTTCGAGTTTTTGATCGTGGGCGCGCTGATCATCTTTTTTCTGATCGTGGAGCCGCATGGGCTCGCCGCGATCTGGCGGACGGTGAAGGAGAAGCTGAGGCTTTGGCCGTTCCCGCACTGAGAATGGAACAAATATACCATAGGGAGGATGCAATGGGATTTTCGAAGACTGCGGCGGTCGCGCTGGCTGCGACACTGGGGGCGACTCCCGTGCTTGCGGATCTGGTGTTTCCGGATCTGAGCTACCGTACCGGACCTTTTGCCGCGGGTGGCGTGCCGTTTTCTGATGGCTATCAGGACTATTTCACTCTCCTGAACGAGCGTGATGGTGGCATAGGCGGCGTGATGACCCGCATCGTTGAGTGCGAAACGGGCTACAACACGGAAAAGGGTGTAGAGTGCTATGAGGCGACCAAAGGGGAAAGCCCACTGGTCTACCAGCCGCTCAGCACCGGTATCACTTACCAGCTGATCCCGAAGGTCACAGCCGACAAAATTCCCATGCACACGATGGGATACGGGCGCACGAGTGCAGCCAATGGTGAGATTTTCGAGTGGGTGTTTAACTACCCCGGTACTTACTGGGACGCGGCCTCCATCATGGTCAAACACGCTTTGGACGTGGAAGGGAGCCTTGAGGGCAAAACCATCGCACTGCTCTACCACAACTCCGCCTACGGCAAGGAGCCGATCCGGACACTTGAGGAACTTTCTCAAAAGCACGGATTTGAGCTGACGACCCTGCCGGTGGACAGCCCTGGTCAGGAACAGAAGAGCCAGTGGCTGCAGATCCGGCGTGAGAAGCCTGATTACGTGTTCTTCTGGGGCTGGGGGGTGATGAATTCGACCGCCGTGCAGGAGGCCGCGAATATCCGCTATCCGATGGACAAGTTTATCGGCGTCTGGTGGTCGGGCGCGGAGCCGGATGTTTTGCCAGTGGGCGAGGGTGCGCACGGTTATAAATCGGTAAACTTCACCGGCGTTGGCACGGATTTCCCGATCTTTGACGATCTGCAGACCTATGTGGTCGATTCCGGCAAAGCCGCAGGTGACGGCAGTAACCTCGGTCAGGTGCAGTACAACCGGGGCATGTTCGCGGCGATGCTGGCGGCTGAGGCTGTGAAGACGGCGCAGGAAATCCACGGAGTTGCCGAGATTGACGCGTCGATGATGCGGGATGGAATGGAAGCCCTGAGCGTGGATGCGGCAACCATGGAGGCGCTGGGCCTGCCTGGGTTTGCACCCGAGGTCAACGTGACCTGCTCGAACCACAGCGGTCCGGGCATGGCCCTGGTGCAGCAGTGGGATGCGGAAGCACAGCGGTGGAATGCGATCACGGATTACATCGCGTCCGATCGTGAGGTCATCCAGCCGCTGATTGATGCCGACGCGGAAGCGTTTGCCAGTGAAAATGGCATTGAACCGCGTGACTGCGGCTGAGGTTCGCATGCAATCATCTCCCGGCCCAAACACGGGCCGGGATGACCGGATGAGGTTACGATGACTGAAATTGCTGCCGGGCAGGAAAGTCTGCTTGAGATCAACAATATCGAGGTGATCTACAATCACGTCATTCTGGTTCTGAAAGGCGTGTCACTTAGTGTCAGGACGGGCGGCATCACGGCGCTGCTCGGTGGAAATGGTGCGGGAAAGACGACGACGCTGAAAGCGGTTTCCAATCTTCTGAAGTCGGAGCGCGGCGAAATCACCAAGGGTTCGATCCGATATCACGGACAGTCGCTTGCCGAACTGAACCCGTCGGACGTGGTCAAGCGCGGCGTGATCCAGGTGATGGAGGGTCGGCACTGCTTTGAGCACCTGAGTGTCGAGGACAATCTGATGACGGGTGCCTATACCCGCACGGATGGCGCGGCGGCAATTAAGCGCGATCTCGACATGGTTTATGACTATTTTCCGCGTCTGCGGGAACGCCGTACGAGCCAGGCAGGTTATACCTCGGGCGGTGAGCAGCAGATGACGGCAATTGGACGTGCCTTGATGAGCCGCCCGGAAACCGTTCTGCTGGATGAGCCGAGCATGGGGCTGGCGCCGCAGTTGGTCGAGGAGATTTTCGACATCGTGAAAGACCTCAATGAGAAGGAAGGCGTGAGTTTCCTTCTTGCGGAACAGAACACCAATGTTGCGCTGCGCTTCGCGCATTATGGCTACATACTTGAGTCCGGTCGGGTTGTGATGGACGGGCCCGCCGCCGAGTTGCGGGAAAACCCGGATGTAAAGGAATTCTATCTTGGCATGGGCGACGAGGGGCGGAAGAGCTTTCGCGATGTGCGGTCCTATCGCCGGCGCAAAAGATGGCTGAGTTGAGGGAGTGGGATGCCGGATTATTTTGACGAACTGGAAACGAGGAGCGCAGACGCGCGTCAGGCGGCACTGGCGGAGACGTTGCCGGGTCTGGTCGCCGACGCCCAGGAGACGGCCCCTGGTTTCGCGAAGCATTTGGAAGGTATCGATCCGGCCGAAGTTTGCGACCGCACGGCATTGGCGAAGCTGCCCGTTTTGCGCAAATCGGCGTTAATGGACGCGCGGGAAGCCGGAGAGCCGTTTGGTGGATATGCTGCGGGTCCGGTCAGCGGGTTTGACTATGTGTTTCAGAGCCCGGGTCCAATCTATGAACCGGGGTCCCGCAGTGCCGACTGGTGGCGTCTGGGGCGCTGTGCGCATGCGAGTGGAATTGGCGCGGGTGACATCGTGCAGAACTGCTTTTCCTATCACCTGACGCCCGCAGGCATGATGTTCGACAGTGCCATTGCTGCGGTGGGGGCAACGTCGGTGCCGGCTGGAACGGGTCAAACGGACCTTCAGGTGCGCGCGGCGGTGGATATTGGAACAACTGCCTACGCGGGAACACCGGACTTTTTGAAGGTCATACTCGACCGGGCGGAGGAGATGGGCCTGTCTCCTGCGATCACCAAAGCCGCGGTATCGGGCGGAGCGCTGTTTCCCTCATTGCGTCAGGAATACGCGGATCGTGGTGTGTCCTGTCTGCAGTGCTATGCCACGGCGGATCTGGGGCTTATTGCGTATGAAAGCTCCGCGATGGAGGGCATGATCGTCGATGAGGGCGTGATCGTTGAGATTGTGCGTCCGGGAACCGGTGATCCCGTGCCGGAGGGAGAAGTCGGTGAGGTTCTGGTGACGTCCTTCAACCGGGATTATCCGCTCATCCGATTCGCGACCGGGGATCTTTCGGCGGTGTTGCCCGGTGCCAGTCCGTGCGGGCGCACGAATATGCGCATCAAGGGCTGGATGGGGCGGGCGGACCAGACAGCTAAGGTGAAGGGAATGTTCGTGCGGCCGGAGCAGGTCGCGGAATTCGTGGCGCGGCATCCCGGTGTCGGAAAGGCGCGCGTGGAAATCGACCGCGAGGGCGAGCAGGACCGGATGCGGGTGAGGGTTGAGGCCGATGGCGGCAATCTTGAGGCGCTGATGGAGAGCGTTCAGGCGGTCATGAAGCTGCGGGCTGATGTTGAGGTGGTGGTTCCTGGCACGCTGCCGAACGATGGCAAGGTCATAGATGACCAGCGGGATTATTCATGACCGGGGAGTGTGAGGGCCCGAATCAAAAAAGCCGCACGGTTGGTGCGGCTTTTCGATCAGATCGCTGCGATGTCTCAACCCTGACGGGCTTTGAACCGGCGCTGGGTCTTGTTGATCACATAAACCCGCCCCTTGCGGCGCACGACGCGGCAATCGCGATGGCGCTGCTTCAGGGAGCGAAGCGAATTACGTACCTTCATGGCCTCTCTCCTTTTTGCGGCGCGCGGACGGAGCCTGCGCCTGGTGTCGTCATGCCCCTTTCGGAGCCGTTCAAATCCCCCGGGAAGGGAATGGTGGGCGTAACTGGGATTGAACCAGTGACCCCTTCGATGTCAACGAAGTGCTCTCCCGCTGAGCTATACGCCCGTAGTCCGGATCCCGAAGTCTCCGTAACGTTCGGGGCTCTATATTCAAGAGCGCGATCCTGTTCAAGCCCTTTTGCGCCCGGAAAGGTTTGCAGTTGAACTATTCGGGAACTATGGCTGTGGCATGAGTAATACGGTCTATACATTGCGGCTCCCGAAGGGACCTGGTTCGTGCGTGATTTTTAGTTCACCACACAGCGGAACCGGGTTCCCGAATCCCTATGGCGACCGTCTTTTGCTGAATCCGCTGCAAATCCGCTCGTCGGAGGATGCCTTTGTGGATGAGCTTTTCGGCGCGGCGCCGGATCACGGCAGTCCGCTGATTTCGGCACGCCTTTCCCGCGCCTGGGTGGATCTCAACCGGGCTCCCGGCGAGCTGGATCCGGCCCTGATTGAGGGAGCACCGAAAGGTTTCGTGAATTCGAGGGTTGCTGCGGGACTTGGTGTGATTCCCCGTGTCGTTTCCGAGGGCCGTCCCATCATATCCGGGAAAATATCCATGGATGACGCCGTTGGGCGTGTGGTTGGTGTCTGGCAGCCGTATCACCGGCAGCTTCAGTCCCTGATTGATGAGGCGCGCGGAAAGCATGGACGCGCGATTCTTTTTGACTGTCATTCGATGCCGGATGACGCGCTGTCCTCCACGACCAGTGTTTTTGGCCGGAAACCGGATGTGGTTTTGGGTGACCGGTTCGGCGTGGCCTGTGGGCGGTGGCTTGTTGAGGCGGCAACCGCAATTTTTTCCCGGGAGGGGTTTCGGGTCGCAAAGAATGCTCCCTTCGCCGGTGGTTACATCACGCAGAACTACGGGCGTCCGAGGCGCGGGGTTCATGCATTGCAGATCGAGATCAACCGTTCGCTCTACATGCATGAGGCGCTGGTCCAGAAATCCCGGGATTTTGACGCAATACGGGCGCGGCTTACGAGAGCTGTTGGTGAACTGACCCGGTTGGGAGCGTCGCCGACGCAGGTTGCTGCGGAATAGAAGCGTTTGGGTGCCCCAGGCGGAGAAAAGCCAGCTTCCTGTGATCTTTGAAACGGTTTGGGGTCGTTTCGATTCGCGTTGAGAAAAACGATTGGGGGCCAGGTTCCCTGTGAGGCTTACGTAAATTACTGTAAATGCCTGTTATGGGTTGATTAATTTCCGTACCTGATATTACCTGAGAGACCACAAAAAAAGAGGCCGTGCACAATGCACGGCCCAAGTTTAGGGAGGAAACGCCCAATGGGCGTATATGATGCAACGCATCATGAACCTAATCTATGTCGCAGCGCAGCATAGTCAAGGGTGGCGGCTGGCAATCTTCGCTTTTTTTCGATTTTGATCGATTCTGCCCAATTTTTTCGCATCTTTCTTCACCGTTGCACATTCAAGGCGTTTTAGAAGCCGAATAATCGTCCATTTTTTGGGTTTAGCGGGTTTTTGCGGTGGGTGTCGGGAGAGGTCCGCGCACCGCTGATTCAGCGAATTGAGCGTCCGAAGATGATTGAGTCGGATCCAAATTTGGCACGGATCTTGTCGGCTGCGTGTTCAGCGCCAATCCGATTGCCGGATGTAGGGTCAAGCAGATCGGCTTCGGTTTCAGGCTCAAGGACCTCCACCAGATCCGAAATGCCCGTACCGATAAGCCTGAAGGGCCCATGCGTCAGGTTTTGATGCAGCAGGTTCTTCGTGATGCGGAATATCCTGTCGGCCATATGCGTGGGGGCATCGAGTGTCATCCGTCGGCTGACGATGCGGTGATCGTGTGTTTTGAGTTTCAGGAGCACGACCCGGCCGGACAGGTTCCTTGCTTTGGCCCGGGCCGAGACCTGTTCGCAGAGGTTCCAGAGGTGCCACTCGAGGTCTTCTGCGGCCGATATATCCTCGAAGAAGGTATTCTCATTGGTAATCGATTTGACCGGTCGATGTGCCGACACGGAGCGCCGGTCGTCACCCTGACTGAGGTGCCATAGACGGTCGCCGAGAGTTCCGAAAGATTTGATGAGATCCTTGCGGTCCCGGCGGCGCAGGTCGGCAATGGTCTGAATTCCGGATTTTTGCAGCGAACGGGTTGCGGACGGTCCCACTCCCCAAATGATATTGATGGGCTTGTCGGCGAGAAAATCCAGCGTTTCGGCCTGACCGATCACGGAAAACCCTCGCGGCTTGTCGAGGTCGGACGCAATCTTGGCCAGAAACTTGTTGTGGGACAGCCCGATCGAAACCGTGACGCCGATCTCCTCGTGAATCCGTCGCTGCAGGCGGATGAGTTGCTGTGCCGGAGAGCCACCGTGAAGGCGTTCGGTTCCGGTCAGGTCCAGAAATGCCTCATCAAGGGAAAGAGGTTCCACCACCGGTGTCAGTTCCTCGAAGAGGGCTTTCACCTGTCGGGAGACCTCCACGTAGCGCGACATGCGCGGCTTTATGACTACGGCGTCGGGGCAGAGGCGATTGGCCTGGAACATCGGCATTGCCGAATGAACGCCGCGTATGCGCGCAACGTAGCAGCAGGTGGACACCACGCCACGTTTGCCGCCGCCGATGATAACGGGCTTGTCGGTCAGTGATGGGTCATCACGCTTTTCAACCGCGGCATAAAAGGCGTCACAGTCGATATGGGCAATAGAGAGAGTGGAGAGTTCCGGGTGGTTTAGCAGCCGCGGACTGCCGCAGTTTGGGCAGCGCGAGCCACCCGAAAACTCCGCAAGACAGTCACGGCAGATCACCCGGTTTTCCATGGAGGTCGAATAGCAGCTTTGCCGGCCGTGGGGAATTCGCCTTTGATCGAATTCCGCTCAAGACATTGGGGCGGTTACGCGGCCTTCTGCTCCGCCTCCGCCAGGATCGGGAGCAAAGCCGCCCACTGTTCCCTCGGCTGTGTTGCGCCGCTTTCCTGCAGCAGGGTGCGAATACGTGTGCCAAATCCCTTCCGAAAGGCAGCTTCGAGCCGCAGAACCTGGGATTGGTTCAGGGCTTCAGGTTTCGCGATAACGCCATCAACCAGGTCGTGGAACTGCGCGAATTTGCGGATGTTACACCTGCGCCGCGCGTTTGCGTCCGGAAATAGGCTGGCCACGGCATCATCATGATTCGGGAAGAGCCTTTGATCACATGCTGCCTGGACGAGCCGGCCGAGTTCCATCGGTGCCAGCTTTCCGGCCGCTTCAGCAGTTTTGATCGCCTCGCGGAGTACGTGCGGAACCGAACAGCTGTCGTGAACGACCGCAGCTATGTTGTTAGGTTTATGACCGGAGGTTCCGGGGTTTGTATGCCTGTTGGCGGGAATGGGAGCCTGTCCGCAAATCAGCCCGTATCTGAATCGACGCGACGGGCGGGAAAGCTCAAAGACGTGCAGAACCTTCCCGGCACAAACCCCGTTGAATGTATCCCCCTGCATTTGAAAGGAAGGAAATCCCCGGAACAGTACCTCCTCGTCGATCTCCGTGAAGGGAATGTACTGAATTTGGTTCGGCATGCCGGTCTCCACACATCGTTGCTGGGAGACACTAATCTGTTACGTGCAGTGTTGCTCCGCGATCACGGGGCAAGGGCGTGCCGGTTACTAAATCCTGGCAATCTCGCTGAGAATGGCTTCCGCTGCCGCACGTGGGTCAGGTGCGGCGTAAACCGGCCGCGCAACCACCAAGTGATCCGCTCCGTTTTTGAGGGCTTCCGCAGGCGTGGCGATGCGCTTCTGGTCACCGGCGGCCGAGCCGGCAGGACGCACTCCGGGCGTAACAATAAGTTTGCCCTCGGCTTCGGGCAGCGCCCGAACCGCGGCTGCCTCGTGTGGGGATGCAATGACCCCATCCGCGCCGGCCCGGAACGCCGTTCGGGCACGCTCGACGACCAGATCAGCCATGTTGCCCGGTTTGATCAGGCAGTCATCCAGATCGGAGCGGTTCATGGAAGTCAGGATGGTCACCGCGAGAATTTTCAGCGGTTTGGTGCCGCGCCCTTCCGCGGCGGCCGTAACCACGTGCGGATCGCCATGGACGGTAAGGAAATCCAGATCGTACTGGGCCAGACCACGGACCGCGCGTTCCACGGTGGCGGGTATGTCGAAGAGTTTCATGTCGAGAAAGACGCGCTTGCCGTTTTCGGTAAGTTCATTGGCCAGTGCGAGTCCGCCACCGGTGAGCATTCCGAGGCCGATTTTGTAGAAACTGACACTGTCGCCGAGCTTTTCCGCGATCTGAAGGGCTTCCAGCGCGTTTGGCACGTCCAGGCCAACAATCAGGCGGTCGTCCGACATGTGGGATCTCCTCATGGAATGGATTTCCATGCGGTTGCCCGGTCACGTCGGGAAAGTCAAGGTTGCCGCCAGCTGGGAACCGGCAGCAACCTGTCGTCCAAATCAGGCGTCCCGGTCGGGAATGTTCAGTGCGGCCTGCGATGCCGGACGGTCCAGAGCGCGGGCGACCCAGGCTTTGACGTTGGCAAAGCTGTCGAGTTCGACGGCCTCATTGGCACCATAAAAGTCCAAGGTGCGGATCCAGGGCCAAATTGCCATATCGGCAATGGTGTATTCGTCACCCATGATCCATGTTCGGCCCTCAAGCCGCTGGTTCAGGACATTGAGCAGGCGCTTTGTCTCGTCGATGTAGCGCTGACGTGGGCGCGGGTCCTCAATGTCAGCGCCTGCAAACTTGTAGAAGAAGCCCAGCTGACCAAACATCGGACCGACGCCACCCATTTGGAACATCAGCCACTGAATGGTCTCATAGCGCTCGGCTCCATCCTTCGCCAGAAAACGTCCGGTTTTGTCCGCAAGGTAGATGAGAATGGCGCCGCTCTCGAAAAGGCTCAGCGCCTCGCCGTCCGGTCCATCGGGGTCGATAATTGCGGGAATTTTGTTGTTCGGGTTCAACGACAGGAACTCGGGCGTGGTTGTCTCATTCAGTTTGACGGTGTGCGCCTCGTAGTCGATCCCGATTTCCTCCAGCATGGCCGAGACCTTGATGCCGTTGGGCGTGGGGAAAGAATAGAGCTGCAACACGTCCGGATTGTCCGCAGTCCAGCGTGCGTTGATCGGGTGATCGGCCACCGCATTTGATTTCGAGTCCAGCATAAGGTCGTCTCCCTGCCTTGGTTGCGTTTCCCAGCCACTTAAGTGAGGCCGTTTTGGAAACAACCGCTTCCCGCGGAATAGTGAGTTTCCCAAACGGAAACGGCGAATTTTGGCCGCCGAAAATTTTTTGGCTATTTGCAGCTGTTGTTTTCTTGCAACGGTAGGTTGATGTTCCTATCTGAATTTCAAGGCTTTCAGCGAATGTGCCGCCGAGCGGGCGTTTGCGGGGAAAGTGCTGAGAGGAGATCAAGATGAACATGGAAAAGTTTTCCGAACGGGCCCGTGGCTTCATTCAGTCGGCCCAGACAATTGCTCTGCGTGAGGACCACCAGAGGTTCCTTCCCGAACATATTCTAAAGGCCCTGCTGGACGATGAGCAGGGCATGGCGGCCGGATTGATTACGCGCGCCGGTGGTGACGCCAAAAAGGTCTACGGTGCCGTGGAACTGTCGCTCGGTAAGCAGCCGAAAGTTTCCGGCAGCGGTGGCGGCCAGGTGTATATGGACGGCCAGACCGCCAAGGTGCTGGCTGAGGCGGAGAAACTGGCGGACCAGGCTGGTGACAGCTATGTCACTGTTGAGCGTTTGCTGACCGCGCTTGCCGTCACAAAATCCGGTGCCAATGACGCGCTGAAAGAGGGTGGCCTGTCCGCCCAGAAGCTCAACGAGGCGATTAACGACCTGCGCAAGGGCCGTACGGCGGACAGTGCGAACGCTGAGGAAGGGTACGACGCGCTGAAGAAGTATGCGCGTGACCTGACGGAAGCGGCGCGAGAGGGAAAAATTGACCCCATCATTGGTCGCGACGACGAAATTCGCCGCACCATGCAGGTTCTGAGCCGTCGCACCAAGAACAACCCAGTTCTCATCGGTGATCCTGGCGTGGGTAAAACCGCGATTGCCGAGGGTTTGGCTCTGCGGATCGTCAATGGCGATGTGCCGGAATCAATCCAGAACAAGCGGCTGTTGTCGCTGGATATGGGTGCGCTGATCGCTGGCGCGAAGTACCGGGGTGAGTTTGAGGAACGCCTTAAAGCCGTTCTCAACGAAGTGACGGATGCCGCAGGTGAAATCATCCTGTTCATCGACGAAATGCACACACTCGTGGGTGCCGGTAAGGCGGACGGAGCGATGGACGCGTCGAACCTGCTGAAACCGGCGCTTGCCCGTGGTGAGTTGCACTGCGTTGGTGCGACCACGCTCGACGAATACCGCAAGCACGTGGAAAAGGATGCGGCCCTGGCCCGGCGGTTCCAGCCGGTCATGATCGGTGAGCCGACGGTTGAGGATACGATCTCGATCCTGCGTGGCATCAAGGAGAAATACGAGGTTCACCATGGAGTGAGCATCACCGACTCTGCGCTGGTTGCGGCTGCGACCCTGAGTGACCGCTACATCACCGACCGTTTCCTGCCGGACAAGGCCATCGATCTCATGGATGAAGCCGGTTCACGCCTTCGCATGGAGGTGGACAGCAAGCCTGAGGAACTTGATGCAATCGACCGCGATCTGTTGCAGAAACAGATTGAGGCCGAAGGCATCAAGAAGGAAAAGGATGAGGCAAGCCAGGAGCGTTTGCAGAAGCTTCTCAAGGAGATTGCCGCGCTTGAGGAGGAATCCATTCAGCTTACGGAACGCTGGACCTCGGAACGTGACAAGTTGAAGGGCTCCGCGGAGCTGAAGGAGCAACTCGACAGCGCGCGTAATGATCTGGACAACGCCAAACGTCGCGGTGATCTTCAGAAAGCGGGTGAGCTCGCCTATGGTGTCATTCCGCAACTGGAGCAAAAGCTTGCCGCAGCCGAGGCTGTCCAGGACGATGATGTCATGGTCGAGGAAGCGGTTACGCCCGAGCATGTGGCAAGCGTCGTGGAGCGCTGGACCGGTATTCCGGTTGACCGGATGCTGGAAGGTGAGCGCGAGAAACTTCTCCGTATGGAGGAGGAGCTTGGCACACGGGTGATTGGTCAGAAAAAAGCCGTGGTTGCGGTCTCCAATGCTGTACGCCGTGCGAGGGCCGGGCTGAACGATCCGAACCGACCTTTAGGCAGCTTCCTGTTCCTTGGACCGACCGGTGTTGGTAAAACCGAGCTGACCAAGACGTTGGCGGATTTCCTGTTTGATGATGATCAGGCAATGGTTCGTATCGACATGTCGGAGTTCATGGAGAAACACTCCGTGGCACGCCTGATTGGTGCGCCCCCGGGATACGTGGGCTACGACGAGGGTGGCGTTCTGACCGAGGCCGTTCGGCGTAAACCGTATCAGGTGATCCTGTTCGACGAGGTCGAAAAGGCGCATTCAGACGTGTTCAACGTGCTTCTGCAGGTTCTCGATGACGGTCGTCTCACCGACGGACAGGGCAGGGTGGTAGATTTCAAGAACACCCTGATCGTTCTGACCTCCAACCTGGGCAGCCAGGCGCTTTCGACGCTTGGTGACGGTGAGGATGCCGAATCCGCGCGGGATCAGGTCATGGCGGCCGTGCGGGCGCATTTCCGCCCCGAGTTCCTGAACCGCCTCGACGAGATCGTGCTGTTCGACCGGCTCAGCCGCGAGAATATGGATGGTATCGTTAGCATCCAGCTGGGCATACTTGGCAAGCGTCTTGCAGGGCGGAACATCACGCTCGACGTGGACGAGGCGGCCATGACCTGGCTTGCCGATCGCGGATACGACCCGGTTTACGGTGCGCGACCCCTGAAAAGGGTCATACAGAAGTCCGTTCAGGACCCGCTGGCTGAAAAGCTGCTGTCCGGAGAGGTCCGCGATGGGCAGGTGGTGCCGGTATCCGTGGACGCGGATGGTCTTTATGTCGGTAAGTCGACGGCCACCCCGCACGTGGTTCACTAAAGCCGGTCAGGCATATCCGGAACTGAGTGGAAGCCCCGTTGGTAACAGCGGGGCTTTCTACTTGAGGTGGAATCGTCTCCGCAACGGTACGCAGCACTCAGGTGAAATGGCTCAAATTTTCCAGGCCGGTTTCGATTAATGGAATTCAACCTTGAGTTTTATCAGATGGTTAATTCCCGCAAGCGACTGAACTAAAGCGGAATTTTCACTGCGGCTTCCGATTTTTACCACTTTTTCAATTAGTTCTACTAAAAATCGCTTAGATTATTTTACTCTTTCGATACCGTAATATGAAAATTGTAGGAAACCTCAGGTTGTTCGGTTTCCTGCCTGTTTGCTTGGTGTCGTGGAGTATTTTAGGCATGTCTTTTCAGGATCTGGAACTCGAAGTCCCGATATTTTTTCAGGGGCGGGGAACAAAACGGTTTCTCAAATCCGACCTCAATGGGATCAGATGGTCGCCCGTTTTCCGACTTTATAAAACCACGTTCGATATGTGCTGCGCGCTTGCCGCAATGCCGGTTATTCTCCTGCTTGCGGTGCTCCTTCTGATTGTGAACCCGGTCTTGAATCCTGGTCCGCTGATGTTTGTGCAAAAGCGCATGGGCCGAAACCGGCAGGCGTTTTACATGTACAAATTTCGTACCATGCTGCCGTCCGGGGACACGGCACGCGGCCCGGAAGCTGGGCTTGAAACCGACCGGATCACGGCGCTGGGCGGTTTTCTCAGGCGGACACGCGTTGATGAGCTGCCCAACTTCATCAATGTTCTCTTGGGTGAAATGAGTGTAATCGGACCGCGCCCGGATGCCATTGAGCATGCGGAGTATTTTTCGCAACTGATCGGCCACTACAACGAGCGTTTTCGCGTGAAGCCGGGAATTACAGGACTGGCGCAGATTGAGCACGGGTATGCGGATGGAGCGGAGGCGACGGCGCTAAAGGCAATGTACGATCAGCGCTACGTCGAAGCTTCCTGCGGACGCCTGGACGTGTACATAGCCCTCCGCACGATTTTCGTCATGGCCAGTGGGTTTGGAGCGAAATAGGCGTCGGTTTTAAACCGCCACTTTACTGTCCTCCAGGATCATGTCGCTGGCTTTCTCACCAATCATGATTGCGGGAGCGTTGGTGTTGCCTGAGACGATCTCGGGCATGATGGAACAGTCCGCGACCCGTAGTCCCCTGATGCCATGTACCCTGAGACGGTCATCCACAACCGTATTGGGGCCTTCTCCCATCTTACAGGTACCCGTGGGGTGATAGATCGACGATGAGTTGTTGCGCGCCCAGTCGAGAGTGCCCTCGTAATCGTCCATGTCCAGTGAGCTGTCGGGCCGGAATTCCTCTGATATTTTGGAATCCAGAGGCGCGTGACGCGCAATTCGGCGGGCGATTTTGACCCCTTCCACAATCGTGCGGCAGTCCGTTTCCGACGAAAGGTAGTTCGGGTGGATTTTGGGGTATGTGGTGGGATCCGGCCCGTTCAGC
Source organism: Amaricoccus tamworthensis (assembly GCF_049800875.1). Classification (NCBI taxonomy): domain Bacteria; kingdom Pseudomonadati; phylum Pseudomonadota; class Alphaproteobacteria; order Rhodobacterales; family Paracoccaceae; genus Amaricoccus; species Amaricoccus tamworthensis. Next base: position 30,706 of record NZ_JBNAFV010000006.1, on the reverse strand, counting down.
ACGATCTCGCCGCGGCTCTCCGGGCGAAGCTGACATACCGACATGGTGAAGGCTGAGAATGGATGGACGCCCTCGCCGGGGCTGTCGGCGGACCACGGCTGAACATGGAACTGAATATCGGGAGTTTCGACCTGGGGCCCTGTTTTCAGGAAGCCGGTGGCAAGACTTGCGGCCATGGTCATTGGGCCGGCCCGGAAGAGGGCGTATTTCATGGCAATTCTCGCCTGGTTGAACAGGCTGCGAACCTCGTCATTGAGCGTGGGCTCGTTGCATTTGAAGACCAGACGGGCCTGGAGGTGGTCTTGGAGGTTTTTGCCGACTGCAGGCAGTTCCTTTCTGACGTCGATTCCGTTTGCCTTCAGTTGTTCCGGTTCACCAACGCCGGAATGCATCAGCACCTGGGGCGAGCCGATGGCGCCGGATGAGAGAATCACTTCGCGGTTGCTGTTGATGGTGTGAACCGTTCCCGCTGCATCCGCGTAGGTGACGCCGGTTGCGCGGCCCGACGAATCAATCTCAACCTTTCGCACCTGAGCTTTGGTGATGATTTTGAGGTTTTTTCGGTCTTTGGCGGGTTTCAGAAAAGCGACCGCGGAGCTGCACCGGCGGCCGTTTCGGGCCGTCAACTGAAAGTAGCCGACACCCTCCTGATCCTTCCCATTATAGTCCGGGTTGAAGGGGTATCCCGCATCCTGCGCAGCCGCCACCCAGGCGTCGCAGATGGCCCGTTGCAGGCGCATGTTCGATACCGCGAGCGTCCCATCAGTGCCGTGGAACTCGTCCGCGCCACGCTCCTGAAGTTCAGACCGTTTGAAGAGTGGCAGAACATGTTCCCAGCCCCAGCCGCGGTTTCCCATCTGTTGCCAGCGGTCATAATCCTGTGGTTGTCCACGAACATAAAGCAATCCGTTAAGGGATGAGGAACCACCCAGTACCTTGCCCCGTGGCCAGTCCAGACGGCGACCATTCAGACCCGGATCAGGCTCGGTTTTGTAACACCAGTCCACGGACGGATTGTGCATGGTCTTGAAGTAACCGACCGGAATATGGATCCAGGGGTTCCAGTCCCGTCCACCCGCTTCGAGCAGAACCACGCTGTTGGCCGGGTCCGCGCTCAGTCGGTTTGCGAGAACGCATCCAGCTGAACCCGCACCAATGACAATGTAGTCGGTGTTGGTCGTTTCCATCCCCAAGCTCTTTTCTTTGTTTGATGTGGCGCCATGTTTTCCTTGCCAGAGTGAAATTAGTGTATTAAAAATGATACTACAAGTCTCAATAACAAACCGGGAGGAACTATCATGTCATTGGCTGCCAAACTTGGCGGGCTGTCTCGCCGCGATCTTTTCAAGGTCGCTGGACAGTATGGAATGTCGTCGACGCTGCTCGCTGCGGGTACGCTGGGCGGGACGGTTTCGGTCGCGTCACTCGCAAAAGCTGCTGAATCAACTTACGAAAAGCGCTTCGCCAAGGAAGCCAAGCACACGCTCAAATTTGGTGCGGCGGGCTTCAACGCCCGTAACCTTCTGATTGAGCGTGCGGGCGCGTTGGAGTTCGCCCGCGACCTTGAATCCCGTACCGACGGCGAAATCCGGATCGAGTTTATCGGCGACAACCAGATCTGTGGTCAGCCCAACTGCGTGGAAAAAACCCAGCTGGGCATTACCGACATCTATGCGGCCTCGACCCAGAACTCTGCGGGTGCGGCGCCCTACCTGAACGTGCTGGATTACGCGTACATGTTCCCCAGCCGCGCCTCTCAGTATTATTTCCTCTACAGCCCGGAGAGTCAGCGCATTCTGCGCGATCCGTTTGAGAAGCGGCATGGCATGAAGTTCCTGTTCAGCCATTGTGAGCTTCGCGGTATCCAGTTAGGTCTGGGTGCCCAGGACAAGCCGACGGTCACCAAGGTTGAGGAGCTTTTCGGCACCAAAAACCGAGTCACAGGCACCCAGCTTGGCCGTATCGCCATGCAGCTCCTGAACCTCAATCCGGTGCCGGTGGCCTGGGAGGAAACCCTCGACGGACTTAAAACCGGTCTGATTGATGGCGCGGAAACCTGGGCTTCCGCCGTGGCTTACGCGAACATGGCCCCGGTTGTGTCCCAGTCCGTGGACCTCAAGTTCTTCTGCGGAACCGAGCATACGGCCATGTCGGCGAAGGTCTTTGACAGCCTTGATGGCTATCTGCAGGACGCCGTGATGGAATCCGCCTATCTGGCACAGGTTCACGTTCAGGCCGCCAATGAGGCTGCCCTGGTGAACACGGTCGGTTTCTCCGATCCCCAGCTTCCGAACACGATTTTCGCGCAAAACAACGTGCGCAACGCGTTTCTTCCGCCCGAGGAAATCAAGGTCGCCGAGGAGATGTGTTCGCCGGAGTTCAATCCCGATCCCTGGAGCCAGTGGCGTGAGCGCATCAACAACTGGGCGGGCGGTATCGATACCTATGATGCCATTTACAATGTGGCACGCGAGATTCCGGTCGACATGCTGGCTGAGAACGTTGAGCCCCGCCGCTGGTGGAAGGCCTGACGATACCTTCCGGTGGGTGGCCACGCTGCCATCCACCGGCACACTGAACACAAAACCGTATCGAGGCACGCCACGGGCGTAGATAAGCTGCTCGTGGGGAGGGGCAGGTCATGATTGGTAACATCGGGGAAATAATCAGCGCGCTGTTCGCAAATGACGCGTGGATGCTCAGCGAGGCCCTCAGAGGACCCGGAGCCTGGGTGCTTGGCGCTCTAGTCACGTTGCTGGGAGGGCTGTTTTTTCTGGTACTCTACAGCAAAATTCCCTGGGTGGAACGCAAGCTGGAGAGCACGATCATGGTCTCCACGTATCTTTTGATTGGTGCCATCATCTTCGTTGAGGTGTTTCGCAGGTTCATTCTGAATGTCCAGGCGCCGTGGTCGACCACATTGCCGCCTTTCCTGTTCCTCATCATGACCTGGGCCGGGTGTGCCTATAACGTGAAACTCCGGACTCATCTGGCCTTCGCGGAATTTCGTGCCTCAATGCCGCGTCCTTTACAGTTTTTCTGCCTGTCGCTCGATTTCGTACTCTGGCTCGGTTTTTCGTGGGTTGTGATCGTCACGTCGACACGGGTTGCTGCAAACTCGGCGTCCAACTTCCAGATCCTGCTCGGGACGGACAACGTCCTGCAGTGGTGGTTCCTGATTTCCGTACCGCTCAGTTTTGTTCTGATCGCGGCAAGGGCGATGGAGAACTACCTCATTGATGTAGAAAACCTGCGAAACGGTAATCCGTTGATTGGCACTGTCGCGATCGGGGAGGGCTGAAGATGACGGATGGAAACTGGATTACGCTTATCTCACTGGGTGTCACCGTATTCTTCATGCTCGGCGTGCCGGTGTTTCTTGTCATCGGATACTGGGTGATCGGGTTGAGCTTTGTGCTTGGTTTGCCGCTCGATAATATCGGCGCAGCGCTGGCCGATGTGTTTACCGATGGTTTCGCGCTTCTGGCGATGCCGCTCTTCATTCTGACCGGCGACCTCATCAACCGCTCCGGTATCGCGCGAAGACTGTCCGACTTTGCCTATTCCTGTCTCGGCTGGTTGAGGGGCGGACTTGCTATGGCCAGCATCGGGGCCTGTGGTCTGTTCGCCGCGATCTCAGGATCCAACTCGGCAACAACCGCAACCATCGGTTCCATGCTGCATCCGGAGATGGTCAAGGGTGGGTATGACGAGCGCTTTTCCGCAGCGACGGCCGCTGCGGGGGGTACGGTCGGCATTATCATTCCGCCGTCAATCATCTTCATCGTTTACGGTTTCTTGATGAACCTGCCGATTTCGGAGCTTTTTGTGGCGGGTATTATTCCGGGTGCCATGATGGTTTTTGGCATGATGCTGACCGCTTTTGTGATCTGCTCGCGAAATGGTTGGGGGCATCTGATCAGTCTCGATTTCGCCCGGGTGATGAAAACCGCGGTCGGTGCGTGGCTCGGCTTCTTTGCAATCGGTCTCGTGCTTTGGGGTATTTACACGGGCAAATTCTCTCCGACAGAGGCGGCCGGTGTGACTGTCGGGTTCTGCATCATTGTGGGGTTTGTAAGCCTTCCGATCCACAAATTGATGGGATCGCCGGATGAGGACCGCCCCGTGGCGCATCGCGGATTCGGCGAAATGCTGGTGGTGAAGGGGTTCGGGCCACTGGAATTGCCGTCGATCACCATGCGCTCCGCGCAGATCGCAGGCATTCTCGCGCCACTGATCGCGGTGTCGGTCGTCATGCAGCAGATCCTCTCGGTTCTCGGGGCCCAGGAATTTATTGGCGACTTCGTTCGCGGGATGGGGGATTATTACGCCGTGCTCTTCACCTCCATGGCCATCGTGTTTGTGGCCGGAATGGTTCTCGAAAGCCTGCCGGTGACGATAATCCTCGCACCGATATTGGCGCCGATCGCGCATTCGGTTGGCGTTGATCCCCTGCAGTTTGCGGTGATTTTCCTCGTGGGTGCATCGATCGGCTTCATTACGCCGCCATATGGTTTGAACCTTTATGTGGCATCCGGGGTTACCGGCGTTCCATATTTCAGGCTTCTCAGGTATTCGGTGTTCTATCTTGTGGCGTTGCTTGCGGTTTGGATGGTCGTGGCTCTTGTCCCGGCCCTGTCAACCGTGCTTGTTCCAGGTTCTTCAGGGTAAATGCTGATTTTGGCAGGTGATGATAAGTGAAAGACGGTTCAGACAATTCCGGTTCCATTCCAACCAACCTGCGGCTTCTCTTCGTCCTGGAGGAAATGGCGCGGATCGGAGTTCCGGTTACACCGACTGAACTGAACCAGTCACTGAACCTGCCAAAACCCACCATCCACAGGCTCTTCTCCACATTGGAGCAGGAAGGCTTTATTCAGCGCGAAATTGACGGGCGATCCTATTCGCCCGGCGCCCGGCTCCGGCGGATGTCGACGGGGATACTCTCCTCGCTTCGCATCAGGACCGCGCGGGTTGCGATACTTACCGATCTTGCCGAGCAGGTGGGTGAGACCGTCAACCTCGCTCTGCCGGATCGTGACGCGATGGTCTACATAGATCGCGTGGAGACAAAATGGCCACTTCGTATCCAGCTTCCGGTGGGTACGCGCGTTCCGTTTTACTGCACGGCCAGCGGCAAGATGTATCTCAGCACGCTGAACCGCCGTCACCTGAAAAGCTATCTTGAAGCAACCGTTTTTGAGGCCCGCACGCCCGGAACCCTGGTTTCGGCCGACGCCGTGTTGGAAGAGGTCAGCCGGATACGTGAGCGGGGCTATTCCACCGACGACAGTGAATTCATGGAGGGCATGATTGCCGTGGCAGTTCCAATCTACGGATCCGAGGGCCGGCTCGTTTCGACCCTTTCGTTCCACGCCCCGGCGTCCCGCCTTCCACTGCGCGACGCGGAGCAACATGTGGAAGTCCTGAAAGGTGCGGCGTCGAGGTTGTCGGTGCTCATCGGTGGCGCCGGGGACGAGGCGGACGATCTAACCCAGGAGGACTAAAAAATGCAGGTAGCTCCGGTTTCTCCGGAACTACCTGCTCGCCAGGAAAGCGATTTTTTGGTTCAGGCCAGGAGCAGCCCATCTGCCGCCGTGAACGTCAGGTAATCGGGATCGACAGCGTCCCCACCGATGAACAGCTGGTCTCCGTCGCCTGCAAAATGCGCAACCAGAAAACTCGAGGTCGTGGAAAAGTGGCTGACGCTCGCTCCATCCATCAAAGCGATCTGATCGATGCCGACCTCGTAGTCATAGATGATCTCGCGCTCCGCGGTGCCATTTGTGGTCTCGGCTCCGATTACAAAGCGGTCGGCACCATCCCCTCCGTACATGCGGTCAAACCGTCCGCCTTTTGACCAGATCACGTCGTCAACGTCGGTTCCGGCCAGATATTCGCCCCTGTCAGATCCGGTAACCCTGTTCAGGAAATGGTCCGCGGAATGGTCCCCGTCAGCAAATCTGAACAGTTCAATGCTTTCCGCCGTATCGGTGCCATCCACGCCGCGTTGATCGACAACGCTCAGAACACCGTGTTTCGAGGATATGTCGTAGTCGTCGCGATTGCCGTCAAACACCAGAGTGTCAAACCCAAGGCCGCCCTCGATCACATTGTCGGCCCGGTTGCCCCGCACCAAATCATCACCGCTTCCGCAAATGACATTTTCGATCAGGCAGCGCGTATCATTCCCGTGCATCAGGGCGTTGTAGACACTGCCGCTCGCATAGCTGCCGTTGTCGTCATTACCACCGCCGAGCCATGCAAGCTGGTTTGAACCCAGTTCCGAGGTGCCACCGGGCGAAAGATCAACGTCCAGATCGTTGGGATAGGCGGAGAGGTCATAGGTGTCATTGCCGTCTCCGTCCCAGATGGTCAGGAAAATTTTGTTGGCGCCCGGGCTGATCGCGACCTCGCCATTGATCCATGTGTTGCCGCTGTCCGGACGCCATTCGTAGACCGTATCGCCTGCATTGGCCGTGTAGTCCGCGCCATACAGGTATTGCAGGGCGGCGATATCGGCCATCATAAAGGTCTGTGCGAACCCCCAGGTTTCATTTGTGTATCCGCCGATGTCCTGGCCCACGTAGCTTCTGTAGGTCATCACGGAGTATTCCATGCTGTCGTATTGCGACGGCAGAGCCGTATTCAGCTGCGGGATGTTTTCCGGATCATATGGCGTACCGTCCTGACCATGCTTAAGGCCTACGGCATGGCCAATTTCATGCAGAACGGTGTGATAGTCGTAGTTACCCACCGCCGGCCTGTCGCCGGAATTGCCAAACCAGACGTCACCGCCATAGCCGCTGTAGCTGGGATAGAACGCGAAGGCGAGGTTTTCAGTTGAACTGCTTCCGGCCCGAATTTGTCCAGTTTCAGCGCCCATCACGTTCAGATTGGTGAAGCCTTCGACGGTAAACCCGGAAGCCGGCTCCGACACCATGTCCGCGTCCAATGCCTGGTATATCGCCACCGTTTGCGCATCGGTCATTGGACGAATGCCATCAAGTGCGGAAACCATGTAGTTGTCCGGGTAATCCGCCGTGGAATTTGAAATGCTGTAGGTGACGTTTGCGTCCCAACTGACCCCATACAGTAATCCGTTGATCAACGGATTGCCGCTGGCCACATCAGATTTTACCGACCCCATATCCCACCGCACTCATAAATGTCCCACCCGTTACAGCCCCATTTCGGAACGGTCTCGGCGAAACTGGACCCACCGCGCGTTGGCTAGTGTCTGTGGGGTGGCGAAATCAACAGGATAGAAGTGGGGTATTTCGTAAAAATGATAGTTTTACAGTCTGTTATCTGTCTTTATGCTTAACGTGGCAGGGGAATGACGATCGATGCGAGGGGACCGGATTTGATCCAACGCAGCGAATTTGGTTTTGTAAGAAATGGGCTCGCGCCTATCCGGGCTTTGGGCAGACTGCCGAGATAAAGTTAACAATGGTAGTCTGACGGTGTGGTCCCGGATCGGGCGTTCGATTCATTACGATTTGAAACAAAGACCCAGTACGAAGAAACAAAATCGTTTATCCCTGCCTTCGCCCGAATCGATGTGCGCAACCTTTGGAACGGTCAGGCCGTAACCTTGATCACATTGACTTCGTCATCAAGGCGCACCGCACACAGGCATCCTGAATAGTAAGCTCCGAGATCCACGCATATACGGCCCGGCGTGGAGACCACATCAGCGGAATCGTAGTGGCCATGCACGACCTTGACCCCTGGTAGCCCATCCTCGGTCAGGAAACTCGATTTGCCCCACAGAAGCGCACGTTCCGACTGGTCGCTCAGAGGTCTCGCCGGATCTATCCCGGCATGGGCGAAAAAGACGTCACCTGACCGAAATGAAAGCGGAAGGGTGCTGAGGAAATCCAGATGCGGCCCCATCGCCTGTTTCAGCTCATCGCGAAGCCTGGTCAGTTCGGCATCGCTGGTCCGCCCCCTCGGCGCGGTCAGACCGTAACTTCCAATCGTTTGAAGACCGCCGAACTGGAGCCATCCGCGCTTCACCAGAGGGTCCCTGATGAAATCGAGCAGGGCCTGCTCATGGTTGCCCCGGAGGCAGATGATGTTGTTTTCCTTCTCCGCAGCGATGGTTTTCGTGATGATGTCCAGGACGTTGCGGGAATGGTCGCCACGGTCGATCAGATCGCCGAGAAACACCAGCCGCGCCACACGATTGTCCGAATGTGCCGTGATATCGTTGCCGATCGCTTCAAACATGGCAAGCAGCAGATCATCACGTCCATGAATGTCTCCAACCGCATAAATCCGCTCGTCCGGGAAGATTTTCGGCTCGGAGACCGTTCCGTCTTCGCCACTGTCAGAATTCGAAGACCGTTTGCGTCGAAAAAAACTCACCGGTTGCCTCCCGGAGACACTGCACGGTCGGCCTGCGGAACCCACGAAATTGACGGTCTGGACGTGATTGACAACCTTGTTTTCCTCGGGCTTCTGAACGGTCCGTCTGCTCCCAGATAGACCGAATAGCCCGATTAAACAATCTTTGGCGTGAATAAATGGTTGTTTCGCCCACACTTATGGTCGGCAATTGGCATGGGAGCGCGGCGCAATTTATGCGGGCTTGAGCGTTTGCAGAACCTTCAACATTCCGGCTGCTAGTACCGTTCTGTCGAACCTGGGTGCGGCCGCAACCGCGTTGTCCGCAAGACTTTTCCGCAATGGGGCGTTTTCCGCCAGTTCCAGAATACCCGTTGCCAATTCGGTCGCGTTTTCAGGCTCGAACAGTATTCCCGCGCCACATTCCTCAATAATTTCAGCGGAGTCCCCGCGTACGCCGTGCAGAACGGGAATACCCATGGCCATACACTCAAAAATTTTGGATGGGATAACCGTGCTGAACAGCGGGGTGTCTTTCAGGTGGACTATGGATGCATCCAGCAGAGACCAATAACGAGCGACTTCTTCCCGCGAGACCGGGTCGACGAAAATCATGTTCGTCAGTCCACGTTCCCTGGCGCGCTGCTCGATCGCGGATTTGCTGGCGCCATCTCCAACAAGAAGAAACCTGATATCGCCACCTTCGGGATGTTGTTCCAGCATCTCAGCGGCATCAACGAGGGTTTCCAAATGATGAGCCATGCCATGCGTTCCGATATACCCGGCCACAAATTTGCCCTGAAGATTGAGGCTTGCCTCAAGGGTCACATCCCGCGGTACCCGCGCAAAACGGCTCAGATCCACTCCGTTGGTGGCAACGCTGATTTTGCCGCCGTCAATGCCACGGTCGATCAGGTTGCGCTTGAAGGACGGTGTCACCGCCACAATCGCGTCGGCTGAACGGTAGAGAAACAGTTCGAGCTTCTCGAGCAGGTCCAGAACCCGCGAGTTCTGCATGCCGCTAACGGCCCGAATGGATTCAGGCCATATGTCGCGCAGTTCAAAGACCCAGGGTCGGCGCCGGAACAGGGACACGGCCCAGGCGGCGCAGGCGGTGAAAAACTGGGGTGAGGTACCGACGATAACATCGATCCGCCGGACGAAAAACGAGGCGATAAATCCCGTCACCATATAGCTCACAAAGTCAAGAATTCGGCGAGCGAACCCCTCATTCCGCGTCATGTAGCTCCAGACGCGGATGACTTCGATGCCGTGCATGTTCTCTGTTTGCCACAGGCTGTTGCGGTATCCGTCGTAAACCTTACCCTGCGGGAAATTTGGGGCGCAGGTGATCACGGTTACCCGATGTCCGGCCGCAACCCAGGCTTTGGCATGCTCAAACCCGCGATTGGCCGGGGCGTTGGTTTCGGGAGGAAAGTTATCGCTCAGAAGAAGTATGTGCATGTCCTAGTCCCAACGGATTTTGAGGATGGATCGGTTGTCACGAAGGGGAATGACGAGACACCGGTTCTTTATGATTTTGCCAAACTCGGGGTGCCATGTGGTTGATGTGACACATGGCTCGTTGTCGCCGGCATCCCAGGTCAGTGTCTGATCCGCAGGCAGCCTGATTATCCCTGAACTGGCTGAGGTTTGTTCAATTGCGACGTCCGGATGCAGGTGAAACCGTGCGACGGATTCGTGTTCAGTTGGCGTGACACTGTCGAAGATTTCGAGACACTCACCCGACAGTGTGATCGACCGACGATGGACCGGGCGATCCGGTAATCGGGTATATCCATCGTGACTTGCGCAGGCAGTCTGTGCCTCACCATTCCAATCGCAGCTGACATCAAAAACCCGGGCTCTGCGGGCAACCCGAAACCCGCCCCACACTTCGGATGAATTTGTGCCAGCGACAGTTACGGTATTATGCGCATCCGTGCCTCTTTGCCGTAACCGTTCCGGCCCCGTGCCATAAAGTGATGTCCCTGAATTGACGAGAACCCGGTGTCCGAACAGAGACGCCTCAAAGCTGAGTGTATCGGCATGTGCATGTCCAGGCAGGTAATCCGGCCCAACGCGCGCAAAATCCGCGATGACCACCGCGCGCTGGTTTTCGAAGCGGAAGTATCCGCTGTCCTGCAACCAATTCGACCCTGTCCGCGTCGGAGTGAAGAAACCGAGGCGTTGCGCGTAGTCGATAAGGTTCTGGTTTTCCGGAGCGATCCCAAAGGCCGCGTCATTGAAAAACGAAATCCGACCGTCCGGATGGCTCATTGCCTGCAGCCATTCAATCATCGGGGGAATCCGCTCGGAGATTGCTGCGAACAATGGTTCGGTGCCGGCCTGGAATGCGCGTGAAACGTTCGTGAGGTCGAGAAAGTCCTCGAGGATCAAGGCATGGTACATCGGCGAGAGTTCGAAATGCGCACCGTCGCTCAGGATTTGTTCGGGGATCTCTCGCTCCAAAATCCCCACACCCGTTTGCAGCCATTGCCGCGCCTCTGCACCGTCAAAAAACAGTCCGGCAAAAACCAGCGCCTTCGCATTGGCCAGAAGGTGGTTTCCGAGCAGATGCCATTCGAGGCGCTTGGTGAGCCACCTTGTCTGAACGGCAAGGCTCGCGAGCATGTCCTGACCAGGTTCATTGCCGGAGAGCACCCACTTGATCCAGTTTACCAGTCGCAGGGACGTGGGATAGGGTTCCCACCCCGTCCCGGTACCGGGCGGATTGGCTATGATCCAGGACGCCACCAGTATTTGGTGCCACCCAGAGCGCCCGTCCGGATTGTCAGCGTTCAGGTCGTCTAAATAATGCTGATTGTAACGCCAGAGCTTGTCTTTGCCCGGATCGTCCCAGCCGTTTTCCTCTAATGACCCGGCTTCATTCAGGAACATAAAGTGGCCAGGCCCGGTAAGAGAGGGTCGTCGTCTCGCCGGAACCTGCCACGTTCCCACGCGGTCTCGGGTTGGAGGCGGAGGAGACTGATCCGGCCGCGGACTTGCCAACCGGTATCGAATGCGACCGGTTATCTGCCCAGGCCTAAGATGCCTGATGGTCTGCCAGTAGCGGTCGGCTGTGGTTAGTGCGTTCATGCGGCGGGAGAAGTGTTTATCGTGAGATTGCCCGCGTTGCCTCTGCTGGCCGCTTCGATCGCGACCCTGCTGACCTCGATCTGTTCGTCGAGGCTGATGGCTGGCGGAGTTCCGGTTCTGACCGCATTCAGGAAATGAGCCGCACATGCATTGATGCCCTTGTCCTGCCGCCAAAGGCGCATGCGGGAAAAGCCTGGCCATCCATACCCTGTCAGTTTTCTGAAGTTGTCCAGCGTGAGAACCCTTCCGCCCGCAAATACCTCCAGTCGCTCCTTGGAAATCGAGCGGTGACCATTCGCGAGGTAGTTGATCACACCGGCCGAGCCGTCCGCGAATGAAAGCATGATGGAAGCCGTGTCGCCGGTATCTCGAGTGGTTGTGGAATTAGCAAAGGCCGTTTCGAATCCGGTGATCGGCGCGCCCGCCAGATGGCGGAGAAGATCGACGAAGTGACAGGCCTCGCCAATGATCCGTCCACCGCCCACAGTGGGATCCTGTGTCCAGTGATCGGAAGGGATCGCCCCGGCATTCACGGTCATTGCGAAATGCTTCGGGACCGAAAGCGGCTCAATCAGTGACTTCATTCGTTCGACATGGGGTGCAAACCTGCGATTGAACCCAACCATCAAAATCTGTTCCGGGCGGGAGGCAGCCTCAAACCGGATATCCTCAAGATCTTCGGTGTTCAGGCAGAGCGGTTTCTCGCAATAGACATGCTTCCCCGCGCGAAGGGCGGAGAGAACTTCGCTGGCATGGCGGTCATGCCGGGTGGCTATGACAACCGTGTCGATCTCATCGTTTTCCAGCACGTCGTCCGTTCGGGTCGAGGCGACGGCGAACCCAAACTTCCTGCCGTAATGCCGTGCGCTGACCCCACCTGCGCTGACAATTGTATGAAGGTTGGCGCCGGCTTTTTGGAAAGCAGGGATGAGGGCGCGTCCGGCATGGTTTCCCGCACCGAGGAAAGCTACCGTGCCTGTTCCCGTGGTCGTCTTTTCGCGCAGGGAGACGCTTGGACTGAACAGGTTGGCCGCGGCTGACTCTCGAGGGAATTCCAGCATGATGCCAAGCGACGGGGCGTCAGATGTCAGCAAAGCCATCGCCTCGTCCGCGCGCTCAATGGCATAGCGGTGTGAAATGAGCGGCTGCACGTCGAGGGCACCCGAGGCCATAAGATCGAGGACCGCTTCAAAGTTTCGCTGTTCGGTCCATCGGACGAATCCCAAAGGATAGTCCTGTCCCCGTTCCTCATAGGCCGGCTCGTAGCGGCCGGGTCCGTAGGAGCAGCTGACCTGAAATGTGAGTTCCTTCTCGTAGAATTCGTCCCGGTTCAGCTCCAGCCCGGTCTGTCCGACCAGCACAATGCGGCCCCGTTTGCGGCACATGTTAGCGGCATCAGACACCAGACGGTTGCTTCTCGACGATGCCGTGATGATGACTGCGTCCACGCCATTGCCCCGAGAAAAGGCGGATGCGACTGACTGAACATCATCAGTGGTCGACGCGGTCGCTGCGCCAAAGCTCCGTGCGATTTCCAAACGCGCGGGATCAGGATCAATGCCCAGAACCCTGCACCCCTGAGCGCGCAGAAGCTGGACGGTCAGGAGGCCGATTAAACCAAGACCGGTAACGACGACGTTTTCGCCAAGCGTTGGATTGGCAAGCCGGATCCCCTGCAGGCCAATGCTCGCGAGAACCGTAAAGCTGGCATCCTCATCGCTGACGCTGTCCGGGATTTTGGCGCACAGGTTGCGGGGCACAACCACCACTTCCGCGTGACTTCCATTGCTGACGACGCGGTCCCCAAGGGCAAAACCGCTGACATCTACTCCAACGCTCTCGACCCGGCCGACATTGCAGTAGCCGAGCGTGAGCGGCTGATCGAGCTTGCTTCGTACTGCATCAAACGTGGCAAGAACGCCATCCGTTCCCGCTTTGTCGAGCACCATTTTGACCTTGTCCGGCTGCGACCTGGCCCGCGTGATCCAGTTCGCCTGACCGAATTCAGCCAGCATGCGCTCGGTACCAGCTGAAATGAGGGTATGCGAGGTGTGGATACGCAGGCATCCGCGCTTTGGTTCCGGCGCTGGTATCTCCGCCAGTTCTACAGTTCCGTCCTTCAGCGACTGAAGCAGCTGTTTCAATTTGGATAACCCGGTTTCCAAGGAAAAATTTTAGTAATCTTGTTTCGTTTGCGGGTTAACAAGCTGGTAAAATTCGTCCCGGGCCGCAGAAAATTTCGGACTTCTCCAAGGGGATCGGGGCACGCGGAAGGATCACTGCTCCACGTAGTAGTCCCGGTACTGGCCCTTGTAGTAGCGATGGCCCTCATAAGCGTAGCGCGCGGCTTTGGATTCGTTGATCATCGTCACAACAAGGCCCGCGATTGGCGCGTCGATGGACTGAAGCTCACGCAGCCCGTCCATCACGGCACCCCGTGGAGTGTCGTCCCAGCGAAGCGTGTATATGACGGCGTCCACATTGGCCGACAGAATGCGCGCGTCCGATACGACCAGTGCCGGCGGCGTGTCGAGGACGACCATTTCGTATTTGGTGGTCAGTTCACTGATCAGGTTTTCGAACTTTTTCGACGAGAGGATATCGGCGGCGTTTACCTTGTTCCTCTTCTCTCCGGTTCTCGACATGATGATGTGAAGGCCGGTTTCCTGATCCTCGTGAATGGCGTCCTCTACTGTCGACGTGCTTTCCAGGATGCTGAGCAGTCCGGGTTTTTCACTGCCGGCACCTATCATGCCAGAGAGGGTCGGCAGGTGCAGGTCACAGTCCACAATGATAGCGGACCGTCCCATCTTTCGGCTGGTCAGCGCGGTGAGGATCGATGTGGTGGATTTGCCTTCCCGCGGCACGGATGATGTGAACATGATGACACGTGGCGGCCGGTCAACGTTGGACAGCAGGATGCTGGTGCGGAGGTTGCGTATTGCTTCGGACAGTGCGGAGCCCGGATTGTCCATCAGGTGTCGCACAATGTCGCCGCGCTTTGCCTTTTTCCCGATTGAGGGGATGTTGGCCAGCACCGGGAGCCCGGTCATTTCCTCGATCTGCCGTGTGGCGCGGAAAGTGGTGTTGAGCGCGTCGCGCAGCAGCACGATGCACGTCCCAAGGATCAGTCCTCCCAGTATGGACGCCGCTGCGATCCTGTTTCTGGTTGAGGTCAGTGCGTGTGCCGGAACCTCAGCCGGTGTCAAAACCCGCGCATTGGCTTTTTGCAGGTCCTCCTGCACGGACGTTTCCTTCAAACGGGCAATGAAGTTTTCATAGATCGACCGGTTTGCAAGCGCCTCGCGTTCAAGCTGATGAAGTTTCAGTTCCGATCCCGACTGTTCGACAAGGCGGTTTTCCAGTTCGATAATCTCGGCTTCCGTGATTTTTTCCTGATCCAGCGCCACCTGAAGATCGCGGTCAATTGCCTCAACGATCTGAATGGCCTCGCGCCGGGAGCGCTCATCAAGATCGTCTATGTTTGCCTCTATCGACCTGCGTTCGGGGTGGTAGCGCGAAAGTTTTTGCAGTTCGGCCGTCAGGTCGTCAATTTCGGTGCGGTATCTCTGAATCAGAACGGAGTTCCGAAATTCCGAGATCGAATTCAGATCCGTGCCATCCTCAAGAGCGTTTTGCAGCCTTGCCTGGGTGGCGGCAATCACTGTCGCGTTCTGCCGTGCGCGGGCGAGTGATGCTACGAGCCCATCGAGGCGCTGTTGCGTGACCTCCCGGCTTTGTCCTTCCTGTTCCGCTATTTCGGCCCGCAATTCTTCCACTTCTGCCTCAGATTCCTCCATGCGGATGCGCAGTTCCGTCGACTGCTCCGAAAGCCATTCGGTGGCCGATCTGGTGGAGTTGAGCTGGGCCTCCAACTGGTCAACGATGTACTGGTTGGCAACTTCGTTCACCACCCGCGCGGCTGTCCGGGGAGATGTCGAGGTGAAGGCAATCGCCAGCACCCGTGACTCGCCCACCGGTGTGATTTCGAGATTCTTCCTGATCGCGGAAATGATCCCGACACGCGTCATCTCCGCCGTCGCGGCCTCGGTCAGAGGGGGCTGTTCGGGTTTGATGAGTTTTGCGCTCTCGAATATGGGGCGAAGGGTTGGCTCGAAAGGCAGGGATTCAACGACTCGTTCCAGCAGGGGGGCTTTCCGATCCTGCAGGAACGGGTTGAACTCCTCGTCATATTCCAGTCGCAACTCGTGGATGACCCGTTCAATCAGCCCGGTCGAACGCAGAATTTCGATCTCATTCAGGACCGTATCCCGGTCGAACTGCTGATCCACCAGAACTTCCTGGATGTTGACCACATTCGTATCCGGCGTGTCCACCAGCACTCTCGCGGACGCCCGGTATCGCTCGGTCTGAAACGTCAGAGCCGTAAGACCAAGTGTCGCACAGGCCACTGTGCAGGCAAAGATGGTCCATTTCCCCATCCAGAGTTTGTTAAACAAAACCCGGGGATCGATCGTATCGTCGGCCTTCGCGGGCTCGGGACCCGTGCCCGGCGCGGGAACTTCGGACCCGTGGACCGGGAATTTTGAGCTGTGTTTCATACCGTATTCAAACCAAAAAGCTGTTGGATCTCGGTGTCCTGCATGGGGTCTGGGTCCACATGGTCAGTTGGTCCCGGTCATTGCGCTCAGGCCCGGTTGGGACAGGCGTTGTTCGACCAGAGAAATTTGGGGCAGGGGGGCGCCTTTACGCGCCTGAATTAGTGCGGTTTCATAGGCGTGGCGGGCCGCATTAGGGTCACCTGCGGCCAGACGGGCCTCTGCCAAGTGGAAACTTATCTGAGCATTGTCAGGCAACTGTTCCGATGCGGCTCTGAGGTAACGGAGCGCCTCGTCCGGGTCGCCACGCAGGTGCAGAATCCAGCCATACGTGTCCTGGAAATATGGATTGTCGGTATCCCTGAATCGGCGGGCGATTGCGTAAGCGCGGTCGAGCGTGCCTTCGTCCTGTTCCTCGAAGGTCAACAGACTCGCGAGATTGTTCGCGACCCAAGGGTTCGAGCTGTCCCTTCGGTACAGACTTTCATAGATTTCGAGCGCGCCAGGGATATCGCCGGAGAGCTCCAGCTGGCCCGCTTTTGAGATCAATAGGCCCGTTTTGTCGCTGGCATTTTCGATGCCCCGGTCAAGCACAATGGCGGCCTCGGCTGTCTTTCCCTGCTCTTCCAGCAGAACATGGAGTAGTTCATAGGCCTGGCTTTGGGTCGGATGGCGTTCGATGAGCGCGCGATACTCTGCCTCTGCGGCCGACGGTTTGCCGTCCGACACGAGGATGCCGGCTTTTAGCAGGCGCGCCGCTTCGTCGTCCGGCTGTTTGGCCAGGACGTCATCGACGTATCTCATCGCAGTCGCGATTTCGCCATTATTGACGTGGGCTTTAACCAGTTCAGGGAGTGCCGCCGGATCACCGGTTTTCGTCACCAAACGGGTCAGCACCTCAAGACGTTCGGCTTCACGCCCCTGAGCCTGAAAAACTTCTGCCCTAAGTAATGATGCCGACCTTTCGGCTGTCGGATTCCCACCCTCCGAAAGTCTGTCCGCAACCTGTTCGGCGCGACCCCAGTCTGAGCGCGCGAGGTGTATCCGACCGAGAAACGTCAGCAGTTCGGTACTTCCAGCATGACGGGCGAGGGAGGTTTGAACCGCAACTTCGGCTGCTCCCGTGTCACCCTGATTCATCAGATAGTTGGCGTAACGCAGGGTTTCAGCCACGCTATAATTCGACGCGCGAGCGGCCATTCCCAGAGCATCGCCTCGGAGTTCCGCGGCACCCGCCCGCTGGTGGGCCATGGCCATGATCGAGAAAATCTCAGGATCGTTTGGAGTGTTCGTCGCGGCATTACGTAAATCCACGAGCGCGGTGTCAGGATCATCCGCGTGGATATGCAGCTGCGCCCGAAGTTTCAAAGCACCGGAGAAGTCCGGGTGTTCGTCCAAGACTTCGTTCACGACCCGGGCGGCTTCCTTCATGGAACGCTGTGCTGCGAGGAGTTGCGCATATCTCGTCGAAACCCTCGCGTCATCGGTACGGCTCTGGACGCGGCGCAGGTATGAAACCGCCGTATCCGTGTTTCCGAGCGAATACTCCAGATCGGCCAGGGCCACCTGATACGGCGTTGCGGAAACCTGCGTATTGATCAGATCCTCAAGCTCGGTACGCGCGGCATCCTCGCCGCGCATCTCCAGAAGATATTTGACGACCGCCAGCCGGTCCTCCACCTGTGACGTCGGTTTGATCCCAGCCCTCAGAACGGCTTCTCCTTCGCTCACATTGCCGCGCCGCGCATTCCAGCCAACCAGCGCCTGCCGCATCGCCATGTTTTCCGGGAACATCCCGACCATCGCGACAAGCTGCTGTCCAACGGCCACGTCGTCCTGCATTTTCTCCAGAATCGAAAGCTTCATGACGTTGAGCGTTTCATCGCCATTGGCATGCTCAAGAGCCGTTTCCACAGCAGTCAGCGCCGCTGACGGGTCTCCATTCAGCATATGTGCGGCAATGACCGCCTGATGGGCGCGAGGATTGTCCGGAGCGGTGGCCAGCACGTCCTTTGCCATTAGAATAGCCGTATCCCGCGTCGCTGGTTCACGGACATCAACCGCTGCCTTGATTGCCTGGATGTCTGTATCATCGTCGGCAAGTTCGTTAGCAAGGTCCACATGGCGTTTCGCCAGTGCGAGGTCGTTCACCCGCAAAGCCAGTTCGGCCAGTTCGGTATGGGCCGTTACATTGCCGGGGTCCCTCGCCACCAGTTCAAGCCGCGCAGCGATTGCCTGGCGAATCGCGTCTGCCGAGTTTGGCAGATCATTCAGTGTTCCCTGGGCCGCACCCGAAACACCGCTCGCAGGCACCCACTTCAGTTCAGGGAATTCCTCGCGTAGTCCAGCCAGATGCCGCTCGGCTTCCTCATCGCGACCGGCTTTGCGCAGGAGAGCAATCCGAGCGGCCAGTATTGGTGCAGTGTCCGTTGCAGGAAGGGTATCGAGGAATGCCAGTGCCTCATCAGTTCGATTGCTTCCTGCGAACCAGTCGCCAAATGAAATCATTACCCGTCGATTATTTGGAAACTTCCGCGCCATGCGTTTCAACTGTGTTGCGACCGCTTCAGCGGCTCCGTCACGGTCAAGAGCCTGGAGTTTCAGAAATTCCAGGCTGAGTTGCGGTCCAGCTTCCTGCGTCGCTTTATCCAGCAGCTCAAGTGCCGCGCCGGAATCACCTTTGGCCAACCGATCAACGATCAGCAGTTCATGCGCGCGCAGATTGTCCGGAAATTCCTTCAGAACAGCCTTTGCCGTAACGACTGCCGCCTCCCTTCGGGTTGGGTCCGTGTAATCGATTGCCGCTGCAAGACTGCGGGTCTCGCCATTGTCGGGCTCAATCGCCAGAGCGCGCTCAACTTGGATCCCGGCCAGTTCGAGGTCGCCGGCACGAAGCGCAAGATCGGCAAGCGCGTTCAGGTCGGAAACACTGTCAGGCTTCTCCTGCAGGATCGTGAGGTACTGTGAAATGGCCTCAGTAAAACTGCCCTGCGATGCGGAAATTTCCGCATATTGCCTGCGGGCATCCAGCAGGCCGGGGTCGAGACGAAAGCTGTTTCGGAACTCATTTCGAGCGGCGTGCATCTCACCCGCCGAGAGAAGGCTCATCCCACGCGACAGGTGTTCCTGCGCCCGTTCTTTTGGGGTGTCACATGAGCTTAGCGCGAGAAACGCGGCAAACATGCAGGAAATCGTGTGGTTGGACGCTGGCATCAAATTTGTCTGCTCTCTACTCACCTGGTTGCACCGAAAATACGGGCGTACCTGACGCCCGGCTCGCGCAGATCAGCACCGATTACCTAATTTTTAATCAATTTTTTCGGGTCACCCGAAAAAGCCGAACCTGACCCAGGCCGCGTGCAAAATGGGTCGGTTGTTTCAGTAAATTGACGACATTTACGCGAGATTAACTCTACTGGCGACTTATTGCCCTCAACGTGCCATGTCGGCGAAGCTGGCTGGCCGCAATTTCTGCGGGTCTCACGAACCTGATTCACAAGCTGCTGAAATCTCTGGTTTTCCAGAGGCCCGCAGCCGGATCATGCAGGTTGCCGTTTCAGTACCACGTGACCTGAAACGAAGGATTGGATGGGCCAATGTCGGTTCCGGAATTCAGGGTTCTCGCGGTGTTTGGCACCCGGCCCGAGGCGATCAAAATGGCCCCGGTGGTCCGGAGCCTTGCCATGGCCGAGGGGATCAGGGTGGGTGTCTGCGTCACGGCCCAGCACCGCCAGATGCTCGATCAGGTCCTTGATCTGTTCCAGATTACTCCGGACTTTGACCTCGATCTCATGGCGCCGGGGCAGGACCTGAATTCGCTTACATCGGCAGTCCTCAAAGGCATGAAGGGGCCGTTGGAGACCTTCGATCCTGGACTGGTTCTCGTGCACGGTGACACCACGACGACCCTGGGCGCTTCATTGGCATCATACTACGCGCGGGTCCCTGTCGGACATGTGGAGGCCGGACTTCGCACCGGCAATATTCTCTCTCCGTGGCCCGAGGAGGTGAACCGAAAGGTGGCCGGCGCCATAGCTTCAGTACATTTCGCTCCCACCAGGGTGGCCCGGGACAACCTGCTCGCCGAGAACGTCGTGCCCGAATCCATCCACATCACCGGCAATACTGTTATCGACGCCCTTCATCAGGCTGCAGCCAAACTAAAAGCCGATCCAGGTCTGGCGCGCTCGCTGGAGCATCGTTTCGAGCTCGACCCGTCCAAACGGACGCTTCTCGTTACCGGCCACCGTCGTGAGAGCTTCGGGGATGGTTTTGAACGAATCTGCCTTGCATTGTCGGCCCTTTCGCAACGGCCTGATCTCGAGATTGTCTATCCGGTCCATCTCAACCCCGCCGTCAAGGGACCGGTCGAGACCAGACTTGGCGCAATTCCGAACGTGCGGCTGATTGCTCCGCAGGAATACCTGCCCTTTGTCTATCTGATGAACCGGGCCGACGTAATCCTAACTGATTCCGGTGGTGTCCAGGAAGAAGCCCCGTCCCTCGGCAAGCCCGTGCTGGTCATGCGGGAAACCACCGAGAGGCCGGAAGCCGTCGCAGCCGGCGGTGTCAGGCTGGTCGGAACAGATATCGATCAGATCGTCTCCGGGGTCGGCAAAATACTCGATGACCTGGACGCGTATCAATCCACGGAACGGTCCCTTAACTGCTACGGCGATGGACGGGCCGCCGACCGCATTACCTCAGTTATTCAGCGTTTCGCCGCGGAACATGCCCCCAGGGAGATTACCCATGAAAATGAGCAGATCGGATTTTCAGCCGATGCCAAAACCGTTCGCGACTATTTCAGTCATCGGCCTGGGGTATATCGGTCTGCCGACAGCTGCGATGTTCGCGTCGCGGGACATGAAGGTGATCGGCGTCGACACGCGGCAGGAAACCGTCGACTGCGTTAATCGCGGGGAGATCCACATTGAGGAACCGGGTCTGGGCGATGCCGTAAAATCTACGGTTGCGCTCGGCTTTCTACGGGCCACGTCCGAGCCTGAGCCCGCTGATGCATTTCTGATTGCGGTCCCAACCCCGTTTCGGGCAGGTGACCGTAGTCCGGACCTGTCTTACGTCGAGGCTGCCTGCCAATCCATTGCGAGAGTCCTTGAACCCGGCAATCTCGTGGTGCTCGAATCCACCTCGCCAGTCGGCGCGAGTGAAGCCGTAGCGCGCTGGATGGCGGAAGAACGCCCGGATCTCGTTTTTCCCGGGGCTCATGGCATGGCGCCCGACATCCATGTCGCGCATTGCCCCGAACGGGTCCTGCCCGGCCGCGCCATATTTGAAATCGTACACAATGACCGCGTCATTGGTGGCATCACCCCCGGCTGTGCCGAACGTGCCGTGGAACTCTATGAGACGATTGTCGAGGGACGGTGTTTCAAAACGGATGCCCGTACCGCTGAGCTGGCCAAGCTGGCGGAGAACAGCTTTCGCGACGTGAACATCGCGTTTGCGAACGAACTCTCCATGATCTGTGACCGATTGGATATAGATGTGCGCGAGCTGATTGGTCTCTCCAACCGGCATCCCAGGGTCAACATTCTTCAACCTGGACCAGGTGTTGGCGGTCACTGCATTGCCGTCGACCCATGGTTCATAGTGTCATCGGCACCCGAAGAGGCGCGCATCATTCGTACCGCGCGGGAGGTCAACGATTCCAAGCCGGACTGGGTCATCCAACAGGTCACGGAGACCGCCACCGACATTTCCGGGCGGATCGGTCGTCCGCCACGGGTCGCCTGTTTTGGGCTGACGTTCAAGCCTGACATCGACGATCTGCGCGAGAGTCCCGCCTTAAACATCGCGCGCCAACTGGCCGGGCAGGGCGACATGGATATCCTTGCGGTCGATCCTCACGTATCCGCGCTTCCTTCAGACCTTGGGCGCCACGCCTCACTTGTCGGCTCCGAAGAGGGGCTTGCAAACGCCGACATTATTCTCCTGCTCGTGGCTCACCAGGAGTTTTCCACGCTCGACTTCAATCTGTCGGTGCCGGTGATCGACACATGCGGGCTCACCCACGGCAAACGGGCGACGCCAAACGTTCGGGCTCGAAGCCCGTTCCCGGTTTGATCCTGCGATCCGGCTGTGGTGGCAATAGAGGAGCTGATGTCCATGCGTCCGACAATAATGGTATTCAACAAATTTTACCTGCCGGGTTTCAAGGCTGGTGGGCCGATCCAGAGCATTTCCAATCTGACTGAAGCCCTTAGCGGTGATTTCGAATTCCGGATTGTCGCCCGCGACCGCGACTCCGGCGATCCCGGACCATACCCGGATGTCTGGCTGGACGAATGGAACCCGGTCGGCTCGGGGCAGGTCCGTTATTTGGATTCGACGCAGGGGCGCATTAGTCAGATTCGCCAGATCCTCGCCGATACCCCACATCACGCACTCTATCTTAACAGCTTTTTCGACATTTGGACGATGCTGTCCCCCTGTCTGGCGAATCTCACCCGGGGCAAGGGCCGGCGTCCGGTCATTGTTGCTCCGCGGGGAGAGTTTTCACCAGGTGCCCTGAAAATCAAATCCGGGAAGAAACGCCTCTTCATAGCCGGGACCAAGCTCAGCGGCCTGCACCGTATGGTGCACTGGCACGCCTCATCGTGCAGCGAGGCGGATGAAATCGCCGCTGTAATGGGGGCCCGCATCAGCATCCATACGGCCAGCAACATCCCCAGGCCATTGCCGGCCACTGCGCCTGACCAACAACCCCGGTTGCCAAATGATCCACTTCGGGTCGTCTTTCTGTCGCGGATCTCGCCCAAGAAGAACCTGACATTCGCGCTTGATGTCCTGAAGACAGTTGATGTTCCGGTTCGCTTTACAATCGTGGGTTTTATCGACGACGCGCACTACTGGCAGGAATGCCGCGCGAAAATAGCCGGTCTGCCAGAACACATTGAGGTGGAAGTGGTGGATCCGGTTCCGGCGCATCAGGTTCCTCAACTGCTATCCACTCAGGATCTGTTCTTTCTGCCAACGCTCGGCGAAAATTTTGGCCATGCGATTATCGAAGCGCTGAGCGCCGGAACTCCTGTTTTGGTTAGTGACCAAACCCCATGGCGCGACCTTCAGACCAAAGGTGTCGGGGCGGACCTGTCGCTGAATGATGCGGAGGCATTTGCGTCCTGGCTCAAAAAACAGTCGGCCCTGACAGCTGGCGAGGTCACGGCCCAGCGGCAACGCTGTTTCGAGTTCGCCCAAAGTTTTGCTGCACATGACGATCTCGTCGCAGCGAGCCGAAGGATGTTTGAACGGGTCATCGGCCGCACAATGCCCAACCACGAGGGCGTGGCAACCAACGTCAACCGGCCGGCAGGAGCGCGTACATGAGCCTGATGGAAGCGATCTACGCGCACCTGCCGGTGCCGGCGCAGCATCTGGCCTGTTCACTGGAAGGTTACAGGGTCCAGCGGCGTCGATATGGCCCCGAATACGACGCAATCCTGGCCGAATACAAAATGCGGCACGCACTGAGTGATCCCGAATTCGCCGCGGTCCGGGATGCGCGTCTCGCGGCCTTCGTGCGGCACGCCGCGACGACCACACCTTATTACAGGCAGCTTTTTCCCGAACTCGGGCTCGTGCCTGAGGATATCCGTGGCCTCAATGACCTTTCCGCGCTCCCGGTGTTGTCCAGGGCCAGCGTCCAGGAAAACGTGGAGGCCTTTGTTTCCGACGCGGTGCCCGCGGAACAACGGTTGACCCAGCATACCAGTGGGACAACCGGGGCCGGTTTGGTCTTTCCTACAACGCGGAAGGCCGAACGTGAGCAGTGGGCTGTCTGGTGGCGCTACCGTCAGCATCACGGCATCACTCCTGGGACGTGGTGCGGCTATTTTGGAGGTCGAAGCGTGGTGCAGCCCTCCAGGTCGCAGCCACCGTTCTGGCGAATAAATGCCGCAGGGCGTCAGGTCATGTTCAGCGCATATCATATGGCACCGGACAACCTCGACAGTTACATTGATGGCATCCGCCAGCGCAAACTCACCTGGCTGCATGGCTACCCGTCGATGCTGTCGCTTATCGCCGCGCGTGTACTCGAAACCGATGCGCGGTTCGAGATGCCTATCCGTCACGTGACGATAGGTGCCGAAAACCTGACCGCCCAGCAGACACGGCTCATGCAGTCCGCTTTTGGTGTGAAGCCACTGCAGCACTATGGAATGTGTGAAGCCGCCGCGAACATTTCGGAATGCAAAAATGGCTGTCTCCACGTCGATGAGGATTTTGCCGCCGTAGAGTTTTTACCGCAGGCAGATGGCACCAGCCAGATTGTCGGCACTAATTTTACCAATCCGGCTTTCCCGCTCCTGAGATATGATGTTGGCGATCTGGCGGTTCCGGTCGACGGCTCCTGCGATTGTGGCCTGCCGGGCCGAACAGTCGAGCGGATCGACGGTCGGTCCGAGGACTACCTTGTCCTTGCCAACGGGGCCAGGGTCGGCCGCCTCGATCATATTCTGAAGGACATGGTGAACATCCGTGCGAGCCAATTTGTTCAGGAGCAGGCCGGAGTGGCCGCGCTGAGAATCGTACGCGGGAACCATTACGGACCGGAGGACGAAACGCTTCTCGCCCGGGAATTGGCGTCGCGGCTGGGAACCGGCATCGACATCCGCCTGGAATACCTGGATGAGCTGCCACGGACGAAGTCCGGGAAAATCCGGTTTGTGGTCAGTTCCGTGTCCTGACATTGGATATCTATGTCACGGTCGCGGGCGCACCTAGGCCTGTGCCGACATAATCACTTGCCTTTTCAGCCATAAATCTCTATCCGGGCGCGCACTGTCCCAGGGGGCGAATTCGCTGTCCCCGCATTCTTAGGAAATGGCATCATGGCGAAGGAAAAGTTTGAGCGTACGAAGCCGCATGTCAACGTTGGCACGATTGGCCATGTTGACCACGGCAAGACGACGCTGACGGCGGCGATCACGAAACAGTTTGGCGACTTCAAGGCGTATGACGAGATTGACGGCGCGCCTGAGGAGAAGGCCCGCGGCATCACGATCTCGACGGCGCACGTTGAGTATGAAACGGAAGCCCGTCACTACGCCCACGTCGACTGCCCCGGCCACGCTGACTATGTTAAGAACATGATCACGGGTGCGGCACAGATGGACGGTGCGATCCTGGTTGTGAACGCGGCTGACGGCCCGATGCCGCAGACCCGCGAGCACATCCTGCTTGCCCGTCAGGTTGGTGTTCCGGCGCTGGTCGTGTTCCTGAACAAGGTTGACCAGGTTGACGACGAGGAGTTGCTTGAACTGGTTGAGATGGAGGTTCGCGAACTTCTGTCCGAGTACGAGTTCCCGGGCGACGACATTCCGATCGTTGCCGGTTCGGCTCTTGCCGCTCTGGAAGACCGCGACGCAAACATTGGCGCTGAGAAAATCGCCGAGCTGATGGCCGCCGTTGACGAGTACATCCCGACGCCCGAGCGTCCGGTTGACCAGCCGTTCCTGATGCCGGTTGAGGACGTGTTCTCGATCTCCGGTCGCGGTACGGTTGCGACGGGTCGTGTTGAGCGCGGCATCATCAAGGTTGGCGAAGAGATCGAAATCGTCGGCATCAAGGACACCAAGAAAACCACCTGTACCGGTGTTGAGATGTTCCGCAAGCTGCTCGACGAGGGCCGTGCGGGTGACAACGTTGGTGTTCTGCTGCGCGGTGTTGACCGTGACGCGATCGAGCGCGGTCAGGTTCTGTGCAAGCCGGGTTCGGTCAAGCCGCACACCGAGTTTGAGGCCGAGGCCTACATCCTGACGAAGGAAGAGGGTGGCCGTCACACGCCGTTCTTCAAGAACTACCGTCCGCAGTTCTACTTCCGTACGACCGACGTAACCGGAACGGTAGACCTTCCCGAGGGCACCGAGATGGTGATGCCGGGCGACAACCTGAAGTTCAACGTCGCACTGATCGCACCGATCGCCATGGAGGAGAAGCTGCGCTTCGCCATCCGTGAGGGCGGCCGCACCGTAGGTGCAGGCGTCGTCTCCAAAATCATCAAGTAAGTTTTCCGAAGCTTGCGGATTTCAGGGGCGTCCCGTTCGGGGCGCCCTTTTCGTTTTCCGCAATCCCGCACCGGCATGAAGAGCGCCGATTCCCTTTGCCGAAAATCTGTTTTTGGATTTGGGATCACGACTGATTACGGCCCGCTAAAACTTCAAGTGAAATCAGTAGGTTGGTGCAGCTTACGAAAATCGGCAGAAGCATCCTGATAATCGGTTGACATCCCGGGGACCCCGGCATAGTTTCCGCCCGCTCAGGAAGGCCAGCATGCTTTCCTGTACAGCCACAATCTGGTGGTCACGACCTGGGTGAGGAGCCCCGGTCCTCTGGAATTTCGCCGCGATGGGTCCGTTTGGAGGTCCTGCCGTGGCACTTTTGGTATTGCGCAATTGCCGGCGTGGTGCCGGTGAACTGAAACACGGTGTAGACGGGGTTGAAACTCGAATGCCTACGATCCAACAGCTGATCCGCAAGCCGCGGCAGCCCAAAGTTAAGCGCCAAAAGTCCATGCATCTGCAGGCGTGCCCGCAGAAGCGTGGTGTCTGCACACGCGTTTATACTACGACGCCCAAAAAGCCGAACTCGGCCATGCGTAAGGTTGCCAAGGTGCGCCTGACCAATGGTTTTGAGGTCATCAGCTACATTCCGGGTGAAAGCCACAACCTCCAGGAGCACTCCGTTGTGCTTATCCGTGGTGGTCGTGTGAAAGACCTTCCGGGTGTGCGTTACCACATCCTCCGCGGTGTGCTTGATACGCAGGGCGTCAAGGACCGTCGCCAGCGTCGTTCGAAATACGGCGCGAAGCGGCCGAAATAAGGAGAATACGGGATGTCCCGACGTCATAGCGCTGAAAAGCGGGAGATTCTTCCGGACGCCAAATACGGCGACCGTGTAATCTCCAAGTTCATGAACAACCTCATGTACGACGGCAAGAAGTCCGCTGCCGAAAGCATTGTTTACGGTGCGCTGGACCGCGTTGAGCAGAAACTGCGCCGCGCGCCGGTTGAGGTGTTCCACGAGGCACTCGACAACATCAAGCCGTCGGTTGAGGTCCGCTCCCGCCGTGTTGGTGGTGCAACCTATCAGGTGCCGGTTGAGGTTCGTCCGGAGCGCCGCGAGGCTCTTGCCATCCGCTGGCTGATCAAGGCGTCCCGTGCCCGCAACGAACACACCATGGAAGAGCGTCTCGCCGGCGAACTTCTGGACGCGTCCAACTCCCGCGGTTCCGCGGTGAAGAAACGCGAAGACACCCACAAGATGGCCGATGCCAACAAGGCATTCAGCCATTACCGCTGGTAACACGAGTTTCAGGAAACCATAACGATGGCCCGCGATTATCCACTCGAGCTCTACCGCAACTTCGGGATCATGGCGCATATTGACGCCGGAAAGACCACTGCGACCGAGCGTATCCTTTTCTACACCGGCAAGTCCCACAAGCTTGGTGAGGTGCATGATGGCGCTGCAACCATGGATTGGATGGAGCAGGAGCAGGAGCGGGGCATCACCATTACGTCCGCTGCGACCACCACGTTCTGGGAGCGGACCGAGGATGGCGCATCCGCGCAGACCCCGAAGCACCGGTTCAACATCATTGACACTCCGGGCCACGTTGACTTTACCATTGAGGTTGAGCGTTCGCTGGCCGTGCTCGACGGTGCTGTCTGTGTTCTCGACGCCAATGCCGGTGTTGAGCCCCAGACCGAGACCGTTTGGCGTCAGGCCGACCGCTACGAGGTTCCCCGTGTCGTGTTCGTCAACAAGATGGACAAGATCGGTGCGGACTTCTTCAACTGTGTTCGCATGATCCGCGAGCGCACCGGTGCGGTTCCCTGTCCGATCCAGTTGCCGATCGGTGCCGAAAGCGAACTGGAAGGTCTCGTCGACCTGGTCACCATGGAAGAGTGGACCTGGAAAGGTGAGGACCTTGGTGCGTCCTGGACCCGTCAGCCAATCCGTGACGAGCTTGCTGACAAGGCCGCCGAAATGCGTGCGGAAATGATCGAACTCGCCGTCGAAATGGACGACGACGCGATGGAAGCCTACCTTGAGGGTGAGGAGCCGTCGGTCGAAACCCTGCGCAAGCTCATCCGTAAGGGTACGCTTGACATGAAGTTCGTTCCGATCCTTTGCGGTTCCGCGTTCAAAAACAAAGGCGTTCAGCCGCTCCTCAACGCTGTTGTCGACTACCTGCCGAGCCCGCTCGACGTTCCCGCCTACATGGGCTTTAAACCCGGCGATGAGACGGAGACCCGTAACATCGCTCGGTCCGCCGACGACAACCTGCCGTTCTCCGCTCTGGCGTTCAAAATCATGAACGACCCGTTTGTTGGATCGCTGACCTTCACACGGATCTATTCCGGTGTGATCAAAAAAGGTGATCAGATCATCAACTCCACCAAGGGCAAGCGTGAGCGCATCGGCCGTATGATGATGATGCACGCGATCAGCCGTGAGGAGATCGAGGAAGCATTTGCGGGCGACATTATTGCTCTGGCCGGTCTGAAGGACACCACCACCGGTGACACGCTTTGTGACTCGCAGGAGCAGGTTGTTCTGGAAACGATGACCTTCCCCGATCCCGTTATTGAGATCGCGGTTGAGCCCAAGACGAAAAACGATCAGGAAAAAATGTCCCAGGGTCTGGCCCGTCTTGCAGCTGAGGATCCGTCTTTCCGCGTCGAAACCGACCAGGAATCCGGTCAGACGATCATGAAGGGCATGGGTGAGCTCCATCTCGACATTCTCGTTGACCGTCTGAAGCGTGAATTCAAGGTTGAGGCCAACATCGGTGCGCCGCAGGTGGCTTACCGTGAGACCATCAGCCGTGAAGCTGAAATCGACTACACCCACAAGAAGCAGTCGGGTGGTTCGGGTCAGTTCGCGCGCGTTAAACTGGTCATCACTCCGACCGAGCCGGGTGAAGGCTACAGCTTTGAGAGCAAAATTGTTGGTGGTGCCGTTCCCAAGGAATACATCCCTGGCGTTGAAAAAGGTATCCAGTCGGTTATGGACTCAGGTCCGCTGGCAGGCTTCCCGGTCATCGACTTCAAGGTTGCCCTGATCGACGGTGCGTTCCACGACGTGGACTCCAGTGTTCTCGCCTTTGAAATCGCAGCCCGTGCCGGTATGCGCGAAGGTCTTCGTAAGGCCGGCGCGAAACTGCTCGAGCCCGTGATGAAGGTCGAGGTGATCACGCCTGAGGACTACACCGGCGGTATCATTGGTGACCTCACCAGCCGTCGTGGTCAGGTTCAGGGTCAGGACACGCGCGGTAACGCGATTGCCATCAACGCGATGGTGCCGCTCGCGAACATGTTCGGGTACATCAACACCCTGCGTTCGATGTCCAGTGGCCGTGCGAACTTCTCGATGCAGTTCGACCATTACGACGCCGTACCACAGAACATTTCGGAAGAGATTCAGGCCAAATTCGCCTGAGACAACACACCGGGTCCAAAGGCCCGTAAGACTTAGAGGAGGCCATCATGGCGAAGGAAAAGTTTGAGCGTACGAAGCCGCATGTCAACGTTGGCACGATTGGCCATGTTGACCACGGCAAGACGACGCTGACGGCGGCGATCACGAAACAGTTTGGCGACTTCAAGGCGTATGACGAGATTGACGGCGCGCCTGAGGAGAAGGCCCGCGGCATCACGATCTCGACGGCGCACGTTGAGTATGAAACGGAAGCCCGTCACTACGCCCACGTCGACTGCCCCGGCCACGCTGACTATGTTAAGAACATGATCACGGGTGCGGCACAGATGGACGGTGCGATCCTGGTTGTGAACGCGGCTGACGGCCCGATGCCGCAGACCCGCGAGCACATCCTGCTTGCCCGTCAGGTTGGTGTTCCGGCGCTGGTCGTGTTCCTGAACAAGGTTGACCAGGTTGACGACGAGGAGTTGCTTGAACTGGTTGAGATGGAGGTTCGCGAACTTCTGTCCGAGTACGAGTTCCCGGGCGACGACATTCCGATCGTTGCCGGTTCGGCTCTTGCCGCTCTGGAAGACCGCGACGCAAACATTGGCGCTGAGAAAATCGCCGAGCTGATGGCCGCCGTTGACGAGTACATCCCGACGCCCGAGCGTCCGGTTGACCAGCCGTTCCTGATGCCGGTTGAGGACGTGTTCTCGATCTCCGGTCGCGGTACGGTTGCGACGGGTCGTGTTGAGCGCGGCATCATCAAGGTTGGCGAAGAGATCGAAATCGTCGGCATCAAGGACACCAAGAAAACCACCTGTACCGGTGTTGAGATGTTCCGCAAGCTGCTCGACGAGGGCCGTGCGGGTGACAACGTTGGTGTTCTGCTGCGCGGTGTTGACCGTGACGCGATCGAGCGCGGTCAGGTTCTGTGCAAGCCGGGTTCGGTCAAGCCGCACACCGAGTTTGAGGCCGAGGCCTACATCCTGACGAAGGAAGAGGGTGGCCGTCACACGCCGTTCTTCAAGAACTACCGTCCGCAGTTCTACTTCCGTACGACCGACGTAACCGGAACGGTAGACCTTCCCGAGGGCACCGAGATGGTGATGCCGGGCGACAACCTGAAGTTCAACGTCGCACTGATCGCACCGATCGCCATGGAGGAGAAGCTGCGCTTCGCCATCCGTGAGGGCGGCCGCACCGTAGGTGCAGGCGTCGTCTCCAAAATCATCAAGTAAGTT